>NZ_CP060040.1:714478-1428957 GCF_014211915.1 Burkholderia cenocepacia | reverse complement strand
TTACGGCGAACCGGCGCTCGCGAAGGACATCGGCACGCGTTTCCTGTCCGACGTGAAGCATGTGTATGCGACCGAAGGCAAGCTCGTCGAGAAGTACGTGGTCGAGGGCACCGGCACGGGCGGCGGTGGAGGCGGGGAATATCCGTTGCAGGACGGTTTCGGCTGGACCAACGGCGTCACGCTGAAACTGCTCGGGCTGTACGGCGAGTAATGGGCGGCGAATAATGCACGGCGCGTAAGGCGCGCCACGGGCCGCGTGCCCGCACGGCAAGCCACCGCATGGGCCGGACCGTCGCGCAAGCGACCGTCCGGCCCGCGTCTTTACGCGGCTGGCATCAGAACGTGATCGTCGTGCGCACGCCGACCACCGTTTCGTCGCCGATGCGCGCGCCGGCTGCGTTCGGGTTCGGGATGCCGCCGCCCGGACGGAAGAAGTGCTGCAGGTCGGCCTGCACCTGCCACCACGGCGCGATCTGGTACTGGTAGGTCGCCTCGATGACCGTCTCCGCGCGGCGCACCGGATAGCCGGGCGTCGTGTACGCGCCGGTGTCGCCGTCGAGGCCGCGCGCATGCGAACCGATCTTCGCGTAGCCGACCGCGATGCCGGCGACGTCGTTGTCGCGCCCGACGAACGGGGCCTTCAGCGTCACGCCCGCGTTGGCCGCGAAATCGACGAGATTGCGGTCGCCCGGCGAGCCCATCACGCGCGCGAACACGCCGACCGAGCGCGGGCTGTCGGCGGACGGCCGCCACACCATCTGGTCCGCGACTGCATAGAACCCGTAGTTGCCGCGATGCGTGGCGGGCGTGCCGTTGCTGGCCGGATCGGCGAGCGACAACCTGTCGGTGCCGTAGCGCGGATCGTTCGCGTGCTGCGAGTGATACCAGAAGCCGAGCTTGTAGGTGCCGGGCAGGTCGGCCGGCTGCGGGGCCTTCGGGTCGGCCGGCGGCGCGTTCAGCGCGTACTGCACTTCGCCGATCACGAATGCGCCGCTGCGCAGGTTGAAATTGGTGCCGTGCGCGTTCAGCACCTGCGCGTCGCCGTCGCTGCGGCCGGCCGGGTTGCCGTCGAACACGCCGACCATCGCGGTCCACGCGTCGGCCGGCTTCACGCGCAGCCGCACGCCGAGCGACGACAGCGGATACGCAGGGCCGCCGGACGGCAGATCGGTGGACGGCAGCACGGGCCAGCCGAACGTCGCGTTCATGAACGTTGTCGCGTTCTGGCTCACCATGAATTCCTGGTCGACGCTCTGCTGGCCGACTTTCACGTCGACCTTGCCGTCGAGCAGCGACTGCTGGTACCAGAGCTCCCACAGGCGCGTGGTCGAATTGGCCTCGATGCCGGTCGCGGTCTGCAGCGTCTGCAGGTAGCGCTGCGTGAGATTGGTGCCGTGGATCTGCAGCCCCGACACGTTGAACGTGCCGCCCGGCAGGCCGATCGCCTTGCCGGTGTCGACGTCGAAACCGAATTGCGTGAGCCCCTGGTACGCACCGCCGCGCCCTGTGCCGCCGGACGTGTTGTACAGGTACTCGCTGGTTTCCTGCAGGCTCAGCGTGACGCCGTGTTCGTCGAGCACGTCGCGCAGGCCGCCCATGTTGCCGAGCAGGTTCGACCGTTCCCACAAGCCGGTGGGAGCGGGCGCGGCAGCATCGGCGGCCGGTTGGGCGGGGGCGGCGGCATCGTTCTTGCCGGCCGCCGGTTCGGTGGCGGGAGCCGACGCTTGCGCGAATGCGGAAGCGGCGGCGAGCGACAGCAGCAGCGCGGCGAGCGCATCGACGCGAAGCTTGCGCGGGACGGAAGAGAGTTGCTTCATTCGGGTTCCGTTGGCAGTTTGATTAGTTAGGCTGAAGAAACGGGAACGTGATGCGGGCCGCATGGCGAGACGGCCTGCACGGAGAAGGACTTACGGCAGCCAGCCGCCGACGCGCCATACCTGCGCGAAGCCGACGTGGGGCGCGACCGAGCACAGCAGCGCGGCAAGCGCGACCGCGGCCGCCGTCGCGGCGATCAGCACGCAATCGAGCGGGCGGGGTGCGGCCGGCACGTGGGCGAGAGCCACGCCGCGCCAGTGGCCGAATGCGCGGGCGAGCGGCGAGCGGCCGGAAGACGAGCAGTCGCACGCGACGTGCACGACGCGCTTGAGTCTGACCGCGAACGATGGAAAGAACATGACGCTGCCTCCCTTCCGTCCGGCGAACGCCGGGCGACGTGATCGAGCGCGGGTGCGTGACGCGGCCTGCGATCGGAGGATGGAACATAACGGAGCGTGCGACTGACGAACCGGCGATGGCCGGCCCGGATGAGGCGCGCTAACCCGACGAATGCGAGTTAGCGGCGAAAGACATGCGTCTGGCTGCTATCTCGCGATGGCGTGGCCGGCCTGGACCGGCATCGAACTGCAACTAGAGCATGTGTCCACGGAGGGACTCCCGTGATGAATTGGGGCGGATTGTAGTCGCGACTTTTGCTGCGGCGCAAGTAAAAAACGCACGAAAAATGCGCTGTGTGGTGGGCGCGTCGCAGCGGAGCGGAGCCGCCGCACGTCTGCCCGGCGAGCGTGAAAAGGCAGGTGCGGCAGCGTGGCGGACCGTTGCTCGCACGCATCGGCGCGGGGTGGCGTGACGACGGTGCTGAAAGGTTTCAGAACGTTATTTCAAGGGCAAATCTTTCAGTCGCGTCAGGCGGGAAATTTATTTCGAAAAATGGGGTTTGGAGGGGTTGACTTCACTTTCGCGCGGTCCATAGAATCCGCCATCTTCACTCTTGGGGCCGCCGCCTTGGACGCCTGCAGTAGTCGATCTTCGAACGAAATTTCCGCCTGAGCGACCGACGTCCGCGCCTCATCGAAGCCGCCGTTTGTCTCCCGGGCAAACGGTGCGCGCAGCAGTATTTCCGCAGCAACTCCCTACGTGCACCCTGATTCGCGCCGGTTAGCGTGATGCGTTTTCGCATGCGTTGCCCGGTTTCACCGCCGCCTGGCAGGCGGCCGCTTTCGCGCATCCGTTCCCCCGGCGCGCGAATGCCGGCCCGCACGCCGGCCGGCGGTCAACCGTGTTCCCCGGAACACCGCACAGGAGCCGCCATGAACGACAGTGACAGTTGTCCCTTATGCCCGTTGCATACGCAGACCCTTTCGAACCCGGGTCGCGGGGACAATCCGGCCGACTAGCCTGACACGTCGTTCAGGCCCCTGGCTGGCCCCGCGCCCACCACGCGGCCGGCACGCTGCCGTCGCCGCACGGAGCCAGACCATGAACTTCGGCCTTCTGCTGTCGAACCTTCCGCACGTCACGGAATCGCGCCACCACTACGACGCGATGCTGACGCTCGACGCCCGTCCGCGGGTGTTCGCCCGCCTGTTGAGCCAACTGAAAGCGTTGATCCACTGAAAAGAAGCGCCGAGCGCGCCTCGGCATGCGCACGCGCCCCCGCCTTCGGGCGGCCGCCCCGCGCGCATTCCAAGGTCACACGCTCACCGAATCGCATAACCCTTAGCCGTACGGAATACATCATGTCCACGCCATCCAACGTTTCTCCACCGATCGCCGCCGACCGCGGCGCCGTGCTCGACGAAGCCCACCTGGGCGACATCCGCGGTGCGCTCGGCACGATCGCGCACCACGATACCGGCGCACGCGGCACGTGGTGGGCGCGCCTGCGCACACTGCTCGCGATCATCGGCCCGGGCCTGATCGTGATGGTCGGCGACAACGATGCCGGCGCGTTCGGCACCTATACGCAGGCCGGCCAGAACTACGGCACGACGCTGCTGTGGACGCTGCTGCTGCTGGTGCCCGTGCTGTACGTGAACCAGGAAATGGTGCTGCGTCTCGGCGCGGTCACGGGCGTCGGTCATGCGCGGCTGATCTTCGAACGCTTCGGCAAGTTCTGGGGCGCGTTCAGCGTGATCGACCTGTTCCTGCTCAACGCGCTGACCATCGTCACCGAGTTCATCGGCATCACGTTCGTGCTGGATTTCTTCGGATTGCCGAAGGTGGCCGGCGTGTGCGTGGCCGCCGCGCTGACGATGGCCGCGGTCAGTACCGGCGATTTCCGGCGCTTCGAGCGGTTCGCGATCGGCCTGTGCGTGCTGAGCCTGCTGCTCGTGCCGGTGCTCGTGTCGATCCACCCGTCCGCCGCGCAGATGACGCGCGACTTCTTCGTGCCGAACTGGCCCGCGCACGCGAAGCTGTCGGACGTGATGCTGCTCGTGATCGGGATCGTCGGCACGACGGTCGCGCCATGGCAATTGTTCTTCCAGCAGAGCTACGTGATCGACAAGCGCATCACGCCGCGCTTCATGAAATATGAAAAGGCCGACCTGTGGATCGGCATCGCGTTCGTGCTGGTGGGCGCGGTCGCGATGATCGGCTTCAGCTCGGCGTTGTTCAGCGGCCATCCGGAAGCCGGCAACTTCACCGACGCGGGCGGCATCATCGCCGGCCTCGAGAAGTATGCGGGCCGCACGAGCGCGACGCTGTTCGCGATCGCGCTGCTCGACGCGTGCATCATCGGCGCGGCGGCCGTGTCGCTGTCGACCGCGTACGCGATCGGCGACGTGTTCAAGATCCGCCACTCGCTGCATCGCGGCGTGACCGACGCGAAGGGCTTCTATCTCGTCTATTTCGGCATCGTCGCGGCCGCGGCCACGCTCGTGCTGATTCCGGGCAGCCCGCTCGGCCTGCTGACCGAAGCCGTGCAGACGCTGGCCGGCGTGCTGCTGCCGAGCGCGACGGTGTTCCTGCTCGTGCTGTGCAACGACCGCCAGGTGCTCGGGCCCTGGGTCAACTCGACGAAGCTCAACGTGTTTACGGGTGCGGTGATCTGGGTGCTGGTGCTGCTGTCGATCATCCTGACCGCGTCGGTGATGTATCCCGACATCAGCGGGGAGGCGATCGTCGACGTGCTGGTGGGCGGCACCGTGCTCGCGATCGCCGGCTATCTGGCGACGGTGTTGATTCGCCGCAACAAGCGCGTCGTCGAGCCGGGCATCGATCGCTCGCTGCGCGACACGTGGCGCATGCCGCCGCTCGATACGCTCGAGCCGCAGAACATGACGCTCGCGACGCGGATCTGGATGGCCGTGTTGCGCGGCTATCTGGTGATCGCGGTCGGGCTCGTGATCGTGAAGGTGGTGCAGATGACGCTGCTGAAGTAACGGCGATCGTCCGCGAGGAAGCGGCGCCGGCCCGGCGCCGCGCCGCAACCGAAACATGCCGGCCCGCGAGGCCGGCATGTGCGTTTACGCGATCGGCGAAACGAAACTGCGCCGCGCCGCCGCCCGCGCGTCAGATGAGCTCGAGCTTCGACGTCAGGTACGTGAGCTGAATCCGGTTCGCGACGCCGAAGCGCTTGCGCAGCTTGCGCAGGTGGTAGTCGACGTTGTGCGCGCTGGTGTCGAGGCGCCGGCCGATTTCCTTGTCGGACGCGCCTTCGGCGATGCCGAGCAGCAGTTCCTGCTCGAACGGCGTGAGCCCGTTCACCGCGCGTTCGCGCGACGTCGAGATCAGTTGCGGTGACGCGAACTTGTGGACCGACAGCCCGATCGACAGCGCCTGCTCGATCGTCGCCGGCGTGATCCATTCGCGCGTGCGGCGCGGCGCGGTGAAGCTCATGAACGCGTGCAGCCGCGTGCCGGGCACGGCCATCGAATACATGATGCCGCTGCACATCCCGTCGTCCTGCATCGTCTGCAGGAAGCCGTCGAGCGCGGCCGGGCTCACGGACGGCGCGTCGTCGCGCTCGCGGTGTTCGCGGCGCAATTGCTGCAGGTCCCATACGATCGGCATGTTGCACACGCGCGCGCCGAGCGTGCGCGGATCGACGTCGTGATGGTTGTGCCGCACGTAGTCGCCGCGATAGGTGGCCGGCGTGAACGCTTCGTGCAGGTAGAGGCTTTCGACGCGCTCGCGCGCGAATTCGAGTGCGAAGTACGCGAAGGTCGAGAAGCCTGTCAGATGCAGCAGGCTCGTGACGATCCGGTTGCGCTCGGCCGTGCTCTGCGCGTGCGCAAGCGTATCGGCGACGCCGAGCTTCGGTGCGTGCGGCTGCGCGTCGTCGCCGCGCTTCACGTCGTCGCACCAGACGACCTGCACGGGGCGCTCGCGCAGCGCATCCGCGCATGCGTTCAATCCGCGCGACGCGCGCGGCAAGGTGGTTGGGGCGACCGCTTCTTCATGCAATGCAATATCGGACATGAGCCATCCCTCGGAATCGACGCGCATCGCCTGGCGGCGGCCGTATCGTGTGCGGCATTCGCGGCGGTGCGACCGAGCATCGTTGTGATATGCGCCGATCGTCATCCCTGACGAAACGCGGGGGCATTGTACAAAAATGTCGGTGTGTGGGTAATATGCCGTAATACTAATCGCGGCGAAAGGTTCATGTTCGTGCGCATATAACGACGACCAGAAAATCATAAAGAAAAGACCAGATCGTGACGGGGCGCAGTTTCACATATTGGGAAAGGGCGGGCTCCTCATGACATATGCTGACGGCGCACCACGCGTCGAGTGGTTCTCACAAGCCGATATAGCGGCCGCCGCCGCTTATTCGAACGAATATCACGCAATCGAGCGTGACTTTTTTACCGGTATTCAAATAGCGCCCGGTAAAACCGACCTTGCGCCATTCGATTTCTCGCAATGTCATGCGCGATTGCGGCAAATCGGATTCAGTACGCTCGGTTACGGCGCCTACGAAATGATCGGGCGGCGCATTCTGCGTGCGCATCTGCTGCGCGACCTCGCGCCGGCGACGTTCATGCAGCCGTTCATCGAAGGAATGCTGTACGACAGCGACCCGCGTTTCGCGCAGGTGCGGCAGAGCGGCTTTCCGGTCGCATGGCGGCTCGACGAGATCGAGGCGGCCGCGCAGGGCAGCGGCGACCGCAAGGTGCTGGCGCTGGCCGGCCACTTGCGTGCGCACGCAATGAACAGCGGCGTGATCTTCAGCCTGTCGGCGCCGCGGCTCGACCTGCGCGTCGCGGTGAACCTGACGTCGGAAACGCACGGCACCGAATGGATCGACGATCGCGTGATCGGCGGGGCGCTGTCGGTCAGTCTTGCCGTGCATCGCGTCGCGCTGCCGTTCCTCGAGGCGCGGGTCGCGCGCATGCGCGGCTTCGCGCTCGGCGACGAGCAGCAGGAAGTGCTCGACCGGCTCGTGCACGGGCTGTCCGACCAGGAGATCGCGAGCGCGCTGCGCACGTCGCTGCACAAGGTCGGGCACCACATCCGCTCGCTCGAAAAACTCTTCAACGTACAGAACCGCGCGCAGCTCGCGTACCTCGCCGCGCGGCGGCTGCCGTCCTGAGCTGACGTCTGCCGCAGGCGCGCGCCGGCGCGCCGGCGCGCGATGGAAGCGGTTCCGGTGGCGCGTGCCCGAACGTGCCGCCGGGTTTCGTAGTCCGATTCGATCGTCTGAGGAAAACGCGCTTTCACGCTACGAGGCGCGCCTCTTTTTCCGCGGTTTCCCGTCGCTACACTCGTCCCATTCAACGGTCCGCGCGGCATGGGGCAGGCTTGCCCGTGCCAGCCGGCGATAACGACAGGACGACGGCACGATGGCTGAACCGAAGGCGCTCCCCCGCGACTGGCAGCGGTTGTTTTCCGCCGGCCGCGGCGTGTCCGGACGGCGCCTCGGGGGCGCGTCGCCGCGCGCCGACCTGTTTCTCGCGGCCTTCATCGTCGCGGTCGTCGCGCTGTTCATCCTGCCGCTGCCGCAGGCCGCGCTCGACGGGATGATCTCGCTGAATCTCGCGGCGAGCGTCGTGCTGCTGACGGTGTCGACCTACGTGCCGTCGGCGGTCAGCTTCTCGTCGTTTCCCGCGCTGCTGCTGTTCACGACGCTGTTCCGGCTCGCGCTGAACATCGCGTCGTGCAAGCTGATCCTGCTGCATGCGAACGCCGGCCACGTGATCGACGCGTTCGGGCGGCTGGTGGTCGGCAACAACGTGGTGGTGGGCGGCGTGGTGTTCCTCGTGATCGCGGTCGTGCAGTTCATCGTGATCGCGAAAGGGTCGGAGCGGGTGGCCGAAGTCGGCGCGCGCTTCTCGCTCGACGCGATGCCGGGCAAGCAGATGAGCATCGACGCCGACTTGCGCGCCGGCATCATCAGCGCCGACGAGGCGCGCGAGCGGCGCGAGAAGCTCGAGCAGGAATCGCAGATGCACGGCGCGATGGACGGCGCGATGAAGTTCGTGAAGGGCGACGCGATCGCGGGCCTCGTGATCGCGTTCATCAACATCGTCGCGGGGATCGCGGTCGGCACGCTGATGCACGGGATGGACATCGGCGAGGCGCTGCAGCGTTACGCGATCCTGACGGTCGGCGACGGGATGGCGTCGCAGATTCCGTCGCTGCTGGTATCGATCGCGGCCGGCATCGTGACCACGCGCGTCGCGACCCGGGATGCACGGCAGCGCCAGCTCGGCGAACAGCTCGGCGAGCAACTGGGCGCACACCCGCGCGCGCTGCTGATCGCGGCGTTCGTGCTGAGCGGTTTTCTCGTCGTGCCCGGTTTTCCGAAATGGTCGTTCGCGCTGATCGCGCTCGGCCTCGGCGCCTTCGCGTTCTCGCAACTGAAGCGCAAGACGTCCGCGCCGAGCTTCAACCTGATTCATGTCGCGGGGCGTGTCGGCGCGGCCGACGACGGCCAGCCCGCGAAGGTATCGCATGCGGCGGGCGTCACGTCGCTGATCGCGGTGTCGCTGTCCGACGACCTGCGCACGGGCCTGAACCTCGCGCAACTGCAGGCGGCGCTGTCGAGCGCGAAGGCGCGTGTCGACGCGGACATCGGCACGGTATTCCCGCGCATCACGCTGAACGACGACGAGGGCGCGCCGGCCGGTACGTACCGGATCTATCTGCAGGACGTGCTCGTCGCGCACGGCGCGCTGAAGCCGGGCTGGCTGCTGTGGGACGGCGTCGCGCCGCTGCCGGAGCGCGCCGAGCGCCAGCCGGCCGAGGCGTTCGGTCCGTTCGCGACCGCGCTGTGGATCAAGCCCGACGGCGCGGCGCCGGACGGCAAGTGGCTGTCGAGCGAGAGCGCGCTGGCCGCGCACGTCGAGCAGATCGTGCGCCAGCATGCGGACGAGCTGCTCGGCATCCAGGAGACGCAGGCGCTCGTGCATCTGGTGCGCCGCGATCATCCGGAGCTGGTGGGCGAACTGACGCGGCTCGTGCCGCTGCAGCGCGTGACCGAAGTGCTGCGCCGGCTGCTCGCCGAACAGGTGCCGATCCGCAACCTGCGCGTGATCTTCGAAAGCCTGATCACGTGGGCGCCGAACGAACCCGACGACGTGATCGCGCTGGTCGAGCTCGTGCGCGTCGACCTGCGCCGGATGATCACCGACCGCCATGCGGGCACGGCGCGCCAGCTGCGGGTCGTGCTGTTCGAGCAGAACCTGCAGGAGCGAATCGAGAGCGCGGTGATGCGCACGAAGCAGGGCAATTTCCTCGCGCTGTCGAGCGCGGTCAAGCAGGACATCGGCGAACAGGTGCGCGCGATCGTGCAGGCCGCGCAGGCGGCCGGCCCCGGCGGCCACGGCAACGCGCAGGGTGGCGCGCACGGTGGCGCGCGGCTCGCGGTGATGGTCGCGCTCGGCGCGCGCCGCTACGTGAAGACGATCCTGCAGCCGGTGCTGCCCGAACTCGCGGTGCTGTCGTACCAGGAAGTCGAGGAGGACGTGCAGTTGCATACGGTCGGCTGGGTGAAGAACCCGCCGGACGACGGCACGGTCGGCGCGGGCGCCGATGTGCGCGCGCCGGGAGCCGTGCAATGACGAGCTCGACGATCCTCGACCTGACGCGCCAGGCGCTGATGCTCGTGCTGCTGCTGTCGCTGCCGATCGTGCTGATCGCCACCGTCACGGGCCTCGTCGTCGCGATCCTGCAGGCCGTCACGCAGGTGCAGGACGCCAACATCGGCATCGCGGTGCGGCTGATCGCCGTGATGGTCGCGCTCGTGCTGCTGTCCGGCTGGCTCGGCGGCGAAGTGCTGCGCTTCGCGCAGCAGGCGCTGGAACGCATGTTCGTTTCTTCCACAGGAGTTCTTTGATGCGTCGACGCGTCGCCTCGATCCGGTTTCAACCGCGCAGCCTGCAACGGGTCGCGCTTGCCGTGTGCGCGACCGCGCTGCTCACGGCGTCGCTGTGCATGGCGCCCGCGCAGCATGCGCGCGCCGCGGACCTGCGCTGGCGCAACAAGCCGTTCACGATCGTCGCGAACGGCAAGAAGATCGGCGACTTCATCCGCGAGCTCGCGTCGTCGCAGGGCGTGACGGCAGTGGTCGACCCGAAGGTCGACGGCGTGATCAGCGGCCGCTTCTCCGGCACGCCGCAGCAGACGCTCGACACGATCTGTTCCACCTACGGGCTCACGTGGTACTACGACGGCTCGTTCCTGTACGTCGATCCGGCCGACCAGTCGCAGACGCAGATGATTCCGATCCCGCCGAATGCGTCCGGCGAAATCGGCCGCGCGCTGCAGGCGATGCAGATTCCGGACAAGCGCTACACGCTGGTGATCAACGACCGCGCGAACAGCGTGTACGTGGCCGGCCCGCGCCGCTATGTCGAGCTCGTGCGGCAGGCGGTCGGCTCGGTCGGCGATCCGTCGGCGAACGGCGCGCACGCGGACATCCGCGCGTTCCGGCTGAAATACGGCTGGGCGTCGGACTTCACGATCAACCGCTCGGGCAAGGAAGTGACGGTGCCGGGCGTCGCGACGATCCTGCGCCGGCTGTTCGGCAAGGGCGGCGGCACGACCGCGGCGCCGTCGAGCACGCCGCTCGGGCAGGCCGCGCGCCAGGTGAAGCTCGGCTCGGGGCTGACGATCGCGGTGCCGCGGCTCGACTTTCCCGACATTTCCGGCGGCCCGCGGCAGGGCGGTTATGGCGGGGCGGACAGCGGCATGGGCGGCGGCTTCTCGCCGTTCTCGAACAACGGCGGCGGCGACACGCTGCCGCAGATCGTCGCCGATCCGGCGATCAACGCGGTGATCGTGCGCGACCTGCCGGAGAACATGTACCGCTACCAGTCGCTGATCAACCAGCTCGACGAGCGGCCGCGCATCGTCGAGATCAACGTGACGATCATCGACATCAACGAGGATTCGCTCGACAGCCTCGGGATCGACTGGCGCCTGCACACGACGCACGGCGACGTGCAGATCGGCAACGGCCAGAACGCGCTGAACGGCAACACCCAATACAACGGCGTCGGCAACCCGCCGCTGACGTTCGGCATCGGCACGTCGGAAACCGGGCAGACGGGCACCTTCATGCCGACCGGCATCGCGCTGACCGCATCGATCGGCGGGTCGCTGCGCAACTACCTGCTCACGCGCGTGAACGCGCTCGCGCAGAAAGGCCAGGCGCAACTGCGATCGAAGCCGAAGGTGCTCGCGCTCGACAACACCGAGGCGATCCTCGAGAACCTCACGCAGTTCTACGTGCAGGTGCCCGGCTATCAGGATTCGTCGCTGTACAGCGTGACGACCGGCACGAGCATCAAGGTGACGCCGATGATCGTCGACGAGGCGATCCGCAACGCGGCGGCGGTGTCGGGCAACCCGCAGAGCGTGATGATGTCGATCGACATCCAGGACGGCAACATCGTGCCGGGGCAGGCCGTGTCGAACGTGCCGGTGATTCAGCAGCGCAACATCGTCACCAAGACGATGATCGACGAAGGCAAGAGCCTCCTGATCGCCGGTTTCAACGACGACGAGGTGAAGCTGAACAAGAGCGGCGTGCCCTGGCTGTCCGACATCCCGCTGATCGGCAACCTGTTCAAGTACACCGACAAGTCGGGCAACCACATGGAGCGGTTCTACCTGCTGACGCCGCGGGTCGTGACGAACGCGTCGATGTACGCGCCGGACGGCTCGCCCGTGAACCCGGGCGTCGATGGGCCGGCGAGCCAGGAAGGGATGTCGATGTATCGGCCGCCCGACAACGACGTCGCGGTGCCGCTGACGCCGAAGCCGCTGCCCGGCACGAAGTTCGGTCCGCCCGCGTTGCCGGCGCCACCCAAGGATGCGGCGTCGCAGCCGGTGGCGACGACCGCAGGAGCACCCACCCATGTCGACGAGCATCATTGATCCGCACGGCGACGGCGCATTGCCCGGCGGCGCGGGAAGCGCGGGGGCCGGTGCGGCCGCGCTCGCGTCGCCATGGAACCTGTGCTTCCTGAGCGGGCCGATGTACGGCCGCACGATGTCGCTCGCGCGCGGCGCGAACTGGGTCGGCACGGCGGCCGACTGCGAAGTGATCCTGCCCGATCGAGAGATCGGCGCGAAACAGGTGTGCCTGCAGGTCGGCGCGCTTGCGGTGACGGTGCAGAACCACGGCGGCGACACCGGCGCGCCGGTGCTGTTCAACGACGAGCCGCTCGGCAGCGGCCGCCGCTCGCTGACGCCGAACGACGTCGTGACGGTCGGCTCGATCCGGCTCGGCATCGCGCGGCATGCGCAGGCGAGCGTCGCGGTGCCCGACGAAACCGATGCGCCGGACGCCGCGCGTGAAGCGGCATGGCTCGGCTGGCTCACGGGCGGGCTGCGGCGGCTGGGCAGCCGGCGGCTCGTGATCGCGCTGGTCGCGCTGTGGATCGGCGTGCTGCTCGGCGCGCTCGGCTACGGATTCATCGCATGGTCGGGGCGGCTGCCGTGGCAGCACGAATCGGTGCTCGCGCGCACGCACCGGCTGCAGCAACTGCTGCACGCGTATCCGGAGCTGGCGGTCGCGCCGCGCGACGACGGCGTGATCGTGTCGGGCTACGTGAGCGACCCGGCCGCGCGCGAGCGGGTCGCGCAGATCGTCGCGGGCGTCGACAACGCGGCGCTCGGCAACCTCTACGTGGTCAGCGATCTGGTCGCGACCGCGCAGACCTATTTCAGCGACACGGCACTGACGGTCACGTATCTCGGCCGCGGCCGGATCGAGCTGACGGGCACGGCCGCGCGCGCGCAGATCGAGCCGCGCATCCGCAACTACATGAAGGACGCGCGCCCGGCGCTCGAGGTGGTCGATCACGTGCGCGATGCCGATGCGGCGGCGCCGCGCACGGCGACGACGCTCGGCGGCACGGCGGGCATTCCGGAGATCACGACCGTGTTCGCCGGCGACGGCGATCAACGCTACATCGAGACGGTCGACGGCAGCCGCTATTTCGAAGGCGCGCGGCTGAAGGAGGGCGCGAGCGTCGTGTCGATCGGCCCGGACGAAGTGGTGTTCGAGCGCAACGGCCAGCGCATCACGATGCCGCTCGGCGGCTCGTCGGCGCGTGCGCCCGAGCAGGCGCCGACGGCGCCCGTGGCGCCGCTCGCAAGCGGCGCGGCGGCGGGCGTCGCGCAGCCGGTGCCGGGGCCGACGCTGTTGCCGGGCGAGCCGACGACGCCGGCCGTCGCGGCGGCCGGCGCGTCGAAGGGCGCGACGCACTAGGGTCGCGACAGGATCAGCGCATCGCGTCGTGCGATGCGCGCATTACGCGACACGCCGCGCGCATGCGGCGCGTCACGTCGCCGGCGGGGCATGGGGCCGCCGCCGGAAGATGGAGTGTGTTGTTCACGTAAAGGAGCGAAGCATGGGTACCTCGGCAGCAGGTGGTGTGACGAACACGGGCGACGTGCAGAAGCAGGCCGACGACCTGACCAAGACGCAGCTCGAACTGACCAAGATCAACTTCCAGGTTCAGCAATCGACTGCGACGTTCGAAACCAGCAACGCAGTGACCGCGCAGGAAGGGACGGCGAACGCCCAGGTTGCGCAACACCTGAGTTCCGCCGGCCGCGCGTGACGCCGGTCGCCGGCCGTGCCGCGCGACGTCGCATGCCGGGGCCGCCCGTGACGGGCGCTCGGCATCGCGTGTGCGCGTGCCGGCCGGCCCGTTTCCGGCCCTGCCGGTCAAGGAGGACACGATCATGTCGGTAACAGGCGTAGGCGCGGCGCCGCCGGGCGCGGCTGCGCTCGCGAGTGCCGTGCAGCAAGCGGGCACGGCGTCCGACCCGGCGCAGGTGCGCCAGTTCGATGCGCTGATGCAGCCGGGCGCGTCGCCGGCCGCCCCGTCGTCTTCGTCCGGTGTCGCGATGTCGCGCGCGCCGGCGGATGCGGCGCCGGCCGTGCAGATGACGCCCGCGCAGGCGAACCAGTCGTCGCTCGTCGAGCGGTTGCGCACGTACGGCAACGATCTCGATTCGCGGTACGCGAACATCGACAAGCATCGCAGCGAGATGCTGACGTCGATGGCGGACAGCCGCAGCGACCCGCTGATGACGATGGTGAAGGCGATGGATTTCCAGTGGACGGCAACCACCACGATTTCGGAATACCAGTTGAGCCTGTCGGTTGCACAGGCGGCGAACGGCTTCACGCATACGGTGCTGAAGACGCAGGAGTGAAAGCGCGCGTGCTGGCCGGCGGATGCGGCCTCACGCGCCCTGAAGCGGACAAACGATGACGACGATCGATTCGACGCCGCGCATGCATGCGTGGCGCAGCCGGGCGGCGCGCGCGCTGCTCGCGGGGCTGCTCGTGCTGTTGGCCGGGTGCCAGAAGGAGTTGTACTCGGGCCTGTCGGAGCGCGACGCGAACCAGATGGTCGCGGTGCTCGGCGACGCGGGCATCAGCGCGTCGAAGGACAACGATGCGCGCGACACGTCGGACCGCAACGCATGGCTCGTGAGCGTCGCGGACGGCGACATGCAGGCGGCGCTCACGGTGCTGCAGGCGAACGGGCTGCCGAAGCCGAGCTATGCGAGCCTCGGCGAGCTGTTCCAGAAGCAGGGCCTCGTATCGACGCCGGCCGAGGAGCGCGTGCGCTACCTGTACGGCGTATCGCAGGATCTGTCGCGCACGCTGCAGGACATCGAGGGCGTGGTGGTCGCGCGCGTGCAGGTCGTGATTCCGGAGAACGATCCGCTCGCGGACAAGATCAAGCCGTCGTCGGCCGCGGTGTACATCCGCTACCGGCCGGGCGTCGACCTGCGCGCGATGGCGCCGATGGTCAAGGATCTCGTCGCGCACAGCATCGAGGGGCTGCAGTACGACAACGTGTCGCTGTTCCTGCAGCCGGCCGCCGCGCGCGCGACGCGCGTGGACGGGATCGGCAGCGCGGTGTCGGACATCCTGCGGCTGCGCTCGCCGCTCGGCTGGCTCGTGTTCGCGCTGATCCTGCTGACCTGTGCGGTGATCGCGCTGTCGGCCGCGCGGCGCGGGATGTTCGGCGCGCGGCTTGCGGGCCTGCTCGGTGCGCCGCGCGGTGCGAGCGGGGCGGGTGGTGCGGCCGCGCAGCAGGCCAGCGGCGGACTGCGTACGCCGGACGGCGCGCGCGACGGCGCATGAGCGAGCCGCACGCGCTGCCGCCGGGCGAGGCGAGCGTCGCGGCCGAGGCGGCGACGCTGCCGTGGCTGCACCCGCTTGCGCCGCCGCCTGCCGCGCGCGCTGCCGCGTTTCATGCGCTCGTCTGCGACTTCAACCTGCGGCCCGACCGCTATCTGCATGTGACACGCGTGCCGGCCGACTGGCCTGCGCGCTACCGTTCGCCGGACACGTTCGGCGCGGCCGGCCGCAAGCTGCTCGCGCGGCACCTGCTAGACCTGAACGGCGTGGCCGACCGGTACGACTTCGACGTCGCGAACCCGTGTGCGCGACTCGCGCTGCTGCCGGGCGCGGCGCTCGAACAACTGGCCGCGTATGCGGGGCTGCTGCTGCATCGCGCATGGCTGCGCGACGCGCTGGCCGGGCGGCGCATCCGCGCGGAAGTCGCGGCGCGGCTCGGCGGCGATGCGCTCGAACTCGCGCTCGAACGCGCGCCGGAATTCGGTGCGCTCGCGGAAACGCTGGAACCGTGGCGCGCCGATCCCGCCGCGCTGCCGGTCGTGATCCGGGCGCGCGGCGGCCGGCTGCTCGCGGATTTCATCGGCGTGGCCGGCGACGCGGTCGCGCGGCGCGTGCGCCTGAAATTCAACCGCGCGATCGACGATGAGGCGCCGTACTGGCTGAACCGCGCGCAGCGCGACCAGTTCGGCGAACTGATGTTCCTGTTTCTGATTCCCGAGAGGCTTGCGTCATGGGACTGGCTTTTCTGATCACGAGCGACAACCTGCAGCTACTGTCGGAACGCAAGGTGCTCAAGGAGCGCGAATACGCGGCGCTGCTCGACGCGTCCGCTGTGATCGCGACCGCGCATGAAGAGGCGGCGCGCATCGTCGCCGACGCGCAGCGCGAATTCGACAAGCGTCAGGCGGCCGGCTACGACGAAGGCATGCGCCGCGCGCAGCGCGAGCAGGCCGCGCAGGCGTACACGCAGGCGCTGGCCGCCACGCGCACGATGGAGACGATGAAGGACGCGATGGCCGATATCGTCGTGAAGGCCGTGCGCGCGATCGTCGGCGAGATGAGCTCGCAGAAGCTGTACGAGGCCGCGCTCGCGCGGATCGCGCCGCTCGTACGTGACGAGGCGTTCCTGATCGTGCGCATCGCGCCCGGCCGCAAGGACGAGATGCGCGACGCGCTCGACGGCGCGTTCGCGGGGCAGTCGAACCGGCAGAAGATCCGCATCGTCGAGGACGCGCAGCTCGAACGCCATGCGTGCACGGTCGAGACGCCGTCCGGGCGCATCGACGCGAGCCTCGATCTGCAGATCGACGCGTTGCGCCAGGCGATTCGCCGCGACGCGCTGAAGGGCGCCGCGCGATGAACGCGCCGCTCGACGATCCGCCACCGTTCGGCGACGACGACGGCGCGCCGTTCGATCGCGGCCGCCTGGTCGGCGAACTCGACGCGGGGCTCGCGTTCTTCTCACCGGTGTCGGTGCAGGGCCGCGTCAACCACGCGGTCGGGCAGATATTGAACGCGACGGGCATCCGCGCGCGGCTCGGCGAGATCTGCGAGCTGCGCACGCCGAACCAGCCGACGCTGCTGGCCGAAGTGGTCGGCTTCTCGCGGCAGACGACGCTGCTCACGCCGCTCGGCGACGTGGCCGGGCTGTCGCCGGAAACCACCGTCGTGCCGTCCGGACGCGAGCACGTCTTTCCGGTGGGCGAGGCGCTGTTCGGCCGCGTGCTCGACGGGCTCGGCCGGCCGCTCGACGATCTCGGGCCGGTGACCGGCGCCGCGTGGGTCTCGACGCAGCAGGACCCGCCGAACCCGCTCGCGCGCAAGATGATCGACACGCCGTTTCCGACCGGCGTGCGGGTGATCGACGGGCTGATGACGCTCGGCATCGGGCAGCGCGTCGGCATCTTCGCGCCGTCGGGCGTCGGCAAGAGCACGCTGCTCGGGATGATCGCGCGCGGCGCGCAGGCCGACGTGAACGTGATCGCGCTGGTCGGCGAACGCGGCCGCGAGGTGCGCGAATTCATCGAGCACAGCCTGTCGCCCGAGGTGCGCGCGCGTTCGATCGTCGTCGTGTCGACGTCCGATCGCCCCGCGATGGAGCGCGTGAAATCCGCGCTGGTCGCGACCGCGATCGCCGAGCACTTCCGCGATGCGGGCAAGCGCGTGCTGCTGCTGGTCGATTCGCTGACGCGCTTTGCCCGCGCGCAGCGCGAAGTCGGCCTCGCGAGCGGCGAGCCGCCGACGCGGCGCAGCTTCCCGCCGTCGACGTTCGCGGTGCTGCCGCGGCTACTCGAACGCGCGGGGCAAGGCGCGCGCGGGTCGATCACCGCGCTCTACACGGTGCTCGTCGAAGGCGACGAGGAATCGGACCCGATCGCCGAGGAGGTGCGTTCGATCCTCGACGGCCACATCGTGCTGTCGCGCAAGATCGCGCTCGCGAACCGCTATCCGGCGATCGACGTGCTCGCGAGCCTGTCGCGCGTGATGCCGCTCGTCGCGAGTCGCGCGCACCAGCATGCGGCCGCGCGCGTGCGCGAGCTGATCGCGAAGTACCAGGAGATCGAGCTGCTGGTGCAGATCGGCGAGTATCGCGAAGGCAGCGACCGGCTCGGCGATCTCGCGCTGCGCGCGCGCGACGCGATCGGCGCGTTCTGCGCGCAGGCGTCGGACGAGGACGTGCGCTTCGACGCGCTGCTCGCAAAGCTGACGAAGCTGGCGAACGATCATGTCTGAAGCCGACGATCGCCTCGTGCTCGCGACCCTCGCCCGCCTGAAGCGCGTACGCGAGATGCGCAGCCAGATCGCCCGAGTCGCGGCCGCGCGCCAGCAGGGCATCGCCGCGCAGAGCCGCCGCGCGCTTGCGGCCGCGCAGGCGCAGCTCGCGCAGCAGGTCGCCGCGAAGGCCGCGATCCAGACGCGGCTCGCCGACGACGTGCGCGAGGCCCGCGCGTTGCAGAACGCGGCGGCCGATACGCGCACGTTCGACCGGCATATCGGCACCGCGAACGCGTCGGTGAGCGAGGCCGAGCACGTGCATCGCGGCCACGAGGCGACGCTCGCCGACCTGCAGCGCGCCGCGCGCAAGGCGAAGGCCGCCGAGGACAAGCTGGAGAAGGCCGGCGAGAAGGCGCTGCATGCGCGCGCCGCGCGGGTCGAGCGCGACGCCGACGAAGTCGCGGACGGCTATGCGGTACGGCGCTTCGCGACGGGCGGCACCTGGGTGGCCGGTGCGGGCGACGCCGCGGCCGGTCATGCGTCCACGCCGCCGGAGGCCGCAGCCGCGTTCGATGCGGCGATGACCGAAGCGGAAACGGACGCCGACATCGCCGCTGAAACCGACGCTGAAACCGCCGCATCCGTCGCGCCCGACGATCCCGCCCCGCCCGCCGCCGCGGAGCGCCGATGCTAGACCAGGCCGCGGGTTTCAACGACGTCGCCGGCATGCTGCGGCCGCTGCTCTACGTGATGCCGCGCCTGCTGCCGATCATGTTCGTCGTGCCGGTATTCAACGAGCAGATCATCACGGGCCTCGTGCGCAACGGGATCGCGGTCGTGATTGCCGCGTTCGTCGCGCCGACGATCGATGCCGCGCAGGTCGCCGCGCTGCCGTTCCTGATGTGGTGCCTGCTGGTCGCGAAGGAGGCGATGGTCGGCATGCTGCTCGCGGGCGCGTTCAGCGCGGTGCTGTTCGCGATCCAGGGCGTCGGCTACCTGATCGACTTCCAGACCGGCAGCGGCAGCGCCGCGTTCTTCGATCCGATGGGTGGCCACGAGGGCGGCCCGACTTCCGGATTCCTGAATTTCGTCGCGATCGCGCTGTTCGTCACGGCGGGCGGGTTGCAGGTGCTCGTGCAACTGTTTGCGCAGTCGTACGCATGGTGGCCGATCGGCTCGCTCGGCCCCGACTTCTCGTCGATGCTGCAAACCTTCATCGTGCGGCAGACCGATACGATCTTCGAATGGATGGTGAAGCTCGCGGCGCCGGTCACGATCGTGCTGGTGCTCGTCGAGCTGGGCATCGGCCTGGTCGGGCGCGCGGTGCCGCAGCTCAACATCTTCGTGTTCTCGCAGCCGCTGAAGAGCGCGCTCGCGGTGCTGATGATGATCCTGTTCCTGCCGGTGGTGTACGCGTCGCTGCATTCGCTGCTGAGCCCCGACAGCGGGCTGATGGCGTTGCTGCGCGCGCTGTTCGCCGCGCACGGCGGCGGCTGAGCGCGCCGGAGCCGGGATGGCCGAAAAGGACCAGAAGCCGACCGCGAAGCGCCTGCGCGAGGCGCGCGAGAAAGGCGACGTGCCGAAGAGCGCGGAAACGGTGTCGTCCGCGTTCTTCGTCGGCGTGTGCGTGGCGCTCGCGGTGGGCATCGGCTCGCTGTTCGCGCGCGTGCAGGCGCTGTTCCGGCTCGTGTTCGACGCGGTCGGCGCGGCCGATCCTGCCGCGCGGCTCGCGGCGCTGATCGACGGCGCCGCGCGCGACTGGGCGACGCTGTCCGCGCAGATCGTCGCGGCCGGCCTGCTGGCGGGGCTGCTCGCGGGCTTCGTGCAGGTGGGCGGCGTGATGGCGTGGAGCCGCCTCGTGCCGCAGTTGTCGCGGCTCAACCCGGCCGAGGGGATGAAGAACCTGTGGTCGCTGCGCAACCTCGTCAATCTCGCGAAGATGCTGCTGAAGACCGCGCTGCTCGTCGCGACGCTCGGCTGGGTGATCGTCGAGTCGCTCGATCCGTCGGTGCAGTCGGGTTTCACGCGACCGGCCTCGATCCTCGCGCTGATCGTGAAGCTGCTGATGCTGCTGTTCGGCTGGGCCGCGCTGATCTACATCGTGATGGCGCTGATCGACATCGTGCACCAGCGGCACGAGTTCAATCAGAAGATGAAGATGTCGATCGACGAAGTGCGGCGCGAGCACAAGGAGGACGAAGGCGATCCGCACATCCAGGCGAAGCGCCGCCAGCTCGCGCGCGAAGCGCAGTTCGCGTCGCTGCCCGACCGGATCGGCTATGCGTCGGTGGTCGTCTATTCGCCGCGCGTCGCGGTCGCGCTCTACTACGGCGGGATGGGCTCGCTGCCGTGGGTGCTCGCACGCGGCGAGGGCGACGCGGCCGAGCGGATCGTGCGGCTGGCCCGCGACGCGCTGCGCCCGACGCTCGCCAACGTCGGGCTCGCGCAGGCGCTGTACGAGACGACGCCCGAGAACGGCACGATCCAGCCGCAGCATTTCCGCGCGGTCGCGCAGTTGCTGAAATGGGCGACCGGCGCCGCTTGACGGCGGCGTGGGGGGCGTCGCATTACATCAAGCCCCTTTTTTGTCGGCAATGCTTGCCGGCGATCCGGCCGGATTCGATATGACCCCATCGCTCGAGCATCGGCATACGGCGCTTGACGTCCATTTTTTTCCGGATGTCGCCGACATTCACTGGTGAATTATTGCTGATTTATTTCTTCGTAATATGGCTCGACCGTCACGCCCGACGGCGGGCCGCGAGGTTGCGCCACCCGTGACGGACCAGGTCAACAGGGGCAGACAAATCAATGTGCGGAATCGACGGCTTTCTGAATAGCGTCGCCTTCGATGAGGAGACAGCGCGCGGCACGCTCGCGCGAATGACGGCGAGCCTCGCGCATCGCGGGCCGGACGGGCAGGGCATCTGGGTCGACCCGGATGCCGGCATCGCGCTCGGCCACCGGCGGCTCGCGATCGTCGACCTGTCGGTGCACGGCCGGCAGCCGATGGCTTCCGCGTGCGGTCGCTACGTCCTCGTCTTCAACGGCGAAATCTACAACCATCGCGAACTGCGCGCGGAGCTCGAGCGCGCAGGGCGTGCACCGGCGTGGCGCGGTCACTCCGACAGCGAGGTGCTGATCGCGGCGATCGTCGCGTGGGGCGTCGAGGCCACGTTGCGCCGCGCGACCGGCATGTTCGCGTTCGCGCTGTGGAATCGCGCGTCGCGAGTGCTGACGCTCGCGCGCGACCGGATCGGCGAGAAGCCGCTCTACTACGGGCGGATCGGCGACGCGCTCGTGTTCGCGTCCGAGCTGAAGGCGTTGCGCGGCTACCCGGGCTTCGACGGCACGGTCGATCGCGACGCGCTGTGCCTGTACCTGCGCCAGTCGAGCGTGCCCGCGCCCTACACGATCTATCGCGGCATCCGCAAGCTGCCGCCCGGCACGTACATCCAGTTCGAACATGCGCGCGACACGCCGCGCCTGCGCGCGTACTGGACGCTCGAACAGGCGATCGAGGCGGGCCGCGCGCAGCCGTTCGAGGGCAGCGCCGACGAAGCCGTCGGCCAGCTCGACACGATCCTGCGCCAGGCCGTCGCGCGGCAGATGGAGGCCGACGTGCCGCTCGGCGCGTTCCTGTCGGGCGGCATCGATTCGTCGGCGATCGTCGCGCTGATGCAGGCGCAATCGGCGACGCCGGTCGACACGTTTACGATCGGCTTTCACGAGGCCGGCTACGACGAAGCCGGTTACGCGAAGGCCGTCGCGCGCCATCTCGGCACGCGCCATACCGAGCTTTACGTGACGGCCGACCATGCGCTCGGCGTCGTGCCGAAGCTGCCGTCGATCTATGACGAGCCGTTCTCCGATGCATCGCAGATCCCGACCTTTCTCGTCTCCGAACTGACGC
The DNA here is from genome assembly GCF_014211915.1 of Burkholderia cenocepacia. Lineage (NCBI taxonomy): Bacteria > Pseudomonadati > Pseudomonadota > Betaproteobacteria > Burkholderiales > Burkholderiaceae > Burkholderia > Burkholderia cenocepacia. The sequence continues at coordinate 1,406,986 of NZ_CP060040.1, read as the reverse complement.
GCCGGCACGTGAAGGTGAGCCTGTCCGGCGACGGCGGCGACGAATTGTTCGGCGGCTATACGCGCTACTTCCTGACGCCGCGCCTGTGGCGCAAGCTGCATCGCGTGCCGGCGGCGGTGCGTGCGCGGATCGCCGCCGCGCTGCACGCGTTGCGGCCCGATCACGCGGACCAGCTCGCGGCCGTCGCGCAGGGTGCGTTCGGCGGCGGTGTGGAAGCGCGCGAATCCGCGTCGCGTATCGGCGATCGCCTGCACAAGCTCGGCCATGTGATGACGGCCGAGAGCCGCATCGGGCTGTACCGGCTGCTGATGTCGTCGGTGCATCATCCGGAGCGCCTCGCGCTGTCGGGGCAGGAGCCGCCGACGCCGCTCGACACGGTGTCCGCGTGGCCCGCGCACCTGAGCTTTGCCGAGCAGGCGATGGCGATCGACACGCTCACGTACCTGCCGACCGACATTCTCGCGAAGGTCGATCGCGCGGCGATGGCCGTGAGCCTCGAGACGCGCATGCCGTTCCTCGATCATCACGTCGTCGAATTCGCGTGGCGCGTGCCGGCGTCGGTGCGCTTGCCGGAAGGGCAGTCGAAGGCGCTGCTGCGCCGGCTGCTCGACCGGTACGTGCCGTCCGCGCTGATCGACCGGCCGAAGCAGGGCTTCTGCGCGCCCGTCGATCACTGGCTGCGCGGCGCGCTGCGCGACTGGGCCGACGCGCTACTGCGGCCGTCGCGCCTGCGCGAAGAGGGCTTCTTCGATGCGGCGGCGGTGGAGCGGCTGTGGCGCCAGCACCAGACGGGCCGGATGAACTGGCAGCACCAGCTGTGGACGGTGCTGATGTTCCAGGCGTGGCTGGAACATCAGCGGGCGGCGTGATGCGGCATGCCGCCCGCAACCGGTGCGCGCGGCGCCACGCGGCCCGCGCGCCGATATCAGCCCACGATCAACGGCGTGCCGACCGACAGACGGTTCGGATCGCGTGAAACCGACGGATTGAGCTGCAGGATCTCGTTGAACGCGCGCGTATCCTGTTCGCCGCGCGTCATCGCCTGCTGATCGGCGCGCGACACGTGCGCGGCGTCGAGCAGCGACTGGCGATGCTGGTCGGCGATGACCCACAGCGAATCGCCGGCGACGACGATGTAGGGCTGCGGCGACCCGGACGGTTGCGCGGTCGACGGCGTGGCGCTGGCCGACGGCGAAGCCGGCGCGGCAGGCGATGCACTCGACGCACTGGGCGATGCAGTCGCCGAGGCGCTTGCCGAAGGACTGGCCGACGCGCTTGCCGAAGCGCTCGGCGAAGCGCCGGGCGCGAGATTCGACTGCGACGAATTCGACTGATTCGACGAACCTGAGCCCGAGCCGAAGAACGTCGTCCACAGACTTTCGATCAGCTTGTACGCGAACGCGCCGACCGGAATCAGCACGACGGCCGTCGGGATCTTCTTGATCAGCGGCGTCGCGTTCGGGAAATGCGTGTTCAGACGCCCGCCGAGCAGCAGCGCGGTGGACACGCCGGTCGCGATCGCGAGGTCGTAATGGCCGCCGCTCCACTGCACGCCGGTGCCGAGGCCGCCGTACGCGACGGCCATGAAGTCGCTCGCCGAATCGGTGAAGCGCACGATGCGGCTGCGCTTGTCGGCATTCACGCGATGCGCGCCGATCGTGTAGACGAGGCCCGCATACGTGGCGCCGAACGCCCCGCTCGCGATGGCGGCCGAGCCGTAGGCGAGATCGAACGCCCCGTGCGCGTGCACGACGCCGCTGATGCCGACCGCGAGCGTCGCGGTCGACGTGATCGCGGCGCCCGCGCGGCCCGCGATCCCGAACAGGTGGCGCGGGTTGCCGGTATGGAGCTGCTGCAGCGACGTGCCGCCGACGGTGCCCTGCATCTGCGCGAGCACGTCCGCGGCGAGCGCCTTGATGTGGGTGGTCGCGTCGTCGAAACTCATCAGCCCGACGCGGTTCAGCTCGACATACTGCGCGGCCAGCGTCCGCGCTTCGTTCGAGATCTGCTCGAGCTGGGCGCGCCGGTTCTGGCCGTAATCGTGCGCACCCGAGCGCAATTGCCGCGACAGCGTCACTTCGAGCCGCGTGAGCACCGCCTGCGCGGCCTTCGGATCGCCGGCCTGCAGGCTGCGCACCGCACCCTGGTGCATGACCTGGAACACGCGGCCCAGGCGCGAGCCCAGCAGGAACGACGATGTCGCGCTGCCGAGCATGTCCTGCCGCAGCACGTGCGTCGCGCCGAGCGTATCGGCGATCACGAGCGCGCCGGCACCGGTGACGAGCGAGCTGAAGCCGATCGACTTCCACAGCTCCGCCTTGCGGAACGACGGCCGATGCACGCGCAGCGCGTTGATCTGCGCGAGCGCCTGCAGTTCCTCGATCATCTTGGCCTGTTTCGGGTTCGCCGCGATCTGCCGGCCGACGCTGATCGGCTTCGACGGATCGTTCTTCAGCGCTTCGCGCTCGACCACCGACTGCCAGTACGCGCGACTGTCGGGCAGCGGCCCGGCGGGATCGGCAGTCGACACGACGGTGCCGCGGGCCGGCGCGCGGCCGCCGGCTTCCGCGAGCCAGCGCTCGCCGAAGCGGCGGGCGAGTTTTTCGGTGCGCGTGGCGGGCGGATGATCGGCTGACGCCCACTGCGTCATCGCATGCTCGATCGTCGCCTTGCGCGCCTGGTTGACGAGTGCGGTCGTGTTGCGTTCGTACAGTTCGCTGCGCAGCGTCGCGAGTGCGTCGTCGGACAGCCCTTTCGACTTGCCGATGCGCGCGATCTCCGCGAACAGCACCTGCTGCTGGTTCGCGAACGCCTCGGGACTCACCGGTTCGAAGACGCGCGTGAGCGCATCGGCGCCGTGCAGTCGCGCGAACTTGCCGTGACGGTCGGTCTGGTAATAGTCGACGATCCGTTCCGCCAGCGCCCGCGTCAGGTCCTGGTTCGCGATGAAGTCGGCCCCGTGCGTGCCGTACGACAGCCCGACGTGCAGCCAGTCGATCGCCTTGCGGTCGAGCAGCGCATCGAGCAGCTCGACGTGGCCGGCGCCCGGCACCGGCTCGAGCACGGCGTCCCATCCGTGAAAGCTCAGCATCACGTTCGGCGCCGGTTCGCCCGCGTGATCGTGCGACCACGTCTCGAACGACGTCATCAGCCGCGTGTATTCGGCATAGCTGTCGTTGGTGCCGGCGATCGTACGGCGGTCGTCCGCGGAGACGAGCGGGCGGCCCGACGCCGCTTCGAGACGAAGCTGGAAGCCGTGGCGCGACGCCGCGGTGAGCCATTTGTGCAGATGCGCGATGTCGTCGAGCTCGAGCGTGCGCGTGGTGCCGTCCGGCGCCTCGCGCGTGATCGTCGCGTCGGCCTCGTTGTAGCGCGCGCCGATCGGGGACCCGAACTTGCGGGCGCGCCGGATGAACGCCGGATCGTGCTTGCCGCCGCGCGCGGCCGCGAGCGTGTGCGGATCGACCGGAATCGACACCACCGGCATCGCGCCGCCATATTGCTCGACGTAGCGCACCGCGAGCGCAGGATCGTCGCGCAGGTTGAACGCACGCGCCATCGGCGCGACGCGGTCCTGGATCTCGGCCGGCGCGCGCACGAACGCCTGGATCGCGCGCTTGTCGATCATGCGTGCCGCGCTGTGGCGCGTGGCATACGCCTGCATCCACTTCACGAAGCGGTTGTGATCGCCGCCGGGATCGGCGACCGGCCCGCGCGACGGCATGCTCGACACCTCGCGCGCAAGACCGACGGGGATGCCGAGCGCTTTCAGCATCGGTGCGTCGGCCAGGATCGTCTGCGGTTCGTCGGTCAGTGCGAGGCCGCCGGCATCGGGCTGGTTCCTGCGTGCGGCGACCGCCTTCACGCGGTCGATCGTCGGGAACCAGTCGGCCACCTTCGCGGCGCCGTAACGCATCACCCATTCCGCGACCGTGCTCGAACCCAGGCTCGGCTGGTATGGCCGCAGCGTCAGCGGCTTGGCCGCCGGCGTTTTCGGTGGCTTCTGCGGCTTCGGCGCGTTCGACGCGTTTGCCGCATTCGCGGCGCGGCGGTTGCGCCGGCCGCGCTTGCCGCGCAGCGCGTTGCGCACCCGGCCGGCAGGGCCCGTGGCGCCGCCGGCCGCCGGCTGCGCGGCTTGCTGGGCCGCGGCGAGGTCGGCCTGCGCGGCTTTCACGCGATCGATCTGGCCGGCGATCTGCGTGCGGATCCAGCGTGTCGCGAGGTCGAACTTCTGCGGCAGCGCATCGAAATACGACTTCTCGTCGAGCAGCTGCGTGAGTCGTTGCGCGAGCGCGGCTTTCTGCGTGGCGGTCGCGCGCGGATCGAACGCCTCGGGCGCGAGCGTCGACAGCAGAAAGTGCTGGTTCGCGCCGAACGGGCCGCGCCCGAGCGGCATCTCGTCGAGCGGGCGGCCCGCGTCCGGGTGGTCGCGCAATTGCTCGGCGTCGTCGTACCAGCGCGCGTTGCCGTCGTGGATCGCGATGATGCCGCGGCGCGTATGCAGCGATTCGGCAACCGGATGATCGGTCTCGTACACGTACACGTAGTGATCGCCGCGCAGTGCCTTCAGCTCCAGCGCGCGCATCAGGTGCAGCGTGTTCGCGCCGCTGAAGTCGATCGCGAGCTGCTCGCTGTCCGGGACGAGCTTCGGCGGCAGGAACGGACTGTCGGCGCCCTCGATCTCGGCGATCTTGCGGCGCACGCCGGGGTCGGCTTTCGCGAGGCCGCGCTGCACGCGCGTGCCGAGTTTCTGCATCGGCGGCTTCTCGTCGCCGAGCGCCTTGCGCATTTCCGCCGGCGCGAAGCCGCCGTAGCGCTCGACCGTGTCGTGCGTGACGTCCGTCACGACGAATCGCACGCCGCGCCGGCCGCCGGACAGGTTGCGCGCGCGTCGGCGGAACGCGGCGCCGAGATCGCGCGGCGCGATCGTCGCGTCGCCGAGCGAGGTCGACTCGTGATAGGTCCAGTCGTGCGCGGCGTTGCGCGTCGCGTAGCCGAGCACCTTGCCGGTTTCCTTGTCGATCGCGTAAAGCGTCGCGCCGTCGCCGGCCGCTTTCGCCGCTTGTTTCGGCCGGCGAAAGCGCGGCGCGTCGGCAAGCGACTGCAGCGTCGTGACGACGTCCGCGTCGGGCGTCGCGGCCGCCTGTTCGGCTTCCCAGGTGCGGCCATCGCTGCGCGCGGTGATCCGCGCGGCGCCGCCGTATTCGCGCAATTGCGCGAGCGACACGGGCGATACATAGAAGTCGACGTTCGCCCGTTCCGCGCTGCCGTTGTCCTTCAGCGCGCGATAGACCGCGTCGCGGATCGGCACGGCCGGATCGGCGGACGCCTTGTCGACGAACGTCCCGTGCTCGTCGGTGCGCATGCTCGCGACGAACGTCGGCTGCGCGTGGCGCGCGTCGATCGATGCGTCCGGCCGCGGTTCATGCTCGGCGATCAGCACGTGCGCATTCGTGCCGAACGCCTCCTTCATTTGCTCGAGCGACGCGAGTTGCGAACCGTCGATGCGGATCAGGTCGCGTTTGCCGTGCGAGGCGAGGTGATCGAGCGCATGCTGGCGGCGCGCGGCGTCCGCCGTCGCCGCGGGCACCGGCGCGTTCGACGCCGGCTGCGGCGCGGGCGCCGGCATCTCGCGCGGCACGCCGAGCGCGTGCACCGCATCGGCCTGGCTCGCGTAGTACGCGCGATAGGTCGCGTGGCCCGGCACGGACGGCGCGACGTCGCCGAAGGCGGCCGCGAGCCGGCGCAGCCCGGCTTCGTCGCCGGGCATCACGTGATCGGCTTCGCGCGCGATCGCATCGGGCAGGCGGGCGTCCCTCGCGATGTCGATGCCGCCATCGTCAAGGATTTCGCGGCGCACCGCGAACGCGTTCGCCTGTGCGCGCGCTTCGGCCATCAGCGCGCTGTCGGCAAGCGCCTGCGGCGACGAACGGTCGAGCGCGAGGCGGCGGGTGATCGTCTCGACCGCGTGCTGCGCTTCGTGCGCGAGCGTGTAGACGAGCGTGCCGGCGCCGTGGAACTGCCCGTCGAGCACGATCCGCTGCTTCGCGGTATCGATCCGGCTGCCGCGCCCGGGCCGGCCCACCACGATTTTCCAGCCGGCCTCGCCGGCCAGCGCGACCTGCTGGCGCAACAGGCTCGAGCGGTCGACCAGCGCATGGGCGGCCTTGGGCAGCGGCGCGCCGCCGAACCGCATCCGGACGCGCGTGATGACGGACGGCTTCTGCACGAATGCGTCGGGCGGCAAGTGCTCGGTGATGCCCGGATGCGCGAGCTCGATCGCGCCGCGCGCGATGCCGTCCTCGAGCATCACGCGCAGCGTGCCGATCTCGCGGACGATGCCTTCCACGTTCAGCTTCGGCGCATCGGTCATGACCGTCGACGGATCGCTCAGGTAGAAGTCGCCGTGCGCGTCGAACACGCCTTCGAAGTCGTAGTACAGACGGTGCTGCGCGGTGATGTCGCGCGCGCGGTCGAGCTGCGCGAATGCGTCGCGGGTGACGCGCGACGGCAGCATGCCGGCCATCACGTCGTGGCTGCTCAGCGACGCGAACGGCGCGTACATCACGGCCACGCGATCGAATGCCGCGAACGGGCCGCCGACCGTGAGCGTGCGCAGTCCGTGCGCGCGCAGCGCCGCGAGGCCTTCCTGTTCGAGGCGGATCGATTCGATGTGACCGAGAATCGCGCGATTGTCCGTGCCCTCGTAGAGGCCGATCGCATTGCGGCGGCCCAGTTCGAACACGGTCTTCTCGATGCCGGCGCCGGTCGCCGCGCCGGTGAAGCGCTCGACCGGCACACGCGCGGCCGGATCGCCGCTCACGTGGACGCCGTTGCCGTCCACGTCGAGCGCGCCCAGGTCCGGGCGCTGGTGCGGTGCCGGATCGTAGCGCAGCCACGCGTTGGTATGGCCGAGCCGCGCCTCGGCGCCGAGCCCGACCGCGATCGTCGGCGGCGCGTAGACGGGGCGCTGCCACACGTTCGCGAGCCAGGCGGCGGCGTCGCGGCCGTTGCGTGCCGACAGAATCACCGACGAGCCGGGCAGGCCGAGCACCGAGCGGTGCGCGAGCGTGACCTCGACCGGCGTGTACGGACGGCCCTCCGGATCGACGAGACGGCCTTGTGCGTCGGTGACGCCATGCACGATCACGATGCGGCCGTCGCGGTCGTAGGACAGCGGGCCCGAGCGGTCCAGCGTCAACGCGTCGACGCCGGCCACCGGCTTGCCGTCGAACGGCGATGCCTTCACCGGCCGTGCGCGCGACCATGCCGTTTCTTCGGCGAGCGTCGCGGCCGTCTCGCGCGGCGCCGGCATCGTGACGCCGGTGTGCCGCGCGGCCTGCGCGTGACGCCGATACAGCTCGCCGTAGGTCACGCCGCCGTCGAGCGACGTCGGACTGTGCTCGAACGCGTCGGCGAGACGCGCGAGCGAGGCGGCGTCCCCGGCCCGCGCGCGGCCGTATTCGTTGGCGATCGCGTCGGGCAGCGCGACGTGGCGGCCGATGTCGATGCCGAGGTTCGCGCGGATCTCGTCGCGCACCGCGAATGCGTTGACCTGCGCGCGCGCCTCGGCGAGCAGCGCGCTGCGCACGTAGCGCTGCGTCGAGCCGTAGTCGAGCCCGAGCGTGCCGGTCGCGGCCTCGAGCGCATGGCGGGCTTCGTGCGCGAGCACGTAGACCATCGATCCGGTCGACTGCAGTCCGCCGTCGATCGTGACGCGCCGCCGTCGCGTGTCGATCTTGCTGCCGGCGCCGGGCTTGCCGCGCACGACTTTCCAGCCTGCGTCGGCGCCGAGCCGAAGCTGCTGCGACAGCAGGCTCGATGCGTCGATCAGGCGGTACGCTTCCTTCGGCAGCGGCGCGCCGCCAAAGCGCATCCGCACGCGCGTGATGACCGACGGCTTTTGCACGAACGCATCGGGCGGCGGCGTTTCGGCGAGTCGCGGATGCGCGAGTTCGACGTTGCCGCGCTCGAGGCCTTGCGTCAGCGCGCGCTCGATCACCGCGAGCCGCTGCAGCGTGGTGAAATGCTCGCCCGCACCCATGCCGATCGCACCGGGGTCGCTCAGCAGGAAGTCGCCGCCGCGCGTGAAGAGGCCTTGCAGGTCGAAGCCGATGCCCGTGCGTTCGACGACTTCGCGAATCTGCCGGAGGTGCTCGAGCGCCGCGCGCGACACCACGCGCGGCAGCGCGCCCGTCTCGAAGCCGAAGCTGTGGAACACGCCGAGCGGCCGGTACAGCACGGCGACGCGGTTCAGCGCGGAGAACGGGCCGTCCATCGTCACGGTCTTCAGCCCGTACGACGCGAGATCGTCGAGTGCGATGCTCTCGTCGATCGCCGCCTCGATCTGGCGCGCTTCCGACGTATGCGGGCCGTTGTCGTAAACCGCGAGCGCGGCATCGTGGCCGAGCGCGAACACGGTTTTTTCGGCGCCGGCGCCGAGCAGCTCGCCGACGTGACGCTCGACGTCGATCCGCGCGGCCGGATTGCTTTCGAGGTGCACGCCCTCGGCGTCGGCCGCCAGTTGCCCGAGATCGTGCGGTGCCGCGGGCGCCGGGTCGTAGCGGCGGAACACGCCGGTGTCGAGCAGCGCCGCGCGTTCGCCGACCGCGCGCGGGGGCGGCGCGTACACCGGCCGCTGCCACAGATTCGCGAGCCCGGCGGCAGCCGCCTCGCCGCCGTGCTTCGCGGACAGCACGATCGAATAGCCATCCTTGACCAGGAACGACGGCGCCTGGTCGAGCGCGTATTCGTGCACGCCGGCCGGTTGCCCGCCCGCGAGCAGCGTGCCGTCCGGCAACGTGTCGGCGTGCAGCATCAGCACGCCTTCGTCCTCCAGCATCGTGAAGTGGCGGCTGCGTGCCGCCTGCAGGTCGGCCGCCGCGGGCACGGGCCCGTCGCCGAACGGCGACGCATATTCGGCATGCGCGCGGCTCCATGCCACGCGTTCATCGAAGCTGCGCACGCCGTGCGGTGCGCCGCCGGTCTCGTGCGTCTGCGGCGCGGGCATCCGGCGCGGGATGCCGCCGCGGCGTTTCTGGCGCGACCACACGTCGTCGTAGAAGTCGCGGTAGGTTTCGCCGTCGCGGCCCGACACGGGCGCATCCGCGAACGCGTCGACGAGGCGTCCGACCGTGCCCGCATAGTCGTGCGACGGCGCGCGCCATGCGGCGCCTTCGCGCTCGATCGCATCCGGCAGGCGGACGTGCGCGGCAATGTCGCCGCCGCCCGCGAGCTCGATTTCGTAGCGTGCCTCGAACGCGTTGATCTGCGCGCGCGCCTCGGCTTCGAGCGCCTTGCGCGTGAAGCGGCTGCGGTTGCCGTAGTCGAGGTTCAGCACGCCGGCCATCGCCTCGACCGCGTGGCGCGCTTCGTGCGCGAGCGTATACGTGATGCTGCCCGGATGCTGGAGCGCGCCGTCGATCGTCACGCGGCGCTTGCGCGGATCGATGCGGCTGCCGCCGCCGCGCTTGCCGAGCGTCACGCGCCAGCCGGCGTCCTGCAGCATGCGCAGTTGCGTGGCGAGCGTGCCCGACTGCATCGCGAGTGCCTGCGCGGCTTCGGGCAGCGCCGCGCCGCCGAAGCGCATCTGCATTCGGGTGACCCAGCCCGGCTTCGCGGCGCCGGGGTCGGGCGGGGCGGTCTCGGTCGTTTCCGGGTGCGCGGCGGCGAGGCCGATGTCGTCGTTCGCCGCGATGCGGCGCTCGCCGCCCGCTGGCGCGCGGGCGGCCCGGCCGTGCGCGTCGTCGGTCGCGCGCGTGCCGCGGTCGGCCGCGGCCGTGTCGCGTTCCGCCATCCGCTCGGGCGCGCCGGCGCGTTCCGGCTTGACGAGCACGAGCACGCGGTTCGGCGCGCTGAACACGCCATCGAGCGCGCTGAGCGGCTCGGGCGGTGCGGCCGGCCGCGGCATCGCCGGGTCGTTCGGGCCGCGCTTGCCGGCCAGCACGATCACCGTGTCGTCGGCGGCCGGGCGTGGCGCGGCCTGCGGCGTTTCGTCGGGCGCGATGCCGTCCGGCAGGCCGGTTTCATGGGCCGCCGCGACCGTCTCCGGCGCGGGATCGAAGCGCAGCACGCGCGCGCCCGCGCGCAGCTGGCCGTCCGCACCGAATGCGTCGGGCGCGGCCGCGTAGACGGGTTTCTGCCAGCGGTTCGCGAGCTCGGGTGCGAGCGCGGCGTCCTGTTCGCCGGCGACGACGATCACCGGTTCATCGAGATCCTGCGGGCGCGGCGACGACGGCCGCGCACCCGGCGCGTCGGGTGTCGCGCCGCTGCGCACCACGTAGACCGTGCGATCGCCGACGTCCATCGGCTCGGCGCTCGGCCCGCGCGGCACGGCGATGCCGGCCGGATCGGACGTCGCCGCGCGCGCGACGGGCGCGTCGTCCGTCAGATCGACGACCTTCGCGTTGACGCGCGGCGGTGCGCCGTCCGGCTTCGCCCGCGTGCCCGGGCCGGCCGGCTCGTCGGCCGCGACGGGCCGCCAGCGCATCGATTGCGTGTCGGCGCTGCGCCGGTTGGCGCTCGCGGTCGTGCTGCGTTCGGCATCGGTTTCGTCGCGCTGCTGCTGCACGCGGGCGTGTTCCTCGCTGGTGCGGCGCGTGCTGCGCGCGTCGGCGGACACGCTCGCGGCTTCGCCTTCGGCCGCCGTCTGCGCGAGGCGGCGCGGCGCCTGCGCGCCGGCGACCGTCTGCCGGTAGGCGTCGCTCGCCTGGTCGAGCACGTGTTGCAGCACGTCGAGCGGCGTCTTCGCGACGATTTTCGGCGTCACGCTCATCTCGCCGTCGGGGCCGAACGACATGCGTTCGCCGGTGCCGGTCACGTCGTCCGCACGCGTGCCATTGGTCCAGGCCTTCGGCGACACCGATACGACGGACAGCGTGCCGTCTTCGCCGAGCACCACCGATTTGCCCGGCGGCAGGCGCTTTGCGGACGCGCGGTCGAGCACGCGAATCGGCGTGTTCTCGTAGGTCAGCACCTTGTCGCCCACCCGCAGCGTGCCGTCGGGCGACACCTTGACGGCTTCGCCGTCGAGCGTCACGCGCGTGCGGCCGGCCGCGAGCGACGACGCGTCGCCGCTGTTGAGAATCCGGCCGATCGTCTGGCTGTCGACGCTGACGGTCTTGCCGTCGGCCCCGCGGATCGGCACCGGCTGGCCGATGCGCGTGCGCACCGACGTCACCGCGCGCTCCTTGAGGCCGCCGGCGGCCATCAACGCGACGTTGGTGATCCCGGACTTGAGCTGCTCGCCGGCCGCCTTCTTGTCGCCGGTGACGAAATACTCGTAGCCCGCTTCGCCGAACGCCTCGACCGCGCCGCCCACGCCCGTCACGACCGCGGTGGTCCGCGCGCCGGTGGCGAGCACCGACGCGACCTTCGGCGTGCGCGTGAGCGCCGTGACCGCGCGCGTGAACAGCTTGCTGCCGGCGAGCTTCGCGGCGCCCGCCGCGCCCATCGGCACGAGGTTGATGAAGTCGGCCCGCGCGCCCGCGTCGGTAAACGGATTGAGACTGCGCCCGTGGTCGGCGCGGTTGGCCAGGTCGAGGCCGGCGCTCGTCATCGTGGCGCCGATCGCCGTGTACATCATCCCCGCGCCGAGGATGTTCAGCGGCACGCCGACGATCGCGCCGATGCCGGTGCCGTCGAGCAGCGTGCCGAGACCTTCGAGCGCCATCCCGCCGACCATCATGCCGATGTTCAGGCCCGTGCTCGTCAGCGTGTTCAGAAAACTGTCGAAGCCGCTTTCGTGATGCGCGGCCTTCGATACCAGTTGCAGCGTGCCGTCCGCGTTGTGGCCGGTCGCGATGTCGACCGTGCCGTCCGTCGACAGTTCGTTGTTGTCGATGTAATCGTTGATGTCGTCGTAGTTGCTCGCCGTCTCGTCGACGTACTGCGTGCCGTCCTTGCCGCTGACCTTGAACAGCGCGCTGGTGGTCATGCCGGCATCCTTGGCCGCGTAGACCATCGGCAACACGCTGACCTGCGTCGTCGCGCCGCCGCCGATCGACAGCAGCTTGTCGCGCACGCTGTCGATCGTCTTCAGCTTGTCCTTGTCGGTGTAGCGCGCGCCGTCGTCCTTCGTCGGCGATACGGGGTCCGAACCGTCGCCCGACGCCGCGTCGTTCTGGACGTCGGGTTGCATGCCGAGCGCGACGCCGATCAGGTTGCGCTGCTCGTTGTCGGTCAGCTTGCCGAACGCGATCGTGCCGCCGTTGTTCGTGCTCGCGCTGGCCGCGTCGAGCAGAGAATTCGACAACTCGCCGCGATGCGCTTCGTAGAAATCGTGCAGCGCCTTCTTGTAGTCGTTCTCGGCGTCCGAACCGGGCGCTGCATAGCGCAGCCGTTCGTCGAGGCCGGCGTCGAACCGGTCCATCAGCACCTGCTGGTGCGACGTTTCGCTCAGCAACTGCAGGCGCTGCACCGCGTTGTCGGCCTGCGTGACGGCCGCCTTCGCCTTGTCGAGCTCGCCCTGATACAGGTTCGGACGCGGCGCCGACGGCGCCGGGATCATGTCGTCGCCCGCGACGGTGCGAAAGCGCATCGGCGGCGGATTCGCGGCTGCCCAGTCGTCGTATTTTTTCTGTACCGACTCGAGCGTGCTCTTCGCCTGCGTCTGTTTGATGCGTGCCTGCGACAGCGCGAGCTGGGTCGCGCGCTCGTTCACCGAATCCGACATCCGGCTGTCGGCCGCGCGGACCGCGCCCGCGACGGTCTGCATGCGCTTCACGTCGAGCATCGTCGGGCCGGCCTGCGCGGCGGACGGGCCCGACGATTGCGGCAGCAGGAACGGGCTGTCGAGCAGCGGCGACGCGGGCAGCGACGACGCGCCGCTGGACCCGGGCAACGTCGGCGCCGCCAGCGGCGACGCGCTCGGCAGCGTCGGCGTGCCGGTGGGGGCGGCCGGCGTCGCAGTCGACAACGACGATGCGGGCAGGCCCGGCAGGCCGTTCGCGGTCGACAGCGACGGCGTCAGCAGCGGCGGTTGACGCCCCGGTTTCGTGAAGATCGATTGCGCGTTCACCTGCGCCTTGATCTGCGAGGCCTGATCGTCGTACTGCTGCGCGAGCGTCGCGCCGTACGCGACGACGAAGCCGTCGTGCGCGATGCTCGCCTGCTGCTTCGCCTGATCGAGCTTCGCATACGCATCGCCGAGGTCCAGATCGACCTGCGGGTCCTTGATCATCGCGTGCGGATTGGCCTTGTGCCACGCGTTGGATGCGTCCAGCTTCTTCGTATAGTCGGCCTGCAACGTGTCGACCTGCCGCTGCGCGGACAGCATCTGCAGATAGCCGCCGCTCGTGTTCGCGGTCGTCTGCGCGCGGGCGAGCGCGGTCTTCGCGTCCGACACTGCGTTCGCGACGACCACCGTCGGCCCTTCCTTGCCGCTGACCGAATCGTAGCGCTGCTGCGCGTTCGTGAGCGCCAGGCTGTCGTTGGCCGCGCCGTACGCGGCGTTCGCATAGTTCGCATCCTTCGCGGCGGACGTGACGGCCTGCTGCGCGGCATCCTGCGAAGCGGGCGCATCGGGCATCGTGACCTGCAGCTCCAGCGGCTGCAGCGCGTCGTTCAGCCGCCCGACGCCCGCGTCGAGCGCGGCCTTGTAGTCCGGATCGGCGAGGTACGACTGGAACTGCGTATACGCGAGGTTGGAATTCGCGACGTCCGCGAAATATTTCGACGCACCCACGGCCGCCTTCGCGCTCGCGGTCTGCCAGTCGTCGTAGAGCCGGATCTGCAGCGGGTTCTTGCAGTCGCCCGGCTGCGGCACCCAGTCGGGATCGTTCGCATGATCGGGGAAGGCGTCCAGCAGCGTCTTGAACTGCTGGTCGGCCGCGTGCTGCGCGTCGCCGGGGTCGGTCACCTTGCCGGAATCGTCGATCTTCATCCCGGCCGGCATGTCGGCATTCGCCTGTTCGCCGTACAGGATCATGTAGCCGGCGTCGGTCGTCACGTTCAGCTCGCGCTGCGCGGTGTCGGCCGTCGTGCGCGCCTTCGCGTAGTCGGCCTGCGCGGTCTTGCGGTCGTCGGCCGTCGACTCGGGATCGCGGTTGACCAGATGCAGCACGTTCTGCGCGCCTTGCAGCGTCTGCGACGCGTTGTCGTACTTCGTCTGCGCGTCCTGGATCGCTTTCTGTACCGCGCGCGTCTTGTCGTTCTCGACGGTGATGTCGGGCGGCGGCGCCGTATATTGCGCGGCCATGCTCTGGATCAGCGACGTCGCGGACTGGATCTCGGCGTTGGTCGGCTTCGACGGATCGGTGGCCAGCGAGGCGGTGACGGGAATCGGCGGGGTGGCGGTCGGGTTCGCGGGTCCGGCGGCCGGGTCGTCCTTCTTCGGCGGCGGAGGAGGCGGGGGCGGCGGTGCAACGACCGGATTCAGCGTTTCCGACAGGAAGCGCTGCCAGTTGACACCCAGTCCCAGTCCGTCGATCAACAGCATGCTCGTCTCCGTTGAGCCGCGCGATGCGCGGCACGTGCGGCGTCCTGCACGCCGCGACGTGATCGTTCGAGTGTACGGACGCACCCGGCAGCGGGAACGCCGCTGTTTCGTAGCGGCAGGAAGCGGCCGGCGCCCCGGCGTCGCGCGGGCTACGAGACGCGCGCGGCGAGCGGCAGCCACGCCGCGCGTCGTCGTTCGGACCCCTGAAAGCGGCGCGGGCGCGCACGCCCGGCGCCGCGCGCGATCATGCGGTCACTGATCGAGACACCGCACGCAGAGCCGCTTCGCCTGGTTCGCCGGCAGCCCGCGGCACATCATCACGACCGGGCGCGCATGGCACGACGGTGCGTCGGCGGAAGCGGCCGGCAACGGCAGCCTGCGCGCGCGATCGGGCGGCGTGGTTGCGACCGCGTCCATGCGTCGCTGCCGCGCCGGCGGCGTGTCGCTCACGACGGGAATCGGTTCGACGCCGCCTTCGCGCGCATTGCGCTGCGCGCTCGCGACGACGCGGCTCACGTAGCCGCTCGAAAAACCGGTCGTGAAGTTGCCGCTGTAGTAGCACGACAGCGCCGCGCGCAACGCGGCCTGCGTGGCGCGGCCGGTGCCCGACGAGCGCGCGAAGCATTCGGTCAGGATCGCGCCGCCGGCCTGCAGGTTGCGGCATGGCTCGAACATCGTCGCTTCGTCGAGCCCGTATTTCGCGAAATTGCGTTCGTTGACCTGCGCGAGGCCGACGCTGTAGCTGAAGCCGCGCGACGACAGTTCGCGTGCGGTCGCGCGCGCCTCGTCGAGCGAGGCGGGCTGGCGCGTCAGGTGGCCGCCGACCACGCCGATCGCATAGGGATTGAAGCCCGACTCGGTACGTACGAGCGCGGCGAGCGTATCGGGGTCGACGTTCGGCGCGCACGCGCGAGCGAGTTGCGCGAAACCGGCGGCGCTGCCGGCCGCATGCGCGACGCCATGCTGTCCGCATGCGAGCACGAGCGCGACGAGCGCGGCAACGCACGCGGCGGCGGTTCGCAGGGCGCATGCGCGCATCATCCGGCTCCGGCGACCCGATACGACAGCACGAGCCCGTGCACGAGCAGCGACCAGCCGTCGAGCGCGACGAACAGCAGCAGCTTGAACGGCACCGAGATCGTCGTCGGCGAGATCATCTGCATCCCGAGCGCCAGCAGGATGTTCGCGACCAGCAGGTCGACGACGATGAACACGATGTAGATCACGAAGCCGATCTGGAACGCCTTCGTCAGCTCGGCGAGCGTGAAGCTCGGCACCAGCACGAGCAAATCGTCGTCCTTGATGCCGTCCGCACGGTTCTTCGGCCAGACCGACGTCGCGGTGCGCACGAAGAATTCGCGGTCACGCTGGCGCGTATGCGACACGAGGAAATCCTTGATCGGCGGCAGCGCCGCGTCGGCGAGCGCACCGATGTCCGAGGTCGACAACTGCCCCGACGCATCGAAGTGGCGCGCCTGCAGCGCGTCGCGGATCGACATCCCGACGGGCGCCATGATGAACAGCGACAGGATCAGCGCGATGCCGTTCAGCACGAGGTTCGGCGGTACCTGCTGGATGCCGAGCGCGGAGCGCAGCAGGCCGAGCACGACCACGAGTTTCGTGTAGCTCGTCACCATCAGCGCCGCGAACGGCGCGATGCCGAGCGCGGCGATCACCGCGATCAGCGCGACCGGATTCGGCAGGTTGCCCATCGTTCAGCGCTCGCGCGGCGCGGGTTGCGTCAGCGTGACGACGCGCACGCCGAGCTTCTGGCCGACCGCGATCAGATGGCCGGTGCCGATCAGCATCCCGTTCGCGACGAGATGGATCACGCTCTGGTTGATTCCCTGTTGCAGCTCGATTACGGCGCCCGGCTGCAGCGCGCTCAGCTCGCCGAGCGGCATCGACGTGGGCGGCAGCTCGAAGCGCAGGTCGACCGCGAGGCCGTCGAGCGAGCGCGGTGCGTCGGCGGGCGGCGCGTCGTGCGTCGTCGGCGGCGTGGAGTCGGTGCGGGTCGGTTCCAATGGCATCTCCCTGATTCGTTCGACGGTCAGTCGGTTGCCCGACGGCCGTCCGGTGATCTCCCATGCCGGCGCGGCCGGCAGCCGCGCGACGCACAGCAGGTTCTGCTCGTGCGCCTGCCAGCGCTCGATCGCGATGATGTCGCCGCCGACCACATCGGCCAGCTCGGCCGTCGTCAGCTCGGTGCGGCCGATCTCGAATACGAGCGGCACCGGCAGGTTCGCGTAGGCCGCGCGCGCGTCGGCGAGCGGGGCCGGCGCGGCCGCGAAGAACACGGCCAGCGCATCCGGCGCGTCGAACAGCAGTGCGCCGTGGCAGCGCCACGCGGCGTCGGCGCGCCGCAACTCGAACCGCAGCGCGGCCGGCGCCGCATGCCAGGCCGGCGCGCCGTCGGGCGGCGGCAGTAGTTCGACGCGCTGCCGCGTCGCGGCCTGCAGCACGGTCGTGAGCGGCGCGCACAGATCGGCGAGCAGCGCCGCGCGGATCACGGCGGGCACCGCCGGGTCGGCCGCATCGCCCAGCCATTCGGCTTCCGCGATCGGGTCGATCCACAGCGTGCCGGCGGCCGGGCCGACGACGACGCGGTATGCGTGCGCATCGGCGGCCGGCTCGGCGTCGACGCGCCAGCGCACCTCGTACGCCTGTTCGCCGAGCGTGACCGGGACGGCGCCGGTCGCGCCGTACGCATGCGACAGCCCGCGCGCGGCGGCGGCGGACAGGCGCGGCAGGTAGGGCGACGCGTCGAGCGCGACCGCGGCCGGCGCGGCGGCGGGCGGCGGGGAAGCAGCGGGCAGGGCCCGGTTCGCGGCGTCGCCGGCGTCGGCATTCGTCAGGAACAGCGCAGGCACGGCGGGATCGGGGCGGATTCGGCGTTGGTTCGACGGGTTGTTCTGGGGCCGGCGGCGCCGAGGGGCGCGCGGCTGCTGCGTCGATTGTAGGGACGGCGCCGGGCGCGTGCCGCGCCGGAATCCGTAGTCGCGGCCATCGCGCGGAGGCGGCGGGAGCGGGGTGCTACGAAGCGTGACGAAGTGCGGTGGCGCGGGCGGGGCGACGGCCGGCGGTCAAAAAGCAACCGCCGCCCGGAGGCGGCGGTTGGGGCGCGACTGGCTGGGGGGCCGGGCGGCGTGCAGGCCGCATCCGGCTGGCAGGCCGCGAGGCGCTGCCGATTCGCGCAGTGCGGTTGGGGAAGCGTGGCCGGCGTGCCGCGAACGGGCGGCGCGCGGGCGAAGCGTTACGCGTAGTCGGCGGCCATCGCGGCTTGCGGCGCCGCGCGCAGCACCGGCGCCGCGTCGTGGCGCTCGACGTGCGTCATCGCCGCACCGAACAGCACCAGCCGATAGCCGACCGCGTAGATCGGGATGATCCGCAGGTTCTTGTCGTGTTCGAGTTGCAGCTTCGAACGGATTCGCGAGATATGGGTGTCGAGCGTGCGTGACGACACGCCGAGCTCGCGGCCCCACACGGCTTCCTGGATTGCCTGCCGCGGCACGATCTTGTTCATGTTGTCGAGCAGGAATTCGACGACGTCGAATTCGCGCGGCGTAACGTCAACGACCTTGTTGTCGATTTCGATCGTGCGGCGCACGAAATTGATTTTTATGTTGTCGATGTACAGGTATTTGCAATCCATGGTGGCCCTCGCATGTCCATAAAGGAGTGTTTGCGGGGTCCTGTGCTGCAACTTCCGGGCCAGGGGGCGGTTGTCAGGGGCTAACGGCGGGCGGGAACGGCGCGGACCGCGTAGCAGCCTTGAATTTAAAAAGAATTTTTAACGCGCAACGCCGGGTGCGTGATGAACGGGCCATACCAATGGTGAAGGATTGTTACGTAGCATCGGGCGGGGACGTTACGGGCGTTACGTCTGACGTAACGCGGGGAAG
Organism: Burkholderia cenocepacia; assembly: GCF_014211915.1. Classification (NCBI taxonomy): domain Bacteria; kingdom Pseudomonadati; phylum Pseudomonadota; class Betaproteobacteria; order Burkholderiales; family Burkholderiaceae; genus Burkholderia; species Burkholderia cenocepacia. The sequence continues at coordinate 1,388,647 of NZ_CP060040.1, read as the reverse complement.
GTACGGACTTCGGGGGCGGCCGGATAAGGCTTCGGCTGGGTAACGAACCCTACATCGAACCCTACCGGGTTTGCCGGGTTTTCTTTTTGAATCAAACGGTTGACGACGATTTTTGCCGACATCGAACCCTACATGGGCAGCCGAAAAACGCCGGCCACGGGGCCTGCCTCGCCCCGCAGCCGGCGTCCCGGTACCTCAAGCCTTCGCGCTATCCGCCGAATCGAACGGCAGCACGTAATGCCGCTTGCCCGTCGCCGCGAAGATCGCGTTCGCCACGGCCGGCCCGACCGGCGCGACGCCCGGCTCGCCGACCCCGGTCGGCGCCTCGGCCGACGGCACGATATGCACCTCGACCTTCGGCATCTCGGCCATCCGCAGCACGTGGTAGCCGTCGAAGTTGCGCTGCTCCACCTGGCCGTCCTTCAGCGTGATCGCGCTGTGCATCGCCGCGCCGAGTCCGAAGCCGATGCCGCCTTCCATCTGCGCGGCGACGATGTCGGGATTGATCGCGATCCCGCAGTCGACCGCGCATACCACGCGCTCGACCTTCACCTTGCCGTCCGCGTCGACCGAGACCTCGGCCACCTGCGCGACATAGCTCTTGAACGCCTCGGCCACCGCGATCCCGCGCCCGCGGCCCTTCGGCAGCGGCTTGGCCGGGTCCCAGCCGGCCTTCTGCGCGGCCAGCTCCAGCACCGCGCGCATGCGCGGCTCCTTCGCGAGCAGGTCGCGGCGGAACGCGTACGGGTCCTTGCCGGCCGCGTGCGCGGCTTCGTCGATGAACGCCTCGACCGCGTAGGCCGTGTGCGAGCTGCCGACCACGCGCCACCACAGTACCGGCAGGCCGACCTGGGTGGTGGTGAGCTCGACCGACACGTTCGGCACCGCGTACGGCAGGTTCGCCGCGCCCTCGACCGACGTCGCGTCGACGCCGTTCTTGACCATGAACGCCTCGAACGGCGTGCCGGCGAGGATCGACTGGCCGACGATCCGATGGCGCCAGCCCACCAGTTTGCCGTCCGCGGTCAGGCCCGCGTCGAGCTTGTGGAAGTACATCGGCCGGTAGAAGCCGCCCTGGATGTCGTCCTCGCGGGTCCATTGCAGCTTGACGGGCTTGCCGTCCGCGCCGAGCGCCTTCGCGATCGACACGGCCTCGACCACGTAATCCGACCACGCATTCGCGCGCCGGCCGAAGCTGCCGCCCGCATACAGCGTATGGATCTTCACCTGTTCCGGTTTCAGCCCGGCCGTTTTGGCCGCATTGCCCTGGTCGACCGTCTGGAACTGGTCGCCGGCCCAGATCTCGCAACTGTTCGCCGTCAGCTTGACGACCGCGTCGAGCGGCTCCATCGGCGCATGCGCGAGATACGGGAATTCGTACGTCGCGCTGACCTTGCGCGCCGCGCCGGCGATCGCCGCATCGGCATCGCCATCCTTGCGCGCCGACGTGCCCGGCTTCTCGGCGAGTTGCCGGTATTCGCGCATCAGTTCGTCCGAGCCGCGCTTCTCCGCCTTCGTTTCGTCCCAGTCGACCTTCAGCGCGTCGCGGCCCTGTTTCGCGGCCCAGAAGCCGGTCGCGACGACCGCGACGCCGCCCGGCACCTGCACGACCGAGACGACGCCCGGCACGGCCTTCGCGGCCGTCGCGTCGAACGATTTCACCGTCGCGCCGAAGCGCGGCGGCCGCTGCAGCAGTGCGACACGCATGCCGGGGAAGGTGGTGTCGAGCGTGAAATGCGCGGTGCCGTTCGATTTCGACGACCCGTCGACGCGCGGAATCCGGTGCCCGATCAGCTTGAAATCGGCCGGCTGCTTCAGCGTGACCTTGTCGGGCACCGGCAGCTTCGACGCATCGGCGACGAGCGTGCCGTACGCGGCCGTCTTGCCGCTCTTCGCGTGCGAGACGACGCCGTTGGCGGTGGTCAGCTCGCCGGCCGGCACTTTCCAGCGGGCCGCCGCGGCCGACACGAGCATCGCGCGCGCCTTGCCGCCCGCTTCGCGCAGTTGCTGCCACGAGTTCGACATGGCCGAGCTGCCGCCCGTGCCCTGCATCGTGCCGAACGCGAGGTTCGCATAGCGTTTCGCATCGGCCGGCGCGCTTTCGACGCGCACGCTCGACCAGTCGGCGTCGAGCTCCTCGGCGACGATCGTCGCGATGCCCGTATACGCGCCCTGGCCCATTTCGACGTGCTTCGCGATCACCGTGACGGCGCCGTCGGGCGTGATGCGCAGGAAGGCGTTCGGCGCGAAATCGCCGGCCGGCGCGGTCGCGGCGAGCGCGCGGCGGCCGAGACCGGCCCAGTCGAAGCCGATGGTCAGGCTGACGGCGGCCGCGGCCCCCGCGGTTTTCAGGAAGGTGCGGCGTGACGGGCGCACCGCATCGGTGTGGTCGAGTTCGATCGTCATGGTCAGGCTCCCAGCGTCGCGGCCGCGTCGTGGATCGCGGCCCGGATGCGGGCGTAGGTCGCACAGCGGCAGAGGTTGCCGTTCATCGCGGCGTCGATGTCCGCGTCGGTCGGCTTCGGATTCTGTTCGAGCAACGCGGTGGCCGACATGATCTGGCCGGACTGGCAATAGCCGCATTGCGGCACCTGCAGCTTGACCCACGCGGCCTGCACGGCCTGGGCGGGCTTGCTCTGCAGGCCTTCGATCGTCGTGACGTGCTTGCCCGCGATGCCGGCGAGCGGCAGCACGCATGAGCGGACGGCCTGGCCTTCGAGATGCACCGTGCACGCGCCGCACTGCGCCATGCCGCAGCCGAATTTCGTGCCGGTCAGTCCCGCGTGTTCGCGAATCGCCCAGAGGACGGGCATCGACGGATCGGCGTCGAGCGTGACGTTCTTGCCGTTCAGGACAAACGAGGTAGGCATGTTGTGTGTCTCCGTGGGGAAAACCCGCCATACGGGCAGGTTAGCCGGGAGTGTGCGCGAGGCATCGGTTTTTGCGTCTACCCAATCCTGCAAATTTATTGAACAATCCTGCAAATTCCCTGCACGCCGCGAGCCGTTTCGCTATGCTCGCGCGACACGGGAAATCATTCGAGGATGCGTCATGGACATGACCGATATCGTCGCGTCGCGCGAAGCCGGGCGGCGCGAACTGGCGTCGCTGATCGGCCGTTTCGCGCCCGCGGACGGCTCGCATTCGACGGCCGTGCCGGGCCTGATGCTGCATCGGCACACGCGGCCGGTCGATCTCGGCTGCGCCGTATCGCGCGCCGCGCTGGTGATCGCCGCGCAGGGCGCGAAGCGCGTGATCGTGGCCGGCCAGGCTTATGAATACGACACCCACAATTGCCTGATTACGTCGATCGACTTGCCGATCCTCTCACGCGTGACGCGTGCGTCGGCGGACGAACCGTACCTGTGCCTGTCGCTGACGCTCGATCCGCAGCGCATCGTCGAGCTGGCGGCCGAGATGCGGCTGCCCGAGCCCGATGCGGGCCCGGAAGGCGAGGGGATCGCGCTCGCGGAGCTGACGCCGCCGCTGCTCGATGCGGCGCTGCGGTTGCTGCGGCTGCTCGATACGCCGGCCGACATCGCGGTCGTCGCGCCGCTGATCGAGAAGGAAGTGCTGTACCGGCTGATGACGAGCGGCCAGGGCACGCGGCTGCGCCACATGGCGATCGCCGGCAGCCAGACGCACCGGATCGCGCGTGCGATCGAATGGATCCGCGATCACTTCGCGGAGCCGATGCGCGTCGAGTCGCTCGCGCAGGCGGTCAACATGAGCGTGTCGTCGCTGCACCATCATTTCAAGCACGTGACGACGCTGAGCCCGCTGCAGTACCAGAAGCAATTGCGGCTGCACGAGGCGCGTCGGCTATTGCTGCGGCAGGGTGGCGACGTCGGATCGGTGGCGGCCGTCGTCGGCTATGAAAGCGCGTCGCAGTTCAGCCGCGAATACAGCCGGCTGTTCGGCGCGCCGCCGATGCGCGACGTCGTGCATCTACGCAAGAAGGAACTGCTCGGCTGACGGCCGGCCGCTCGCCGATCGTCATTGCGCGACAACCGATCGCGTGGCGCAGGCAGTCGAACATCGACAGGCGCGGTTCGTCGAAGTGGCCGCGCTCCTGGAAATCTGCATCCCTAACGAATGAACCTTTCATGACGACGCGTTCGCACACGTAGCTGCCGAGAAAGCCTGCTCCACCCGTGACCGGCACGCGTGTCGATCGCGCCCCTGTCATTCATGGCTTTCCTCTTCGTCAAGCATCTCCAGGAACCACACGTCGATTTGCTCGACGGCGTCGCGCACGCGTTCCATCCCGCCGCACGGGTATCGCTTCGGCAGGCGCCGGTCCGCCTCTGCCGATGTCGACGAAGCGCCGCGACAGGCGCTCCGGTTTCGCTGACAACCCCGTTGATGCTTGAACGACGCAAGCGTCGATCGATCGGTGGTGATCTTCATCGCCTTTTCCCCGATACGCTGATTGACGAGCGGCCGCCGCTTGTATTGCGTGTGCCGTGGCGTGCCGCTCGGTGAGAGCCGGACCTCAGGCAATCGGCATGCCATGAACGACGAAGTCCCGCTGCATGCGGGCGTGGCCACGCAATGACCGTTCGGCACGCATGTTTGTGTTTCAGGCGTGAATCGTGGGGCCAGGGACGCGCCCGTGGCGATCGCGGGATCGATACGGTTCGATACGACGAAACGCGCGATAAATCAGGCTTTTACGGAATTGGAGGCTTAAAAGCCGTTTTCAATCGGCATGTTTCAGCGATGAGAATCAAGCGGATAAATGATCGAAAGTGTCTCTTCAATGAGTCGATCTTGTGGATCATGGAGTGAAAGGCGAATCGAATGGAAATGAAAAAATGATGCTCGTGTTTCTGTCGGGTCATGCGGTTACATTTGTTTTAATTGTTACGCCCGCAATGTGACGGACGGCAAGATTTTTCCCCGCATGATCGTGTCGGTATTTTCACGGATGAATCAAATTCGTTTCGTATTTCGGAGTGAACCCGGGTTCCAGCCTTGTCGGTGGCCGTGCGGCGCGGAGCGTCGTGCGCCGGGGCCCCGTTCGCCGGGGTAACGAACGGCTGTCGGCATGCCGCAACCTGCGGTTTGTCAGCGGAAACGTACGAACCACCGGCCATCCGCCGAGGCGGGCTTCTCAAGTTTGAAACACCCGTTCGCTGGGGCGTCCGGCGCGCTTCGGCGCGCCGGATTCGTCCGTCAAATCACGGGATTGCGTCGCATTGTTCAATGATCGCCGCCGTGTGCCCAGCGTTGTCGCGATACATTCCTGAAACAAAAAATACCGTTCCGGGCGTAATGGTCAGGCCTGGCGGCCGCATGCCGCGCGCAACGCGCGGTGGCATATCGCATGGCATGCGGTTTGCGACATTGGACGCACCGGCGAGCGGTCGACACGATGCAACAACGATGTGGGGGCGACCAGTTCGTCACGAGCCAGTCGGGGAAGCGGCGATGAACACTATAAGCAGTGGCTTGATCCGCGCGTTTCTTGCGCATCACAGGGGTAGTCGGAATGATCGGGGTCGTGCTCGCGACGCAGTGCCAGCGTCGAGGGTCGCGCCTTGCCGATTTCCCGCCCTCCGCGCGCTGGAGCGGTTGCCGTTCCGTGCGGCAACCGGGCGACAGCGGTGCTCGACCTCATTCGGCATTCCCGGATGGGACAGGCTGTTCGTGCCGGACAGCATGGCGCCGATTCCTCTTCAACCGTGCAGAGCCGTTTCGATCGCGCCGGGCCAGTGCCGGCGCCGGCCGGATTAGATCGAACGTGCGTCCGCCGGATTATCCGGAAGGCCTTTCGTCGATAGCTCAGGGAGCAGACATGTCGTCTGTCTGCAATGCAGGCCCGTTATCGCCCGGCTAAAGGGCGCGTATCGAGCGGTCGCTGCATTTGGCGGTAGTCGATACATTCGCGAATTTTCAATTCCGGAAGCGGATGCCAGTGCCGGCATCGGTTTTCGACGGGGTATTGAAATCGCGAACCGGAAAGATGTGCGCGTCATTCCGGTAAATCTAATCGAGGTGTTTTTGATTGGACTTCAATGTTCATAAAAATAATAGAAAACACCTACTCGTAAATTTTGGACAACTTAAAAACATAAAACTAGACTTCGGCTGGCCAAAAAATAAAAGCACCGATTTTCTATTAAACAATGATTTCTTGATTTGATAGTGATCCTTATTTTTAAGGATTGCTCGAGGCAGGAAGGTTGATGGCGTGCGATCTTCCATGCTCATTCTCTCCACGCCGTTTTGGAGTCGACCATGAAGAAGCTTCTGATTGCAGCAGCAGTTCTGGCGGTTTCGGGTGCAGCGTTTGCCGGCAGCGGCACGGTGTCGAGCAGCAATTCGTCGAGCGGTGGCCAGACGATGGCCGGGGTCGCCGGGTTCGGCCACTTCACCGCGACCGATTCCGGTTCGGCACTCGGCGCAGCCGGCGCAACGGCCGGTGGCGGCAGCAGCGGTTCGATCTCGTACACGAACCACACGCAAACGTCGACGGTCGGCGGCTTCGGCTTCGGCGGCGCACAAGCGGGCGGCAGCAGCGGCGCGAACGCGGGCTCGACCGGCTGGACGTATCACCACTAAGCCGCGACGCGTAGCGTTCGTCATTGGCTGGCGGTACGGATGCCGGGTCTTGTCCCGCAAGGGCAGGCCCGGCTCCGCCACCGTCGAACTTCCTCACAGCAAGGAATTGCTATGAAAGCCAAAGTCATGTTAGCGACAGCGCTCACCGTCATTTCGTCCGCTGCGTTGGCGGCCGGATCGTCCACGACCAACCAGACGCAATCCGTTGCGGCGGGTGTTTCCGGTTCGGTGCTGGTCGGCTCCGGCAGCTATACCAGCAATTCGACTTCGACGGCCGGCGCGAATGCAGGCAGTACCGTGACACCCGCCGGCTCCGCCGGCACGGCGTCCGCTTACCACAACTCGACTTCGACGGCCAGCGGCTCGGGCACGAACGGGGGCGCGTTCGCGGCAGGCGGCGGTATCGGTGCCGCGGGCTCGTTTGCTGGAAACGGCAGCACGAACGAAAACGCGAATGCGCTTTCGGGAGGGGTGACCGCCACGATCGTACTCGGCGCGAACCACTACACGGCCACGGGCGCGAACGACCACGGCAATGCCAACGCGGGTGCCGTGGGATGGACGGGCAGTGGCGGGTCGGGCGCGATCACCGGCTCGAATCACTACAACGCGTCGACCGTGTGGAGTACCGGTCCGGCCGGTTCGCCGTCCGCATCGGGCGGAAGCCAGGGCGACTCGAGCGCGACCGGGAGCAGTCATTAGTCAGGTGTGGGGGGACCAGTTTCCAGTTTCCCAGCGACGCTGGTCTCTTTTCCGCATCGTTGTCACGTAAGGAGTTGGCATGAAGCAGAACCTGATTGCCGCCGCTCTGATGTTCGCGTCTCTGACGGCGTATGGCGCTGACCGTGCTGCCGATGGTGGGCAATCGACTATGCAGACGTCAAACAAACCTGACCAGACAACCAAACCGTCAGAACAACAAACGCTTTCGTCGGGCAGTGCCATCGGCGGACCGGACACCCAGCAGTGGCGGGGCATGTCGGCCGGCTCGTGGTCCCAGCTGGGCAGCGGCTGGAAGCAGTTCGGGGAAGCAGCGAAAACTGAAGGCATTCAGGGGAATTAGTACGGTTGCCTGGGTCGGAGGTCAAACCTCGTCCGGAGAGTGAAATGAACAGCAACAGGATCAAGGTGGCATGTGCGGCGATGTTCGCGATGACCACGATCGGTGCCCAGGCGCAAACCGCCGATTCGACGTCGAGCGCGCAGTCGTCGACATCGTCGACGGCGATCAGTCAGGGTGGCGGCTCGAGCATGAACACGAACACCACGAGCTCGCGCGGCGGCAACGCCACGAGCAGCAGCGGGGTGCGCGGCAGCGGCAATTCGAGCGTGAACGTCAACGTGACGATGCCGTCCAGCACGACCGGCGGCAACGTGACGCCGCAGAGCACGAACACGCTCGCGGCCGGCGCGCCAGGCTCGAGCCCGTACAACACCCAGGCGACGGAAAACGTCAATTACTCGGGGACGCAGACGATCAAGACGAACCCGTCGATCCAGGCGCCGGGCCTCACGACCACGCTGTCCGATACCTGCATGGGCTCGGTGAGCGTCGGCGTGTCGTTCCCGGGGTTCGGCGCGACGGGCGGCACGACGCTGGTCGACCAGGCCTGCGTGCGGCGTCTCGATGCGCGTGAATTCCGTGCGATGGGCCTGACCGACGTGGCGCTCGCGCTGCTGTGCCAGAGCGACGCGAACCGGCGCGCGGTGGAAGCGACCGGGCACCTGTGCCCGGGCACGACCGCGCCGCTCGCCCGTTCGAACGTGGCGCCCAGCGTCGAAGCGACCGTCGCGGACGACGTGAAGTATCGCGATCCGATCGTGCGCGACCGGATGGGCCTGCCGCCGCTCGGCTCGGCCGCACCGGCGCCCGCAGCGACGCGCCCGATCGAGACGGCTTCGATGCGCGCCGCGCCCGTTTCGGTGCCGGTCCCGGTGCCGGCGCTCGCGCCTGTCGCCGCCGCGCCGGCCGTCGCGACGCCCGCCGTTGCCGCGGCTGCTCCGGCCGTTGCAGTGCCGACGGTTGCCGCCGCGGTTCCGGTCGCCGCGGCGCCGGCTGCTGCTGCCGCGCCTGCTGTCGCTGCCGCACCCGCAGCCTCGGTCGTACCGGCGGCCGCAATGGCAGCCGTGCCGGCTGCAGCCGTCATCGCCGCGCCGGCCGTGGCTGACAAGGCAGCGCCGGCACCTGCCGCAGCGGTCGCCGATACGAAGGCAGCGGAGCCCGTGCAGCCGGTCGCCGACAAAGCCCCCGAGCCCGCCCCGGCGGTCGCCGACAAAGCTCCCGAGGCTGCTCCGGCGGTTGCCGACAAGACGCCCGAGCCTGCTCCGGCCATCGCGGACAAGGCTCCCGAGCCTGCCCAGCCCGTCGCCGACAAGGCGCCGGAGCCGATGCCGGCCGCGACCGACACGGCCCAGGCCGCCGGCGAGCCGGTTGCCGAACCGATGCCGGCGGCAGCCGCCGTCGCGGCGCCTGCCGCCGATGCGAAGGCGGCCGAGCCGGCGCCGCAGGCAACCGCCGAAGCGCCTGCACCGGCGGCCCCGCAGCCTGTCGTCGCCGCTGCGCCTGCCGACATGCCGGCAGCGGACGCGAAAGTTCCGGACGCGGTCGAATCGGCTGGCACCGCGGCTGCACAAGCCGCCGGCATGCCTGCGCTGACCGATCCGGCGCAAGCGTTGCCGCCGGCCACGGTCGACCGGCAGGCCGCACCGGCTGCACCGGTCGCGCCGGCGCCGACCGTCATCTCGACGAGTACCTCGTCGTAGGCATGTGGGCCGGTTTGCCGTGCGACCGGCGCGCGGGTCGCACGGCAGACGTTCGGCCCGATGCCCGACAGTCTTTTCCGGTTTGACGGGTGTTGCTCCCATCCCCGAGGTCAACACCTCTTTTTGCGTGACGAGGATGCAAGGAGGCCTCAATCATGAGGATCTTTTTGATCGCTTTGTGGCTGGCCAGCGTGCAGGCCGCTGCGCAATCGGTTTTCCAGAATCCCGCGGTCTTCGTCATCCTGAGCGAGCAGACCCTCGCGAATGCCGCGAGCGTCCAGCAGGCGCTGTCGACGCTCGGCCGTCCCGACAACACGGCATGCGCGCCAATGATGATGATCGGCGATCCGCAGATGATCTACATGATGCCGGAAGCGGGTCACGCGCCGTCGTGGCAATCGCCGGTGTACGGCCGCGGTGCGCCGTTCGACGCGCAGAACGGGCCGAAGTCGACCGGCAAGACGGTCGGCGCGATGCAGCACACCGAGGACATGCAGACGCAGCCGTGGAGCGACGGCAGCGCGATCACGCAGCAGATCGCGGGCGAGTCGAGCGTCACGGCGGCGGACCGGGTGAACGAATGGCGGCACGCCGGGCTCGACCGGATCGAGACTGCCCGCGCGTCGGACGTGACGGTGAACGGCAAGACCTACCGCGCCTATCGCGACGATCTCAACGGCTCGACGAAGCCTGTCGTCGAGCCGCAGATCTACACGCAGCGCGTCGTGTTCTGCCGATGACGCGGTATCGATTCGAGGACGGAGCGGCGCCGCGCCGCGGGACCACGGGCCCCGCCGCACGCGATCGGGCAACGGCCGCTCCGATACATACCCTTATGCGGCGAGGCGATCGTGAACCATTGCTGTCAGCTGAGCATGTCGGGCCCGCGGGATGTCGAACGGCTGGTGAGCGCGCTGCCGTTCATCGCGGTCCGGCACAATCCCGTCGCGCCGTCGCGGCCGCTCGTCTACCTGTCGCAGCAACACGATGCCGCGCTCGTCGATGTGCTCGCGTCGCGCGGCTGGGACGTATGGCGCGCCAAAACCGTCGCGGACGCGCTGAATCTCGTCAAGGCGAACCGTCCGCATGCGGGCATCGTCGATTTCGACAGCTTCGCGTCGCCGGACGTCGCGTCGTTCGAGGCACTGCTGCGTGACCCGCGGGTCGGCTGGGTCGCCCTCGCCGACGGCGAGCAGCTGCGCAACATCACGATCGCGCGCCTGATCCGCCACTGCTGCTTCGACTACGTGCGAAATGCGGGGGCCTACACGACGATCGGCTATCTCGTCGGCCATGCGTACGGGATGCTGAAGCTCGCGGACGGCGACCCGGCCGCGGAGGCGCCGCCGCCCGGCGGCGCGATGATCGGCGCGTGCGGCGCGATGCGCCGGCTGTTCGCGACGATCCGCAAGGTCGCGAACACCGAGGCGACCGTGTTCATCGCCGGCGAATCCGGCACCGGCAAGGAACTGACGGCGGCGGCGATCCATCGGCAGTCGTCGCGTGCCGACGCACCGTTCGTCGCCGTGAACTGCGCGGCCATCCCGACGACGCTGCTGCAGGCCGAACTGTTCGGCCACGAGCGCGGCGCGTTCACCGGCGCGCACCAGCGCAAGATCGGCCGCATCGAGGCCGCGCACGGCGGCACGCTGTTTCTCGACGAAATCGGCGACATGCCGTTCGAGAGCCAGGCGAGCCTGCTGCGGTTCCTGCAGGAAGGCAAGATCGAGCGGCTCGGCGGGCATGCGTCGATTCCGGTCGACGTGCGGATCGTGTCGGCGACCCACGTCGATCTCGAGGCCGCGATGCAGGCCGGGCGATTCCGCGCCGACCTGTATTACCGCCTGTGCGTGCTGCGGATCGACGAGCCGCCGCTGCGCATGCGCGGCCGCGACATCATGCTGCTCGCCGACGACGTGCTGCGGCGCTATCGCGACGACGGCTCGTACCGGATTCGCGGCTTCACGCCGTGCGCGATCGAGGCGATCCACAACTATCCGTGGCCCGGCAACGTGCGCGAGCTGATCAACCGGATCCGCTTCGCGGTCGTGATGACGAACGGCCCGCTGATCTCGGCCGCCGATCTCGAATTGCGTCCGTACACGTCGCTGCGGCCGCCGACGCTCGCGCAGGCGCGCCGGCAGGCCGAGCGGCACGCGATCGAGGAAACGCTGCTGCGTCACCGCCACCAGCATGCGGACGTCGCGGCGGAGCTCGGCATCTCGCGCGCGACGCTGTACCGTCTGATGATCGCGCACGGGCTGCACAGCTGACGCGCCATGGCGCGCGACCGCTCAAGACCTCGCGGCGGCGGCCGTTAAAACATGAAATGGCCCGGCCGGCACGCGCGCATCGAGGTGCGCGCGACCGGCACGCGGCGCATCACGTTCATCCGAGGTCATCGTGGCAGAGTGCAGTCACTGCGGCAGGACGTTCCTGCTCGGCGGGCAGTCGATCGACGGGCGCCGCTATTGCGGCCCGGCATGCGCGCACGCGCATCCGGTCGTCGTCGAGGCCGAACGGGTGCCCGACGCGAAGGTCCGGCAGTACGTCGACGACTGGCGCTACGGGCCATGCCCGATCTGCCTGCGAGAAGGGCGGCCGGTCGACGTTCACGCGTCGCATCGCGTCGTGTCGCTCCTGTTCGTCACGCGCTGGGCCACGCGGCGCCACGTGTGCTGCCGTCGCTGCGGGCGCAGGAAGCAGGCGCTCGCGCTGCTCGCATCGGCCACGCTCGGCTGGTGGGGGCTGCCGTGGGGCATCGTGCTGACGCCGATCCAGCTCGCGCGCAACCTGCTGGGCCTCGCCGCGCGCGACCCGGAGGTTGCGACGCAGCAGTTCGAGGAGCTCGTGCGGCGCAAGCTGGCCGCACGCCGGCTCGCGCGCGCGGAGCGCGGCGCCGGCGCCTGATCGCGCTTCGGCGCGCCGTGCGGGTTCAGGCAGGCCGGTCGAAGCCCGAGGCGACCCAGCGTTCGGCGCTGGCCTTGTTGAGCTTGAACCCGGCCGACACCTTCGCGTCGGCCAGCAGCTCGCCATACGGATCGAATGCCTTGAGCTGCGCATACGGCTCGAACTCGTCCGGCACGATGTCGAGCGTCACCGACACATCCTGCCCGGCTTCGTCCTGCACCGTCACTTCCTTGTGCAGCAGCGCGCGCCGCTGCTGTTCGTGCCGCATCAGCACTTCGGTCGCGGTTTTCACGAGCGTGCGGAACGCGTTCGCGTCCATCGGCTTCGGGTTCTTCTTGTCGCGGCCCATGGTCCACGGCCCGACGAGCGCGGGCTCGGACTCGCCGTCCTTGACCATCTCGACGGCCCAGCCGTCGTCGTCTTCGTTCTTGATGATGCGGGCCGTCCAGCCGTTGTCGCGCCAGAGGCCGTCTTCGTGGATGGAGGTGTCGTCGGATTGCAGGTCGGAATCGGTCATGAGGAAAGCGGGCGGTACGGGCAAGCCGGCGAACGGGCGGGGCGCGCGGCCGGCAGCGGCGCGTCGCTCGCCGCCGGCGGGCCGGGGTGGCATGCAAAGGCGCAATTTTACCTGCTGACCGGCCGCGCGGCGCGCGACCCTGGCCGTCGGGCCGATGCCGCTGCAATCGACCGCCGGCCGCCGGGCGTCGGACCGGTGCAAATATCAAACCCGTATTACGTCTGCGGCGGCCAATTCGTACGCCGTCCGATATCGCGTCCTTGCGTACGTTCATAGAATCGACGTTCAGGCTAAAAGTAGCCTGAACGTCCTTTCAACGCCCAACCGGCCGACACCTTTCGCGTGGCGCGGCCGGTGAATTACCAGGAACTGCGCATGAGGAAATTCAATGTTCGCATCGTCGTCGCGTACGACTGGCCGTTGACGCTGGCCGGCATCGAGCAGATCGCAGGCAGCACCTGCGCGATCGAGCTCGTCGCGGTCTACCGGAGCGCGGCCGAACTGGTCGCGTCGCTCGGCGGCGTCGACTGCGACGTCGTGCTGGTCGACTATGCGATTCCCGGCGACGAGCAGATGGACGGCCTCGCGCTGTTCGACTGGCTGCGCCGCATGCGGCCGAACGTCGGGATCGTCGCGCTGGTCGCCAACGAGAATCCGCTGATCTTCCGCTCGATCCTGGGGATTGGCCACGTGAGCGTCGTCAGCAAGCTCGACGAGGTCGGCCACATCGTCACGGCGATCCATTCGAGTTACAGCGGCGGCGCCTATCTGTCGCCGTCCGTCCGGCGCGCGGTCGATGCGCTCGGCACGCGCGGCGACCCGCCCGTGAAGCTGTCGGCGCGCGAGATCGAGGTGATTCGACTGTATCTGTCGGGCGTGCCGATCAAGACGATCGCACAGCGCCTGAGCAAGGGCAAGCAGACGGTCAGCGCGCAGAAGATCAGCGCGATGAAGAAGCTCGGCGCGAACAACGACGTCGAGCTGATTCAGCGCGCGGCCGGGCTGGGGCTCGGGAGCGGGGAGGCCGCGCTGCGGGCGGGCAGCGCGGTGTGAGGGGCCGGGCGGTGTGAGGGGCCCGGCGGTGTGAGGGCTGGGCGGGGCGGCGTGAGCGGCGGGGCGCCGTCAGGCCGGCAACGCGAACCGCGTCACCGCGTCGCGCAGCGCCTCGGCCTGATCGCGCAGCGAATGCGCGGCTGCCGCGGCCTGTTCGACGAGCGCCGCGTTCTGCTGCGTGACCTGGTCCATCTCGCCCACCGCGCGGTTGACCTGCTCGATCCCGGCGCTCTGTTCGCGGGATGCGTGGCTGATTTCGTCGAGGATCTCGTTCACGCGCCGCACCGACTGCACGATCTCGGCCATCGTCTCGCCTGCATGCGTGACGAGCGTCGCGCCGTGCTGGACCGTCTCGTTCGACGACACGATCAGCGACTTGATCTCCTTGGCCGCCGTCGCCGAGCGTTGCGCGAGCGATCGCACTTCGGCCGCGACCACCGCGAAGCCGCGGCCCTGTTCGCCCGCGCGGGCCGCTTCCACGGCCGCGTTCAGCGCGAGGATGTTGGTCTGGAACGCGATCCCGTCGATCACGCCGATGATGTCGCCGATCTTGTGCGAGCGGTCGGTGATCTCGTTCATCGTGCGCACGACGTCGTCGACCACTTCGCTGCCGCGCGTCGCGACCTGCGCGGCCTGGCCGGCGAGCGACGCGGCCTGCGCGGCGCTGTCCGCGTTCTGCTTCACGTTCGCGGTCATCTCGTCCATGCTCGACGCGGTTTGCACGAGCGCGGCCGCCTGTTCCTCGGTGCGCTGCGACAGGTCCGTGTTGCCGGATGCGATTTCGCTCGCGCCCACGTTGATGTTCTCGGTGCCCATCCGGACGCGCGACACCATGTCGATCAGCCCGCCTTGCATCGTGTGCAGCGCATGCAGCAGGCTGCCGCGATCGTCGTGCTTCACGGTCACGCGCGCGGTCAGGTCGCCCTGCGCGATGCGCTGCGCGGCGTCGAGCGCCGCTTCGAGTTCGCCGCCGAGGCTCGCGCGCACGCTTTTCAGCACCAGCACCATCACGGCCGTCGCGATCGCGCCGAGCACGGCCGTCATCGCCAGCCAGCGGCCGATGCTCGCGAGCACCGCCGAGCGCACGTCGTTCATGTACATGCCGGTCACCAGGTACCAGTCCCACGGCGCGAAGCGCTGCACGGCGCTGGTTTTCTCCTGCGGCTTGTCCGCGCCCGGCTTCGGCCACAGATATTCGACGAAGCCCTTGCCGCCTTCCGCGTTGCCGGCCTTCACGATCTCGACGAACAGGTGCTTGCCGTTCGGATCGGTGAAGTTCGACACGTCCTTGCCGTTGAGCTCGGCCTTGATCGGATGCATCACGATCACCGGTTTCGAATCGTTGATCGAGATATAGCCGTCGGCGCCGTGCCGCATCGCGGCGATCGCCTCGATCGCCTTCTGCTTCGCGTCGGCTTCCGGCATCACATTCTGCTGCGACAGCTTGTAGTAGTGATCGGTCACGCTCGCGGCCTGCGCGACCAGCGATGCGAGCTGGTCGCGGCGGTCCGCGATCATCGACGCGCGGGTCTGCCATGCGCCGAGCCCGGCGATCACGAGCAGGCCGAGCCACAGGATGACGATCATCGAGGCGAGTTTCTGATTCAGGGAAAGATTGCGCATGGTATGAGGTCGGTCAGTCGTGGAAGCTCGCCGGAGCGGCGTGACGGGATAAGTGGTTTGACGGCGCGCCATGCGCGTCGCCGTAGACGGGAAATCCCTTAGAAGCCGTCATTTCCCCATGCCCGCGACGCGAGCGCGGGCATCTATGCATATGCATAACAGCGACCGCTATACTGTCGGGCGACGGTCGGCGTCGCGCCTCGCACGGGCGGCAGCGCGACGCCGACCGAAACCGAAAGGAGGCAACGATGCGGATTCTGGTGGTAGGGGCCGGCGCGGTCGGCGGATACTTCGGCGGCCGGCTGGTCGCGGCGGGGCGCGACGTGACGTTCCTGGTGCGCGACGGCCGCGCTGCCGCCCTTGCGCGCGACGGCTTGCTGATCCGCAGCCCGCGCGGCGACCTGACGCTCGCGAACGTGCAGACCGTGCGCGCGGGCGATGCAGGCGCCGGCGTCGCGCCGTTCGACCTCGTGCTGCTGAGTTGCAAGGCGTACAGCCTCGACGACGCGATTGCATCGTTCGCGCCGTTCGTCGGCCCGCAGACATTGATCCTGCCGATGCTCAACGGGATGCGCCATCTCGACGTGCTGCGCGAGCGCTTCGACGCCGCGCAGGTGCTCGGCGGGTTGTGCGTGATCGCGGCGACGCTCGATCGCGAGCAGCGCATCGTGCACCTGAACGACACGCACGGCGTATCGTTCGGCGAGCTTGCCGGCGGCGAATCGCCGCGCGTGCGCGCGGTGGCCGACGTGCTCGGCGGCGCGGGTTTCGATGCCACGCTCAGCGACGACATCGCCGCGCGGATGTGGGACAAGTGGGTGTTCCTCGCGACGCTCGCCGCGAGTACGTCGCTGTTTCGCGGTTCGATCGGCGACATTCTCGCCGCGCCGGACGGCCGCCGTCTGCTCGAGACGATGCTCGCCGAATGCAGCGCGATCGCGGAACACAACGGCCACCGGCCCGATCCGGCGGCCAGCGAGCGGATGCAGCGGATGGTGTTGACGCCGTCGCCGCTGACCGCGTCGATGCTGCGTGACGTCGAGAACCACGCGCGCGTCGAAGCCGATCACGTGATCGGCGACCTGCTCGCGCGGCGCGACCCGCAGGCGACAGACATGCTGTCGCTGCTGCGGATCGCGTACAACCACCTGAAGACGTACGAGGTACGCACGGCGCGCGAGCACGCGGCGGCATAAGCCGGTGCTGGCCGTGGCGCGGGCGGCCGCCCGCGTCGTTCCGCGCTGCAACAAATTTGCCATCCGGCGCCATTTCAGCCGGTGGGCGGCAAAAAAGTATCGAAAATCAGGCGTAAAGTTGGTGGAGCCGCGCGCTCGATCGACCTACATTGCTTCCCATGCGACCGGTCGCATCGCCGCGCGAGACACGCGGCGATGCGCGCACAGCCGAACAGGCCGGCCAGCAATATATGGGAATGGAGACGCCAACATGATGCACCCCGATCTCGAAGTGGTCGACGTGCGACGCGACGAGTCGTTCAAGGTCTGGTCGCACGGCTATCCGTATCGCACGATCCGCTGGCATTTCCATCCCGAATTCGAGCTGCACCTGATCGTCGCGACGCACGGCAAGTATTTCGTCGGCGATCACATCGGCTCGTTCGGCCCCGGCCATCTCGTGCTGCTGGGCCCGAACCTGCCGCACAACTGGGTCAGCGACATGGCCGAAGGCGAAACCGTCGAGCGCCGCAATCTCGTGATCCAGTTCGATCCGTCGTTCGTGCGCCGCTGCATGGACGCGTTCCCCGAATGCCGCGATGCGCAGACGCTGCTGGACGACGCGCGGCGCGGGGTCGGCTTCGATGCCGCGACGAGCGCTGCAATCGCGCCGTTGTTCGATGAACTGTTGACCGCGCGCGGCATGCGCCGCATCGCGCTGTTCATGACGATCCTGGAGCGGCTGTGCGGCGCGGCCGAACGCACGCTGCTCGCGAGCCCCGCGTACGACCAGGCCGATGTCACGCCCACGCGCCTGAGCCACGCGCTGTCGTATATCGGCAAGAACCTCGCGTCCGAGCTGCGCGAATCCGATCTCGCGCAACTGACCGGGCAGAGCGTCAGCGCGTTCTCGCGCACGTTCCATCGCCACACCGGCATGCCGTTCGTCCAGTACGTGAATCGTCTGCGGATCGAGTCCGCCTGCCAGATGCTGCTCGCCGACGACGCGAGCATTACCGACATCTGTTTCCAGGCCGGCTTCAACAACGTGTCGAACTTCAACCGCCAGTTCCGCGCGGTGAAGGGGATGGCGCCGTCCGAATTCCGTGCGCTGCAGCGCCTGAACGCGCGCAGCCGCGAGCTGGCGCTGCATGCGGCGCCGACCGGTAATCCGCTGCCGCCGCGCGTGCTGACGCCCGGTGCGCCCGAACTCATGCCGCAGCCCGGATGACCGCCGGGCCGTTGCCCGCCTGAGTTTCCCCGCCGTTTTACCCCGCCGATCGCGTCGCTCACGTCGCGAGGGGCGCATTCACCCACGAAAAAGCCGCACACAATTTTTGGAGACACCGTCATGACGCACGCATCGCCCGCTTCATCCGTCCGTCGCGCCGCCCGCCTGGCGGCCGTTGCCGCGCTCGCCGGCGCGGCCCTGTTGCCCGCCGCCTCCGCGCATGCCGCGCCGCTGCGGATCGGCATGACGTTCCAGGAACTGAACAACCCGTACTTCGTGACGATGCAGAAGGCGCTGAACGACGCGGCCGCGTCGATCGGCGCGCAGGTCGTCGTCACCGACGCGCATCACGACGTCAGCAAGCAGGTGAGCGACGTCGAGGACATGCTGCAGAAGAAGATCGACATCCTGCTCGTGAACCCGACCGATTCGACCGGCATCCAGTCGGCGATCACGCAGGCGAAGAAGGCGGGCGCGGTGGTCGTCGCCGTCGATGCGAACGCGAACGGCCCGGTCGATTCGTTCGTCGGCTCGAAGAACTACGACGCGGGCGTGATGTCGTGCGAATACCTCGCGAAGGCGATCGGCGGCAGCGGCGAGGTCGCGATCCTCGACGGCATTCCGGTCGTGCCGATTCTCGAACGCGTGCGCGGCTGCAAGGCCGGGCTCGCGAAATTCCCGAACGTGAAGCTCGTCGATACGCAGAACGGCAAGCAGGAGCGCGCGACCGCGTTGTCGGTCACCGAGAACATGATCTCCGCGCATCCGAACCTGAAGGGGCTCTTCAGCGTGAACGACGGCGGCTCGATGGGCGCGCTCGCCGCGATCGAGGGCTCCGGCAAGGACATCAAGCTGACGAGCGTCGACGGCGCACCCGAGGCGATCGCCGCGATCCAGAAGCCGAACTCGAAGTTCATCGAGACGACCGCGCAGTTCCCGGCCGACCAGGTGCGCATCGCGCTCGGCATCGCGATCGCGCGCAAGTGGGGTGCGACGGTGCCGAAGGCGATCCCCGTCGACGTGAAGGTCGTCGATCGCGGCAACGCGAAGGGTTTCAGCTGGTGAACGACGCCCTTCGCACGGAGAAGCCGATGGACACGATACTCAGGCTCAGCCACATCACGAAAAGCTTTCCCGGTGTGAAGGCGCTGTCCGACATCGATCTGGAAATCGCGCGCGGCGAGATCCATGCGCTGCTCGGTGAGAACGGCGCGGGCAAGTCGACGCTGATGAAGATCCTGTGCGGCATCCACCAGCCGGATGCCGGCACGATCGAGATCGACGACGCCGTGCGCCATTTCGCGGACTATCACGACGCGGTCGCGGCCGGCGTCGGCATCGTGTTTCAGGAGTTCAGCCTGATTCCACACCTCGATGCCGTCGACAACCTGTTTCTCGGCCGCGAGCTGCGCAATCGCTGGGGCGCGCGCGACCGCAAGCGGATGCGCGCGGCGGCCGCTGCCATCTTCGCGCGCCTGGGCGTGGCGATCGATCTCGATGCGCCAATCCGCACGCTGTCGGTCGCGCAGCAGCAGTTCGTCGAGATCGGCAAGGCGCTGTCGCTCGACGCCCGCATCCTGATCCTCGATGAACCGACCGCGACGCTCACGCCGGCCGAGGCCGAACACCTGTTCGCGATCATGCGCGAGCTGAAGCGGCAGGGCGTCGCGATGATCTTCATTTCGCATCATCTGGACGAGATCTTCGCGGTGTGCGACCGCATCACGGTGCTGCGCGACGGCCAGTATGTCGCGACGACCGAGGTCGCGCGCACCGACGTCGAGCAACTGGTGCGCATGATGGTCGGTCGCCGGATCGAAAGCAGCTTTCCGCCGAAGCCAGTATTACGGGCCGATGCGCCGGCCGTGCTCGAAGTCGAAGCGCTGCAGATCGAGCGCGACGGCCCGGTGAACCGCTTTGCGTTGCATGAAGGCGAGATCCTCGGTTTCGCGGGGCTCGTCGGTTCGGGACGCACCGAAACCGCGCTCGCGGTGATCGGCGCGACGCGCGCGCATCGCAAGGAACTGCGCGTGCGCGGCGCGGCGGCGAAGCTCGCCGATCCGGCCGACGCGCTGCGCGCGGGCATCGGCATCCTGCCGGAAAGCCGCAAGACGGAAGGGCTCGTCACGTCGTTCTCGATTCGCGACAACATCTCGCTGAACAACCTCGGCAAGTACCGGTCGATGCGCTGGCTGATCGACCGGCGCGGCGAGGCACGCACCACGCACGACGTGATGCGGCGCGTCGGCGTGAAGGCGCCGTCGATCCATACCGAGGTCGCGACGCTGTCCGGCGGCAACCAGCAGAAGGTCGTGATCGCGCGCTGGCTGAATCATCACACGTCGGTGCTGATCTTCGACGAGCCGACGCGCGGCATCGACGTCGGCGCAAAAGCCGAAATCTACGGGCTGATGCGCGAACTCACCGCGCGCGGCTACGCCATCATCATGATCTCGTCCGAATTGCCGGAAATCGTCGGCATGTGCGATCGCGTCGCCGTGTTCCGGCAGGGCCGCATCGAGGCGACGCTCGCCGGCGACGAGATCGATCCCGACACGGTCATGACCTATGCCACGGCCGGCACGCGAGGAGCGACCCATGAACCTGCCTGATTCTTCTTCCACGCGTTCCACGACGCTCGCGGCCACCGCCGGAAACGGCGACGCGCCGCCGCCCCGCGCGATGTGGGCGCAGTTGCGCCGCTCGACGCTGTTCTATCCGCTCGTCGGCCTGATCGTCGTGTGCATCGCGATAATGATCGCGAGCCCGAGCTTCCTGTCCGCCGCGAACCTCGAGAACGTGCTGCGCCAGGTCTCGATCAACGCGATCATCGCGGTCGGCATGACCTGCGTGATCCTGACCGGCGGGATCGACCTGTCGGTCGGCTCGGTGATGGCGCTGTCGGGCACGCTCGCGGCCGGGTTGATGGTCGCGGGCGTCAACGCGGTTGCCGCGCTGGCGATCGGCATCGCGGTCGGCCTCGGCTTCGGCTTCCTGAACGGCGTGTTCGTCGCGTTCGCCGGGATGCCGCCGATCATCGTCACGCTCGCGACGATGGGCATCGCGCGCGGCCTCGCACTGATCTACACGGGCGGCTATCCGATCGACGGGCTGCCCGACTGGGTCGCGTTCTTCGGCAGCGGCAAGGTGCTCGGCATCCAGGCGCCGGTGCTGATCATGCTGGTGGTCTACGCGATCGCGTGGCTGTTGCTCGACCGGATGCCGTTCGGCCGCTACGTGTATGCGATCGGCGGCAACGAGCAGGCGACGCGGCTCACCGGCGTGCGGGTCGCGCGCGTGAAGCTGATCGTCTACACGCTGGCCGGGCTCACGTCGGCGCTCGCCGCGATCGTGCTGACCGGGCGCCTGATGAGCGGGCAGCCGAACGCGGGCGTGGGCTTCGAACTCGACGCGATCGCGGCCGTCGTGATGGGCGGCACGTCGATCTCCGGCGGGCGCGGGGCGATCCTCGGCACGCTGGTCGGCGCGCTGCTGCTCGGCGTGCTCAACAACGGGCTCAACATGATCGGCGTGAACCCGTATGTGCAGAACGTGATCAAGGGCGGAATCATCCTGCTCGCGATCTACATCAGCCGCGAGCGATCGCGGTAACGCTTGATTAATCCGGTATCCGAATCACTCAGGAAAGAGACAACTCATGACGACACCCGAAGCCCAGCCGCGAATGACCGCGGTCGTCTGCCACGGCCCCGAGGACTATCGCGTCGAACAGGTCGCGAAGCCGAATCCCGGCGCGAACGAACTCGTGATCCGCATCGCCGCGTGCGGGATCTGCGCGAGCGACTGCAAGTGCTACACCGGCGCCAAGATGTTCTGGGGCGGACCGAGCCCGTGGGTAAAGGCGCCGGTGATTCCCGGCCACGAATTCTTCGGCTACGTCGAAGCGCTCGGCGACGGCGCGGCCGAGCATTTCGGCGTGGCGCTGGGCGACCGCGTGATCGCCGAGCAGATCGTGCCGTGCGGCAAGTGCCGCTATTGCAAATCGGGCCAGTACTGGATGTGCGAGGTGCACAATATCTTCGGTTTCCAGCGCGAGGTCGCCGACGGCGGGATGGCCGAGTACATGCGCATTCCGCCGACCGCGATCGTTCACAAGATTCCGCTCGGCGTATCGCTCGAGGATGCGGCGATCATCGAGCCGCTGGCGTGCGCGATCCACACGGTGAACCGCGGCGACGTCCAGCTCGACGACGTCGTCGTGATCGCGGGCGCGGGCCCGCTCGGGCTGATGATGACGCAGGTCGCGCACCTGAAGACGCCGAAGAAACTCGTCGTGATCGACCTGATCGACGAACGGCTCGAACTCGCGCGCCAGTACGGCGCCGACGTGACGATCAACCCGCAGCGCGACGACGCGCGCGAGATCGTCCGCGCGCTCACCGACGGCTACGGCTGCGACGTGTACATCGAGACGACCGGCGCGCCGGTCGGCGTGAACCAGGGGCTCGACCTGATCCGCAAGCTCGGCCGCTTCGTCGAATTCAGCGTGTTCGGCGAGGATGCGACCGTCGACTGGTCGATCATCGGCGACCGCAAGGAGCTCGACGTACGCGGCGCGCACCTCGGGCCATACTGCTATCCGGTCGCGATCGACCTGCTCGCGCGTGGGCTCGTTACGTCGAAGGGCATCGTCACGCACGGTTTCGCGCTGGAAGACTGGGACGATGCGATCCGCGTCGCGAAATCGCCCGAATCGATCAAGGTGCTGCTGAAACCGGCCCGCTGACGGCCGGCGCGCGCCTCACCGGAGACATCATGGAATACGTCATAGGCGTCGACATCGGCACGCAGAGCACCAAGGCGCTGCTCGTCGACCGGCACGGCACGATCGTCGCGCGGCGCTCGGCCGGCTACCAGCCCGATACGCCGCGTCCGCTGTGGGCCGAGCAGTGGCCGCAGGTGTGGTTCGACGCGGTGCTCGGCTGCATCGCCGGCTGCGTGAGCGACGCGCGGGCGCAGGGCGTGCCGGCCGACGCGATTCGTGCGGTGTGCGTGAGCAGCCTGTACGGCGGCTCGGGCATCCCGGTCGACATCGACATGCGGCCGCTGCATCCGTGCCTGATCTGGATGGACCGGCGCGCGACCGCCGAAGTCGACTGGGTCAACGAACACGTGAACGTCGAGCGGCTGCGCGTGATCACCGGCAACGGCGTCGACAGCTACTACGGCTTCACCAAGATGCTCTGGCTGCGCGATCAGCGGCCCGACGTGTGGGCGAACGTGCGCTATTTCCTGCCGCCGAACGCGTACGTGATCTACCTGCTGACCGGCGAAGTCGCGGTCGACCACAGTTCGGCCGGCAATATCGGCGGCGTGTACGACGTCGCGCGTCGCGAGTGGTCCGACGACGCGCTCGACATGCTCGGCATTCCGGCGACGATGATGCCCGAGCGGCTGGTCGATTCGACGGACGTCGTCGGCGGCCTGCTGTCGCAATGGACCGCGCAACTCGGGCTGCCGGCCGGCACGCCGGTCGTCGCGGGCGGCGTCGATGCCGCGGTGGCGACCTTCGCGGCCGGCGCGACGCGTACCGGGCAGCACGTCGCGATGATCGGCACCAGCATGTGCTGGGGCTACGTGAACCGGCATGTCGATGCGCGCCATGGCCTCGTGAGCATGCCGCACGTGTTCGACGGGCAGCGCGACCTGTATGTGTTCGGCGGGGCAATCACGGCCGGCGCGTCGGTCGCGTGGTTTCGCGACCAGTTCTGTCACGCGGAAATCGATGCGGCGCGCCTGCTGTCGCACGGCGATCCGCACGTGCTGCTCGAGGAGGCGGCCGAGCGCGTGCCGGCCGGCGCCGACGGCGTGCTGTTCCTGCCGTATCTGATGGGCGAACGCAGCCCGGTATGGGATGCGAAGGCGAGCGGCGCGTTCGTCGGGCTGAGTCTCGCGCATACCCGTGCGCATCTTTATCGTGCGGTGCTCGAAGGCGTCGCGTTCGCGTTGCGCCACAACATCGAGGCGGGCCGCCGCGGCGCGGTGGCGCTGGACGACCGATTGATCGTCGTCGGCGGCGCCGCGCATTCGGCGCTGTGGATGCAGATCATCGCGGACGTGACGGGCTTTCCGGTATGGACGATCGAGCAGGACGTCGAAGCCGCGATGGGCGCCGCGCTGCTCGCGGGCGTCGGCGCGGGGCTCGTGTCGCGCGATGACGCGCAGGGCGGCTGGGTCACACTCGTCGAGCGTGCACGGCCCGATGCCGAGCGCGTGCAAACGTACGATGCGCGTTTTGCGCTCTATACGGCGCTCTATCCGGCACTCAAGCCGATCATGCACAGGCTGGGCACGTCATCATGAACACACGATTCGATTTCGGCGGGTCAACGATGCTCGTCACGGGCGCCTCGAGCGGAATCGGCCGCGCATGCGCGGTCGCGCTGGCGCAGGCGGGGGCGCGCGTCGTCGCGGCGGGGCGCGACATGGCCGCACTCGACACGCTTGCCGGCGAGATTGCGTGCGATGCGTTGCGCATGGATGTCGGCGGCGATCAACACGCGATCGACGCAGCACTCGCCGCGTACGACGCGTTCGACGGCCTCGTCAATTGCGCGGGGATCGCGTCGCTCGAACCGGCGCTCGAGGTCGGTGCCGCGCAGTTCGATCGCGTGATGGCAGTCAATGCGCGTGGCGCGGCGCTTGTCGCGCGGGCCGTGGCGCGCAAGATGATCGGACGCGACGGACGTGGCGCGGCGCACGCACGGGGCAGCATCGTCAACGTGTCGAGTCAGGCGGCACTCGTCGGCCTGCCCGCACATCTGAGCTATTGCGCGTCGAAGGCGGCGATGGACGCGATCACGCGCGTGCTGTGTATCGAACTCGGGCCGCACGGCATTCGTGTGAACAGTGTGAACCCGACCGTCACGCTCACGCCGATGGCGCAGTTCGCGTGGAGCGAACCGGACAAGCGTGCGCCGATGCTCGCTGCGATTCCGCTCGGCCGGTTCGCGGAGCCGCACGAAGTCGTCGAACCGATCCTGTTTTTGCTGAGCGATGCGGCGTCGATGATCAGCGGCGTGTCGCTGCCGATCGACGGCGGATATACCGCGCGCTAGGCCCGTCACGGTAGTCGCGCGCCGCATTCGCGGAGCGGGCAGTGTGCGGCTAGACCGGGTCCTTGCTTGGTGGACCGTCCGGCTGCTGCGGGTTGTCGTGATGACCGGGCGGCGACGAGAACGGATCGTCTTCCGGATCGCGGTTCGGGTCGGCCGGTGGCTCGGGCGTCGGGGTCGTGTGATCGCTCATGGAGAACTCGTGCAGTGCGTGACGGCGGTGGCGCGGCGGATGCGCCTCGTCTCCGTTATAGGCAATCGGGCGCGCGTTTGCAGCGGGATTCTTGCGGCGGGTTGCGGATCGTCGACGAAGTCTGGACATTGGGGGCTTCGTGCGGAATCTTGCCGGCCCATGCAATCGAAGTCAGCGCAAATCCGCCGGGGTATCGACGTCGCGCAGGATGCCGGGATCGTCGATGTCGAGCAGCGTCACCGGCGCGCTGGCGAACAGTGCGCGGGCACCCGTGTCGCCGTCGAGGGCGGCGAGCGCATCGAAGTGGTGCGCGGCAAAACCGACCGGATGGCCGCGTACGCCGCGATGCGCGGGTGCGACGATCGACGCGTCGTCGGCTTCGAGTGCCCGGGCGACCGTTTCGTAGGTGGACGCCGCGATCCACGGCATATCGCCGAGCGCGACGAGCCAGCCATTCGCGTCGGGGGTCGTGCGGACGCCGGCCGCGAGGCTCGCGCCCATGCCGCGCAACGCGTCGGGTGCGTACACGACCTGACAGCCGGCTTCGTTCAGCAGCATCGCAAGCTTTTCGGCGCCGGGACGCACGACGGCGATCACGTCGGCGGTGGCGGCCGCGAGACGGCGGGCGGCGGCGACTGCGACCGGCGTCCCGTCGGGAAGCCGAGCAAGCAGCTTGCTGTGCAGGCCGCTCGGGTCGAAGCGTTGACCAAGGCCGCCGGCGAGCAGGACGCCGGTGGCGAGTGACGCATAGGACATCGGCGCGGGGGAGTGAGGCAGGTGCTGCGATTGTGCGGGAGCACACGGGGATCGGCAAGTGAGGATGTTACCGAGTCACGTATGCCGGATCGGGAAAACCGTCATCGCGACGCTTCGTCGAGCATGCTTTCCTCGACGGGACCGTAAATTGCGTGCGATTCGTTCTGCATGACGGCCCAATAGCGATCGCCGAACGACCAATGCCACCATTCGGACGGGTAATTCGTGAAGCCGGCGCGGGTCAGCGCGTCGATCAGGATCTGGCGGTTTCGCGCGGCCGCGCGACTGATGAACGCGTTGTGCGTATAGCACGCGCCGGACGATTCCTGGTCGGTGGCGTTCATGATGGTGCCCATGTCGATCTCGATGCCTTCCGCCGAGATCAGCGTGAGGTCGATGGCGGCGCCCGTCGGATGGGCGGCGACTTCCGGCGGTGCGACGTAGTGGCTGGTCAGGGCGACCAGGGTGTCTTCGTCCGGGAGCGGATTCAGCGTCCGGCGCAGATGCGCGAGATGCTCGGTGAAGTACTGGCGCTGCAGGGCCAGCGGACGGTAGCCTTCCTTGACGTACAGGCGCAGGCCGGCGGGCAACGCGTGCGCGGCGGCGATCAGCCGTTCCGCCACGCCGCGACGCACTTTCAGGAAGTGCGGGCTCCTGCTTTCGATATCGCGGCGGTCGAGATCGACGGCGATGCGGTCATGGAAGCCTGCGAGATCGACGAACCCTTCGTGTGACTCTTGCAGGGCGATCGAGCGGACGGCGGGATCGGAGAGCGGTATCGCGGTAGCGGGTAAATGGCGCGAGGACGATTGCGGGCCGCGGGCCGATGTTGAATGGGGCGGCCGCGGTCGTTTTGGTCAGACGAATCGGCAATATGCCAGAGTCTGGTGAAAGATGCGCGGGGGGCGAGCTACGGGCGCATCCGCGCGGCTTTGCTCATCGCATCGACACTGGCTGCCTCGATCAACGAGGCAATTCCCACCCCCTCTTCTTCAACCGGATCGGCTGGATGATCGTAGTGCATGACCGACGCGCGCAATATGTCCAATGGTCGCGACTCGTGTGAACGATACGGGTGGATTTCGAATACCGGACGGCCATGGTCAGTGACGACGAGCTTTTGGCCCGATGTCTCGACGAGTCGAAGGTACTCGAATGCGCGAGCGCTGAATTCGGATTTCGAAACGGTAGCGTGCCACATCACGGAATGAATGCGGTCATGTGAAGTGAAGGGAGTCAATGTACGGCGAGCGTGTGGCTCTGCACAAGTAGTGAGCGTGGGGCAGAGCCTGTTGCGGCGCCGGCGGGGTCGCTTCACCGATTCGGTACAATCGTGCGGCCGTTCGGGCAGGCCCGCTTGGGAGAGCAAGCGGGCCCGAATGAGACTCGTCACACGCTATTCGAACATGACACAACAACAATTCTTGACGCGACTGGTCGCATTCGGCCGGAAAAATCCAATCGTCACGCTTTCGTGGCTGGTGCTGTCGTGCGGGGCGCTGCCTCTGCTGTTCTATGCGAACGGCGTCGACCAGCTACCGGACTTCACGCTGAGCGAGTTGACCGGGACGCTGATTGCATCGTTCGCGCTGGAGCTGATGCTGGTGCCGCTGATCGGTTGGTATTGCATCCTGGCCGGGCTGGCGGCGCGCGCCGTTCTGAACCACTTCTATCCTCACTCGCCCGCATCGACCGTACCGGGCACGATCGTCGCCGTTCGCGCCGCGACGCGGGAGCAACTCGTTCGAGGAAAATTCATTGTTCTCGTTTCGTTGTTGACCGGCATGATCTGGCTGGATGTGCTGTCGGCCGCGGCTGGATTTTCTCCGTTTTCCAGATGGCAAGACCCCGCGATGATGGTGCTCGTATCGACGACGTATGTTGCCGCGTATGTCGCGATGTTCGGCCTGATCCTGTTCGATTGGCAAGCGCCGGGACTGCGCCGCCGCCTTGTTCATCGCACACTCTGGTCGTTGTTCCTGTTTTCGGTTCTCGTCAATGTCGCCACCTTTCTCGTCCGGCGTCGGATGCACGGAACGGTGGTGCCCACGCCGGATCCCGACGCTCATCCGATCATCTACGTTTCCGACAATATTCGCGATGCATTGCCGGATATTGGGCAATGGTTCAGGGCAGGGGCGGCCTGGCTGCACACGTGGCTGACGGGCATTCCGGGCGGGGAATGGATCGTTGCAGTGTTTCGGTTTGTCGGACATGGGTTGGCGGAATACGGCGCCGTTATGGTTTGCGTGATCCTGTCCGTTACCGCGCTACGGATATCGGTCCGCAGACTGCGCTACGGGTTGCATGGGCAACAGGCAATGAACTGGCTGTGCGCCGCACTTATGCCTTGGCTGATTCGGGCGACGCTGGCGTCACTTGCGTCGCCGGATGCGAGCCTGACGCAGCGGATCATGTTGGGTGCCGCTACCGTTGTCGGTGTTATCTGGGCGGGGATCTGGATACTTGCCGCCGGGCGGCGGTCATGGCACGGCGGTGGGGCCACGGCGTCAACGGGATGGCCGTTGATTGGCGTGAAGTTGCTAATCACGGGGATGTTTGCCGGCGGGGCGAGCATCGTATTGATTTTCGTCTGTTTGATCGTCGACCAAGGGCGCCCGGACGGTGAGACAGTAACGCTTGCCAACGCGATCCTGCTGATCTGCCTGCTCAACTGTGGAGTATTCAGTCTGGGCCGAGACTGGAAACCCTTGGGACTGGTATGCATGTCCGCGTTCCTCATGTTGGTGCTGGTGCCGCAGTTCAGCGGAAACCCTCTATTTTTCCCAAAACTCGTCGTCAGGAATTTCGGGCTCGGGTATCTGCACGCGGACAACCTTGTGCTTTCGGGCCAGCAATGCGCGACGCTGGTGCCGTATGGCGTTCATTGCGACAAGGGGAAGGACGATGCGATTACGCTGACGCATGTGAATATCGTCAATCGCCTGGGCTCGTCGGTGCAACTCGAACTGATGCTGCGCGCGGACCTTCATTCGTCGACGGCGCGTGCCGGCAAGTCGTCTGCCACTGTCATGCCGTTTGCTGTTCAAACTCTGGTAACGGGCGACGACGTCATGCCGTTTACCGGGGCGCCTGTCCCCCGCAAACCGGCAGCCGGATGTGACGATCTTTTGGCGGCCAGACTGATTGACGCAATAAATAGTGCGAAGGAGCACGCAAAGAAAGGCGGGCCCGCCCTGCCTGACGAGAAAGTAGTCGCGTCGCTCGTATGTGTTCGCTTCGTCGTGCCCAAAGATCAGATCATCAGCTATGAGCGCAGTGGCGCCAGGACGTATGAGAAGGGCTACAGCGGGTATATCGCAACGCCGGACAAGCCGGAGACGCCAAAGAAGTAATCGCAGCGACTCGGGTTTTCGACTCGGATGGCGGATGCCCGTCACGCATCCGCCCACTTCCTCAACAGGTTGTGATAAATCCCGGTGAGCGAAATGACCACCGGGTCCTTCGCGCCTTTTTCCGCGGAAAGCGCCTGAATCTGCGTATCGAGCTGAAACAGCAGCGTGCGATCACCGTCGTCGCGCACCATGCTCTGAATCCAGAAGAACGACGCGACGCGCTCACCGCGCGTCACCGGCGTCACGTGATGCAGGCTCGACGCCGGATACAGCACGAGATCGCCCGCCGGCAGCTTCGCGCGATGCACGCCATACGTATCCTCGACGCACAGTTCGCCGCCGTCGTATGCGTCGGGTTCCTCGAGAAACAGCGTCGCCGACAGATCGCTGCGCACGCGGAAATCCGTGCCGCGCAGCAACCGGATCGCGTTGTCGACGTGCGTGCCGAACGTCTCGCCGCCTTCATAGCGATTGAACAGCGGTGGAAATACCTTGAGCGGCAGCGCCGCCGAAAAGAACAGCGGATGGCGGGCGAGTGCGTCCTGAATCGCATCGCCCACCGCACGCGCGGCCGGCGAGCCTTCCGGCAGTTGTCGATTGCGTTTCGCGAGCGCCGACTGCGCGCCGGACGTCGCGTTGCCGTCGACCCATTCGGCGGCATCGAGCAGGTCGCGGCATTGCGCGACTTGCGCTCGGGTCAGTACGCCGGGGATATGAAGCATCATGATGCGGATTCCATGGCGTGCGGCGCCAGCTGCATGGCCGCCGAACGAAAAGCGTCGAGCGGCGACGACACGAGATACGCGCGCATCTTCGCGATGAACGCGGGTGTCGCGGTGGCCGGCACCCGTGCGAGCCAAGCGAGCGCTTCGTCGACGCGTCCGCGCTCGGCGAGCAGCCGTGCATAGTTGAACTGGCCGCGGAAGTCGCCGGCTTCGGCCGCACGGCGATAGTGGTCGAACGCGGCTTCGATCTCGACCGATACGACCCACCCATCCTCGTAGAACCCGCCGATCAGGTTGATCGATTTCGCATGGCCGAGCGCGGCCGCGCGGCGGAACCAGTCGAGCGCGTCGGCGCGGTTCTCGTCGACGCCGTTGCCGAGGGCAAGTGCGGTCGCGTAGTTGTACATGCCCCAGTCGAGGCCCGCCTGCGCGGCAAGCCGGTACCAGTACACGGCGACCGGCGCGCAGGCGGCCGTGCCCCAGCCGAACTCGTAGCAGCGCCCGAGCATGTTCATCGCCATCGGGTGTCCGGCCCGCGCGGCATGCCGGAACCAGTCGAGCGCGGCGGCCGGATCGCGTGCGACGCCGTGCCCGTCGAGCAGGTATTGCCCGTAGACGGCCTGTGCGTCGACGATGCCGTTGTCGGCCGCCGCGGCGACCCACGCGGCGGCGCGCTCGGGCGGCCCGGCCAGGATGTCGGCGAACTCGCGCGGCGATACCGACGCGAGCGCCTTCAGCGACACGGCCTCCATCGATCAGTAGCGCGCGTTCAGCGTGACGAACGCCGAACGGCCCGGCGCGATCGACGCATAGTGCGCCGGATACGCCTGATCGAAGTAGGTGCGGTTGAACAGGTTGTTGACGTTCAGTTGCAGGTCGAGCTTCTTGTTGATCCGGTACTGCGCCATCGCATCGAAGCGCCAGTACGACGGCACGGCGCGCAGGTTCGCGGGATCGCCGAACACCTCCGACATGTAGAACGCGCCGCCGCCGACCGTGAACTTCGGCGTGACGTCGTAGTTCGACCACATCGTCAGGCTGTGCTTCGGCGTGTTCGGGAAGCGGTTGCCGTTGTTCGCGGCGTCCTTGCCGTTGTCGCGCAGTTGGCTCTTCATGTACGTGTAGCCGCCGAACACCTGCCATTGCTTCGTGATCTGGCCGGCGAGGCCGAGCTCGAGACCCTGCACGCGCTTGTTGCCGACCATCGCGTACTGGTTGTTCGGCAGCGTCACGCGTGCGTTGGTCGTGTCGATCTGAAACAGCGCGGCCGTCAGCGACAGCTTGTCGTTCAGCACGTTCCACTTCGTGCCGAGCTCGATGCTGCGGTTCTTTTCCGGCGAAAGCTGATCGGCGTTCGGGCCGACGCCGCCGTGGCCCGGCGTGAGCGACTGCGTTTCGCTGCCTTCGCCGAGCATCATGCCGGCGGGCGTCGACGAGGTCGCATACGACGCGTAGATGCTGCCGTTCTGCGCGGGCTTGAACACGAGGCCGGCCTGCCAGTTCACGAGCGTGTCGTCGCGCGTGGTGGTCTTGCCGCCGTTGGCCTTGGTGTCGGTGAAGCGGGTCGAGTAGTCGTCGACGCGCACGCCGGCGTTGACTTGCCAGCGCGGCGTGATCTCGATCGTGTCGAAGCCGTAGATCGACTTCGTCGTGGTGCGCGCATGCGCGTAGTCGTTGTTGCGCGTGATCGAACCGGCCCACGGATCGTTCGGGTTCGGCGACCACAGGCTCGTGCAGTTGTAGCCCGACGCGGCGCCGATGCCTTTCTGGCAGATCTTGCCCTTGTCGGTCGCGACCGTGTACGAGTCGCGCTTGCCCCATTCGCGCGACAGCTCGATGCCGGTCGTGAAGCTGTGCTTGAACGGGCCCGTGCGGAATTCGCCGAACAGCTCGGTCAGGTTCGCGAGGCTGTTGACCGAGCTGTTGCGGTTGTTGTTGCGGCGCCAGACCTTGCCGTTCACCACGTTGCCCTGGCTGTCGTCCGGCTGCGTCCAGATGTAGTCCTGCGTCGATTCCGTGTAGCGCGTGGTGTTGCGCACCGTGAGGTTCGGCGTGATGTCGTGCTCGATCTTGATCGTGCTGATGTCCGACGTGGTCTTGCGGAAGTCGCGGTCGATCAGGCCGTAGAAGTTGTGGCGATCGACAGGCGCCGGATAGATCGTGCCGACGTTCGCGGGCTTGTTCGAGGTCGTGTAGAAGTACGGGATGCCGCCGTCGGGCATGTCGTCCGTCTGCAGGTGGTAGTAGCTCGCGGTCACGCGCGTCGGCGTGCCGAGACCGAACGCGATCGACGGCGCGACGCCCCAGCGCTCGTTGTTGACGGCGTCGCGGCCGGCGACGTCGTTGTTGTGGCTCATCAGGTTCAGGCGGAACGCGGCGTGCTCGGCGAACTGCCAGTTGCCGTCGGCGGTGAAGCGGCGATAGCGGTCGGTGCCGAGGCCCGCGCTCGCGGCGGCCGTCGTGCCGAGGTGCGGGGCCTTCGTGATCAGGTTGATGCTGCCGCCGGCGCCGCCGCGGCCGCCGTACGCGCCGTCGGAACCCTTGGTGATCTCGACGCGTTCGGTATTGAAGATCTCGCGCGTGGTGGCGCCCGTGTCGCGCATGCCGTCGACGAACATGCTGCCCTGCGTGTCGTAGCCGCGAATGAACGGACGGTCGCCGAGCGGGTTGCCGCCTTCGCCGGCGCCGAACGTGATGCCGGGCACGGTGCGCAGCGCTTCGGTCAGCGTCGCCGCGCCGCTACTCTGGATCAGTTCCTGCGGGATCACGGTGACGGATTTCGGCGTGTCGACGAGCGGCGCGGTGAATTTCGCGGAAGCGGAAAAGTCGGCCTTGTAGCTGTGCTCGGTCTTGCCCTGGATCTCGATCGGCGCGAGGTGGCCTTCGGTGCTGGCGGGCGCCGCGGGCGGCGTGCCGTCGGCGAACGCGGGGCTCGCGGCGAGCACGCTGCACAAGGTGGTGAACTTACCGAGCTTCAGCTCGTCCGGACGGGATTTCATGGTGCGCTTCGACCTCGCGGTGTGGCCCCGGGGGCGCTGCGATGCGGAAATGTGCACGCCGCCGGGAATTATTACGATTTGTTTTCAGGCGGCATTCTATGTAATTTTTCTTTAAATGAGAAGCATTCTTGTTATCGTTTGTAAGGGAAGTGTTGACGAATGTTGCGGGGTGGTTGCGAGGGCTGGTGGGTCGAGCGGATGGCCGAACGGCCGAATGGGAGGGGCGTGGCGAGCGGCTTACAGTGACCGAATCTTCATTCGGTTAAAATGACAGCAAGGTGTTAATATGACTGCATTGAAAGCAAATGTAGTGAGGCGCATCATGCCCGTGATCACCGTTCGAAATTTACCCGACGAAGTGCATCGCGCGCTTCGAATCCGGGCCGCGCAACATGGCCGCAGTACCGAAGCCGAGGTGCGAGACATTCTCGAGCAAGCCGTTCGGCCCGGCGGCCGACCCAGGCTCGGGACGCTGCTGGCTGAAATCGGCCGGGAAGCGGGCGGCATCGATTTCGAAGTTCGGCGCGACGCATCGTCAACCGATCCGATGAGCTTCGAATGATCCTCGTCGATACCAACGTCATTTCCGAGCCGCTGCGGCGCGAGCCGAACGCGGCCGTGATCGAATGGCTCGACGCGCAGAACGTCGAGACGCTGTTTCTTGCCGCGATCAGTCTGGCGGAAATGCGCTTCGGCGTGGCGGCGTTGCCGGAGGGCCGTCGGCGGGACTGGCTCGAGCAAAGTATCGAGCAGCGCGTCGTGCCGTTGTTTCGCGGCCGGGTCCTGCCGTTCGATGATGCGGCCAGCAAGGCGTACGCGAGCCTGCGCGCCAAGGCGCGTGGTACGGGCAACGCGATGGCGTCTGCCGACGGCTTCATTGCCGCAACCGCCGCGGCGAACGGGCTGATCGTGGCCACGCGCGACGTCGCGCCGTTCGAGGCGGCAGGCCTGCGTGTGATCGACCCTTGGGCCGCCTGACGCCGGGTTGGCCGCCGTCACGTTGTTACCGGCGCCGAAAATGACGACGCGCCGTGCAAGCCGGCGCGTTGGGTGCGTGATGTCTGCGCGTGGCCCTTGAACTGACGCACTCTCGCGTTCAGGCGCGCGACATCGGCTGCAGGTTAGTCGATCCCGTGAAACACCGCGTCTTCCGGCCCGAGGTACGCCGGCGGTCGCCACGTCGCGTCGCGCATCGAGTGCTGGACGAGATTCTCGACACCCAGCAGTATCGCGAAGATCGCCATCCGCACCGGAATGCCGTTGTCGGTCTGCCGGAAGATCGCGAGACGCGGGTCGCGGTTCAGGTCGACCGACAGGTCGTTCGCACCGGGCCGGCTGTCGCGCGGCAGCGGGTGCATGATCAGCGTGTCGGGCTTGCATACCGAGTCGACCAGCGCCTGGTTGATCTGAAAATCCGGCGTATAGCCTTCGAACGACTCGTCGGTGAAGCGCTCCTTCTGAATTCGCGTCGCGTAGACCACATCCGCGCCGCGCAGCCCGGTCGCGAGGTCGTTGGTCTGCTCGACCACGTGGCCGTTCGTCGCGATCTGTTCGACGATGTACGTCGGCATCTCGAGCGTCGGCGGCGACACGAGCGTGAACTTCAGCCCGCGGTACAGTGCGAGCAGCTTGACGAGCGAGTGCACGGTGCGGCCGTATTTCAGGTCGCCGACCAGCGCGATGTGCGCGCCGTCGACGATCTTGCCGAGTCGCGAAAACTCGCGCTGGATCGTATAGAGGTCGAGCAGCGCCTGGCTCGGGTGCTCGCCGGGGCCGTCGCCGCCGTTGATCACCGGCAGGTTGGTCGCGCGCGCGAATTCGGCCACCGAGCCTTTTTCCGGATGGCGGATCACGAGCGCGTCGACGTAGCCGGCCATCACGCGGCTCGTGTCGTAGATCGATTCGCCCTTGGCCATCGAAGAGAACGTGAACCCCGTCGTGTCGCACACCGAGCCGCCGAGCCGGCAGAAGGCCGCGCCGAACGACACGCGTGTACGCGTGCTGGCCTCGAAGAACAGGTTGCCGAGCACCGCGCCTTCGAGCACGCGCGAAATCTTGTGGCGGCGCGCGATCGGCTGCATGACATCCGCCACGCGGAACAGCGCCTCGACCGAATCCCGCGAGAACTGGTCGACGGAGATCAGTTGCGGCTTGCCTTCGAACAGGAATTGCTTCGCAAGCCCTTGTTTGTCTACGCTTTGCGTATAGTTCTCGCCGTCCGGCGCCGAGCGCTCGACGATTTCCGACACGAAGCGCTCGACGATCTCGGGCATCCCGCGCGATTCCTGCGAATCGTCCGGAAGCAGCCAGGTATCCAGCGCGCGCCGGCTGACGCCGATGCGATTCGCGAATGCCTCGCGGGTCATGTTGAGGCGGCGCATCGCGTCGCGGAGGAAGGCTTGCTGGGGAACGGTCATCGGCGGCTCCTGGGCGGAAAATATACGCGGTGCGTATATTAGTTCCTGGCGCGATGAAGTCAAGAAAATTCTGCGCGCATGCGCGGTGGGGTGCGCATGACACTCGGCGGAGCCGTACTGGCGCGCGGCCTGCGTCTCCGTATAATCAGGTCAGGCCCCGTGTCCGGCAGTCTGCCGGCGCCAGCCGCACACGATTCGCCCGGTCGGGCATGTTGATTCGAAGGAGAATGAGAATGACGCGTACGATTGCTGCAATGCTGCTGGTGGTGACCGCGGCGCTCGCCGGTTGCAATACGGTCGCCGGCGTGGGCCAGGACATTTCGAAGGGCGGCCAGGCGATCAGCGATTCGGCTGAAAAAGCCAAGTAAGCCGACCGGTTCCGGTATGCAGAAGGCGCCGGCCTTCCCGCGATTGCGGGGAGGCTCGGCGCTTTTTTTACGCGCGGGTCGATGCCGGTGGCGTCAGGCGCGCTCCACGAACGCGTAGCGGCCTTCCACCTTGCGCGGCGTGAACCAGCCATAGTCGGGGAACAACCGGGTGCGGACGAACCACACGTAACCGACCAGCACGACCGTGATCGCGAGGCTCGGCAGCGCGGCCGCCGGATCGCGCCCGAGATCGGCGACGGCCTTCGGTATCTGCAGCAGCGACAGCACGATGAACGCGTGATACGCGCCGACCCGATGGGTCGCGAAGCCCCAGATGAACAGCAGCGACAGCGGCACGGTCAGCGCAAGGAAGACGGTGACGAGGACGTTGCCGGCGCCGGATACGAAGAAGTAATACGCAAGCATCAGGCTGATGACCAGCTGGGCGATGCCGAGCGCGATCAGGATCCGGACGTGCACCTTGTTGTTGCGGCAGCGTTCGGGGTCCGGGCGCGATGCGATCAGGTGCGCGAGCACGCGATCCTTGAGCCCCTGTCCGGACAGCTCGGCCAGCGCATCGGCCTTCCTCGTTCCCGCGGACAGCAGCACCGCGATTCTTGTTTTGGCTTCCTTCCTGTTCATTGCTTGGCGGATTGTTGTTCGATGGTTGTCAAAGGGTGTGGCCACGCGAATATTGCATCTTGCGCAGTCGTGCGCAACGGTTTTGCGGTGCGAGGACACATTCCTACAGTCGCCGGCTGCATCGCGGAAAGGTAGCGATCGGCAGGCGATGCGACGGCAGGGTGCCGGAGCCCTTTTCTCCGCGAGGCAATGAACGCGCGAGTCAGTCGATGGCGGTCCGCGCGGCGAGCGGAGCGCGTGATGCGCCAGGCGGCTCGCGCCGTCGCGTCGCGCCGACGAGCATGCCGGCGACGACGAGCGCGATGCCCGCGACACGCGTGCCGGTCAGCGTTTCGCCGAACAGCGCGACCGCGAACAGCACGGCCGAAACCGGCGCGACCGCCGTGAACAGGGCCGCCTCGGTGCCGCTCGTACGGGCCGAACCCGCATACCAGCACAGGTAGCCGAGCACGGTCGGAATCAGCGCGTAGTAGACGATCGCCGATACGGCGCGGACGGTCCAGCCGCTCGCCACTGCTTGCCATTCGAACGCGGCCGGCACGAGTGCGAGCATGAAGCCGAGGCCCGACATCGCGGTGGAGAGCGCGAGCGGCGGTAACGGCGCGGCAAGCCGCCGGTTGAGCAGGATGAAGACCGCTTCGCATGCGACGGCCGCCAGCACCAGCGCATCGCCGGCAAGTGTTTGCAGCGACGGCATCGCGTGGCCCGGCGCGAACGTGACGAACAGCACGCCGGCCGTGGCGAGCGCGGCGGCCAGCCAGTCGCGCGGCGTCTGCCGCTCGCGCAGCACGACGGCCGCGATCAGCGTCGACATGGCCGGCAGCGTGCCGAGCATCACACCCGCATCGAGCGGTGACGACAGTTTCGTGCCGCTGATCAGCAGCACCGTATAGCCGACGCCGCCCGCCGCCGCCTGGATGACGAGCAGCACGGCGTCGCGTGCGGAAATGCGCGGCCAGCGCATGCGCTGCGCGCGCATCAGCGCGAACAGCAGCGGGGTCGCAATCAGGAAGCGCAGCGCGGTGGCCGCGAACGGCGGCAGGCCGCCGGCCGCGAGACGGCTCGCGACGACGGTGCTGCCGACGCCCGCCATCGCGGCGGCGAGATAGAGATAGCCAATCAGTCGTGTCTTCATGCGCCGCATCGTCGCGTATGGCGGCGGGGTGCGTCTTGAACGAAATTGCAACGCGAGAGGCATTGAATGCGGTGCGCCGTCGACAGGCACTGACGCGATAGGTCGCGGCTGCCGTCGAGGTAGCAACCGCCTTTGAATGCACTGCGCCCGGTAGCTCTGCACTGCGCCGGCGATGCCTTGATTATCCCGCCTGCGTGAACCGCCCCGGCGTGATCCCGAACTGGCGTGCGAACGCACGCGTCAGGTGGCTCTGATCGGCGAAGCCGGCTTCGGCCGCGGCATCGGCGATCGGCAGGCCGCTGGCCAGCAGCGCGCGCGCCAGCCGCGTGCGCGACTGAACCAGATAGGCGTGCGGCGTGATGCCGAGCTCGCGCGCAAAGCCGCGCAGCAACTGGAAGCGGCTGACGCCGCTCAGGTCGGCCAGCTCGGCGAGCGACACGGGAGCGGCCGGCGCTGCATCGAGCCGCTCCCGCGCGACGCGGACGGCCGGCGCGACGCCGGCCGCCGGCAGCGTGCGGTTCGCGTGCCGGGCGAGCAAACCGGCGACGAGCATCACGAGCGCTTCGTCGCGGGCCAGCGGCGGGGTTTCGCCTGCGACGATGCGCGCATGCAGCCGACCGACGGCGGCCGTGAGCCGCGCGTCGCGCACGGCCGGATGGGCAAGCTCGACGCCGCCGAGGCCTTCTTCCGCGGCGACGCCCGCGACCAGCGCGGGCGCGAGGTACAGCATCCGCCAGCGCCTGCCGGTGCCGGCCTCGAGCGGCGAGCCGTCGTGCATCTCGCCGGGATTGACCATGATCGCGTCACCCGCCAGCGCGTCGACCTGCCCGCGACCGCTCCACGACCGGTGCGCACCGCTGACGATCACGCCCACCCCGAATTCGTCGTGCGCGTGGCGCGGAAACGCGCGGTCGGATTCGAGGCTGAACGCCTCGATGCCTTCGCCGGTGCGTCGATAGTGGGTGACACGGTGCATGTGCGCTCCTCGCGCCGGTCGCGGCGCGGATCACGTGCACTTTAGCGCGTTCCGGCGCCGCGCGCCCTTCATCCTTTTGGCGGATATCGCGCGGCGCGTGCAGCCGGCACCATGTGCACATCGGCAGCGTACACGGCCCGCCGGGCCTGAAGCTGCATGGGAGACGGCAGGTGGAACGACAGGACCCGGTATTCATTCAGGTGGGCGCGCTCGCGGACGGCTTCGCACCGGAGGCGAACATCCTCGCCCCCGTCGACGCACTCGTCGGGCGGACGCTGGCGCTTGGCGACGCATCGGGCGCGTGGCGCGTCTATACGTTCGAGCCGGATGCGCTGCGGTGCCGCGATGCGGCAACCGATACGGGCAGCCGCGCGCCGTGCCGCGTGACGCGGCTGCGCGATGGACTGTACTTCGTCGACTACATCGATGTCACTGCTCGGGCGACGTCGGTCAGCCTCGTGATCGACCTGGACGCCGGCGTGTGGACGTCGGTCGTCGGTACGCTGCCGACGGAAGCCGACACGCGCATCGATGCGTTCACGCGCGTCGCGCGCGGGCTGCCGCTGACGGCCGTCGACGTGCAATTCCGGCATGGCACGCTCGGCGGCCACGCGCAGCCGGGGCCGCTGCATGCGCCCACGCGCGAGCTGATCGGCAAGCGGACGATGTACCGCTACAGCCCGACCGAATGCTACGAGCACATCTACCTGAACGAGAATTTCTACGCGTGGCAGTGCCTGCAAGGCGTGGAAGGCGGGCTGGCCGATGTCGACCGCTGCCATTACTTCAAGATGGCGGACGAGCTGTATCTGTTCGTGTGGCGCGAGAAAGTGGTGCCGACGCTCGGCGTCGTGCTGATCGACCTCGCGCAGCGCAAGACCGACGGCAAGATCTTCGGTTATCAGGGCGGCGATTTCGGCACGCTGTCGAATTTCCAGATCGGCGCTTACGCGCATGTGCTGAACGAAACCGTGTACCCGTCCGGCGGCGAGGCGCAGCGATGACAGCCGTGCCGGGCAGCGGCCGCCTGCGCGCGGATTTCGGCGGCCGTGTCGTGCTCGTCACGGGCGCCGCGCAAGGGATCGGCGCGGCGATCGCGCGCCGTTTCGCGGAATCCGACGCGTTCGTCGCCGTGGCCGACCTGAACGGCGACGCGGCAGCCGCGCAGGCCGACGCGCTGGCCAGCGCGGGCGGCGACGCACGCGCGTATCGGGTCGATGCCGCGAGCCGGGGCGACCTGGATGCGCTCGTCGCGGCAGTCGAGCGCGACGGCGGCCGGCTCGATGTCGTCATCCACAATGCCGCGTATTTTCCGTTGACGCCGTTCATGCAGATCGACGAGCCGACGCTCGATCGCACGCTGTCGGTCAACCTGTCGGCGCTGTTCTGGCTCGCGCAGGCCGCGTTGCCGGCATTCGAGCGGGCGGGGGCCGGCAGGCTGCTCGTCACGTCGTCGGTGACGGGGCCGCGCGTCGTCTATCCGGGGCTTGCGCATTACGCGGCGTCGAAGGCCGGCGTGAACGGCTTCATCCGGGCGGCGGCGCTGGAGCTGGCGCGCCGCAACGTGACGGTCAACGGCGTCGAACCGGGGATGATTCGCACGCCGGCGGCCGGCAATCTCGGCGACGCGTCGGTCGCGGCGCAGATCGCGCGCGACATTCCGCTCGCGCGGATGGGCGAACCGGAGGACATCGCGAACGCGATGCTGTTTCTCGCGTCGGCCGACGCGGCGTACGTCACCGGGCAGACGATCGTCGTCGATGGCGGAGCGACCTTGCCGGAGAGCGGGGCGGTGCTGGGAGATCGATAGCGAGGGGCGGTTCGCAGGGCTGCGGCGAGGTTGTGACGGCATAGGCGCGCGTACCGGCCCGCACGCCGCCGCCGTGACTACAGCCAGCCGTTGCGGATGAATTCGACGATCGAATGGCGGCGAGGCTCGAGATCGTGCTGCCGGACGGCCTCGACGATGCGTGATACGCCGTCCGCATAAGGCGTATCGCCGGATACGCGCGATTCGAACTGCAGGCTGCATGCGCCGTCGTCGATGCGTATCCGGTGAACCGCGTGGCGGCCGAGCTGATCGTCGGGATGCCGAATTCGTTGCGCTGCACGGCCGGATCGCGCACGGAGCGGATGTCTGCCGGCTGCACGCCGAGTGACGCGGCGATGCCGACGGCCGTACCGGGGACGGACGTCTTGCCGGCCTGATGCGACTCGGTCACGCTGATCTCGCAGTCGCGAAACAGGTGGCCGCTGGTTTCCAGCATGCTCATGAACTTGAGCATCAGGATGTTCGTGTTCGGACACAGCACGACCGGAAAGCCGTACGTCCCGGTTTCGAGGTCGGAGCCGGTCGACAGCTCGACGAGCGGCGATGCGGTGGCCTGGCAGAACGCGATCGCGGCGGGGAGTTCGCGGCCGGAACCGGCATGGACGACGATCGACCGGGCGTTGGTTCGCGCGGTGTCCGACCAAGGCATCACGCGGCAGGTGGCCGGGTCGAGCTTGTGCGAGCCGAGCAACTCGTTGGCGAGCTTGCCGGTTCCGATGACGAGTACTTGCATGGGATTGACGGATTGAGGTTCGGGTGGCGAGTGGGCGGCGGCGGTGCAGGCTGTCGAGCAAGCCAGCTGTCGTGCCGCTTGCCGCGCCGGGCGGGCATCGCGCATTATGCCCGTCCGTCGATTGGCGCGCTTGTCGGGCCGGGCATGTGATGTCGCGGCGCATCGGCTCGCCGACGCCCTCGGCAGTCCACCTCGCCCGCGACGTTGCGATGGCCCGCGGCGCGTGCGTGTGGACCGCGATCCGTTTCGTGGCGCAGCCGCCGGGCTGGCGCCCGGGCAACCGAAGCGAAACGACGGAGGAACCGCGCTGCCGCACCTTCATCCCGTGCGCACGAACGCGTGAACGGCGCTACGCTGTCGGCATTTGATCCCATCACCCTCGATCCAGGAGAACACATCGATGGAACACGACCTGAAAGGCAAGGCAGTCGCGATCACCGGCGGCTTCGGTCATCTGGGCGTCGCGACGGCCGCGTGGCTCGGCGAGCGCGGCGCACGCGTCGCGCTGATCGGCCGCGGCGCGGCGCCGGCGGCGCAGGCGCTGCCCGGCGTGCCGGCCGATGCGCTGCGCATCGGCGGCATCGATCTCGTCGATCCGCAGGCCGCCGTGCAGGCGCTCGACACGGTCAACCGCGAATTCGGCCAGGTCGACGCGCTGCTGAACATCGCCGGCGCATTCGTGTGGCAGACGATCGCCGACGGCGATGCCGCCACGTGGGACCGCATGTACGAACTGAACGTGAAGACGGCGCTGAACGCGTCGAAAGCCGCGCTGCCGTACCTGGTGGCGAGCCAGGCCGGCCGCATCGTCAACATCGGCGCGGGCGCGGCGTTCAAGGCCGGCGCGGGGATGGGTGCGTATGCGGCCGCGAAGGCGGGCGTCGCGCGGCTCACCGAGGCGCTGGCG
Source organism: Burkholderia cenocepacia (assembly GCF_014211915.1). Taxonomy (NCBI): domain Bacteria; kingdom Pseudomonadati; phylum Pseudomonadota; class Betaproteobacteria; order Burkholderiales; family Burkholderiaceae; genus Burkholderia; species Burkholderia cenocepacia. The sequence continues at coordinate 1,346,694 of NZ_CP060040.1, read as the reverse complement.
GCGGAACTGCTCGATCGCGGCGTGACCGTGAACGCGCTGCTGCCGAGCATCATCGACACGCCGCCGAACCGCAAGGACATGCCCGACGCCGACTTCTCGCGCTGGGTCCGGCCCGGGCAGCTCGCGGCGACGATCGGATTCCTGCTGTCGGCCGACGCGCAGGCGATCACCGGTGCGTCGATTCCGGTGAGCGGCCGCGTCGCGTAGTACGCCGGAGGAGGGCTCGCCGGGTTCGGCCGTGCGTACAATGTCGCACCGGCTTGCACGGCCGGAACCCGAGACCCGAACCTGAGACCATGACTCAGCCCACCATCCTGATCGTCGAAGACGAACAGGCGATCGCGGACACGATCGTCTATGCACTCGGCACCGACGGCATGCAGACCGTCCACTGCACGCTCGGGCAGGCGGCGCTCGACCGCCTGCGCGACACGCATTTCGATCTCGTGGTGCTCGATGTCGGCCTGCCGGACCTCAGCGGTTTCGAGGTATGCCGGCGGCTGCGCACGTTCACCGATATTCCGGTGATCTTCCTGACCGCGCGGCACGACGAGATCGACCGGATCGTCGGGCTCGAGATCGGCGCCGACGATTACGTCGTCAAGCCGTTTTCGCCGCGCGAACTGGCCGCGCGGGTCCGCGTGATCCTGCGCCGCTTTCACCGGACGGCCGCACCGGAACCGGCGCCCGCACCCACGCCCACCTCGGCCGACGCGCCTGCACCGGTCGCCTCCGGCTTCACGCTCGACACCGACGGCGCGCGCGTGTCGTGGCTCGGCCACGCGCTGGACCTCACGCGCTACGAATTCGGGCTGATGGCGCTGCTGGTCCGGCATCCGGGGCGCATCTACTCGCGCGAACAATTGATGGATCTCGTGTGGCACGAGGCGCTCGATTCGGCCGACCGCACGGTCGACACGCACATCAAGACGCTGCGCGCCAAGCTGCGCGCGATCGATCCCGAGCGCGACCCGATCCGCACGCATCGCGGCATGGGTTATTCGCTGCAACCGTAACGAGCGGCACCGCCCATGCATATCGGCCTGCGCATCTTCTTCGGCTTTTTCCTGATCGTCGGCCTGGCCGCGCTGATCACGCTGCGCGTGTTCGTGCAGGAGGTGAAGCCCGGCGTGCGCGAAGCGATGGAGGACACGCTCGTCGATACCGCGCAGGTGCTGGCGACGCTGGCGGCCGACGACATGGCGAACGGGCACATCGCCGACGGCACATTCGCGCGGCAACTCGGGAAATTGCACGAGCGCCCGGTCAGCGCGAACGTGTGGGGTATCCAGAAGAACGCGATCGGCTACCGCCTCTACATCACCGACGCGCACGGCATCGTGCGCTACGACTCGTCCGGCAGCGCGCTCGGGCAGGACTATTCGCGCTGGAACGACGTGTACCGGACGCTGCGCGGCGAATACGGCGCGCGCAGCACGCGCAGCGATCCGAACGACGACGGCAGCACCGTGATGCACGTGGCGGCGCCGATCCGGCGCGGCAACGAGATCATCGGCGTGCTGACGATCGCGAAACCGAACCAGACGGTCGCGCCGTTCATCGCGCGCAGCCAGCGCAAGATCATGCTGTACGGCGCGTTGCTGATGGGCGGCGCGATCCTGATCGGCGCCGCGTGCACGTGGTGGCTGGTGCTCGGGTTGCGGCGCCTGCAGCGCTATGCGCGCGCGATCGCGGCCGGCGAGCGCGCGTCGATGCCGCTGCAGGGCGCAAACGAACTGGCCGAGCTCGGGCGCGCGGTGGAAAGCATGCATCAGCGGCTGGAAGACCGCCAGTACGTCGAAACCTACATCCACACGCTCACGCACGAGATGAAAAGCCCGCTGGCCGCGATCAGTGGTGCAGCCGAACTGTTGCAGGAAGACATGCCGGTCGCGAACCGCCGGCGCTTCACCGAGAACATCCGCCGTCAGGCCGGCCGCCTCGAACAGATGATCCGCAAGCTGCTCGCGCTGGCCGAGGTCGAGCAGAAGCAGCGGCTGTCGGTGCACGAGCCGGTCGCGCTGCGGCCGGTGCTCGAACAGCTCGTCGACGATATCGAGCCGCGCGCGCGGCAGCGCGGCGTGAGCCTGCGGATCGATGCGAGCGATGCGGCCGATCCCGCGGTCGTCGACGGCGATCCGTTCCTGCTGCGGCAGGCGCTCGGCAACCTGCTCGACAACGCGCTGGATTTCGCGCCGCAAGGCAGCACGATCCGGATCGCGCTCGAGCGGCAGCCGGCGGGGCGGGCGCACGTCGCGGTCGTGCGCGTCGACGACGACGGCCCCGGCGTGCCCGACTATGCGCTGTCGCGCGTGTTCGAACGCTTCTATTCGCTGCCGCGGCCCGACGGACAGGATCGCAGCACAGGCCTCGGGCTGTGTTTCGTCCGCGAAGTCGCGATGCTGCATCGCGGCCAGGTCGCGCTTGCGAATCGCGCGGAAGGCGGCGCGTGCGCGACGCTCACGCTGCCGTCGGCCGGCTGACCGCGCTTCACGCTCGCCACACATTCGCTTCACGCCGGCTTCAATCGCCCTTCACCGGGGCCGCTCATGCTGAACGTACCTTCTACTCCGGTACCTGCCAGCAATGAATCGAGTTCTGTTGTTCAAGTCCATGATCACCGCGTTTCTCGCGCTGGCGATCCTGATCCCGCTGCAGATGGTCCAGAGCATCGTGCGGGAACGCGCCGATTACCGGCAGAGTGCGCTGCAGAGCATCTGGGCGAGCTACGCGGGGCCGCAGACGGTGACGGGGCCGGTGCTCGTCGTCCGTTACACGGAAGTCACGCGCGTGAGCGACGACGCGCGGGCCGGCGGCAAGGCGAAAACCAGCCTGAAAAGCGAGACGAAACGGCTATTCGTGTTCCCCAAGACGCTGAAGGTCGACGGCACGCTGGCGGTCAGCGTGCGCTATCGCGGTATTCACAAGGCACTCGTGTACGGACTCGACAGCCGGATCACGGGCATGCTGCCGCTGCCGGACCTGAAGAAGCTGCCGGAGGCCGACGGCCACGTGAGCTTCAAGATCGACGGCGCATACGTCGCGCTCGGCATCGGCGACCTGCGGGGGCTGAAGGCGCAGCCCGACCTGCGCATCGGCGGCAAGCGGATCGACGTGGAGCAGGGCACGCGGCTCGACAGCCTGCGCCAGGGCGTGCATGCGAACGTCGATCTCACGGCGCTGGCGGAGGCAAACGCCGGGGCGACGGTCGTGCCGTTCAGCATCGGCCTGCCGCTGGCGGGCGCCGAATCGGTCGCGTTCGCGCCGGTGGGCGATCAGAACGACTTCTCGCTGAAATCGACGTGGCCGCATCCGAGCTTCGGCGGCGAGTTCCTGCCGGCGGAGCGCACGATCGATGCGCGCGGCTTCGCCAGCAACTGGCACGTGACGTCATTCAACACGAAGGCGCGCGAGCAAGTGGCGTCCGGCAACGGCGGGGGCGAGATCGAGATGGCGTCGGTATCGGTGATCGAACCCGTGAACGTCTATTTGCAGGCCGAACGCGCGACGAAATACGGTGCGCTGTTCGTGATGCTCACGTTCGCGAGCTTCTTCATGTACGAGCTCGTGAAGCGGCTGCGCATTCACCCGATCCAGTACACGCTGGTCGGCTTGTCGCTCGCGCTGTTCTTCCTGCTGTTGCTGAGCCTGTCCGAGCATATTGCGTTCGGCTATGCGTATCTCGCGGCGAGCGGCGCATGCATCGGGCTGCTCGGCTTCTACCTGTCGTTCGTGCTGCACAGCGTGAAGCGCGGCGCGACGTTCACCGTGCTGCTTGCGATGTTGTACGCGGCGCTCTACGGGCTGCTGCTGTCGGAAGACAATGCGCTGATGCTCGGTTCGCTGCTGCTGTTCGCGATCCTTGCCGGCATCATGACGCTCACGCGCCGCGTCGACTGGTATTCGCTTGGCGCCGCGTGGCAGCCGCTGGCCGACAAGCCGGGAGCGGTGAAGCCGGGCGCGCCGGCGAAGTAGGCGAGCGGGTGCAGGCAAGCGCGAGCGCCGGTCGGGAAAGCCGTGACCGGCGCGCGTTTTTACGCGGGCCCGAGGCCTTTCACGCGGCCCTCTCGGGCCGACGAAACCGCGCCAGCGGAATCTCGGCGATGGCTGCGATCTCGATCAGCAGGTCGGGATGGTAGAGACGTTCGACCTGGACGGTCGTCGTCACCGGATAGGGTTCGGCGAAGTAGGTCTTGCGGATGTCGCCGGCCTGCATGAACGCATCGATGTCGGTGGCGTAATGGACGAGCGAGATCACGTCGCGCATCTGCCCGCCCAGCGCGGCCAGCACGTCGCGGATGTTGTCGAGCGTTTGCCGGACCTGGGCGCGCATGTCGCCGGCGCCGACTACCTGCCCGTCGCGGTCGAGCGCGACCTGTCCCTTCAGATGCACGATCCGGCCGTCGCCCTGGATCACGGCCATCGAAAACGCGCCGAACGGCGCCCAGACTTCCGGGGGATTCACGGCTTCGGCCATCGTGCGGCTCCTGTGGGGTCGAAATGGGCGAGCGCAGCGGCGTGCCGCATGCGGCGAGCGCGCCATGACGGATGCGTTCGTCGGCGACCCGCCGGCCTGCCGAATGCGGCGGCGGCCCGGATCGCCCTATACTGACCACTCCACATTACCGGACCACGCCGTGCCGAACCAAGCTTCCGGAGATCCGTCCGTCGACGATCCCCGCCCGACCCCGCCTGTCCAACCCGAACTGGAAGACTGCTGCAACAGCGGTTGCTCGCCGTGCGTCTTCGATCTTTACGACGAGGCGCTCGCGCGCTATCGCGTCGAACTGGCCGAATGGGAGGCGCGGCACGCACAGCGCGAGCCTCACCGGTAAACCGGAGGAGGCCGGCGAGCCGCCACGCCGCGCATGCGCCATGCCCGTTTCCGGGCCTGGATTGACGGTGCCGGCACCGTCCACGTCAGCTGTCACGCATCCGCATGCAGCCGCCGATGCAGCGGCCCGAGCGCCATCGACAGCGCGACGCAGCCCAGCAGCACGATCGTCAGCGTGAACATCGACGCCCTGAAGCCCTGCACGTAATCGAGCGCGGCCGGATGCACGCCGAGCCGCGCGAAGAACACGCCGCCGATCGTCGCGGCGCCGACCGCCGCGCCGATCTGCAGCATCGCGCTGACCATCCCTGACGCGACCCCCGCGCGGGCCGCATCGACTTCCGCGAGTACGATCCGCACGACCGACGGCAGCACGAGCCCTTGCCCGATGCCGATCGCCGCGATGCCCGCATAGAAGCCGGGCCCCGGCGCACCGTCGCGGGCGAGCGCGGCGGCGATCGCGACGCCGGCCGCGAGCATCGCGAAGCCGAGCGTGAGCACGCGATACCCGCCGAAGCGGGCGACGAGGCGCGTCGTCAGCAGCGGGCTCGCGAGGAAGCCGAGCCCGAGCGGCAGGATCGCGAACCCGGACGCGAGCGGCGACCAGTTCAGGCAGCCCTGCAGATAGATCCCGTAGCTCAGGAAGAACGCGCTCAGCGTATAGAACAGGAACGCGAGCAGGAGCCCGAGCGCGACGACCGGGTTGCGGAGCAGCCGCACGTCGAGCAGCGGATCGTGGCCGCGCGCGAGCCGGCGCGCTTCGACCGCGAGCAGCGCGCCGAGCATCGGCAGCGCGCCGACGCCGCACGCGATCATCCACAGCGGCCAGCCGGCTTCCCGACCGTGCGTGAGCGGGTACACGAGCATCAGCAGGAACAGCGACATCAGCACCGTACCCGGCACGTCGATGCGCTGGCCGCGCGGCGCGCGGTTTTCCGGGATGAAGCGCCAGCTGCCGATCAGCGCCAGGATGCCGATCGGCAGATTGACGAGGAAGATCGCGCGCCAGCCGAGCCCGAACGGATGCAGGCTGATCAGCGCGCCGCCGCCGAGCTGGCCGATCACGGCCGCGAGGCCGAATGCGAACCCGTAGAAGCCCATCACGCGCACCTGTTCCTGCGGGCTGAACACGCTGCGGATCGTCGCGAGCACCTGGGGGGCGAGGATCGCGGCGAACAGGCCCTGCAGCACGCGGCCGCCGACGAGCACCGTGCCGTTGCCGGCGAGCCCGCACAGCGTCGACGCGAGCACGAAGCCGGCCATGCCGATCATGAACATGCGCTTGCGTCCGTACAGGTCGCCGAGCCGCCCGCCGGTGATCTGGACGACCGCGTTCGCGCATGCATAGGCCGACACGACGAGCTGCAACTCGGCCTGGCGCGCGCCGATGCCGTCGCGAATGGCCGGGAGCGCGAGATTCACGATGAAGTAGTCGAGCGGCGGCAGAATGGCGCCGACCAGCAGGACCACGAGCGCCCAGCCATGATGGCTGCGCGGCGTCGCCGCGGCGGCCGCGCAGGCTGGTGCGCAGGGGGCGAGGGTATTGTTCGTCATGATGAAAGCAGATCCAAAGAATGAGGGCCCGATAGGCGATCGACGCAACCAGGCCGTTGACCCCTTATTCTGGGCATCGCCCATGGTTCGGAAAAGCGGGAAAGAGTGGTAGCATCCATCGGGTTATTCGATGGATGAGGAACGACGATGCGCGGTTTCGACCTGGATCAGTTGCGTACTTTCGCGGCGGTCGCGGATGCGGGCAGCCTGACGGCCGCTGCACCGCGGCTGCACCTGTCGCAATCGACGGTCAGCGAGCAGGTCCGCAAGCTCGAATCGCGCGCCGGCGTGCCGCTGTTCGTGCGCAGCAAGCGCGGCGTCGAACCGACGCCGGCCGGCGCGCGGCTGCTGCAGCATGCGCGGCGCATCGTCGCGCTGAACGAGGCCGCGTTCGACGAGCTGCGCGGGCAGGCGATCAAGGGCGAACTGCGCGTCGCGATCACCGACTACTACCGCACGAATGAAGTGGCGGGCATGCTGGCGCGGCTGCGCGAGTGCTACCCGCAGTTGAGCCTGCACGTGAGCGCGATGAAGAGCGCGGAGATCGAAGCGGCGCACGCACGCGGGCAGATCGATCTCGGCGTCGTGATGAACATGTCGAGCGGGCCGTTCCGGCCGGCGTCGGCCGACACACGCTGGGTGCTGCGGCGCGAACCGCTGTCGTGGGTCGCGTCGCCCGCGCTCGCCGAGCAGTTGCCCGAGCCGCTGCCGCTCGTGCTGCTGCCGGACGACTGCATGATGCATCAGGTCGCGGTGCGCTCGCTCGACGAGCAACACACGCCGTACGTGCTCGTGCACAGCGCGTCGGGCGTCGCGGGGTTGCAGTCGATGCTCGCGGCGGGGCTCGGCGTCGGTTGCCTGTGCGCATCGGCGATCGGCGACGGCCTGATGCGGCTCGGCACGAAATACCGGCTGCCGCCGCTGCCGGACGCGGTGTTTTCGCTGACGCCGCCGTTGCCGGGCGAACGCGAGACCGTCACTCAGGCGCGCGAGGTGCTGTCGCGTCAACTGCTGATGTAAAACCATGCCGCGCGACACCGAGCGGCACGTCGGGAGCCATGGGCATGAACGACGAACTGAAGAACCAGATGGCCGCGAAGCTGCAGCATGCGCTGGAGCGCGTGGTCGACGAGCGTTCGCTGATCCATTTCCTGCGCGTGCTCGGCCATGACTGGCACACGGAGCGGCAGCTCGAGGCCGACGCGCCGCTGTCGCCATACGCCCATGCGGCGCTCGGCTGGGAAAACCGGTCGATCGGCGAGTATCTGGAAGCGATGATCGACTGGGCCGAGGCGTCGGAAGAGGGGCTGCGCTTCTACGACGTGCCCGATAACCCTTGGCGGCGCATCGCGGACATCCTGTTCGCCGCGAAAATCTACGAATAGCGCGCCCCGCGCGATTCACGCCCACCGCTTTCTACTCGGCGGCCTCACCGTCCGCATACGCCCGCAGCCCGTTGGCCAGCGCATCGAACACGGCCCGGCAGCGCGGGCTGGTCCGCAGGTCTTCGTGCATCACGACCCAGGTTTCCAGCCGCATCCCGAGCGCGTCCGGCAGCACGCGCACGAGCCGCGCGTTGCGTTTCGCGAGCGCCGACTGGCAGAAGCCGATCCCGTAGCCGGCACGGATCATCGCGAGCTGCGCGAGATTGCTGTCGGTACGCAGCGCGAACGCGTCGCGCTTCCACAGCGGCATGCCGCGCCCCGCCGAACGAATGAACGGCGTGACGGTATCGAAGCCGATCAGCGTGTGATGCGCGAGCGCATCGATCGTCGCGGGCGCGCCGTGGTGCGCCAGGTAATCGTCGCGCGCATACAGCCCGACCTCGATTTCGCCGACGCGCCGCGCGACGAGCGCGTCCTGCGCGGGCGGCGCCATCCGTACCGCGATGTCGGCCTCGCGCTTCAGCACGTCCTGGATGCGGTCGGTCGGCACCAGTTCGATCACGAGCCCCGGATGGTCGCGCCGCAATTGCGCGAGCATCGGCGGCAGCACCTCGACGGCGATCACGTCGCTGGCCGAGATCCGCACGATGCCGCGCACGCCGGCGCCGTGGCTGGCCGCCGCGCGCTCGAACGCGGCCGCCGCGCTGCGCAGCGCCTCCGCGTGGCCGCGCAGCGCGAGCGCGGCCTCGGTCGGCAGCAGGCCCGACGGCGAGCGCGTGAACAGCGTCTGGCCGAACGCGGCTTCGAGCGCCGCGACATGGCGGCCGGCCGTCGGCTGCGTGATGCCGAGCGCGCGCGCCGCGCCGGACAGCGAGCCTTCCGTCAGGACCGCGAGGAAGGTGCGGTAGCGCTCCCAGTTCAGATCGATGGTCATACATAAATGTATAGCTGATCTGCTAGGTTCGGCAATTCCTTGATAGCCATCGGCGCGCCAGAATCCGTGTCGTGATGGTTCCATTCAAGGAGAGCGGCAATGTCGGCAAACGCAGGCGGGACGCAACGGCAGGCCCTCGTGCTGGGCGCGAGCGGCGGGATCGGCGGGGAAGTCGCGCGGCAGTTGCGCGATGCGGGCTGGCAGGTACGCGCGCTCAAGCGCGGGCTCGATGCCGAAGTCGTGGAGCGCGACGGTATCGCATGGGTGCGCGGCGACGCGCTGGATCGCGATGCGGTGGTGCGCGCCGCCCGCGGCTGCAGCGTGATCGTGCATGCGGTGAATCCGCCCGGATACCGGAACTGGGCCACGCAGGTGCTGCCGATGATCGACAACGCGATCGCGGCGGCCCGGGCCGCGCAGGCGACCGTCGTGCTGCCGGGCACGGTCTACAACTTCGGCGCCGATGCGTTTCCGGTGCTGCGGGAAGACGCGCCGCAGCATCCGGCGACCCGCAAGGGCGCGATCCGCGTCGAACTGGAGCGGCGGCTGCAGGACGCCAGCGCGCACGGCGTGCCGGCGATCGTCGTGCGCGCCGGCGATTTCTTCGGGCCGCAGCTCGGCAACAGCTGGTTCTCGCAGGGGCTGATCAAGGCGGGGCGGCCGGTCACCGCCATCAGCGTGCCGAGCCGCGGCGTCGGCCATCAATGGTCGTATGTGCCTGACGTGGCCTGCGTGATGGTCGAGCTGATCGAGCGGCGCGAGACGCTGGAGCCGTTCGCGCGTTTTCATCTGGGCGGGCATTGGGATGAAGACGGCATGCAGATGGCGCTGGCCGTGCAACGCGTCGCGCAGCGGCACGGCATGCGACCGGCGCTGCGCGATTTCCCGTGGTGGCTCGTGTACGTGGCTGCGCCGTTCGTCACGACGTTGCGCGAATTGCTCGAGATGCGTTACCTGTGGCGCGAACCGATCCGGATGGACAACGCGCGCGTGACCGCGGTGCTCGGCCGCGAGCCGGTCACGCCGCTCGATACGGCGGTGGAGGCGACGCTGGCGGGGCTCGGGTGTCTCGGGTGAGCAACGGCGGGTAGCACGGGTTTCGTCCGGGCACGGAAACACGTCACGGCGAACCGAGGAAGCCCGGGGTCACAATTCTCCACATACCCGCGTGCGTCCGATGCGCATCATGTCAGTCGACACCGACAAGGTGAAAACGGGGGTGAGATGTTGCATTTCGGCTGGAAAGCGTCGGTTGCGGGAGCAATCATGTTCACATTGAGCGGGTGTACCAACCTGGCAGGTGTGCTGTACTGCGGCAACTCGCAGTTCAACTTCCCGGACTACCACTGCTTTGAGTCGTACAGGTAGGAGCAGGCGCGACGACTGACGGCCGTCGTGCCCGCGTCCCTTGCGGTTTTCCGTTCGCGGTCAAGCCACGACCGGCAATACCTCGACCGCATAGCGATGCGTGAGGCTGCGTCCGAGCACCGGATCGTGCAGTTCCATCTCGAACGCATCGCCGTCGCCCATCGCGGCAATCGCGCCATGCACGGCGACGGTCCCGCCATACATCGCGCAGCGCGCGGGCATCGTGCGGCGATCGTCGAACCGGTGCCACAGCGCGTCGGGCGCGAGCAGGCCGCTGACCGCGCCGTGCTGGTATGCGCGCCGCTCGCCGTCGCGCGCGATCAGCCACGAACGCAGCTCGAGCGTATCCCAGTGATCGGCGACATCCGCATGACGCCACGCGTCGCGGCCGAGCGGCTTCGCGCACACCTGCTTCGACACGGCGACGCCGTATGCTTCGACTTCGCGATCCGTGTGATCGGAGCCGATCGTGACCAGCGTGCCGGCCGGGCTGTCGACCAGCACGCATTCGATCTCGCCGCCCGAGCGTGCGCCGAGCACGTCGATCGACGGCGCCTGCGTGAGCAGTGCGGACGACACGCGATAGAAGCACGGCGTGGTCGACGGCGGCGCGACGCCGAGCGCCGCGAGTTCGTCGATGTGTGCCTGGATCGCGGCCGGGTCGCGGCCGGCCCAGCCGGCGATCACGACGCGTTCGATGTCGACGTCGACGGCGGCCGGCGCACCTTGCAGGGAAATCACGTTGAACGACAGGGTTGGCATGCGGTTATCCGTTTGAAGTGCGAAGGAATGACTGGGCTGGCGGCGGCGCTCAATCCTCGAGCGGCCGGTGCGCGGTCTCGCGCGCGGCGACGAGCGCGATCGACGTGACGACGAGCGCGGCGGTGACGTACAACGACACGGCCGTCGTCGTGCCCGTCTGCCGGAACAGCGCGGCGATCACGAGCGGCGCGAAGCCGCCGCCGACGATGCCGGCGAGCGTGTATGCGAGCGACGAACCCGCATAACGCACGCGCGTCGGGAATTGTTCGGTCACGAACGCGCCCTGCGGGCCGTACATCACCGCATGGATCACGAGGCCGATCGCGACGGCCGCGACGATTGCCACGGGGCGCGCGGAATCGAGCAGCGTGAAGAACACGAATGCCCACACGATGCCGGCGATTGCGCCGGCGAGATACACGGGCCGGCGGCCGAAGCGGTCCGACAGCGCGCCGAAGAACGGCACCGCGAGCGCGTTGCAGGCCGTGCCGATCATCACGGCCGTCAGCGCGACGGGGCGCGACAGGTGTAGCACGGTCGTCACGTAGGTCAGCGTGAACACGACGATCAGCGCATACAGCACGTCCGAGCCGATCCGCGAGCCGCCCGCGATCAGCAGGCGCTTCCAGTGGTACTTCAGCACGTCGGCGACGGGCACTTCGGCGGTTGCGTGCGATTCGGCGAGCTGCTCGAACTGCGGCGTTTCGTCGACGCCGCGCCGCACCCAGAAGCCGAACGCGATGAGCAGCGCGCTGGCCGCGAACGGCACGCGCCAGCCCCACGACAGGAACGTGTCGGACGTGGTCGACAGCGTGACGAGCGCGATGCAGCCGGTGCCGAGCAGCGTGCCGAACGACGGGCCGATCTGCGTCCACGACGCGGCCAGCCCGCGCCGTTTCTGGTCGCCGTGCTCGACCGACAGCAGGACCGCGCCGGCCCATTCGCCGCCGAGCGCGACGCCCTGCACGAAGCGCAGCGCGACGAGCAGGATCGGGCTCAGGATGCCGGCCTGCGCGTAGGTCGGCAGCGCGCCCATCAGCGCGGTCGTCACGCCCATCAGCACAAGCGTGAGCATCAGCACCGCGCGGCGGCCGATGCGGTCGCCGAGGTTGCCGAACACGAAGCCGCCGAGCGGGCGCGACACGTAGCCGACCGCATAGGTCGAGAACGCGAGGATCGTGCCGGCCAGCGGATCGACCGACGGGAAGAACAGATGGTTGAAAACGAGCGCGGCGAGCGTGTTGTAGATCGTGAAGTCGTACCACTCGAGCGACGTGCCGATCATGCTCGCGGTCGCGAGTCGGCTGTTGCGGACACGGCGGGGCGCGTGGGCGGCGGGCTGGGCGAGAGTGCTCATGGTATCGGGCAGGTCGTGACGGATGACGGGATGAAACGCGGGGCCGGCGTGGGCGTCGAGCGTTCAGGCAGGCAGGGCGGGGGCGACGACGGCGGCCGGTTCGGCCGCCGCCTGGGCGTCGCGATGCGCAGCCGGCAGCGGTGCGGCGGCGCGCCACAGCAGATCGAAGGTGCGCACGTCGTCGTGCCCGGCGAGCTCAGCGGCTACGCGGCGCGCGGCCGCTGCGTCGCTGCCTTCGACCAGCACGAGCGCATCGGCGCCGGGGCCCGCGGCCGCCGCTGCGCCGATCGGCGCGGACAGGTCCGGCGACGTACGGAAGAGCCGCGCGGCGTGGATGCCCGGTTCTTGCAGCGCGGCGTCGAAGCGCGCGCGCAGGTGCGGCACGTCGATGCGGTCCGGCGGCAGCACGAACAGCGCGAGATGGGCGCCTTCGCCGTCGCCGGCTTCGATCGTCAGCTCGCCGACGCGCCGTTGCGTGCCCGTCATGCGCTCGAAGTTCGCGAGCGACCATGCGGTCTGCTGCGTGAACGCACGCCGGTACGCGTCGCCGCGGAATACGTCGAGCGTGTCCGTCACGTACAGCGCGAGGTATCGGCGCGGGCCGCCGTCGGTCGCGCGAAAGCGCCGTGCATGCGTGAAGCCGGGAATCGCGACACGTTCCTGCATGTGCTCGCGGTCGTACCACGCGTTGAAATCGGCTTCGTGCGCGGGGTCGATATCCGTCCAGACGCAAAGCTGGCCGTGCGGAAGGGAAAGGCGGGTCATCGCGGGGTTCCTCGAGACGGGTAGGTCAGAAACCCCAGTGTCCCGAAGACGGTCCGCACCCGTCCAACAAGAAAACAAATTCGCGGTGAACAGGTTTTCTTATGAGCGGCGCGGACGGCGTTTCGCGGCGGGCGCGGCAGGCGAGGCGGCTTTCGTCGTGCGCTTCGCCTTTGCCGATGTGCTGTTATTTGCCTCTGTCGCTCTGCGCGCGGGCGTTGCTTCGGCGCGATCGGTGACGGCCGGGCTCGCGAGGTTCGCGGCGGCTGCCATCGCGCGTGCCACTTCGCTCGCGAGTTCCGCGATACGCGCGGCGACCGGCAGCCCCTGGCTGCGGTACGTCGCGACGAGCGGCAGCGCGGGGAATTCCGGCTCGACGTCGAGCAGTTCGAGCGTGCCTTCTTGCAACTCGCGCCCGATGATCGCAGGCGGCAGCGCGGCCACGCCGAGCCCGTCGGCGACGAGGCGGATCATCGCGGCAACCGACGTGATGCAGTTGATGCTGGCCGGCCGTTCGACCGCCGCGAACAGCCGCTCGATCGTCGCGTGCGGCCCCGAGTGGCGCGAGAAACTGATGATCGGAAACCCGGCCAGGCGCGCGACGTCGAGCGGCTGGCCGCCGAGCCCGAGGCGCGGGCTCGCGGCCCAGCGCACCGGGAATTCGCACAGCGGCAGGTTCGTGAAGTCCGGGCCCGGCACCGGGTCGGTCTGCAGGATCAGGTCGACGCCGTCGGTGCTGAGCAGGCGAATCAGATGCAGCGTCGTGTCGCTCGTGATCTCGACGTCGAGGCGCGGATAGCGCTCGCGCAGTTGCGCCATCAGCGCGGGAAACCAGCTATGCACGATCGATTCGATCACGCCGATCCGGATCAGGCCCGCGTCGCTCGCCGCGTCGATGTCGCGCCGCATTTCGCCGTCGAGCCGCACGATCCGCTCCGCGTAGGCCAGCATGCGCCGGCCCGCGGGCGTGAGCGTGGCCGAGCGCGTGTTGCGGTCGAACAGGCGCACGTCGAACGCTTCCTCTAGCGAGGCGATGCGGCTCGACACGGCGGCCTGCGTCGTGTGCAGTTTCTCGGCCGTGAGCCGGAAGTTTTCCAGCTTCGCGAGCCAGACGAAGGTTTCCAGAAACCGGATGTTCATCGAATTCCGAACGGTGAGACGGTGCCGGCGGAAGCGGCGGGATCGGTCGATGGTAGCGGATTTCCCGGGCAGGAAACGATCGGGCGGCGCCGCGCGTGTCGTGGGCGGGTACCGGTAGTCGCTCACGACACGCTGCCCGCTCGATGTCTCCTACGCGCGGCGCGCCTGCTGGCGTCAAAGCCGGTCGAACGCGAGCGTCGGCACGTCGACGACCATCGCGCCGCCGTCCGCGACGAGCGTCGCGCCGGTCACGAACGATGCGTCCGGCGACGCCAGGAACGCGCAGACGGCCGCGATCTCGTCGGGATCGGCCGCGCGCCGCAGCGGCACGTCGGCGCTCACGCGGGCGTACGCGCCGTCGAGCGAATCGTCGTGCGCGGCCATCAGCGGGGCCATTTCCGCATCGGCCATCGGCGTGCGGACCCAGCCCGGGCAGACGGCGTTCGCCCGTACGCCGTGCGGACCGTAGTCGCGCGCGAGCGATCGCGCCAGCCCGAGCAGTGCGTGCTTGCCGACCGTGTAGCCGCATACGCCGGGGCCGGCCGCGAGCGCCGCGATCGACGCGACCAGCACGATATTGCCGCGCTGCGCGATCAGGTCGGGCAGGCACGCACGCGCGCTGACGAACGCGGTGTCGAGGTTCGCGTGCATCGCGTCGCGCCATTGCGCGTCGTCGGTTTCGTCCGCGCGGCCGATGCCGTGGCCGCCCGCACACGCGACGAGCGCGTCGACGCGGCCGAAGCGTTCGGCGATGCGCTGCACGAAGCCGGCCCAGTCGGCGGGGCTCGCCGCGTCGCCGGCCAGCGCGAGGCCGCCCGTCTCGGCAGCCAGTGCATCGAGCGGCGCCTGGCGGCGCCCGATCAGCACGACGCGGTCGCCGCGACGGGCGAAGCGGCGTGCGCATGCGGCGCCGATGCCGGTGCCTGCGCCGGTGATCGCGATCGTGCGGGGTGGCGGGTGCGTCATGTCGTTCTCCGGAAAGGGGGCGTTCCGGCCACTTTAGGCGGCGCCGGCGCGCGCCGGTATCCGCCGAAAGGATGAACGCGGGTCGGCCGGACGGCCAGGTGCGGCGGCCGTGGCCCATTTTGCAAAGGCTGACGATGTCTGACGCCGAATCGCTCTATCCTCCACATTTTTGCGATAAGCCACGAAAGCCCGGCAAAATAGTGCGAGCGGGCGTTTGCAACGACGCGCCGCGCGTCGGCCAGCCGATTCCGTCGTAAGAATGGCGCGGCCGGCAAAGGCGCGGCCAGCAAAGGCGCGGCAGGCCGGATCGGCGCGAGCGGGCGTCCGACACACAGGTAGCGTATCCGCCGACGGCTCGTGTCGCCACGGCGTATCGCCCGGTTGCGCGCTGGCGCGACCGGACCATCGACAAAAGAACAGGGAGGGGCCGGCAATGAGGCTGGACGACGAAAGAGAAAGCGCCAACGTCGAGGATCGACGCGGTGGCGGCGGGTTCGGCGGTGGGCGCGCGACGATCGGCATCGGCACGATCGTGGTCGCGCTGGCCGCCTCGTATTTCTTCGGGATCGACCCGCGCGTCGTGCTCGAAGGCGCGTCGGCGCTGCAGGGCCGCCAGCAGCAGGCGCAGCCCGCGCCGACCCAGCACCAGGGCGCGCCGGCGAACGATCCCGGCGCGGTGTTCACGCGCAAGGTGCTCGGCAATATCGAACGCACGTGGACGGGCGTGTTCAACACCCAGCTGCACGCGCAGTACCAGCCGCCGAAGCTCGTGATGTTCACGAACTCGACGCCGACCGCGTGCGGCACCGGCCAGACCGCGATGGGGCCGTTCTACTGCCCGGGCGACCGCAACGTATATATCGATCTCGGCTTCTACGACGAGCTGCGCAAGCGTTTCGGCGCGGGCGGCGATTTCGCGCAGGCCTACGTGATCGCGCACGAAGTCGGCCATCACGTGCAGAACCTGCTCGGCATTGCCGACAAGGTCGACGCCGCGCGCCGGCGCTCGAGCCAGGCGCGCGCGAACGCACTGTCGGTGCGGATGGAGCTGCAGGCCGACTGCTTTGCCGGCGTGTGGGCGAACAACGCGCAGCGCGCGAACCAGCGGCTGATGGAGCCGGGCGATTTCGAGCAGGGGCTGAAGGCGGCTGCTGCGATCGGCGACGACCGGCTGCAGCAGCAAGGGCAGGGCTACGTCGTGCCCGAAAGCTTCACGCACGGCACCAGCGAGCAGCGCGTGTACTGGCTGCGGCGCGGGATGGAGTCGGGCGAGGTGAGCGCCTGCGACACGTTCGCCGCGAACGCTCGCTGAAACGAGGCGCGCGCACCGCCGCGCGCCGGCATCGTCCCGCCTGAACCGGCCACCCTGGCCGGCCCGGGACGATTTGCCGATTCGTGCTCACCGGCGCTTTTCGGCGCCGGTAGGCTGGCCCGGACTTCGAGATTCGATGCGTCCATCCGCCAGCCGATTTCCCATGCCGACCTTGTCCGTTCCCGCCGACCACGCTCCCGCCGACTGGCAGCGCGCGCTGCACGCGTGCGTGGATGCGTTCGACGCGTTCGCGAGCCCGTCCGCGATCGTGTTCTATCGGCTCGACCAGAGCGGCGAGCCGGCCGATTTCGAGCTGTTCGGGATGCCGGAATCGATGCACCGCACCTATGTCGCCCGCTACCGGTTGCTCGATCCGCTGCATCCGTCACGCTGCGCGGCGGGCGACCGCGCGGTCGTCACGCTCGCGTCGCAACTGCCTGACGAACGACGCGCGGCATCCGCGTACTGGACCCGTTTTCTGCGGCGGCACGACGTGGCCGATGTCGTCGAGATCTGGCTGCGCGACGCGGGTCGCACGGTCGGCGCGTTCTCGCTGCTGCGCTTCGGCATGGGCGACGCGAACGGCAACGGCACCGCGGGACGGTTCGCCCCCGGCGAGATCGACGCGCTCGCGCGGCTGCAGCCGGTCGCCGAAGCGGCGCTGAGCCCGCTGCTGCGCGCGCGGCGCGGCATCCACCGGATCGGTTGCGAGGAACGGCTGACCTACCGCGAGGAGCAGATCGCGCGGCTCGTGCGCGACGGCTACTCGAACAAGGAGATCGCGCGCGACCTCGCGCTCGGGCCACCGACGATCAAGACGCACCTGATGCGCATGTACCGCAAGCTCGGCGTGTCGAACCGCACGGAGCTGGTCGGCGCGCTGTTCCTGTAAGTTTTTCCCTGTTCGCAATCACATCGCGTCATTCGTCGGACGATAACGCGACGTTCGTCCGTCGCGACGCCACGTTTGCGCGCGTCCGGCTCACCCGCATCTGATTCCCCCACGCGCTGCCAATTTGCGCTCACCGCGCGCGATTCCTCGTCGATACAGTGGTCCGACGCCCGCGTGCCTCACCGGCACGCGGTCCAGCCACGACAATCAACGAGACGCCCATGAGCAACACGAACTTCGTCGCCGTCAGCGACACCGTGCGCACCTTCGTTGCGCGCGACTTCGGCCTCTTCATCGACGGCGCCATGCAGCCGTCGCACGCGGCAGCGCGCGTCGACGTGTACGACCCCGCCACGGGCGAGCGGCTCGCGACCGTCGCCGATGCCGATGCGCACGACGTCGACCGCGCGGTCGCCAGCGCGAAACACGCGTTCGACACGCGCGTCTGGAGCGGGCTGCGGCCGGCCGACCGCGAACGCATCCTGCTGAAACTCGCCGACCTGATCGAAGCCGACGCCGAAACGCTCGCGCAGCTCGAAACGCTGAACCAGGGCAAGTCGATTCACGTGTCGCGCGCGGTCGAAGTCGGCGCGAGCGTCGAGTACGTGCGCTACATGGCCGGCTGGGCGACCAAGATCACCGGCCAGACGCTCGACGTGTCGATCCCGTTCCCGCCCGGCGCACGTTATACGGCCTATACGCGCAAGGAGCCCGTCGGCGTGGTCGCCGCGATCGTGCCGTGGAATTTCCCGCTGATGATCGCGGTGTGGAAGCTGATTCCCGCGCTCGCGGCCGGCTGCACGATCGTGCTGAAGCCGTCGCCGGAAACGCCGCTCACCGCGTTGCGCCTCGCCGAGCTGGCACGCGAAGCCGGCGTGCCGCCCGGCGTGTTCAACGTCGTCACGGGCGGGCGCGTCTGCGGCGCGGCGCTCGCGAGCCACCCGTCGATCGCGAAGATCTCGTTCACCGGCTCGACCGCGACCGGCAAGCTGGTCGGCGCGGCGGCCGTGCAGAACATGACGCGCTTCTCGCTGGAGCTCGGCGGCAAGAACCCGATCGTGATGCTCGACGACGTCGACGTCGCGCAGGCGCTCGACGGCGTCGCCGCCGGCGCGTTCTTCAACCAGGGGCAGGTGTGCGCGGCCGCGTCGCGCATCTATGTGCATCGCAGCAAGTTCGCGCAACTCGCGGACGGCCTCGCGGGCGTCGCGCGGTCGATGAAGCTCGGCGCGGGCCTCGACACCACCGCGCAGATCAATCCGCTCGTGTCCGCGCAGCATCGCGACAAGGTGGTCCAGCACATCGAAGGCGCGCGCCGCGCGGGCCTCACGTTCCTCGCGGGCGGCACGCCGGCCGACGATCTGCCCGGCTATTACGTGAAGCCGGCCGTGATCGCCGATCCGCACCCGGACAGCGCGATCGTGCGCGACGAGGTATTCGGCCCGGTGATCGTCGTCGTGCCGTTCGACGACGCGGCCGACGCGGTGCGCCTCGCGAACGCGTCGCCGTACGGCCTCGCCGCGAGCATCTGGAGCAACGACCTGAAACGCGTGATGAACCTCGTGCCGCAGATCGAGGCCGGCACGGTGTGGGTGAACTGCCATATCCCGCTCGATCCGTCGATGCCGTTCGGCGGCTACAAGCAATCGGGCATCGGCCGCGAATTCGGCCAGTACGCGATCGAAGGCTTCACCGAAACCAAATCCGTCTGCATCGCGCATTGACGCGCGATTCCCGAACCCGAACGAACCCGATTCAACCGATCCGACAGTGGAGATTGCAATGAGCTACAACGAAGCGAAGTTCTGGCACCCGATGCTGCACCCGAACGAAATGAAACAGCGCAAGCCGATCCGCATCGTGCGCGGCGACGGCTGCTACGTGTTCGACGAACAGGGGCGCAAGCTCGTCGACGGCGTCGCGGGCCTGTGGAACGTGAACGTCGGCCACAACCGCCAGGAAGTGAAGGACGCGATCGTGCGTCAGCTCGACGAACTCGAATACTTCCAGCTGTTCGACGGCATTTCGCATCCGCGCGCCGAGGAGCTGTCGAAGAAGGTGATCGACATGCTGGAGCCGGAAGGGATGCGCCGCGTGCTGTACAGCTCGGGCGGGTCGGACTCGATCGAGACCGCGCTGAAGATCGCGCGCCAGTACTGGAAGGTGCGCGGCCAGGCCGATCGCACGAAGTTCATCTCGCTGAAGCAGGGGTATCACGGCACGCACTTCGGCGGCGCGTCGGTGAACGGCAATACGGTGTTCCGCCGCAACTACGAGCCGAACCTGCCCGGCTGCTTCCACGTCGAGACGCCGTGGCTGTACCGCAATCCGTTCACGCAGGACCCGGAGGAACTCGGCCGGATCTGCGCGGAAATGCTCGAGCGAGAGATTCAGTTCCAGAGCCCGGACACGGTCGCCGCGTTCATCGCGGAGCCGATCCAGGGCGCGGGCGGCGTGATCGTGCCTCCGGCCAATTACTGGCCGCTGGTGCGCGAGGTGTGCGACCGCTACGGCGTGCTGCTGATCGCCGACGAAGTCGTGACGGGCTTCGGCCGCAGCGGCAGCCTGTTCGGCAGCCGCGGCTGGGGCGTGCGCCCGGACATCATGTGTCTCGCGAAGGGGATTTCGTCAGGCTACGTGCCGCTCGGCGCGACGGTCGTGAATGCGCGGATCGAGGACGCGTTCGCCGCGAATGCCGATTTCGGCGGGGCGATCATGCACGGCTACACGTACGCAGGCCACCCGGTGGCATGCGCGGCCGCGATCGCGAGCCTCGACATCGTCGTGAAGGAGGATCTGCCGGCGAATGCGGCGGAGCAGGGCGCGTATCTGCTCGAAGCGCTGCAGCCGTTCGCGGAACGCTTCGCGGCGGTCGGCGAGGTGCGCGGCAAGGGGCTGATGCTCGCGCTCGACCTCGTCGCGAACAAGGACACGCGCGAGCCGATCGATCCGCTGTCGGGTTATGCGAACGCGGTCGCGGAAGTCGCCCGCGAGAACGGCGTGCTGGTGCGCCCGGTCGGCACGAAGATCATCCTGTCGCCGCCGCTCGTGATCCAGCGCGAACAGCTCGACCGGATCGTCGACGCGCTCGCGGCCGGCTTCGAGGCCGTCCCGTTCGCATGACGGCGAAGCCGCGACGGCGGGTAAACGCCGTCGCGGATTTGCCGATTTGCGCTATGACCGGATTATTTTGCCTGCGTATTTTTTCGACATCGGATCACGCCGTGATCGACAGGGGACCCGGGCGTCGAAGCGCTGAAGCACCGCCCGGGCCCGACCGCATAGCATCTGGCCCCGG
The DNA here is from genome assembly GCF_014211915.1 of Burkholderia cenocepacia. Taxonomy (NCBI): domain Bacteria; kingdom Pseudomonadati; phylum Pseudomonadota; class Betaproteobacteria; order Burkholderiales; family Burkholderiaceae; genus Burkholderia; species Burkholderia cenocepacia. Next base: position 1,326,130 of record NZ_CP060040.1, on the reverse strand, counting down.
CCGCTGACGAAGCGCCGGTTCGGGCCAACCTACGAAGGAGACAACGATGTCGGGATGGTCGGGAGTGACCGGCGCCGCGGGCGATACGCCCGCCGGTGCGTCGGCTGAAGCAGGCAGCGGCACCGAATTGAAGGCCGGTGCGGTCGGTTTTCCGACCGCGCTGGCGAGCGCCGTCGGCCTCATCATGGCGAGCCCGGTGATCCTCACCGCGACGTCGGGCTTCGGGATGGGCGGCTGGGCGTTCGCGGTCGCGATGATCATCGCGTTCGTGATGATGCAGGCGCAGGCCACCACGTTTTCCGAAGCCGCCGCGATGCTGCCGACGGCCGGCTCGGTTTACGATTACCTGTCATGCGGGCTCGGCCGCTTCTGGGCGATCACCGGCACGATTTCCGCCTATTTCCTCGTGCACGTGTTCGCCGGCACCGCGGAGACGATCCTGAGCGGCATCATGGCGCTCGTGAACTTCGAATCGCTGAACGCCGCGTTCGAGAAGCACAACAGCTCGTGGCTGGTCGGCGTCGGCCTCGTGGTCACGTTCGCGATCACCAACATCATCGGCATCAAGGTATTCAGCAAGCTCGAGATCGTGCTGACGGCCGGCATGTGGCTGTCGCTGATGATCTTCGGGATTCTCGGGCTCGCGGCCGCGCCGGCCGTGCATCTCGACGGCTGGTTCGGCGGCTCGGAAGTCGGCACGTCGATCCCGGCCGTACTGTCGCTGGTCGGGATGGCGATGTTCATGTTCGTCGGCTGCGAGTTCGTCACGCCGCTTGCGCCGGAAATGAAGGCGCCGGGCCGCACGATCCCGCGCGCGATGGCGCTCGGCCTCGTCGGCGTCGCGATCTGCATGTTCCTGTACGGCGCGGCGATCCGCCGCCAGGTCGCGAACGTGCCGGTGAGCCCCGATGGCCTCACGCATCTGCTCGACACGCCGGGCGCGATTCCCGCGTTCGCGCTGCAGGTGCTCGGCCCGTTCGGCCGCGTGTGGTTCGGCATCGCATTCCTGTGCGCGGGCGCCGCGACGATCAACACGCTGATGGCCGGGCTGCCGCGCATCCTGTACGGGATGGCGATCGACGGCGCGCTGCCGCGCTGCTTCGCGTACCTGCATCCGCGTTTCAAGACGCCGGTGGTCGGCATCGTCGCGTCGGCGATCGTGCCGATCTTCCATGCGTGGCTGATCAACGGCAATCTCGACAGCATCCTGCACCTCGTGCTCGCCGCGACCTGCGCGTGGGGTACCGCGTACCTGCTCGTCACCGCGTCGGTCGTGATGCTGCGCATCCGCCGCCCGGACTTGCCGCGGCCGTACCGTTCGCCGCTGTTCCCGCTGCCGCAGATCGTGTCGAGCGTCGGCATCGTGCTCGCGATCTGGTACATCACGCCGCCCGGCATGAACCCGCGCGACATCTACGTGCCGTTCGGCGCGATGCTCGGGCTCACCGCGCTGTACGCGCTGTTCTGGACGCTGGTCGTGCAGCGCCGGCATCCGTTCAGGCCGGTGCCGGTCGAGGACGTGCTGCGCAACGAGCACGTCGCATCGTGAAGGCCGCGCTCGCCCGCTGGCGCGCGGCGCCCGTTGCGCCGCCGCCCGGCCATCGGCCCGGCGCGATCGCCGCGCGCGTGCTCGCCGACCTGCGGGCCGTGCGCGATGACGACGGTGCTGGCGGCGTTGGCGGTGCCACGGCGCGGTTGCCGAACGGCGTGCGCGTGCGCGTCGACGAGCGCGTCGAGCGTCAGTTCCTGATGCATACGGTCAGCGTGAAGGTGACGGTGGCCGCGAACGGTCCGGCCGTACAGGGCAGTGCGCGCGTGCGGCAGACCGGCTGGCTGCGCCGTACCGGCATTGCTGCGGCGCTCGCGCCCGGATGCGATCCCGCCTTCATCGACACGCTGGCCGCGCTGCTTGCCGGCCCGGCGGTGGCCGACGCGCTGCGGCCGCTGCACCTGACCGACTGCGTGATCGACGCGCACGACGGCGACGCGCGCGACGGCCGCTGGACGCTCGCGATCGTGCCGTTCGGCGGCAGCGAGGTCGTCAACCGGATGCCGTCGTTTCGCCGCTATGTCCGGCTGATCGACGAGCAGGCCGCGGCGCTGTTGGCGGCCTGTCTTGCGTTCGAAACCACACTACGCGGGATTTTGCGAGGGTAAGCTGTGGCGATGCGCGCCGCGCGAACCCGGCGGGCGCATCCAGGAATCAGGGTTTTACCGGAGATGCCGATGCTGTTCCAGTCACGCTCACACGAAGACGTGCACGATCACGGGCTCGCGATCGCGGGCTGGCATCAGGTGTACCGTCAGATGACGCCGGGCCGCTTCAAGGGCACCGTCACGCAGGTGCTGTACGACGATTTCCACTTCTTCCGCGAGACGACCAACCGGCGTGTCGCGCAAACCGGGCTCGCGCCGGCCGGGCGCACGTCGCTCGCGGTACCGTTGTCCGTGCCGCTCGCGGGCACGTTCCAGGGCCAGCCGGTCGACGGTTATGCGCTGCTTGCGCTGCGCGCCGGCGAGGATTTCGAATTCCACACGCCGGAAGGGATGGGGCTCGTCGGGATCAGCGCGTCGTCCGACATGGTCGACGAGCTGTGCGAGGCAGAATTCGGCGCGGCCGGCGCGCGCAGGCTGCGGCACGTGACGCGGCTGTCCGACGCGCAGGGCGTCGCGCTCGGCGTGCGGCTGTCGGCCCTGATCGACGATGCCCAGCGCAACCCCGGCTGCCTCGAATACGCGGCGACCCGCAAGATGTTTCGCGACGCGATGCTCGGCATGTTCCTCGATGCGCTCGAACAGGGGATCGGCGTCGAGCGCCGCGACATCACGCACGCGACCTACAGCGATATCGTGAGCCGCTGCGAGAAGCATCTGCGCGACCGTCCCGAAGAACCCGTCACCGTGCTCGAACTGTGCCGCGCGCTGCGCTGCAGCCGCCGCACGCTGCAAACGAGCTTTCAGCGCGTGGCCGACGTCACGCCGGTCGGCTACCTGCGCACGATCCGGCTGAACGCGGTGCGCCGCCTGCTGCGCACGACGTCGGCGCAGCAACTCGGCGTCGGCGAAGCCGCCGCGAGCTGGGGCTTCACGCATCTCGGCTATTTCGCGCGCGAGTATCGCGACCTGTTCGGCGAACTGCCTTCCCAGACGACGCGTCCCGAATGACGCATCCGCACCGCGACGGCGCCGCCGGGCACCGTCGCGGGCCGCACCTCTCACCGTTTGCCGATTTGCGATAGAGGTCCGGAATTTTCGCTGGATAAAGTCCTGTCACCCATATCGACAACACATTCGGTTCGCACTGCGAATCGATGATCACAGAGGGGCGGGACATGAAGAACGGACGACGACTGACCGCGGCCGCAGCCGCGGCCATGCTGGGCTGCCTGCACGCACATGCGCAGACTTCGGGGAGCGTGACGCTGTACGGCACCGTGGATACCGGCATCATCTATTCGACGAACCAGCAGTTCACGCGCGCAGACGGCAGCACGGGCGGCGGCCATGCGTGGCAGATGGGCGGCGGCAACCTGGTGCCGTCCCGCTTCGGCTTCCAGGGCGCCGAGCCGCTCGGTGGCGGGCTCGACGCGGTGTTCACGCTCGAGCAGCAGTTCCTGTCCGCGAACGGGCAGGCGCTGCAAGGCGGCACCGCATTCAGCCGGCAGGCGTGGGTCGGGCTGCGCCAAGAGGCGATCGGCACGCTCGGCCTCGGCCGCCAGTACGACTCGTACACCGACATGCTCGGCGCATACGTGTCGAGCAACAACTGGTCGACGCCGTACGGCTCGCATCTCGGCGACGTCGACAACCTGAATGCCGCGTTCAACTTCAACAACGCGGTGAAGTTCACCAGCGCCGATTTCAACGGGCTCACGTTCGGCGGCACGTTCAGCTTCGGCGGGCAGGCCGGCGATTTTTCCGCGAAGCGCGGCTATGCGGTGGCCGCGACGTACACGCGCGCGCCGGTGGCGTTCTCGGTCGGCTACCTCGACCTGCACCAGCCGCTCGACGCGGCGCTCGGCGGCGCGAGCGGCTATATCGGCGATTTCGCGTGCAGCGACCCGGGCGCGATGTACTGCCTGCTGCAGGATGCCGGCTCGATGCGCGCGTTCGGCGCGGGCGGGTCGGTCACGTTCGGCGCGGCGACGGTCGCGCTGACCTACACGCATACGCGGCTCGGCGACAGCCGCTATTTCTCGACCGCCGCGCAGCCGCGCACGCAGGCGTTCACGTTCGACATCGGCGAGCTGAACGTCACGTACATGTTCACGCCGGCGTTGCAAGGCGGCGTCGCGTACATCTTCAACGCCGCGCATACGGACGGACGCGGCACGACGCGCTTCCACCAGGTGAACGTCGGCGCGAACTACAGCCTGTCGAAGCGCACCGCGCTGTATGCGGTCGCGATCGGCCAGGTCGCGAGCGGCACGGGGCTCGGCACCGATGCGGACGGCAACGCGGCGAACTATGCGCAGATTCCGGTGCTCGCGAACAGCAATTCGAGCCGGCAACTGGCGGTGATGGCGGGGATTCGTGTGAACTTTTGATTCGGACCGAGGGCAGGGGCGGCACGTCGGTCGCGTGCCGCCGAGCGGTCCTCATGGACATGGCTCGGCGCCGGTCGATTGCTGGAAAGCGATGCTTGAAAAAAGCCGCCCGTATGCTTGACTGAATGGACCCGGATTGGCGGAATCCGTGCGTCGAGTTGCCCGGCTTGCGGCTTGCCACAATACCTTCACGGTCTGCGTGAACAATGGCGACGCTTCAGGCGACCCGACCTGTCGCCGGCGTTGCACACGTGTGCAACGCACGAATGTTCCGCTCCACCGCCGATCGAGAGAGACCACATGACCTTGCTGAGCCGCCTGCGCGCGCTGTCCGCCGCCGTTGCGCTGTCCTTCGCCGCCACGCACGCCGTGGCCGCCGATCTCGTCATCGCCGGCCGCGACGACATCTACGGCAAGGGACTGGCCGACGCCGTCGCCGGCTTCAACAAGCTGCATCCGGGCACCGAGATCGAGCTGCTCAAGCTGCCGAACGCAAACCTGTACCAGAAGCTGAAGCTGTCGATGCGCGAAGGCACCGGCGCGTACGACCTCGTGATGATGGACGACACGTGGGCGCCGGAATTCATCGGCAACGGCTGGCTGAAACCGCTGCCCGCGTCGCTCGCGGACGCCGATCTCGTGCCGTCCGCCGTCGCGCTCGGCCGTAACGCGGCCGGCGCGCTGTACGCGCTGCCGATCGTCGGCAACGTCGAGATGTTCGCGTACCGCAAGGACCTGCTCGCGAAGTACAAGCTGCAACCGCCGCGCAACTGGGACGACGTGCTGAAGATCGCGCAGACCGTCGGCGGCGCGGACAAGAGCGTGTCGGGCGTCGTGTTCCGCGGCACGAAGGGCAACCCGGTCGTGACGGGCTTCCTGCCGATCCTGTGGGCGTATGGCGGCGACGTGTTCGACCGTGCCGGCAACGTGACGATCGATTCGCGCGAAGCGCAGTCCGCGCTGAAGACGTTCCTCGCGCTGAAGGCGTTCGCGCCGAAGGACGTCGACGTGTACGGCGCGGCCGAAGTGCGCGACGCGCTGCAACGCGGCACGGCCGCGCAGTCGATCGAGGTGTGGCCCGCCTGGGTGCCGGCGCTCGACGACGCGAAGCAGTCGCGCGTGGTCGGGCAGATCGCGCTGCAGCCGCCGCCGGGGCAGACCGCCGGCCCGGCGCCGATGCTCGGCATCTGGCAGATGGGCATTCCGAAGGACGCGCCGCACGCGAAGCTCGCGCAGGACTTCCTCGCTTACCTGACCGCACGCGATACGCAGACGCGCCTCGCCGGCATCGGCATTCCGCCGACTCGCCGCAGCGTGTTCAACGATCCGGCGCTGGTGCGCCAGTATCGCTGGTATCCCGATCAGCTGAAGGCGCTCGAGGCCGGCCGTGCGCGGCCGCGCGTGACGGACTGGCAGCAGGTCGAGAGCATTCTCGGCGATCAGCTTCAACTCGCGCTGACGGGGCAGGCCGCGCCCGACGCCGCGCTGCGCCAGGCGCAGCAGAAGATCGCGCAGGCGACGGCCGCGGCCGGCAAGTGATCGCGCACGTCGATCCTTCGACCGGAGGCCGCGCATGAAAGCGTTCGGCCGCAGCCTGCCGTTCGTCGCGCTGCTCGGGCCCGCGCTGCTGGTGCTCGCCGCGCTCGCGCTGTATCCGGTCGCGCAGGTGCTGATCGACTCGTTCTGCCGGGTCGATTACTCGGCCGGCCGTCGCGCGTTCGCGGGGCTCGCGAACTATCGCGCGGTGCTGGGCGACGACGCGTTCGCGGCCGGCTTCGGCAACACGCTGCGCTTCACGATCGTCGCGTCGCTCGCCGAAGTCGCGCTCGGCTTTGGCCTCGCGCTACTGTTCGTGCGTGCGTTTCCGGGTCGCCGCATTGCGCTGCCGCTCGCGATCCTGCCGATGATGCTGTCCACGCTCGTGTGCTCGGCGATCTGGCGCAACTGGCTGAACTTCGACGGATTCCTGAACGCGCTGCTCGCGGCGTTCGGCATCGAAGGCGTGCGCTGGCTGTCCGATCCCCATCTCGCGCTGTGGTCGCTCGCGCTCGTCGACGTGTGGCAATGGACGCCGATGGCGTTCCTGATCGTGCTGGCCGGGCTGCAGTCGATCCCGCAGGAGCTGTACGAAGCCGCGCGCACCGACGGCGCGAGCGAGTGGCAGTGCCTGCGCGACATCACGCTGCCGCTCGCGGCGCCGCAGATCGGCCTCGCGCTGCTGCTGCGCTCGATCGACACGTTCAAGCTGTTCGACAAGGTCTATGCGCTGACGGGCGGCGGCCCCGGCAACGCGACGCAGACGCTGTCGACCTATATCTACGACACGGGCTTCCGCTTCTTCAACGTCGGGCCGGCGAGCGCCGCGTCGGTGCTGATGCTCGCGGCGTCCGCGCTGCTGGTCTCGGGGTACGTATGGCAGACGGTTCGCAAGCGGCGCGCATGACGACGCGATCCGCGGGTATCCCGCGCATCCGCACGGGCGTCGCATTCAATCACGCGATGCCGTGGGCGCTGCGTGTCGTCGCGCTCGCGCTGTTGCTGCTGCCGTGCCTGTGGATGGCCGGCGCGGCCTTCATGCCGACGCTCGAACGCCTCGATCATCCGTTGCGGATCTGGCCGGCCGCGCCGACCTTCGAGCATTTCGCGTCGGTGTGGTCGAACGGGATCGGCGCGCCGCTGTTCAATTCGCTGCTGGTCGGCTTCGGCACGACGCTGCTCGCGCTGGCGCTCGCGTTTCCGGCTGCCTACGCGCTCGTGCGGCTGCGGTTTCCGGCGCGGCTCGACCTGCTGTTCCTGGTGCTCGTGCTGGCGTTGAAGTTGATGCCGCCGATCACGATCGCGGTGCCGCTGTTCGCGCTCGCGAAGCGGCTGCACCTGCTCGATTCGACGCTCGGCCTGATGCTCGCGTATCAGATCTACGCATTGCCGATGGCGATCTGGATGCTGCTCGCGTTCGTGCGCGACGTCCCGATCGAATACGAGGAAGCCGCGTGCATCGACGGCGCGGGGCTCGCGCGGCGGCTCGTGCAGATCGTGCTGCCGCTGTGCGCGCCGGGGCTGATCGCGACCGCGATCTTCGTGTTCATCGCCGCATGGAACGAATTCCTGATCGCGCTGCTGTTCGTGTCGACGCCGAGCCGCTTCACGCTGCCGCTCGCGATCGCCGGCTACGTGACGGAGAACGGCATCGACTGGGGCGACCTGATGAGCGCGGGGCTGATGGCGTCGCTGCCGACGCTCGCGGTGGCCGGTTATGTGCAGCGCTATCTGTTGCGCGGCTTCGCGGGCGGGCTGAAGTGACGCGCGGCTTGGCCGCGCTCCGTCCTATGTCGTCACGCGCAACTGTCCCGCACCACCTGCGTGACCGGCACGACGCGTGTGCGCGACGGGCCGTCGAACGTCTGCATCCGGTCGGCGAGCAGGTCGATCGCCGCATGCGCGAGGCCGCGCGTGTCCTGCCGCAGCGTCGTGAGCCGATACGCATCGTATTCGGCGGCGGGGATATCGTCGAAGCCGATCACGCGCAGGTCGTCCGGCACGCGCAAGCCGAATTCGCCACGCGCGACGTCGAGCACGCCGAGCGCGAGCAGGTCGGACGAGCAGAACACGCCGTCGGGCCGCTCGCGCGCCGCGAACAGTTGCCGTGCTGCGTCGATTCCGCTGGCATGCGTGTCGGACGGTGTGTCGATCACCTGCGCGAGCGTCGCGTCGAATGCGTCGCGTTGCCCGATCGCCTGCTCGAACGCCGCGGCGCGCGACCGCGCGCTGTAGCTCGCGCCACGCGGGCCGACGAACGCGAGCCGGCGCGCGCCGGCCCGCACCAGCCGTTGCGCGGCGTGGGCGGCGCCCGCCGCGTTGTCGCTGACGACCACGTCGGCGCCCGGCAGGTTCGCTTCGCGGTTGATCATCACGACCGGAATCCGGTGTTCGAGATATTGCTGCGCGACCGACAGCGGCGGCGACGCGGACGTCATCACGAGGCCCGCGATCCGGTAGCTGAGCAGTCGTTCGAGCGATTGCCGGACCTGGCGCGGATCTTCCGCATTGGTCACGAGCGGCGTGAGCGCGCGCTGCCCGAGCGCGGCCATCAGGTCCGACAGCAGCCGCGCGCGGAACGGGTTCTCGAATCCGGCCGTCACGACGCCGATCATGCTGCTGCGCTGCGTGATCATGTCGCGCGCGATCAGGTTGACCTGGTAGCCCAACGCACGCGCGGCGACCATCACGCGCTCACGCGTTTGCGGTGCGATGCTTGCCGTCGGCGAGAACGCGCGCGACACTGCGGAGCGCGAGACGCCGGCCCGCGCCGCGACATCCGACGCCGTCACCCACGGTTTTCTTTCCTTGTCATTCATCGATTCATGATTCCTTCGAGCCACGATACGTGCATGCCGCCTGCCGACTGGATGTCGGCGCTCGACGACGCGCGGCCGCTGCATACGCTGACCCTACCGGGCAGCCATGACACCTGTGCGTATACGGTCGACGATTCGCTGGTGCGCACGCAGCGTGCGCCGCTCGACGCGCAGCTCGCGCATGGCGTGCGGTTGCTCGACATCCGCTGCCGGCACGTGCGCGACGGGTTCGACATCCATCACGGCGGCATTGCGCTCGGTATGACGTTCGACGACGTGCTGGCAACGTGTACGCAGTTTCTCGATGCGCATCCGCGCGAATGCATCGTGATGTCGGTGAAGGACGAGTGGCCGGCGCATGCCTGCACGCGCGGTTTCGATGCGACGTTCGACGCACATCGCGCGCGGCATCCACGGCTGCGCTGGCATGCCGGCGGCACGCTGACGACGCTCGGCGACGTGCGCGGCACGGTCGTGCTGTTGCGACGCTTTCGCAGCGGCCGGCCGCTCGGTATCGACCTGACCGCGTGGCCCGACAACGCGACGTTCACGATCGATCATCCGGACGGTGCATTCGTGATTCAGGATGAATATCGCGTGCCGGTGGCCGCGTCGATCGCATGGAAGTGGCGCGCGATCGACGCGTTGCTGATGCACCTGCCGTTGCCGGACAGCGGCCGCTGGGCGCTCAATTTCTGCAGCGGCACGGGAATGGGTGCGAATCCGTCGGTGGTCGCACACGGCGATGGCCGCGTGCCGGGCATTCATGCGCGTCTGGCCGAGCGCTTGCGCGAACAGCCCGGCCCATACGGCGCGATGCTGCTCGATTTCTGTGATGACGACGACTGGGCACTGGTGCGCGCGCTGATCGAATGCAACGCTCACACGCCGGAGCAGGGCGCCTGGCGCAAGGCGTTTCGCTGTTAGTCAGCGCAGATTCGCGTTGAAGAACGCGAGTGCTTTCGCGTCGAGCGATGCGTGGAACGCGGTGCGATCGAATCCCTTGGCGTCCGTGCAGATGTCGGGCGCGTCGTGGGCCAACTGCCCGGGGCACGGCGCGAGAAACGCGAAATGCGCCGAATTCGGCACGACGTGGAATTCGGGCCGTTGCGGCAGCAGCGCGGCCAGCGCTGGCGCCGTATCCGGCGTCACGCCGTCGCCGCCTGCCTCGGATGCCCAGAGCTGGATCGGCGCGCGGACGTTCTTCAGCGTGTCGGCGGTCGGGAATTCGTCGAGTGGATCGGCCAGCACGTAGGCCTTGATGCGCGGGTCGTGCGTCAGCGGCGCGTTCGGCAGGTCGCCGGCCCGGATTTGCTTGCAGATCGGCCAGGCCGGGTCGGGGCAGGCGACTGGCGCGTGCGCGAAATCCGGATTGCCGCCGGCCAGCACGAGGCCCGTATAGCCGCCGCGCGAAAAGCCGAAGAAGCCGATGCGTGCCGGGTCGATGTGCGCGGCGTCCGGCGCGTGACCGAGCATGTAATCGACCAGGCGCTTGATGTCGGCCGGGCGCTCGACGAATTCCTGCAGATCGGCCGTGCGGCTCATGTCGGAGAACGTGTCGCCCGGATGGTTGATCGCCGCGACGACGTACCCTGCATCGGCGAGCGTTTCGGCCAGGTCGTGGTGGCCGAGGAACGAGCCGCCATGGCCGTGCGAGATCACGACGAGCGGCAGCTTGTCGCCGGCGGTTGGACAGTCGCGGCGTCCTTTCAGTGTGTAAGGGCCGACCGTGAGCGATTGCGTGGCGTCCGCGCACGGCGTCCAGACCATCGCGCGCAACTCGGGGCCGGCCGCATCGGCAGGAATCCGAAGAAACTTGACGCCGGCCGCGTGCGCGACCGTGGCGGACAGGCAGAGCAGGGCAGCCAGCAGCCGGTTTTTCATGTCGATTCCCGAGGCAGGGGTGCGGCGCGCTCGTAGCGACTCACCCTATCGTTCGAAACGTCTGAAGTTTCGATTATAGTGACCGCCGTTCTCGACTGCCTCCCTGAATTGCCGTCATGCCTGCACCGATCCTGATTCGCCCCGCCACGCGGGAAGACGCGGCCGCGATGGCCGCCGTGGAAGTCGCCGCCGCGCAGCGGTTTCGCGGGATCGGCATGGCCGACATCGCCGACGGCGAGCCGACCGATGCGGCCGCCGTGCTCGTGCGAATCGACGACGGTCGCGCCTATGTGGCGGTCGATCCGCAAGGCATGTGCGTCGGGTTCGCGTTCTACCGGCTGCTCGATGCGCAGCGGCTGTATCTGGAGGAGCTGGATGTCGCGCCGTCGCACTCAGGGCAGCGGATCGGCGCGCGTCTCATCGAACAGGTGATGGCGCGCGCGGCGCGGGAGCACGTCGAGCAGGTGGTGCTGTCGACGTTCCGCGACGCGCCGTGGAATGCACCGTACTACGCGCGCCTCGGTTTCCGGATCATCGACGATACGGCACTCGACGATGCGCTGCGCGCAATCCGCGCGCACCACGTCTCGCTCGGTCTCGACGAAACGCGGCGCGTGTTCATGCGACGCGCCGTGGTGGCCTGATGCGCGGTGCGGACCGATTCCGGCGTAGTCAGCGCCGCGTGCCGCTCCCGAATGAACGCGACGCGAACGCGGCTTCGATGTACGCGAGGAAATCCGTCGCGGGGCGCGTCAGTTGCAGGCCGGGTGGCGTGAGCCGGTAGAGCTGCAGCGGTGGCGGCGACAGCGGCAGCGGGAGCGGCGTGAGCGCCTGGCCGAACACGGTTTCCGACAGCGAATGCCGGGTCCACGAGAAGATCGCATCCGTCGTGAGCAGCAGGCTGTAGAACAGCGCATACGACGTGCAGCGCGTGATGCAGCGCGGCGCCGGCAGGCCCGCGTGCGCATGGAGGTCGCGAATGTGCGCCGGAAAATTGTCGCTCGGATCAGTGTGGATCCACTCGGCATCGCGTAGCGCGTCCAGTGATGTCGCACCGGCGAAGCGCCCGTTCTCGCGGGTGACGAACGCGGTGTCGAAGGTGCGGATCGGCTTCACGTCGGCGGACTCGGCGACCTCGCCGGTGATGGCCGCGAACGCGAGATCGAGGGTCCGGCTGTGCAATTGCTCGGTCAACTGGCTGAACGACAGTTCGCGCAGTTCGCACTCGACATGCGGCCAGCGGCGCCGAAATTCGGCATAGGCGTGCGCGAATCCCGTGACCGCGACGATCGGCGTGAAGCCGAGCACCAGCCTGCCTTCACGCAGCCCTTTCAGATGCGCGATGTCGTCGCGCGCCCGCTCGAGCTCCCGCACGACTGCATGCGCGCGGCCGAGCAATACGTCGCCTTCCGGCGTCGGCACGACACCCCACGGCTTTCGTTCGAGAAGCGCCACGCCGAATTCGCCTTCCAGTTCCTGAATCGCCTTGCTGACGGCCGGCTGGCTGACGTGCAGCGTTTTCGCGGCAGCCTTGATGCTGCCCGCCGTGGCCACCGCGACCAGCGCGCGCAATTGATGGGTTTTCATGATGCGGAGGATATAACCAAATCCTATCCGTATCAAAATTGATGTGTTTTTTGACCCGATGCGTCTCTCCATACTGGCCTGCAACGGTTGCGATGCAGCCGATCCAATGGAGCCAGACATGACGCAGGACCTTGCCCCGACGCTCGCGGCGATCCGTGAAGCCGCCCCCCGCTTCGTCGCGATTCGACGCGACATCCACGCCCACCCGGAACTCGGGTTTGCCGAAACCCGCACCGCGCGGATCGTCGCCGCCCAATTGGCGGAGTGGGGCTACGACGTGACGACCGGCATCGGCGGCACCGGCGTGGTCGGCCGGTTGCGGCGCGGTACGTCGTCGCGCACGCTCGGCTTGCGCGCCGACATGGACGCGTTGCCGATCCGGGAAGAAACGGGCCTGCCCCATGCGAGCACGGTTGCCGGGACGATGCACGCCTGCGGTCACGACGGTCATACCGCGATCCTGCTGGCGGCCGCCCACCATCTGGCCTCACACGGGCGCTTCGACGGCACGCTGAACGTGATCTTTCAGCCCGCGGAGGAAGGACTCGGCGGCGCGAGGCGAATGATCGAGGAGGGCCTGTTCGATCGCTTTCCGTGCGAGCGCGTCTATGCGCTGCACAACGCGCCGGGCGTACCGGTCGGTCATTTCGCGTTGCGCTACGGCGCGATGATGGCGTCGTCCGATTCGGTGACGATCACCGTGACGGGCAAGGGCGGGCACGGCGCGATGCCGCAGCACGCGAGCGATCCGATCGTGGCGGCGGCGAACATCGTGACCGCGCTGCAATCGATCGTCGCCCGCAACATCGATCCCGCCAAGGCGGCAGTGGTGACCGTCGGTACGTTCCATGCCGGCACGGCCCCGAACGTGATTCCGGAGACCGCGACGCTGCAACTGTCGGTCCGCTCGCTCGACGCGGCCACGCGCGACGAGGTCGAGGCGCGGATTCGCCGGATCGCCGACGCGCAGGCGCGGGCCTACGGGACCGTTGCGCAGGTCGACTATCAAGCCATCTCGCGCGTGGTCGTCAACGATGCCGCCGCTGCGGATCTCGCGGTCGAGACGATTACGGCGCTGGCCGGCGCCGGTGGGCTCACGCTGCTTGCCGACGGTGTGATGGGCAGCGAGGATTTTTCGTGGATGACGGAACGCGTGCCGGGTTGCTACGTGATGCTCGGCAACGGACTCGATTCGCACGGCGGCTGCTCGGTTCACAACCCGGGCTACGACTTCAATGACGACGCGCTCGGCTGGGGCGCCGCCTATTTCGTCGGCATCGTGGAACGCTTCCTGGGCACGGCCTGACGAGCGCGTCCGCCAAGCGCGGCAATTCGGAATTTTCTCTCTGAAAATAAGGAAAACGAATGAAGAAGAGGCTGACATGGGGCGCTGCGTGCCTGGCGCTGGGCGCCGGAAGTGCCTGCGCGGTGCCGTATCAGGACGTACTGCTTGCGGCGGTGCCGGAGTTCAACGGCGGATTGAAGGAGGGCGTGGCGCTGTACGGCTCGGTCGACATGGGGATCAACTACCAGTCGGTGGATGGACGGTCGACGTGGCAGACCCAGAGCGGCGGCGAGTGGACGTCGAAATTCGGCTTCTTCGGGCGCGAGAATCTCGGCGGCGGGTGGCGCGCCGAATTCAATCTCGAAAGCGGTTTTCTCGCGAACAACGGTGCGCAGCAGGATACGCAATCGTTCTTTAACCGGCAGTCGTGGATCGGCCTGATGTCCGACCGCTATGGCCGGCTGCGGCTCGGCAAGCAGATCGGCACGGGGCTGCCGCTGTTCATCGACGTGTTCGGCACCGTGGGCACCAATTCGGTGTACACGTGGCTTGGCGCGGCCGCCGTGCAGACGGCGCGCGGTGTCGGCTACAACAGTGACCTCGGACCGGGCGCGACACAACTGCCGGCGCGCGTCGACAACGCGATCACCTATCGGACGCCGATCGTGGCCGGCACCACGACGCTGATGCTGATGTACGCGCCCAGCAACGTCGCGGGGCGCGCGCCTGCCGCGTCCGCGCAGGGCGCGCTGCTGCAGTGGTACAACGGCACGACTTATCTGGCGGCGAGCTACAACCAGGTGTGGGGCGTCAACGGCGCGAGCACGGTACGCAACGACCTGTACGGGCTTGGCGCCGTGTACGACACCGGGCGGCTCGTGCTGTCCGCGTCGTTCAATCAATATGCGCCGAAACTTGCCGGCGACGGGATCGCACGCGTGTACACCCTCGGCACGATCGTGCCGTTCGGCGTGAATGCGGTTCGCGCGTCGGTCGTCTATCGCGATACGTCGGGCGTGCGCGATGCCGCCGGCCGGCCGGCGAAGGATTCGGCGCTTGGCGTCATGCTCGGCTACGACTACCTGTTGTCCAAACGTACCGGCCTCTACGCGCGGGTGGGGTTCATCCGCAATTACGGCATGTCGACCGTTCTGCTGAACGGCAATCCGTTGCCGACCGAGCCCGGCGGCACGACACCGCGCACGGGCATGACGCCCGTGACGATGTCGCTCGGCATGTATCACAACTTCTGAACGAGGGCTTCGGATGAGCACCCTGAATCGCGCGGCTGCCGCGCAGACCATCGACGCGCGACGCGCAATGCGGCGGACCGTCGCCGCGGCTGCACTCGGCAACGGACTCGAATTCTTCGACTTCACCGTATACAGCTTCTTCGCTGTACTGATCGGCCGGCTGTTCTTTCCGGCGTCCAGCGATGCGGGTACGTTGATGCTGTCGCTCGCGACGTTCGGCGTCGGTTTCGTCGCACGGCCGCTCGGCGGCGTCGCGATCGGCGCGTATGCGGACCGCGTCGGGCGCAAGCCCGCGCTGGTGCTGACCGTTGCGCTGATGGCGCTCGGCACCGGCATCATCGGATTCGCGCCGACCTACGCGCAGATCGGCATCGCGGCGCCGCTGCTGATCGTGACCGGCCGGCTGTTGCAGGGTTTTTCGGCGGGTGGCGAGGTCGGGGCCGCGACGACGTTGCTGATGGAGTCGGGCGGCGCCCGCCGGAGCGGCGAACTGGTGAGTTGGCAGATGGCCAGCCAGGGCGGTGCGGCGCTCGCCGGCGCGCTCGTCGCGTTGACGCTGTCCCGCTGGCTGCCGTCCGATGCGCTGCAAGGCTGGGGTTGGCGTGTACCGTTCGTGCTCGGCCTGCTGATCGGGCCGGTCGGGTTTTATCTGAGACGCCATCTCGACGACACGCTGCCGCATCCGGCAGCCGGCGCGCCGCGTGTCAGCCGTCGCATTCCCTGGCGGCAGGTCGCGGCCGGCACGTTACTCGTGATCGGCGGCACGTCGACGATGTATACGATCGTGTTTTTCCTGCCGTCGTTCCTGACGCTGACGCTCGGCATGCCGGCTTCCGTCGCGTTGCTGTCCGGTTGCACGGCGGGCGCGGTGATGCTGGTCGGCTCGCCGTTCGCGGGCCGGTTCGCGGACCGCCTGCGTCGCCGCAAGCCGATGCTGCGAACGGTGTGCGCGATCTCGACGGCGCTGGTGCTACCGGCGTTTCATGCGATGCGCACGTGGCCGTCGGTCGTCACCGTGCTGGCGGTCGTGGTCGTGCTGATCGGCCTGATGACGCTGTCGAGCCCCGCGGGCTTCGTGATGATTCTCGAAGCCTTGCGACCGGAAGTCCGTGCGACGTCGCTCGGGATGATCTATGCGCTGGGCGTGACGATTTTCGGCGGTTTCGCGCAGTTGATCGTCAGCGCGCTGTGGCGGGCGACGGGCAGCTTCTATGCGCCGGCCTGGTACGTGCTCGCCGGCGGGTTGGCCAGTCTCGTCGGTCTGGCGTTGTTTCGCGAGGAAACGGCACGCTGACGCGGCGTGCCCAGGCGACGAGAAGGGCGCGGCGCACTGCCGTGCGCCGCGCGTGTCGTCTACCGTCAGGCCGCGTCGCTCAGCGCCGGGTAGTCGGTGTAGCCCGTTTCGCCTTCCGCGTAGAACGTCTCCGGTACCGGCTTGTTGAGCGGCGCGCCGATTTCGAGGCGGCGCGGCAGGTCCGGGTTCGCGATGAACAGCTTGCCCCACGCGATCGCGTCGGCGCTGCCGTTCGCGAGCGCGGCCTGCGCGGTGTCGAGCGTGAACTGCTCGTTCGCGATCAGCGGGCCGCCGAACGCTTCCTTCAGGCGAGGGCTCAACTGGTCGCCCGAATACGATTCACGCGTGAAGATGAACGCGATCTTGCGGCGGCCGAGTTCGCGCGCGACATAACCGAACGTTGCCGCCGGATCGGAGTCGCCCATCGTATGCGCGTCGCCGCGTGGTGCGAGGTGCACGCCGACCCGGCCCGCGCCCCACACGTCGATCGCCGCGTCGACCACTTCGAGCAGCAGGCGCGCGCGATTCTCGATCGGGCCGCCGTACGCGTCGGTGCGGCGATTGGTGCTGTCCTGCAGGAACTGGTCGAGCAGGTAGCCGTTCGCGCCGTGAATCTCGACGCCGTCGAAGCCCGCAGCCTTCGCGTTTTCTGCGCCCTTGCGGTATGCGGCGACGATGCCCGGAATTTCGTCGAGTTCGAGGGCGCGCGGCGTCACGAACGGGCGCGGCGGGCGCACGAGGCTCACGTTGCCGCCCGCGGCGATCGCGCTCGGCGCGACCGGCAGGTCGCCGTTCAGGAACATCGGATCGGAGATCCGGCCGACGTGCCAGAGTTGCAGCACGATGCGCCCGCCGGCCGCGTGCACGGCCTGCGTGATCTGCTTCCAGCCTTCGACCTGCTCGTCGGACCAGATGCCCGGCGTGTCGGCATAGCCGACGCCTTGCGGCGTGACCGACGTCGCTTCGGTAATGATCAGGCCGGCCGACGCGCGCTCGGCGTAGTAGCGCGCCATCAGTGCGTTCGGCACGCGCGCCGCGCCCGCTCGGGAGCGGGTGAGCGGCGCCATCACGATGCGGTTCGGCAGGGTCAGGTCGCCGAGGGTAACGGGATCGAACAGCGTGGGCATGGCAGATAACCTCTTCACGAAAGGCGGGGAAGCCGTCGCGTCATGTGCGATGGCGCCCCGCATGGCCGGTTCGGCCGTTGGTTAGAGTTCGCGGCGCAGGGCGTCGAGAAATGCGTCGATGACGGCCTCGTTGCGCTGGAAGAACGCCCATTGGCCGATCCGCGTCGACGTCACGAGCCCCGCGCGCTGGAGTGTCGCGAGGTGCGCGGAGACGGTCGACTGCGATAGCCCGCAGCGCGCGTCGATCTGGCCCGCGCAGACGCCGTGTTCGTACGGCAGCGTCTGCTGCGGGAAATGCTCGCCGGGCGTTTTCAGCCAGACGAGGATTTCCCGGCGCACGGGGTTCGAGAGCGCTTTCAGGATCGCGTCGATGTCGAGTTCGGTCGGCATGGAAAGGCTGCGTGTTCGGTCAGGCAAACGGGTATCGTCGATGGGCGAATCTTATATCGGATTTTTGCGATATGTTTGAAAGCACTGCCGGCAATGGGGTTGATAGCTTGTGCCGATCGGGGCCGGATGGGTGCCGGACGACACGCCTTCCCCGCAGCCGCCGGTCTCACGTCGTTGTGTCGACGATCTCGTCCCGCCGCAGCGCGTAACATACGCGGCATTGTTCGTTGTGTTTACGGAGTCCTTTCATGTCCGTTCGGGCCGTCATATTCGATTTCGACCTGACGCTGGCGGATTCGTCCGCCGCGATCATCGAATGCACCGAGTACGCATTGCATCAGCTGGGCGCCACCGGTCCGACGCCCGCGCAGATCCGCGCAGTAATCGGGCTGCCGCTGCCCGACATGTTCCATTCGCTGACGGGCGAAACCGAAGCGGCACGGGCCGAGGCGTTCGCACGGCACTTCGTGGTGCGCGCCGACGAGATCATGGTGCCGGGCACCCGCATCTATCCCGAAGTGCCGCCGCTGCTCGCGGCGTTGCGCGAGCAAGGGCTCGCCGTCGCGGTCGTGTCGTCGAAGTTTCGCTACCGGATCGACGCGATTCTCGAGCGCAACGGCTTGCAATCGCTGGTCGACGTGTTGATCGGCGGGGAAGACGTGCAGCGCCACAAGCCGGACCCGGAAGGGCTCGTGCAGGCGCTGGCGCGGCTCGGTTTGCCTGCCGCGGCGGCGATCTACGTCGGCGACCACGCGGTGGACGCCCAGGCGGCCGAGCGTGCCGGCGTGCCGTTCGTGGGCGCGGTGAGCGGCATGACGTCGTTCGACGCGTGGGCGCAAGCCGGCAAGCAGGCGGTGCCCACGCATATCGGCGAACTGGTCGGCATCGTGCAGCGGATGCAGTGTCGCGCGGGCGAAACATGCGCCGACGCCGAACGCGGTGCGCAACCGGCCGGTTGACCCGTTTTCCATGATCGGCCGGCGGCGTGCGACGGATTCCGCGACCCTCGCCGTTCAAGTCATATCTGCCACCCGAGCTGCCGCCATGTCCGTCATTTCCGTCGTCTTTTCCCGCATCCGACGCTCGTGCGTGCTGCCGGCCGCCCGGGCCCTGTCATATGCCGTTCCGCTCGTGCTGGCCTGTGCCGTCGTCGGCCTGCTGGTCGGTGCGCAGCCGGCCGAAGCCATGACACCCAAGCAACGCGAACGGCTCGAAGCGCCGGTCAAGGCCGTCGCCGACCAGCGCGTGACCGTCGACACGCCGCAGGGCAGCGCGGTGCTGCCCGTCTATGCCGACCATCCGCTCGACCAGGCCGCGCCCGACGTTGTACGCGTATTCATCGTGATTCACGGCACGCTGCGTAATGCCGATGCGTACTACGCATCGGGGCGCAAGGTCGTCGAAAAGGCCGGTGCGGCCGGCGCGGGCACGATGGTCGTCGCGCCGCAGTTCCTGACACGCGCCGATGTGCGCGCGTTTTCGTTGGGCGCATCGACGCTCGCGTGGACGCAGGAAGGATGGAAGGGCGGCGAACCGGCGCGCCAGCCGGGCCCGGTCAGCTCGTTCGCGGCGCTCGACGCGTTGCTCGCGCATTTCGCCGACCGCAGCCTGTACCCGTCGTTGTCGACGGTCGTCGTGATCGGCCATTCCGCCGGCGCACAGTTGCTGCAGCGTTATGCGGTGGCCGGGCGCGAAGGCGACGCGCTGGCCCGTACCGGCGTTGCCGTGCGATACGTGGTCGCGAACCCGTCGAGCTACCTGTATTTCGACGACGAACGGCCGAATGCCGACGCGCTGGCAGGCGGCGCCTGTCCGCGCGCAACCGAATGGAAATACGGGTTGAAGTCGGCGCCGCCTTACGTTGCGTCGCAGGACGTGCGCGACCTCGAAACGCGTTACGTCGCGCGCCGTGTCGTGTACTTGCTCGGGCAGGCCGACACGAATCCCTATACGCATTTCATCGACCGTTCATGCGCGGCGATGGCGCAGGGGCCGTACCGGCTGGCGCGCGGGCTCGCCTATTTCGATTACCTGAAGAAGCGGCATCCGGACGATCTCGCGCAGCAGGTCGTCGAAGTGCCGGGTGTCGGACATGACGGCCTCGGCATGTTCACGTCCGTTTGCGGGCTGGCCGTGCTGTTCGGGCAGGCGTTGCCGCAGTCGTGTCCGGTCGTCGCCGGCACCGCGCCGGAACTGCGTGCAGCGGGGCAGTGAGCCCCCATGCAGGCTGGCTCCGCGACGAAATCAATCGACCGGAAAATGCAGGCATCGTGCGCGGCTCCGTCTGCCACGCAGGCGAAGCGGACGACCGCCGTTGTAGGCGGCTGCCGCCCCCGTTCGCTCGCGCGTTGCGTGCGGGCCACTTCATTCGACGGTGATCGTCTCCTTCATGTAAGGATGAATCCCGCAGAACACCTTGTAGACGCCCGGCTTGTCGAAGCGGAACGCGTACGTCTCGTCCTGGTCGAGCGCTTTCGAATGGAAGATGCCGGCGTCGTTGACCACGGTGTGCGGCTCCGCGTCGAGGTTCTTCCACGTGATCGTCGTGCCGGCCTTGATCGTGGTCGACATCGGCGAAAACATGAAATTGCGGATCGTCACGAGCGGGCCGTTCGGGCTCTGCGCGAATGCAGCGAGCGGCGTGCCGGCGGCGCCGCACAGGATCAGCGCCGCGATGATTCGGATAGGTCGGAAGCGGGCCATGTCGGTCTCCTTAGGTTTATCAGGCGAGCGTCGCATCGTGCAGCGTCGACGCGACCGGATGGCCCGCGAATTCGACGGTCGTCACGCCGAGCATCGACGGCAGCCGGTCGCGCGGCACCGTGAGCGGCACGGGGCCCGGGCCGTTGCCGGCCGTCGGCTGCGGGAACGCGGTCGAGCGGGCGGTATGGAACGTCACGTTGCCCTCGACCTTCGACACGATCTGGTGGATGTGCCCGTTCAGCACGGTGACGGAGCCGAAGCGGCGCAGCAGCGCCATCGTCTGCGGCGCGTCGCCGGTGCCCCAGCCCCACGGCTCGTAGATGGTCCACATCGGCATGTGCGAGAACACGACGATCGGCGTGCTCGACGAGCGGCCTTTGAGATCCTGCGCGAGCCACGCGAGCTGCTCGTCGCCGAAGCTGCCGAGCCCGTTCGGCTTGAAGTGCATCACGTTGACGAGGCCGATGAAGTGCACGCCCGCGTGATCGAAGCTGTAATAGCCGCGGTTGTCCGACGCCTTGCCGAACCGGCCGAAATATTCGGCACCGGAACCATCGGTGACGTCGTGTTCGCCGGGCACCGTATGCAGTTCCGGCACGCGCAGCGCGGACAGCAACTGCGACGCGTGGTCGAATTCCTCGGGCTTCGACAGGTGCGTGATGTCGCCGGTATGGATCGCCAGCGCGGGCAGCGCGGGCATCCCGTTGACGAGGTCGATCGTCTGCTTCAGCGTGGCCGACACGTCGGGATTCGCGTCCTTGTTGAAGCCGATGTGCGTATCGCTGATCTGCACGAACAGCGGCCGGCCCGCGTCCGCCGGGCGCGCTTCGCCGGTCTGCGCGAGCGCGAGGTCGAACGGCGTGAGGATGCCGCCCGACAGCGTGAACAGCGTGCCGAGGCCGCCGAACGCCATGCATTGCAGGGCCTTGCGACGCGACGGGCGGGTGGGGGTCGATGAAGACATGTGAGCCTCGCATTCGTGTGACGAAACCGGACGGCCGGATCGTCCTGGAATAAGCCGGCGCCTTCGCATGCGATACCGGCGAAGCGGCGGATTTATTCCCGACCGTTGCGAGATCGAACACTCGTGTCGGCGGCCGGCGGGGCGATGCGCGACTGCCACCGGATGACCCGTCAATGTCCTGTAAGTGACACGTCACATTTGCGTCACGGCCGCCCGATAGCCTCCCACTCCGAATCCCCTCTCCGGAGCCCTTCATGCCGAACCACGCGGCAACGGACACGGGCGGTGCGGTCGGCCACCGCACGCGCCTCCTCGGCCTCGCGCTGTTTTTTCCGGTCATTGCCTGCGGCATCGTCCCGGTCGGCGTTCATTCCGGTGCCGACCTCCGCGTCGTCGAGGAAGGCTCGGTGCTGTCGTTCGCGCTGCCGATCACCCCATACCGGGTACTGCACGGACTGTCCTGATTCGCACCGCGGGTGCGACGCCCGGCTGCGCGGCACGCGGCCGGACCCATCGATTTTCAATTCAACACAAGACACAAGACGCTACCGATGGATATCAGTTTCTTCGATCCGAATCGCACCGCCAACGCGTCCGCGTGGCGCGTGCTGCCCAACCGCTGGGATGCGATCGCGTTTCCGCTGATCATCGGCATACTCGCGATGGCGATCGTCGGTTTTCACCAGACGATGGCGCCGATCGGCGTGCTGCAGACGCAGAAGATCTCGCTCGATCCGTCGAACCTGCCCGAATACGCGCTGCGCACCACGCTGCGGATGCTCGCCGCGATGGTCGCGTCGCTCGCGTTCACGCTCGTCTACGGCACGCTCGCGGCCAAGAGCCGCCGCGCGGGCATGGTGCTGATTCCGATCCTCGACATCCTGCAGTCGGTGCCGGTGCTCGGCTTCATCTCGTTTACGGTCACGTTCTTCCTCGCGCTGTTCCCGAGCCGCGTGCTCGGCGCCGAGCTGGCCGCGATCTTCGCGATCTTCACGAGTCAGGCGTGGAACATGACGTTCAGCTTCTACCAGTCGCTGCGCACGGTGCCGCGCGACCTGGACGAAGTGTCGCGCGGCTTCCACCTGACGTCCTGGCAGCGCTTCTGGAAGCTCGAAGTGCCGTTCTCGATGCCGGGCCTGATCTGGAACATGATGATGTCGATGTCGGGCGGCTGGTTCTTCGTCGTCGCATCCGAGGCGATCACCGTCGGCAACCAGACGATCACGCTGCCGGGCATCGGCGCGTATCTCGCGCAGGCGATCTCGGACAAGAATCTCGGCGCGGTCGGCTGGGTGATCGTCGCGATGTCGGTCGTGATCCTCGCCTACGACCAGTTCCTGTTCCGTCCGCTCGTCGCGTGGGCCGACAAGTTCCGGATGGAGAACACCGCGTCGGGCGATGCGCCGCAATCGTGGCTGCTCGACATGATGCGTCGCACGCACCTGATCCATCAGTTGCTCGTGCCGGCCGGCTGGATGCTGTCGCAGGCCGCGCGGATTCCGCTACGCGTGCCGTCGCTGACGGGCACACGCGTGCGCAGCGCATCGGCGCGCCGTTCGTCGCGCATCGGCGACATCGTGTGGGGCGCATTCGTGATCCTGCTGACGGTGTACGTTGCATGGCGTGTCGTCAGCTTCGTCGCGACCGGCGTGACGATGGCCGAGGTCGGCCACGTGCTCGTGCTCGGCCTGATCACGCTGCTGCGCGTGCTGGTGCTGATCGCGATCGCGTCGGTGATCTGGGTGCCGCTCGGCGTGCTGATCGGGCTGCGCCCGAAGCTGGCCGAGAAAATCCAGCCGCTCGCGCAGTTCCTCGCCGCATTCCCGGCGAACCTGCTGTTTCCGGTATTCGTGATCGTGATCGTCCATTTCCACCTGAACGCGGATATCTGGCTGTCGCCGCTGATCGTACTCGGCACGCAGTGGTACATCCTGTTCAACGTGATCGCGGGCGCGATGTCCTATCCGAACGACTACAAGGAAGCGACGAAGAACTTCCGTATCCGCGGCTGGCAGTGGTGGCGCCAGGCGATCCTGCCCGGCATCTTTCCGTACTACGTGACCGGCGCGATCACCGCATCCGGCGGCGCGTGGAACGCGAGCATCGTGTCCGAGTTCGTGCAGTGGGGCGACACGAAGGTCGTCGCGCACGGCCTTGGCGCGTATATCGCGCAAACGACCGTCGCCGGCGATTTCCCGAAGATCATCCTGGGCATCGCCGTGATGTCCCTGTTCGTCACCTTGTTCAACCGCCTGCTGTGGCGTCCGATGTACGCCTATGCGGAATCCCGGCTCCGTCTCGATTGAGAGTAAGCGCGATGCAAAATTCGACCGTTATCAACGCCCCCGTCAAGACGTCCCAGCCGCTGCAGCCGCCGCGGCTCGGCGAAGAAATCCTGCGCGTCGAGCATGTGAACCGCGGCTTCAACAAGTCGCAGGGCGAGCTGCTCGTGCTCGACGATGCGAACCTGTCGCTGCGCGAAGGCGAGATCGTCGGGCTGCTCGGCCGCTCCGGCTCGGGCAAATCGACGCTGTTGCGCATCATTGCCGGCCTGATCGAGCCGACCGGCGGCGAAGTGACCTACCTCGGCAAGCCGCTGCGCGGCCCGGCCGAAGGCGTCGCGATGGTGTTCCAGACCTTCGCGCTGTTCCCGTGGCTCACCGTGCTGCAGAACGTGGAAGCCGGGCTCGAAGCGCTCGGCGTCGGCGCGCGCGAGCGGCGTGAGCGTGCGCTGGCCGCGATCGACCTGATCGGTCTCGACGGCTTCGAGAACGCGTATCCGCGCGAGCTGTCGGGCGGGATGCGCCAGCGCGTCGGCTTTGCGCGTGCGCTCGTCGTCGACCCGACGATTCTGCTGATGGACGAGCCGTTCTCCGCGCTCGACGTGCTGACGGCTGAAACGCTGCGTACCGATTTGCTGGACCTGTGGACGCAAGGCCGCATGCCGATCAAGTCGGTGCTGATCGTCACGCACAACATCGAGGAAGCGGTGTTCATGTGCGACCGGATTCTCGTGCTGTCGTCGAACCCGGGCCGCGTGATCGCCGAGATCAAGGTGCCGTTCAAGCACCCGCGTAACCGGCTCGATGCCGATTTCCGCAAGCTCGTCGACGACATCTACGCGAAGATGACCGCGCGCCAGACCGGCGAGGCGACGAAGAAGGGGCTCGAGCTGGGTAGCTGGATGCCGCGCGTATCGACCAACCTGATGGCCGGCCTGATCGAAACGCTCGCGATGGCGCCGTACCACGGCCGCGCCGACATGCCGGAAATCGCACGTTCGCTGCATCTGGAGGTCGACGAACTGTTCCCGATCGCGGAAGTGCTGCAGCACCTCGGTTTCGCGGACGTGCGCGAAGGCGACGTGTTCCTGACGCCGCCCGCACGCGTGTTCGCGGAATTCGGTACGCAGGAGCGCAAGCTGATGTTCGCCGATCACCTGCTGAAGCACGTGCCGCTTGCCGCGCGGATCAGGAAGGTGCTGAACGAGCGTCCGGGTCACCGTGCGCCGCGCGTGCGCTTCGAGCAGGAACTCGAGGATTTTCTGTCCGACGAGGCGGCGGAGGAAACGCTCGATGCGGTGATCGACTGGGGGCGGTATGGGGAGGTCTTTTCGTACAACGACAAGACGGAAGTGTTCAGTCTGGAGGATGTCGAGAGCTGATGCCTGCCGGTGGATGGCGAGACGCCATCACTCCGGCAAATCCCGCCGACTCACATCCCACTCGGTCCCGCCCGCATTGAGCTGCTCGATCTTCTCCATCCGCTGCCGCGCCAGTTCCGGCAGCCGGTTCGTCACGCCGATCACCAGCGCTTCGGCGAGCGCCAGCGCGGGCACGTTGGTCTGCAGCATCGCGAAAGGGCGGCCCTGGATGCGCAGCACGATCTCCGCGAACTCGCCGATCGGCGAGCGCCATTCGTCGGTGATCAGCAGGATGCGCGCGCCGAGTTGGTGCGCGGCCTGCGCGAAGCGGATGCTGTCCTTCTGGTAACGGCGAAAATCGAAGATCACGAGTACGTCGTTGCGCCCCATGTCGGCCAGCGCGACGGACGCGAGATTCACGTTCGGCTCGACGTACTGCACATGCGGCCGCGCATAGGCCAGCGTGAACGAGAACAGCGACGCGAGCGGCGCCGTATAGCGCCCGCCGCCGCAGAAGACACGCACGTCCGGATCGGCCAGCACCGCCACGGCTGCGTCGAACGCGGCCGCGTCGAGCCCGTCGATCGTCGTCGCGAGCGATTCGGACAGCCGCTGGAAAATCGCCGCATGACTATCGCGCATGCCCGTTTCCGAGTGGAACGCATCCATCCGCGCGAGCGGCGAATTCATCGCGGTGTCGATCTCGTCGTGCAGCGCCTGCTGGAACGACGAGTAGTTCGGAAAACCGATCCGGACGACGAAGCGGAACACGGTCGGGTCGCTGACTTCCGCCTGCTTCGCAACCTGCGCGATGGGGCCCAGCCCCAGACTGGGATAGCGATCCAGCAACGCCTGCGCGACCTTCTGTTCCGACGGCGTGAAGCTATCCATCTGGGATAACAGCAACGCCCTGATGCTCATCCCCATCGGCACTCCGGCTCTCTATCTGAATTGAACTGAACGACCAAACGGCAGACGGGCGTCTGCCGGCAACTGCACGCATGTTAGCCGATCGACGTGCGGCAGGCTGCGTGCGATTCCAAATTAGAGGGACGCATCACCTGGCCAGACGATATGTTCATATATGTAATGAATCAAACATGCGTCGACAGGCATCCCGGCGTATTTTCATTTAAATTCAGTAATTACCCTAGTTTTTGACGTAAAAAAGCGAGTGATATGATCGCTGCCTCGTTGAAATGTATCGTTTATTACATTCTGGATCGGCGGCATCGACAAGCCGTTGCGCGTCGACGCATTCCGGCATGGCCCGGTTTATTCGTCTGGAGGATTCCGTCATGAGGCGGCTCGTAGTACTCACCCTGTTGTCGGCGATGAGCGTGTGCGTGTTCGCCGCGTCGGACCCGGCGGTCGAAGCGAAGAACGGCATGGTCGTGTCGTCGCAGCATTTCGCGTCGCAGATCGGCGTCGACATCCTGAAGGCAGGCGGCAATGCGGTGGACGCGGCGGTGGCCGTCGGCTATGCGCAGGCCGTGACCAATTCGTGCTGCGGCAACATCGGCGGCGGCGGTTTCATGACGATCCACCTGGCCGACGGTCGCGACCGCTTCATCAATTTCCGCGAGACCGCGCCAGCCGCGGCGTCCGCGAACATGTATCTCGATGCGGCGGGCAACGTGATTCCGGACCAGAGCCTGTACGGCTATCGCGCGGTCGGCGTGCCGGGCACGGTGGCCGGCCTCGATCTCGCGCAGCGCAAGTACGGGAAGCTGACGCGCCGGCAGGTGATGGCGCCGGCGATCCGGCTCGCACGCGACGGCTTCGTGCTGACGCGCGGCGATACGGACATCCTCGACACGACGGTCGAGCGCTTCAGGAAGGACCCGGAAGCCGCGCGCATCTTCCTGCGCCCGGACGGCACGGCGCTGCAGCCGGGCGACCGCCTGGTGCAAAAGGATCTGGCCCGCACGCTCGAGCGCATCGCGGAGCAGGGGCCCGACGCGTTCTATCACGGCGAGATCCCGAAGATCGTCGAGGCGGCGGCCAAGCGCGGCGGCGGCGTGATCACGGCGGCCGATTTCGCGTCCTATCGCGCGCAGGACATCGCGCCGCTGACGTGCACGTATCGCGGCTACGAGTTCGTGTCGGCGCCGCCGCCGAGTTCGGGCGGCGTGACGATGTGCGAGACGCTGAACATCCTCGAAGGGTATGACCTGCGCAAGCTCGGCTATCACTCGGCCGCGGCGGTCCACTACATGACCGAAGCGATGCGCCATGCGTACGAAGACCGCAACACGCTGCTCGGCGATCCGGATTTCATCGACAATCCGGTCGCGAAGCTGACGAGCAAGGAATACGCGGCGCAGATCCGCAAGAGCATCCATGCCGATACGGCGACGCCGTCGGTCGACGTGCAGCCCGGTGTCGGCGTGCACGAGAAGCCGGAAACGACGCATTACTCGATCGTTGATCACGACGGCAATGCGGTGTCGACGACCTATACGGTCAACGGTCGCTTCGGCGCCGTGGTCATCGCGCCGGGCACGGGCTTCTTCCTGAACGACGAGATGGACGACTTCACCGTGAAGGTCGGCGCGCAGAACCTGTTCGGCCTCGTGCAGGGCACGCGCAACTCGATCGCGCCGGGCAAGCGTCCGCTGTCGTCGATGGCGCCGACCATCGTGAAGAAGGACGGCAAGGTGTTCATGGTGGTCGGCTCGCCGGGCGGCTCGCGCATCATCACGATCACGCTGCAGACCGTGCTGAACGTGATCGACTACGGGATGACGCCGCAGGACGCGGTGGCCGCGCCGCGCATCCATCATCAGTGGCTGCCCGACGCGGTCTATTACGAAACCTACGGCCTGTCGCCCGACACGCTCGCGATCCTGCGCAACATGGGCTACAAGATGGTCGAGCAGACGCCGTGGGGCGCCGCCGAGCTGATCATGGTCGGCCTGCCGGGCACCGAAGCGGCGAGCCGCCAGAGTTCCGGGAACGATTCGTCGGTGTCCGGCAACGTGCGTGTCGGCTTCATCTACGGCTACAACGACCCGCGCCGCCCGGCCGGCTCGGCGATCGGCTACTGACGCGATCGTTTCAAGTCGAATCGCTGCCGCCGGCGTTCGCGTTGCCGCGAATGCCGGTGCGGCGGCAAGCGCGTCCGTCAGCGGGCATCCGCCAGCCTGAGCGGCACGCGCGCCATTCTTCCGTCAACTCCATCGCCACCCGGCGAATTCCGTCATGAACAAACGAATGTCTGCGGCAGGCTGGATCCTGCTCGCGATGGCAGCCGGCATCCTGGTCGGCTACCTGATCTACACGCAGCTTCCCGACAAGCAGGCGGCCACGGAAGTCGCCGGCTACATCTCGCTCGTGTCCGACGTGTTCCTGCGCCTGATCAAGATGGTGATAGGCCCGCTGGTGTTCTCGACGCTGGTCGTCGGCATCGCGCACATGGGTGATGCGTCGTCGGTCGGGCGCGTGTTCGTGAAGGCACTCGGCTGGTTCGTCACCGCGTCGCTGATCTCGCTGCTGCTCGGCCTGCTGATGGCGAACCTGCTGCGGCCGGGCGAGAACCTCGGCCTGCCGCTGCCGGACATCGGCGCGTCCGCGCATCTCGCGACGTCCAAGTTCACGCTGAAGGATTTCGTCGGTCACATGGTGCCGAAGTCGATCGCCGAGGCGATGGCGAACAACGAGATCCTGCAGATCGTCGTGTTCTCGATGTTCTTCGGCGTGGCGCTCGCCGCCCTCGGCGAGCGCGGAAAGATCCTCGTCGCGGCGATCGACCAGCTCGCGCACGTGATGCTGAAGATCACCGGCTACGTGATGAAGCTCGCGCCGCTCGCGGTGATGGCCGCGATGGCGTCGACCGTGGCGGTCAACGGGTTGTCGATCCTGCTCAAGTTCGCGGTGTTCATGGGCGATTTCTACGCGAGCCTCGTGCTGCTGTGGGCCACGCTGGTCGCGGCCGGGCTGCTGTTCCTCGGCCGCCGCGTGTTCAAGCTGCTCGCGCTGATCAAGGAGGCGTTCATGCTGTCGTTCGCAACCGCGAGCTCCGAAGCCGCGTATCCGAAGATCCTCGACGCGCTCGACCGCTTCGGCGTACGGCGCAAGATCTCGAGCTTCGTGATGCCGATGGGCTATTCGTTCAACCTCGACGGCTCGATGATGTACTGCACGTTCGCGACGCTGTTCATCGCGCAGGCCTACGACATCCACCTGTCGCTCGGCACGCAAGTCACGATGCTGCTGATCCTGATGCTGACGTCGAAGGGGATGGCCGGCGTGCCGCGCGCGTCTCTCGTCGTGATCGCGGCCACGCTGCACCAGTTCAACATCCCTGAAGCCGGGCTGCTGCTGATTCTCGGCGTCGACACGTTCCTCGACATGGGGCGCTCGGCCACGAACGCGGTGGGCAACTCGATCGCCAGCGCGGTGGTCGCGAAGTGGGAAGGCGAGCTGATGTCGGCGTCCGAAGCGAGCGCGCATGCCGCGCATCTCGATGCCGAACTTGAACGGCAGAACAACGCGCCGGCCTATGGCGCCGGTCAGCCCACGTCGACCTGACGGTCAGGCCGCGAGCGCTTCGTCGATGCACGCCGCGAGCACCATCGCGGCGGCGTTGCCCGGCGTCGAGCCGAGCAATTGCGGTGCATAGACGCTGTCGCCGATCTCGATCGATCGCCCCGACAGCGCGCACATGCCGCGCTTGCGCGTCGTGAACAGGCGCCACTTCTGGTAACCGTAGTGCCCGGTGCAGGCGTCGCACCACGAAATCATCACGGTGTCGGCCGTGGGCCGTTCGAGTACGCTGATGGTCGGCTTGCTCGTCGCGTCCCACGACGGCAGCCGGTCGCGCGTGACGCTGCGCCGTCGCGGCCCGCCCCACGAAACGGACGGCATGTCGAAGCTGCCGATTGCGGCGACGGTCATGAGCCAGGGCGCTACACGATTGTTCATGTTTCTGTTCCTCGAAACGTTACGTGGTGCCGCGACGCGCGGCATCACGACAGGCGGATGCGCGGCTGCACCCAGCCGTTGATCCGTTCGGCGATCCACAGCAAGGTCGCCTTGGAGAAACCGTGCAGCGCCTGCTGGTGCCGCCGGTAGAGCATCAGGTGGCTGAACTGCGCGAAGCGCCCCTGGATGAAGCCGCCGCGGAAGAAGCCGAACTGCCCGAGCGTGCCGAACGCGTCGTAATCGCTGATCGACACCAGCGCGCCGAAATCGTGGAACGCGAACGGCGGAATCGGCGTGCCGTCGAGCCAGGCGGGCAGATGCTTCGCGAGATGCTCGGCCTGTTGCGTCGCGACCTGCGCGGTCGGCGGCAGCGGCCGCTCCTGGCCGTCGGGCAGCAGGCTGCCGCAATCGCCGATCGCGAACACGTGCTCGTCGCCGGTCGCCTGCAGCGTGGGGCCGACCACGATCTGGTTCGCGTGGTTCGTATCGAGCCCGCCCAGCGCCTGCATGAAATCGGGCGCCTTCACGCCGGCCGCCCACACCATCAGGTCGGCTTCGGCGAACGAACCGTCGCCATAGTGGAAACCGTTCGCGTCGGCCGACGTGACACGCGTCGACGTCAGCACGCGAAAACCGATCTGTTCGAGTCGCCGCTGGGCCGACGCGGAAATCCGCGGCGGAAACGCATTGAGGATGCGCGGGCCGCTTTCGAGCAACGTGAGTTGCAATCGCTCGCGCACCGTGTCGTCGCCGTAGGCCTGCGCCACTTCGAGCAAGCGGCTCAGTTCCGCCGCGAGTTCCACGCCCGTCGCGCCCGCGCCGACGATCGCCACGCGAAACGGCTCGTCACGCGCGATGCTGCGGAACACGCGCATCCGCAACGCTTCGTTGAAGGTCTCGGCCTGCTGCTGGCTGTCGATGAAGTAGCAGTGCTCGCGCACGCCGGGCACGCCGAAATCGTTGGCCTGGCTGCCGAGCGCGAGGATCAGCACGTCGTATTCGAGTTCGCGTGCGTCGATCACCACGTCGCCGTCCTGCGAGCGGATCTCGCCGAGCTGCACGCGGCGGCGCGCGCGATCGAGCCCCTTCAGTTCGCCGGGCTGGTACGTGTAACCGTGGTCGCGGGCATGGGCGAGGAAGATCACCTGTTGCTGCTGGACGTCGCGCGTGCCGGCCGCGATCGTGTGCAGCATCGGCTTCCAGATGTGCGTCGGACTGCGATCGACGACCGTGATCTGCGCGCGTCCGGACCGGCCGAGACGCTCGCCCAGGCGGGTCGCGAGCTGCAGCCCGGCGATTCCGCCGCCGACGATGACGATGCGTGTAGGGGTTGTCATGGATAAATCATCAAGTGATGAATAAGGTATGATCCTAGCGCTTCCCGGCTCCGCGTGTCAACGGAGCGGGGCAGGCCGCCCGCTTCCGGTACGTGAAACCGGGGACCGAACACGGGCATTCGAATCGTTCAAGGAGCAGGAAAAACGTGGCAGAAGTGACTGAGCGCGCGCCGTCGAAGCGGCGTACGCGCGGACGGCCGCTGGCGGATGCGTCCGTCGGCCCGGACGTGATATTGCGGGCCGCGCGCCGCACGTTCGCGAAGCGCGGCTACGACGCGACGAGCGTGCGCGAAGTCGCGCGCGAGCTGGGCATCGACGCGGCGCTGATCGCCCATCACTTCGGTACGAAGGAAACGTTGTGGCTGGCGGTCGTCGAGCAGATCGTCGAGCTGGCCGAACCGATGTTCGACGCGCTGCGTGCGTTGCGCGCGTCGTCGCTGCCGCATCGCGACCGCGTGCGGCGCGCGCTCGAGCTGTGCGTCGATCACGAATTCGCGGAACCGGATATCGGCATGTTCTTCTCGACGGCGGCGACCGAGGAGGGCGGGCGGCTCGACCGGCTGCAGGAGCGGATCGTGCGCCCGTATCACGACGCGATGTTTCCGCTGCTGGCGGACGCGGTCGAGGCCGGCGCGATCCGTCCGGTCGATCCGAACGTGCTGTTCTTCATGATCGCGAGCGCGATCGGCACGACGGTGTCGTACAGCCACATGATGCTGGAGTACACGTCGCTGCCGACGCGGCCGGAGGCGTTCCGCGAGGCCGTGCTCGGCGTCGTGTTCAACTTCCTCGGCGACCGGGCCTGAGCGCCGCGCGCGCGATGCGCGCGGTCAGGTCGCGGTGACCAGCCCCAGTTCGCGCACCGCGTTCCGCGCGCTCTCGCGCAGCGCATCGACGAGCGGCGATGGCGTGCGGTACGCCAGCGCCACTTCGTACGCGAGCGGGCTGCCCGCATCCTTCAGTTCGCAGAACGTAATGCCTTGCGGATGCATCGGCACGAACAGGCGCGGCATCAGCGCGACGCCGATGCCGCCCGCGACGAGCCCGGCCGTCGTCTGCATCTGGCGCGGCTGCTGGACCACCCGCGGCGCGAAGCCCGCCTGCGCGCATGCCGTTACGATCAGCGCATGCATGCCGGGCCCGTGATGCGCGGCAAACATGACCCACGGTTCGTCCGCCAGCTCGGCCAACGCGATGCGGCGGCGGTGCGCA
This sequence comes from Burkholderia cenocepacia, assembly GCF_014211915.1. Classification (NCBI taxonomy): domain Bacteria; kingdom Pseudomonadati; phylum Pseudomonadota; class Betaproteobacteria; order Burkholderiales; family Burkholderiaceae; genus Burkholderia; species Burkholderia cenocepacia. The sequence goes on along the minus strand of NZ_CP060040.1, from coordinate 1,293,623 downwards.
AGCCGGTGGCCGTCGGGCAGCGCGGCGACCATCCGGTCGCGCAGCAGCGGCTCGACATGCACGTCGCCGGCATCGGCCACCGGCAGCACGACGAGGCCGGCGTCGGTGCGGTCCTGCCGCAGCGCGAGCACCTGGTCGGCGGTCGTGCCTTCCTCGAGCTGGAAATCCACGTTGGGATGCCGTTCCTGAAACGCGCGGAGGATCAACGGCAACAGCGCGTTCACGGTGCTGTCGACGAAGCGCAGCCGCAGCGTGCCGCCGAGGCCGGCGCCCGCGCGGCGCGCCACGGCCACCGCGCGCTCGGCCTGTTCGAGCGCGCGCCGTGCTTCGAGCAGGAAGGCCTCGCCGGCCGGCGTGAGCCGCGAGCCGCGGTTGTCGCGTTCGAGCAAGGCGACGCCCAATTCGTCCTCGAGCTTGCGGATCGCCGTGCTGAGCGGCGGCTGGGCCATGTGCAGCCGCTCGGCCGCGCGCCGGAAGCTGAGCGTTTCGGCGACCGCGATGAATTGCCGGAACTGGCGCAGATCGATCATGCGATACCGTCCATGTATCAGTGGATCATCGAATTCGTATTTTACCTATCATGCCGGGCTGCCCAGAATGTCCCTGTCGTCAACCGTCGATACTCAGGAGGACAGATCATGACGGGCAATGAACAGCAGCGAACGGCCATCGTCACGGGCGGGTCGAGCGGGATCGGCTTCGCAATCGCGAGCCGGCTGGTGCAGGACGGGTATCGCGTCGCGATCGTCGGGCGCGATGCGGCGCGGCTGGAGGCGGCCGTCGCGCGGCTCGGCGGTGCGGCGATCGGGCAGGCAGGCGATCTGAGCGTGCGGCGCGACGCGGAAGCGGTGGTCGCAGCGATCGCTGCAAGGTGGCCGCGTATCGACGTCCTCGTCAACAACGCGGGACTGACCGGGCGCGTCGGCGCGGATACGAAGGCGGGCGAAGCGGAGGCCGTATGGGACGCGGTGCTCCATGCGAACCTGAAAAGCCTGTTCCTGACGACGATGGCCGTGCTGCCGCACCTGGCCGACCGCGCGGCGCGCATCGTCAACATCGGTTCGATCGCGGCGCGCGCCGGCAGCCTGTTGCCGGGCGGTCTCGCGTATGCGGCCGCGAAGGCCGGCGTCGAAGGCTTCACCGTCGCGCTGGCACGCGAACTGGGGCCGCGCGGCGCGACAGTCAATACGGTCGCGCCCGGCTATATCGCCGGCACGCGTTTCTTCGGCGACAACGGGGTCGCGCCGGCCGTCGCGGCAATGATCCGCGTGCAGACGCCGGTTGGCCGCGCCGGACAGCCGGACGACGTCGCGGACGCGGTCGCGTGGCTCGCCGGGCCGCGCGCGTCGTTCGTCACCGGCGCGACGATCGCGGTGAACGGCGGCTGGCGCGTCGGGTGACGCAGCGCGCGTACGGCAGGCGCGTCACTCGGCATCGGTCGGCGGCTTGTCGCCGAGCCAGCGCCGCGCGCCGGGCCCGTTGCGGCCGGCGCGGTCTTCCGGGTTGGTCAGCTTGCAGCGTTTCAGCGACAGGCAGCCGCAGCCGATACATTCGTCGAGATTGATGTAGAGCCGCTGCAGCTCCTCGATCCGGCTCGCGACGCGCTGCTTCCAGCCGCGCGACAGCCGCTGCCAGTCCTTGTTGCTGGGCGCGGCGTCCTCGGGCAGGCTGACGAGCTGCTCGGCGATTTCGTCGAGCGAATAGCCGATCTTCTGCGCGAACACGATGAACGCGATCAGCCGCAGCACCGCACGCGAATAGTGGCGATGGCTCGAGCCGTTGCGGTGCGACTTGATCAACCCGCGCGTCTCGTAGAAACGCAGCGTCGACGCCGGCACGCCGCTGCGCGCGGCCACTTCGCGGATCGACATCAGCGGCCATTGCGGGGTTTCCTGGATACCCATGACGCCCTCCGGGAAAGCTTGACTTGAAGTTAACTTCAACTTTTATGCTACGCGGCAGTTTAACCCGTCGCGAGGCATCATGCTCTCCTTTTCCCTACGCAGGACCTCGCCGTTGGGCGCGGCCTGCGCCCTGTTGCTGGCGTTGTCGGGCTGTCACGACGGCAAAGGCACATCGTCGGCTCAGCCGCTTCCCGAAGTGGGCGTCGCCACCGTCGCGCCGCGTACCATCCGCCTCGCGGACGAATTCAACGGGCGCGTCGAAGCGGTGGACGCCGTCGAACTGCGGCCGCGCGTGAGCGGCTACCTGCAGCGTGTCGCGTACAAGGAGGGCGATGTGGTCGCGCAGGGCGCGCTGCTGTTCGAGATCGATCCGCGCCCGTACCGGATCGCGCTCGACCGGGCGAATGCGCAGCAGCAGCGCGCCCGTGCGGCCGCGAGCCTCGCGAACGTGCAGTTGAAGCGCGTGCAGACGCTGATCGACGCGCATGCGACGTCGCAGGAGGAGCTCGACAACGCGCGCGCCACCGCGGAGCAGGCGCGTGCCGATCTGCTGGCGGCCGATGCGGCCGTGGCCGACGCGAAGCTCAATCTCGGCTTCACCGAAGTGCGCGCGCCGATCGCGGGCCGGGTCGGCCGTGCGGTCGCGACCGTCGGCAACCTCGCGCGGGCGGACGACACGCTGCTGACGACCGTCGTGTCGCAGGACCCGGTCTACGTGTACTTCGATTGCGACGAGCAGAGCTACCTGCGCTACAACGCGCGGCGCACCGATCCGACGCATCGCGCGATCGGCGCCGATCCGGTGCGCGTCGGCCTCGCGAACGAGACGGGCTTCCCGCATGCGGGCACCGTCGATTTCCTCGACAACAGGCTCGATCCGCAAACCGGCACGATCCGCGCCCGCGTGCGGCTGCCGAATGCGGACCATACGTTCACGCCGGGCCTCTATGCGCGCGTGCAGCTCGTCAGCGGCCGCGACCAGGACGCTTTGCTGGTCGACGACAAGGCCGTGCTGACCGACCAGGACCGCAAGTACGTATACGTGATCGGCCCGGGCGACAAGGCGCTGCGCCGCGACGTGACGATCGGCCGCGAACTCGACGGCGAGCGGATCGTCGAGAAGGGGTTGCAGTCGGGCGACCGCGTGGTGGTCGACGGCGTGCAGCGCATCTACTATCCGGGCGCGCAGGTGAAGCCGAAGGCGGTGCCCGCACGCGCCGCGGCGGACCCCGGCGCCGGCACGCAGGCCGTGGCCGACGCCGGCGCGCCTGCCGCGCACTGACGGGAGCGAGACGATGGATTTCTCCCGCTTCTTCATCGACCGGCCGATCTTCGCGGTCGTGCTGTCGATCGTCATCTTCGCGCTCGGCCTGATCTCGATTCCGATGCTGCCGGCCGGCGAATATCCGGAAGTCGTGCCGCCGAGCGTCGTCGTGCGCGCGACGTACCCGGGCGCGAACCCGAAGGAAATCGCCGAGTCGGTGGCCGAACCGCTGGAAGAGGCGATCAACGGCGTCGAAGGCATCATGTACATGAAGTCGGTCGCCGGGTCGGACGGCAGCCTGCAGGTCGTCGTCACGTTCCTGCAGGGCGTCGATCCCGACACGGCCGCCGTGCGCGTGCAGAACCGCGTGAGCCAGGCGCTGTCCCGCCTGCCCGACGAGGTGCGCCAGTACGGCGTGACCACGCAGAAGCAGTCGCCCACGCCGCTGATGTACGTGAGCCTCTATTCGCCGGACAACAGCCGCGATTCGCTGTACCTGCGCAACTACCTGACGCTGCACGTGAAGGACGAACTGTCGCGGCTCACCGGCATCGGCGACGTCGGCGTGTACGGCTCCGGCGACTACGCGATGCGGCTGTGGCTCGACCCGAACCGGCTCGCGTCGCGCGGGCTGACCGCGAGCGACGTGATCGCGGCCGTGCGCGAGCAGAACGTGCAGGTGTCGGCCGGCCAGCTCGGCGCGGAACCGTCGCCGAAGAAAAACGACTTCCTCGTGTCGATCAACGTGCGCGGCCGTCTGCGCACGGTGCAGGAATTCAGCGACATCGTGCTGCGCAACGGCGACGACGGCCAGGTCGTGAAGCTGTCCGACGTCGCGCGCATCGAGCTCGGCGCGGGCGATTACACGCTGCGCTCGTATTTCAACGACAGGCATTCGGCCGTGGTCGGCATCTTCCTGTCGCCGGGTGCGAACGCGCTCGACGTCGCGAAGGCCGTGTACGCAAAGCTCGACGAATTGTCGAAGCGCTTCCCGCCCGGCGTCGCGTATCGCCCCGTGTGGGACCCGACGGTGTTCGTGCGCGAATCGATCCGCGCGGTGCAGCACACGCTGATCGAGGCCGTGGTGCTGGTCGTGCTCGTCGTGATCCTGTTTCTGCAGACGTGGCGCGCGTCGATCATTCCGCTCGTCGCGGTGCCGGTGTCGGTGGTCGGCACGTTCGCGTGGCTCTATCTGCTCGGCTATTCGATCAACACGCTGACGCTGTTCGGGCTCGTGCTCGCGATCGGGATCGTCGTCGACGATGCGATCGTCGTGGTCGAAAACGTCGAGCGCAACATCGCGCAGGGGTTGAGCCCGCGCGATGCCGCCCACCAGGCGATGCGCGAGGTGTCGGGGCCGATCGTCGCGATCGCGCTCGTGCTGTGCGCGGTGTTCGTGCCGATGGCGTTCATGTCGGGCGTCACGGGCCAGTTCTACAAGCAGTTCGCGGTGACGATCGCGATCTCGACGGTGATCTCCGCGATCAATTCGCTGACGCTGTCGCCCGCGCTCGCCGCGAAGCTGCTGCGCCCGCACGGCGCGCCGAAGGATGCGTTGACGCGCGCGCTCGACCGCGCATTCGGCTGGCTGTTCCATCCGTTCAACCGCTTCTTCGAGCGCAGTTCCGACCGCTACCACGGCGTCGTCGGGCGCACGCTGAAGCGGCGCGGCGTGGTGTTCGCGGTCTATGCGGCGCTGCTCGCGGCGACCGCGCTGCTGTTCAACGCGGTGCCGGGCGGCTTCATCCCGGTGCAGGACAAGCTGTACCTGTTCGCGGGCGCGAAGCTGCCGGAAGGCGCGTCGCTCGCGCGCACCAGCGCGGTGACCGAGCAGATGACGAAGATCGCGCTCGGCACCGACGGCGTCGAAATGGTGCCGGCGTTCGCCGGGCTGAATGCGCTGCAGGGCGTGAACACGCCGAACATCACGAACTCGTACGTGATCCTGAAGCCGTTCGACCAGCGTCACCGCAGCGCCGCGCAGATCAACGCGGACCTGAACGCGCGCTTCGCGGCGATCGACGGAGGTATCACGTATGCGCTGATGCCGCCGCCGATCCAGGGTCTCGGCAACGGCTCCGGCTACTCGCTGTACCTGGAGGATCGCGGCGGGCTCGGCTACGGCGAATTGCAGAAGGCGCTCACGGCGTTCCAGGCCGCGGTCGCGAAGACGCCGGGGATGAGCTATCCCGTCAGCTCGTACCAGGCGAACATCCCGCAGCTCGAGGTGAAGGTCGACCGGCTGAAGGCGAAGGCGCAGGGCGTCGCGCTGACCGATCTGTTCAATACGTTGCAGGTGTATCTCGGCTCGATGTACGTGAACGACTTCAACGTGTTCGGCCGCGTGTATCGCGTGATGGCGCAGGCGGATGCCGGCCACCGGCAGACGGCCGCCGACATCGCGAACCTGCGCACGCGCAACGCGAAGGGCGAGATGGTGCCGATCGGCTCGATGGTGACGGTCGGGCCCGCGTACGGCCCCGATCCGGTCGTGCGCTACAACGGCTACCCGGCCGCCGACCTGATCGGCGACGCCGATCCGAAGACGATGTCGTCGTCGCAGGCGATCGCGAAGCTGCAGCAGATCGCGAAGGACGTGCTGCCGCCCGGCATCACGCTCGAATGGACCGATCTCAGCTACCAGCAGGTCACGCAGAGCAACGCGGCGATCGTCGTGTTCCCGCTCGCGGTGATGCTGGTGTTCCTGGTGCTCGCGTCGCTGTACGAGAGCTGGACGCTGCCGCTCGCGGTGATCCTGATCGTGCCTGTGTGCATGTGCGCGGCGCTGTTCGGCGTGTGGCTGTCCGGCGGCGACAACAACGTGTTCGTGCAGGTCGGTCTCGTCGTGCTGATGGGGCTCGCATGCAAGAACGCGATCCTGATCGTCGAATTCGCGCGGGAGCTCGAGATCCAGGGCAAGGGCGTGGTCGAAGCGGCGCTCGAAGCGTGCAAGCTGCGGCTGCGTCCGATCGTGATGACGTCGGTCGCGTTCATCGCGGGCTCGGTGCCGCTGCTGATCGGCAGCGGCGCGGGCAGCGAGGTGCGGGCGGCCACCGGCGTCACCGTGTTCGCGGGGATGCTGGGCGTCACGCTGTTCGGGCTGTTCCTGACGCCCGTGTTCTATGTGGCGATCCGCAAGCTCGCGGGCGGCACGCCGGCCGTCTGGAGCGAACAGCACGGCACCCTCGAAGGAGAAAACCGATGAGCGCCGCTTTCCGTCTTTCCGCGCTCGCGATGTCGGTGACGCTCGCCGCATGTGCGGTCGGCCCGGATTTCAAACGGCCCGATACCGCCACGGCCGCGCGGTTCGCGCGCGATGCTCGTCCGGCCACGCAGCGCGACGCAGCGCCGGCCGATACACCGAGCGACACGTCGCCCGACGCCGATGCCACCTTCTGGCGCGGGTTCGGCGATCCGACGCTGACACGGTTGATCGACGCAGCGCTCGCGGCGAACCAGGACTTGCAGGTCGCCGTATCGCGCTACGACGCGTCGAATGCGCTGCTGTCGCAGGCCACGTTCGACCGCTATCCGACGATCACCGCGAGCGGCCAGATCGGCCATCAGCTGATGAGCAAGGACCAGGCGTTCGGCGCGCCGCGCAGCCAGCGCGATACGCCGACGTCCAATGTCGGCATCAATGCCGCGTGGGAGCTCGACCTGTTCGGCCGCGTGCGCCGCTCGATCGAGTCGCAGCGTGCGGAAACGGCGGCCAGCGCGGCCGACGTGCGTGCGGTGCGCGTCGCGATCGCGGGGGAGGTCGCCAGCACGTACGTCGATCTGCGCGGCTCGCAGGAGCGGTTGCGGATCGCTCGCGAGAACGCCGACAACCAGAGGCAGACGCTCGCGCTGATCAATGCGCGCGTCGGCGCGGGGCGAGGCTCCGAACTGGATGCGGCGCGAGCGCGTGCGCAGTACGAATCGACGACGTCGCGGATCGCCGTGTACGAAGCCGCGATCGGTGTCGACGAGCATCGGCTGGCGGTGCTGACCGGGCAGACGCCGGATGCGTTGATCGGCCGGTTCGACCTGCCGAAGACGGCCGCGACGGGCACGCCGGTGCCGCTGCCGGCGCTCGCGGCCGACATCGATCCCGGCACGCCGGGCGACCTGCTGCGCCGCCGTCCCGATGTCGCGGCCGCCGAGGCGCGGCTGCATGCGGCGACCGCGCGCGTCGGCGTCGCGACCGCCGACCTGTTCCCGCGCTTCACGCTGTCGGGGCTGCTCGGTAGCGCGACGAGCAGCTACGGTTTTTTCCGTGCGGGCAGCGATACCAACCTGATCGCGCTCGGCATCGACTGGTCGTTCCTTGACGTCGGCCGCGTGCGTGCGCGGATCGCCGCGAGCGACGCGGAAGCGGCCGGCCAGCTTGCACAGTATCGGCAGACCGTGCTCGGCGCGCTGGAGGAAACCGAGAACGCGCTGCTGCGTGTCGCCCGCACGCGTGACGAGACCGCGCACCTCGTGCGGGCGGCCGACGATAGTGCACGCGCGGCGCAGCTCGCGCAGGCGCGTTTCTCGGCCGGTGCGATCGACTACTACGAAGTGCTCGACGCGCAGCGGACGCTGCTGCAGGCACAGGATGCGGCGGCCGACGGGCGGATGCGTAGCGCCGCATCGACGGTCGCGCTGTACAAGGCGCTCGCGGGCGGCTGGCCGTCGGGCACGGAGCGGGGCACGCCAGGTCCGCTCGCTCGGTCGGGGCAGTAGCGCGAGCGGCGCGGCGCGACGACACGCTCGGCGGGCGGCGGGGAAGGCGACGATTGCGATCGCACGAGAGGGCTATCGTTCTCGCGGTAAAATTTGATTGCAACTGCAATCAAGCGAGAGGAACGCCCCGACATGAACGCAACCGAACCCGATCTGTGGTTCTCGTTCGTCCGCGCGCACCGGACGATGATTCGCGAGATCGAGCGTCGCCTTGCGGCGGCTGGCTTGCCCGCGTACGCGTGGTACGACGCCCTGTGGGGGCTCGAAAGCGGCCCCGACGGCACGCGCCGCATGCACGAACTGGCCGACGTGCTCGCGATCGAGCGCTACAACCTGACGCGGCTCGTCGACCGGCTCGAACAGGAGGGGCTCGTTACGCGCACGCGTTCGGTGGACGACGGCCGCGCCGCGTTCGCGCGCATCACCGACAAGGGGCGGGCGCTGCGCAAAAAGATGTGGAAGGTGTATCAGTCGACGGTCGCCGAGCTATTTCTCGACCAGTTCACCAGCAAGGAGCGGGCGGTGATGATCACCGCGCTTGACCGTGCGACCGCTGCCGCGCGCGACGCGGCAGCCGACGCGAAGTAACGTATCCGGCACACGGCGCGCCGAGCAGGGACGCCGCCGCGTCGTCAGCCGTTCGAGGCAGGCCGCCACGGCGCGGCGGCTATCGGGTATCCGCACGGGCGGACCGGGTCGCGCCGTCTGCATGTCCCTCCTCCGAGTACTGGCATGTCGCCGGCGACATCGATTCCGGCATAGGATTGCAATTGCAACGATTGTAGTTGCAACGACAACCCGACGACAAGGACCGACATGACCTCGACGCACCCCCTCACGTTCTATACGGCCGACACGCCGAACGGACACAAGATCGCGATCTACCTCGAAGAGGCCGGGCTCGCACACGATCGCGTGCGGGTGAACCTGTCCGCCGGCGAGCAGCGCAGCCCGGCGTATCTCGCGATCAATCCGAACGGCAAGATCCCGGCCATCGTCGACCACGATGCGGGGCTGGCCGTATTCGAATCCGGCGCGATCCTCGGCTATCTCGCCGAGAAGACGGGTCGCCTGCAGCCTGAAACGCTCGCCGAGCGCACGGCGGTCCAGCAATGGCTGCATTTCCAGATCGGCGGGATCGGGCCGATGCTCGGCCAGTTGTGGTGGTTCCTCCATGCATCGAAGACGGGCAACGCGGAAGCGATCGACCGCTACCGGAAGGAGGCGCTGCGGCTCTACGGCGTCGTGAACGCTCGCTTGTCGGAATCGGCGTATCTCGCGTCGTCGCGGTATTCGATCGCCGACATCGCCGCGTTTTCGTGGCTGCGCACGGCGGGCGAGCTGGATCTCGACGTTGCCGGCTTTCCGCACGTCGAGCGCTGGCTTGCCGAGATCGCCGCGCGGCCGGCCGTGCAACGAGGCCTGATCGCCTGCCGCGCACCAGTGGCCGAGGCGGCGCACTGAGATCGCATTGCCCGCGCCGCATGGATGGCGCGGGCGCTTGCCGCCCGCTGCCCGCCGGCCGGGAAACATCGTTCTCCTTCGTCGTAAGCATCTCGAATGCGCGATATTTGCGCCGCTCGATCCGCTTTGGCGTGGCCGTGAATCGCTGACGATATGGCGTATGGCCGCCATCCCGGGCCGTACAGACGCACGACTAGCTGGAGAGCCGATGCTTAGCATCGCGGCCGCCGGCCTACCGCGGCAGCGGCCCGATCATTACGCTTGGGCGATCATCCACTCTGTCCGGAAGGTCGCCATGTCCCGGCTCGACTACACAATGCTCGGCCCCTGCCTGCTCGCCATCGCGCTCGATGCGATGGGGTTCGGGCTCGTCTATCCGATGATGTCCGCTATTTTCAGCGACCCGCACGCGGGCATCCTGCCGGCCGACGCCGGCGCGCACGCGCGCAATTTCTATCTCGGCCTCGGCTACGGGATCTACCCGTTGTGCATGTTCTTCGGTTCGTCGCTGATGGGCGAGCTGTCCGATCGCTACGGCCGCCGTCGCGTTCTGCTGCTGTGCGTGCTCGGCCTCGCGGCCGGCTACGCGATGATGGCGGCCGGCGCGTGGCATGCCAGCGTCGCGCTGCTGCTGGCCGGCCGCGGGCTCACCGGCCTGATGGCCGGTTGCCAGGGTATCGCGCAGGCGGCCATCACCGATCTGAGCACGCCCGACACGAAGGCGTACAACATGAGCATCATGTCGCTCGCGTTCAGCGCGGGCGTGATCGTCGGCCCGGTACTCGGCGGCGTCACGTCCGACCGGACGATCTCGCCGCTGTTCGACTACGGCACGCCGTTCATGCTGGTCGCCGCGCTGTCGCTGATCTGCGCGTGCTGGACCTGGGCGTCGTATCGCGATTCCGCCGCGCCGCGCGGCGATACGCGTATCGATCCGCTGCTGCCGCTGCGGATCATCGTGGAGGCCGCGCGCCAGCGCAACGTCGCGTTCCTGTCGGTGGTGTTCTTCCTGATGCAGGTCGGCTACGGGCTCTACCTGCAGACCATCATGCTGCTGTTGCAGGCGAAATTCGGCTATACGAGCGCACGGCTCGGATTGTTCAGCGGCGTGATCGGCCTCTGCTTCGTGTTCGGCCTGCTGTGCGTCGTACGGTTGATGCTGCGCGTGTGGCGCGTGATCGATATCGCGAAGACGGGCCTGCTGGTGGCCGGGCTTGGCCAGATCCTGTCCGCGCTGTTCCCGCACGAACCGGTGCTGTGGGCGCTCGCGATGGTCGTCGGCTGCTTCGACATGGTGGCGTACACGACGATGTATACGGCGTTTTCCGATGCCGTCAGCGACGATCGGCAGGGCTGGGCGCTCGGCGTCGCGGGCTCGGTGATGGCGGTCGCGTGGGTCGTGACGGGCGCGCTGACGAACCTGCTGCCCGTATTCGGCGAGACCGGCTTGCTGCTGATCGGCGGCGCGGGTTTCCTGCTCAGTTTCGCGATGATGGCTGCGTACGGCCGCACGCGGCCGGGCGCGCGAACGGCCGTGTTGTCGTAGGTGGCTCACACGCACGTTGGCCCGATCCTGTCGGACGTTGTCCCGCGCGCCGCTGTCGCATCACGCCGCGCGGCCCGACACTGGCGCGTCGCGGCCGGAGAGGTTCCGGGCTGCGTGCGGCGGCGCCGGCAGGCCCGGCGTGCCGTTCCTTCAATGTGCCAACCAAGAGAGCATGCCATGCAACATCCGACCATCCGTACCCTGGCCGGCGCGAGCGCGCCGACGTCGATCGCCGCCGCCCGCACCGCGCTGCTGGTGATCGATTTCCAGAACGAATACTTCAGCGGCCGGCTGCCGATTCCGGACGGGCCCCGTGCACTGGGCAATGCGCGGCGCGTGATCGCGTTCGCCGACCGCGCGGGCATTCCGGTGTTTCACGTCCAGCACGTCGGTACGGCCGACAGCCCGATCTTCGCCGACGGCAGCGACGGCTTCCGCTTTCAGTCGGACCTGCAGCCGGCGCCGCAGCACGCAGTCGTGCAGAAAACGTCGGTGAGCGTATTCCCGACGACGGACCTCGATGCGCGGCTGAAGGTGGCCGGCATCGACACGCTGATCGTTACCGGTCTGATGACGCATGCGTGCGTGGCCGGCGCGGCACGCGATGCGGTGCCGCTCGGCTATGCGGTGATCGTCGTCGACGATGCATGCGCCACGCGCGACCTCGACGTCGCGGACGGCGGCACGGTGCCGCACCGCGACCTCCATCGTGCGACGCTGGCCGCGCTGTCGGACACGTTCGGCGACGTGCTGACGACCGAGCAGGTGCTGGCGCTCGGCGTCGTGTGACGGCGGCCGGTTCGCGCGTCGGTCGGCTCAGCCCGGCGGCCGGCCGATGCGCGGGCGCCGTGCTTCAGAACATCGTGTTCCGGTTCGCTGACGTTTCGGGTACCGGCTGGATCACGTCCCAGTGTTCGACGATCTTGCCGTCCTTCACGCGGAAGATGTCGACCACCGCTTCGCCGCGATCGCCCGGACGCTCGGTCGCATGCACGTGCAGATAGACGAGGTCGCCGTCGGCCGCACTGCGGACGATGCGCGCGCGCGATGCCGGGTTCTTCTGGAACGCGCCGACGAAGTACGACACGAACGGTTGCTTGCCGTCCGGCACGTGCGGGTTGTGCTGCTTGTAGTCGTCCGCGACGACGGCGGCGGCCTCGACCGCTTCGTGCCGGTTGAAGAAGCGGTCGTAGAACGTCAGCACGAGCTGGCGGTTGGCTTCCTCGGCGGCGAGGTCGCGCGCGGTCGCGCCGGTGGCCAGCGCGGCCGTCGATGCGGCCAGCAAGACGAACGCGGCAACGGCGCGAACGGGGGAGCGGAACGAAGGCATGTAGCGTTTTCCTTGGTTGACGATTGTGGACGGATGCGCGAGCGCCATCGGGTGTTGCGCGAGTCGCGACGACCCGCGGGCGATGACGGCTTGGCCGCGGGATGCATGTCGTATCGGCACGAAGGTTTCGCCGACCGGACCGTGAGGTTGCAGGTGCCGGGATGGCGAGGCGCGCGGCATCGTCATGCTTCGTTGAACTGGCGAATCCGGGGCGGCTGTCGGGCCGATCGAATGGTACAGTTGCCGCGAACCCGTCACAAGAAGTTACCGCGGTGTGAACAGGTCACGCCGCGGTGACCGTGCATCGCCCGTGAAAGAGACTCCCGTCATGCCGCTTCCGTCCGCCGACGAATCCGTCGAACTCGATCAGCCGTGCCCGATCCGCGATGTGCTCGACCGCATCGGCGACCAGTGGAGCCTGCTCGTGCTCGAGGCGCTGGCGGGCGGAACGATGCGCTTCAACGAACTCGGCCGTACGATCGGCGATGTGTCGAACCAGATGCTGTCGCGCACGCTGAAGCGGCTCGAACAGGACGGCTTCGTCAGTCGCACGCTGTTCGCCGAGGTGCCGCCGCGTGTCGAATATGCGTTGACCGATCTTGGCCGTTCGTTCCTGACGCCGATGCAGGCGATGATCCGGTGGGCCGACGAACATCATCGCGCGATCTGCGCGGCACGCCGTCGGGCGCGTGAGCTGGAAGAGGGCGGACACTGAGCGCGACGCGCGCATCGGTTCGCTGACTGACGATGTGCGGCAGATGAGCGCGATGGGTCGAAGCATGGCCGGATGCATTCGCATCGCCATCGCGTGACTTCGTTATCCGAAGGATGTCGTCGAAATGGGCGGCCCGACGACAGGTTGACCGGGCGCCCCTGCCGTAGCGCATGATTCCGTGCCGCGGACGGCGGCGGTTCTCGCGCGCCGTTCCGCTCGGACGCTTCATTGGCCGAAGCCGGGCCGCTGCTTACCGCCACGAACCGTCGACGTAGATCCAGACCGACCCCTGGCGGCGCCAGTAGCCGGGCACCCAGCGGCGCCCGGGGCGCCGCGCGACCCAGCGACCGGACACCCATATATAGCGGCCGCGCTGCCAGCGCCAGTAGCCGTCCGTCCATATATAGCCGTGCGGCCGGGGTGGTGGCGGGCGACGGTCGTGGCGTGCCGCCGGCGGCGCGAAGCGCGGCCGATCCGCATAGGGCGGCCGGCCGGGGGCATGGTTCGGGCCGGCGGGCCGGTACCCGGGCGGGGCGGGCTGGGCCGCGGCGGCGCGCAGCCAGCCGGTGCCGACGAAGGCGGCGGTCAATCCGATGGCGCGCAGCAGCGAGCGTCGATTCATGGCGGTTCCTGTTCTGTATGCGAGGCTGCCTTACATTAGCCTGCCGGTACGCTTACCGGGTTACGCGGGCGGTTAAGGCTGTTACCGCGTATCACGGCAGGCGCGAGCCGCCTTTTCCCTTTCTGACGGCTGACAGGATTTCGCCGTGGCGCAGGCGTCGCTCCTGTTTACCGGTCGAGGGCGACGTTTTAGATGCGGGATGGCCAATATTTGAGATTGAATCGGGTAATAATTGCCGATTTCGGGGTGCTGGACCGAATCCGCTTGTTGTTTCTATGCAACCGTCAAGACGATGACATGAAAGAATGGTGCGATGAAAGGCTCCAAAAAGCCCTCGTCAAGAAGTCAAAAACAACCGTTAAAACAAATACTTATGACGCGGCCCCACTTTCATTATTTCTAGTTCTGGAAAAGCTTATTTCTTTATTTGCGGATCGCTCCCCTAGGGTACACCCCTAAACTCACGGTTCCCAAACGGGCAACTATCCGGGCGCCGCCAGCAGGACCGATGGCGCTCCCGGGCGGTTGCAGACCGTTTATGAACAAGGTCGCGAGACCTGCCTCTTTTTAGAAGGGAGCTCCACGAATGAACAAGACTCTGATCGTTGCAGCAGCTGCAGCATCGTTTGCTACCGTCGCTCACGCGCAAAGCAGCGTCACGCTGTACGGCGTGCTGGACGCAGGCATCACCTACCAAAGCAACGTCGGCGGCAAGTCGCTGTGGTCGATGGGCTCGGGCATCGACCAAAGCCGTTTCGGTCTGCGTGGTTCGGAAGACCTCGGTGGCGGCCTGAAGGCAATCTTCACGTTGGAAAGCGGCTTCAACATCGGTAACGGCCGCTTCGCAAACGGCAACGGCGGCATGTTCAACCGCCAGGCTTTCGTCGGCCTGTCGAGCCAGTACGGCACGGTCACGCTGGGTAAGCAGTATGACGCAACGCAAGACTACCTGGCGCCGCTGACGGCAACGGGCTCGTGGGGCGGCACGTACTTCGCGCACCCGCTGAACAACGACCGTCTGAGCACGAACGGCGACGTCGCGCTGAACAACTCGATCAAGTACACGAGCGCTAACTACGCTGGCCTGCAATTCGGCGGTACGTACTCGTTCTCGAACAACACGAACTTCGGCAACAACCGCGCATACAGCGGCGGTCTGTCGTACCAGTTCCAAGGTCTGAAGCTGGGTGCAGCATACTCGCAAGCAAACCTGGGTGACGGTACCAACACGAACGGCGCATCGACGCTGGGTGGCCAAGGCCGTGTCCGTACGTACGGTGCTGCTGCTGGTTACGCATTCGGCCCGGCACAAGTCGGCGCTGCATGGACGCAATCGCGTATCGACAACCAAGCTGCTGGCGTTCCGACGCTGCGCGCTGACAACTACGAAGTCAACGCAAAGTACAACCTGACGCCGGCTCTCGGCCTGGGTGCTGCTTACACGTACACGAACGCGAAGGTCAACAACGGCAGCTCGCACTGGAACCAGTTCGGCGTGCAAGCTGACTACGCGCTGTCGAAGCGCACCGACGTGTACGCACAAGCTGTGTACCAGCGTGGCGCGAAGGGCAACAACATCGTTGGCACGGGCATCTACAACGGCGACAACACGACGGCATCGAGCTCGTCGGTCAACCAAACCGCAGCAACGGTTGGTCTGCGTCACCGCTTCTAAGCGTGACGGGCGGGGTAACCCGCTTCGCAACATCGAAAAAGGCGCCTTCGGGCGCCTTTTTTTCGTCTGCCGAGTGCGATGGCGGCAACCCGGATCGTCCGGATGCAAAAAAGCGAGGCCGGTGTGATCTGCTCTAGAAAGACCGAACACTAACGCTCGGTACTGTCCAAGAAATCCAAGCGGTTCAAGCCCTTGGCCGCTTAGCTTTTAACCGCCCAACTTCGTGGGGTCAGTTCACCGGTGCCTCGCTTTTTTCGTTCTGCGCCCGTATGGCGCGGCGCGGGTCGACCGGCGGCTCAGCGCGTGTATTCGCCGTTCGCTTCCGGCTGGAACACGATCGAGGCGACCTTCATCAGCTTTTCGGCGCCGCTCGGCTGCATCACCTTGACCATCTGGCCGCGTTGCGTGCCCAGCAGCGCCATGCCGACCGGCGAGAAGACGTTCAGGCGGCCGAGTTCGAGGTTGGCGGAGTCCGGATAAACGATCGTCCAGGTGGCTTGTTCCTGGGTCGCTTCGTCGAGCAGCGTGATCTGCGAGTTCATCGTGACGACGTTCGCCTTGATGGCGTTGGGCTGGACGATATCGGCGCGTTCGAGCAACGTGTCGAGCATCGTCTGGAAGCGCGGGTTGTGCTCGGCATGCTTTTCGAGGCGAGCGACGTCGAGTTCGGTCAGCTGGTAAAGGCGTTGTTTCATGGTGGTTCTCCAAATGATCGGCGGGGCAGGCGTGGCGTGCCTATGAGGATCGCCCGGAGCCTGTCTAACCTGGCTCCGGGTGGAGACCGAGCGGTCAGATCAGGCGCCGGGCAGGGGCGAGCGGCGCCTGGGCCGTGCGTCGAGCGACGGAATGCGCCGGCTGGCCGGCGCGCGCGCGCACGCCGGCCGGGCCGGACGGCGAAACCGAAAGGGGCGTGAGCGCGTACATGGTGGATGGAATATCGACTGGCGAATAAAACCTTACGATTTTACAACACAACCTTCCAGACATGTGATCGGGTTGTTGGCGTTTCGTCAGCGATTGTTGTGTAGATGAAGCAAGTCGCGACGACCCTGTCCGGAAACAGTGGGTGATTTTTTCCAAAAATGCAACGCTGTATGTTCAAACTAAGGGTTTCCCCTTGGAGTGGCGCGCACTACACTGAATTCAATCGCTTCAGACAGTCCTGCCGAGGCGACGTCAAAAGAGAACATATTCCGGAGGTAAATCATGAAGTCGATCATCTACGCAGCTATTGCCGCATCCGTCCTTGCCACTCCGATTGCATCGTTTGCACAGTCCGAGCAGGGGTTGACCCGCGCTCAGGTCAAGGCCGAACTCGTGCAGCTCGAGCAGAACGGCTACAAGCCGCTGGCGAGCGATTCGCAATATCCGAGCGACATCCAGGCTGCCGAGCAACGCATCCAGCCGAATCAGCCGATGCTCGCGCAAGCCGATACGAGCGGCTACGGTGCCGTGGCGACGGGTGCCGCGCAAGGCGGCCGCCGCGTGACGCGGGACGCGCCGAATCCCGTGAATTCGGTGTACTTCGGTAACTGATTGAACATCCCCCGGTCTGCCCGAGCGCACCGCTGAATTGACGAGACGCGCGCGAACTGCGCGCGTCGTCCGTCCGCAGGAGCAGAACCTCCGTCGCCGCATGCCGGCGGCTTTCCGCCCAGACGCTGACGCGTTTGGGCCTTTTTTGCTGGGCGGATCAGGCGGACGTGACGGTAGGCGTGCCGTGGATATAGTGTTCGAGCTGGCTGATCGTGAACTGCTGATCGGCAATCACGCTCTTCACGAGGTCGCCGATGGAGATGAGACCGACCAGCTTGCCGCCGTCGAGCACGGGCAAGTGGCGCATCCGGTGCTCGGTCATCAGTGCCATGCACTCGTCGGTGGATTGCGACGGTTCGACGTAGCGCACCTTCGCCGTCATGATTTCCTCGACGCGAGTGGCTTTCGACGAGCGGTCCTGCAGGACGATCTTGCGCGCGTAGTCGCGCTCGGTGACGATACCCGCGATGTCGTCGCCGTCCACGACCAGCAGTGCACCGATGCCCTTTTCCGCCATCAGCTTGATGGCGTCGTAGACGAGATCGGACTTCGTGACGGTGTAGATGGTGCGGCCCGAATCCGGCTTGGCCTTGAGAATCTGCGCGACAGTCGTGCTCATTCGCTTTCTCCGTGTGCAGGTCGATGCAGGGCAGGCGGGGCGTGCTGCGCGTCACCCGGTGAGCCCAGTATAGCCGGGCGGGCGGCGGCAGTCGCGTGACGTTTCCAGATTAGCGGTAAACTCCCGTCACGCACCATCCACACAACTCCTACATTCCTGAAGTTTCGATTGAATTCATGATGTCTTCGCGTCCCCAATCGCCCACGCCGGGCAATGGCCAGGCCGACGAGTGCGTGACGCTCGTCGCCACGGCGTCGCTGCCCACGCGCTACGGTACGTTCACGTCATACGCGTTTCGCGTATCGGGCAGCGATGCCGAACATCTCGCGCTCGTGATGGGCGACGTGACGGGCGAGCAGTCCGTGCTGACCCGGCTGCATTCCGAATGCTTGACCGGTGACGTGTTCGGCTCGTACCGCTGCGATTGCGGCGAGCAACTCGATCTCGCATTGCGTTACATCGCGGCCGAAGACCGCGGCGTGCTGCTGTATCTGCGCGGCCATGAAGGCCGCGGCATCGGCCTGAGCAACAAGATCCGCGCGTACGCGCTGCAGGAGCAGGGGCGTGACACCGTCGAGGCGAACCTCGATCTCGGCCTCCCCGACGACGCTCGCGAATATGACTCGGCCGCTGCGATCCTGCGCATCCTCGGCGTGACGTCGGTGCGGCTGATGAGCAACAATCCGAAGAAGTTCGATACGCTCGTGAAGCATGGCATTCCCGTCTGCGAGCGCGTGGCGCTTGCGGTGCCCGTGCGTGAGGAAAACGAGCGTTATATCCGCACGAAGCAGACGAAGTTCGGGCATTACTTCGAAGAAAACGAGTAACCCGAGCGGGCGGCGCTAGCGCCCGTTTCTCGTCATCTGTTGTTCCGATCATTGCCGGTACACGCGACGATCGCGACTTCCTTCCCCTCATGCGTCCAGTGGCCGCTTGTGACAGTCAACTGCGTTGGGCGTGGCATTCGTCCGTTCCGTACTCGCGTAACGATCACGCCGTCGAATCGAAGCCCGAATGCCTGACGCTGCATCGCCGGCGACCGGCAAGTGCGGATGTGCGACCACCGGCGGCAGCCACCCCGGCGTGTAACGGCTTACGCACGTCAGCCCATCAGCGCCACGTGCCGTTCTGCAAAACGATTCGGTAACCGTCGGCATCCTCGAAGGTCTGGCCGGAAATTTCCCAATACGGATTGAACGACGTCACCGGCATGAAGCCGTGTGCGGTCGCGCGCTCGCAGGCGGCTTCCCATTCCGGCCGATCGGGCAAATAGAACACGATCAAATCCTCGGGCGTCGGCGACGGCGCGATCGGATGGTCGGGGCAGTGCGTGAACTCGAAGTGATAGTCGAGGCCTTTGCGTCCGAGCATCACGCCGGAAAAGCCGTCGTGATCGTCGAAGCGCGCCAGTACCGACAGATCGAGGCCGTCGCGATACATGCGTTCGGTGCGGGCGAGGTTGTTGACCGGACGGGCAATGCGCAGATGGGCGTGCAAGATGACCTCGACGGGAAGTGGCTGGCCGGTCAATGATAAGCCGGCCGATCGCGATTGGGCGAGGCGAGCGGATCGCGTTTCGGGCGATACTGGCCGTATCGAACGATATCGATTCGGCCCGGCCAAACGAATCGAATTGTGCTGAGCCTCGTCTCGCGAAAGAAAACATGACGCATTTCGATCCAGTGTGCGCACTCCGCATCGCAGCGGCTACCCATCAACATTCATGCGTTCGGCAGCGCTTGCCGCACGATGCGCGTACACGCGCATGCCGGTAGGGAACTGACGAATGGGTAAGCCTGATCTGCGTCGGCCAATTGTCGGACCTTACCGTCAGTCGCGATGGGCAGCCGGACTAGAGGTCGCGTTCGGATGGGTGGCAAAAGGGACGTTGGTGCTGGCCGGCCTGGCGATGGTCGCGTTGGCGGCGCTGACGGGTGACGCGAGCGCCCTGGCGGACCTGCCGTCGACCAGGAAAGGGTGGTTGTACCTGCTCCTGATACTGATCGCGGCGGTGGCGCTGATATTTGCGCTGCATCACTACTGGGTGCGGCCGACCGGGATGCGTCCGGCAGGCTAGCCGGCGGTGGTGATGATGTGGCCCCGTAAACCGTTCAGGCAATAAAAAAGCCCGCTGCTGTGAGCGGGCTGAATCCATGTTTGGAGACATGGAGGAGACAGACGTAAATTTAAGGGAAAACCCGGACGTTTGCAAGCCCTCGTTGCATCCGCGCAACTTGCCGCCGCGCAGACCGCCTTGGGGCGGCGCGCGGCGCGGCCTCATTCACATGCCGGCGACCCGTGCATGCGCCGCAAACGCGCCAAACCGCTCTTGCGCGACCGGCAGCGCGTATTTGCTGCGCATCTCCGTCTCGATCCATGTACACGCTTCGCGCGCGCAGTCGGTCAGTGCGTGCCGCGTCGCGTGCCCGTCGATGTCGTAGACGAAACGCACGCCGACTTCATCATCGTCGACCTGTCGTTCGAGCTGATTGAGCTGCAGTTGCGGCCCATGCTGTTGCGACAGCGCGCGCAGTTCGTCGAAGTGATATTCGAGCCAGTCCGCGAAGAACAGCGCGTCGCTATGGCTGGGCAGGCGGAAGGCCGCGCTGCGCGACGGGCGCGCAGCGGTTTCGGCGGCCGCCGCATGCGGTTCGCCGCCGGTGGCGACGGGCAGGGCGACCGGCGCGAGCGGGTGCCGAATCTGCCGGTACGGCTCGCGATCGCGCAATGCGTGCCATAGCAATTCGTCGCCGGCGGCGCCGGACGGCTGCATCGTCAGGTCGTGGCGGCCGTCGCCGGCCGGGGCGATGTCGCGGATCACGAGGCGCAGCGAGCACAGCGGCTCGTCCGCGACCAGCAGCGTTGCCGGGCGCGGCAGCCCGCACACGAGCGGTGCGGCGCCGACGGCACGAAACACGAGCCCGCGACGGTCGAGCCGCACGAGCGGCAACGGCCTGGGAAACGACGGATAGGCGACCGCGATGCGGGCGCCGCCGGCGCTCGTCAACCCGGGCATCATCGCGCGAAAGACCTGAGACTGATCCACGTTGGTTCTCCTTCGTTACGATGCCGCCCGGATGGAATGCGCGTTCCAGCTCAGGCGGCGATAGCTTGCCGGGTAGTCTGCCCCGGCTCTATTCCTAGCGCAGCAAACGTTTGCGGATCGATGTCGATCCAGCACGCGACCACCAGACGCCCATCTACCTGCTTCGGCGGGCCTGCGCGGTGCGCGTGTATGCCGATCCGGCGGAACAGCCGCTCCATGCTCGCGAACGTCACGCCGATCAGCTGCCGCGCGCCGAGTTGCGCCGCGCACTCGACGACGGCCGCGAGCATCGGACGCACGGCCCACTCCGCGTTGCCGGAGCCGCCTTCGTCGTCGGTCGCCGCGAATCGGGACAATTCCCAGACGGCGGCCGATTGCGGCAGCGGCATGTCCTCGGCGACCAGGTCGGCGAACAGCGACTTCAGCAGATACGGGCGCGTCGTCGGCAGCAGGCGCGCACATCCGCACATGTCGCCGTCGGCGTTTCGCGCGAACACGTAGACGGTATCGTCGCGATCGAACTGGTCACGCTCGAAACTTTCGTTCGCCGACGGGAGCGCCCAACCGAGCTGTTCGACGAACACACGGCGCCGATAGCGCCCGAGATCCGCCGCGAGTTCGTGTGGCAACCGCCCTTCCTCGTGAACGAAGGTCTGCATGGATGTCCTCGGATCTGTGCTTTTATATGCGTGCATTACAGCGCGCGGCACGAGGAGCCTGTAACTGGTAACTCTTACAGGGTGGCGACGTGAAGACGCCATTCGGGACGTGGTAACGGTTTCTTGATCGACGGGATTGAAAACCGGGCGGCTTTTATTTATAAAGAGCGCCAGTCTGGCAAAATCGTCGGAAGAATGCGCGGCCGGTTGTCACTGGAGCGTGGGGCCGGCATGATAGGCGTCGTCACGCCCGAGCAGGGCCGACGCGACTGCGGCAGGCCAGTCGATCGCGGCGAGTCGGGCGGCGAGCGCGGCGGCCGTGCGGAACATGCCGATGTCGGCACCCTTGGCGTCGATGGCCATCACGTTGCTGCGGACGTCGCCGCCCGCGATCACGAACGTGCCCGTCGCGCGTTCGAGGTACCAGTCCCAGCCGACCGTCACGTAGGCGACGCCGGCACCGGCCGGGCGATGCCATTCGGTATAGCCGGCGAGGCGGGCGTCGATCGCGTTATCGCGCAGTTCGGCCAGCAGCGACGGGTCGAGGCCGCTCGCGACATGCTCGAGCGCGAGTGCGGCCAGTGCGCCTTCTGACAGGCGTACGTAGCCGTCCGGGGACGGGCCGGGGACAGGGTGCAGCAAGGGTGAAGTCATGCGCGGAATGTATCAGCCTCGAACGGGTGCTGGAACCTGACAAGTATGACAGCGTGACGTTGTCGGAGAACGAATGGAACTGCGCTGGCAGGATGCCTACCAACAATTCAGCGCCGCGGAAGACGAGCAGCAGCTCTTCCAGCGGATCGCCGCCTATTCCAAGCGGCTCGGATTCGAATACTGCTGTTACGGCATTCGCGTACCGCTGCCCGTTTCGAAGCCCGCGGTCGCGATCTTCAATACCTATCCGGACGGCTGGATGGCGCACTATCAGGCGCAGAACTACATCGAGATCGATTCGACGGTTCGCGACGGCGCGCTCAGCACCAACATGATCGTCTGGCCGGACGTCGACCGGATCGACCCGTGCCCGCTGTGGCAGGACGCGCGCGATTTCGGGCTGTCGGTGGGCGTCGCGCAATCGAGCTGGGCGGCGCGCGGCGCGTTCGGCCTGCTGAGCATCGCCCGGCAGCCGACCGGCTGACGCCAGCCGAGATCAACATGCTGACGCTGCAGACCAACTGGCTCGCGAACCTGTCGCATTCGCTGATGAGCCGCTTCATGGTGCCGAAGCTGTCGCCGGCCGCGGGCGTCACGCTGACCGCGCGCGAGCGCGAGGTGCTGTGCTGGACGGCCGAGGGCAAGACCGCGTGCGAAATCGGCCAGATCCTCAGCATCTCGGAGCGCACGGTCAACTTCCACGTGAACAACATCCTCGAGAAGCTCGGCGCGACCAACAAGGTCCAGGCAGTCGTCAAGGCGATCTCGGCGGGGCTCATCGAAACACCTTGACGCGACGCGACGGCGGCGCCGGAGGCGGCGGCCGCCACGTGGCTCACTCCATCATCGGCTCCGCTTCCTTCGCGGTCCAGCTCACGCTGGAAATGCTTTTCTCCATGCTCATCCGGCTCGCGATCTGCTCGAGCTTCTGCTGATCCTTCGGATGCAGCTTCAACGTCGCGGTGACCTTCAGCCGGTCCGGCTGCTCGGGCACGTCCTCGCTCGTGAGGCTCTGGAACGACAGCGGCTTCGCATACATCGCGTTCGACAGCAGCGTGCGGATGTGCACTTCGTCGGCGGCAAGGCAGATCACGGTGATCTGGTATTCGCGCACGAGATCGGCATTGGAGACGGGCGTCGCGTTGATGGCCTGGCTGACGCCGCGCAGCACCGTATTGGTGAGCAGCACGACGCCGGTACCGGCGAGCGCGGGCACGTAGTGGCCGGAGCCGGCCAGTACGCCGACGGCGGCCGAGCACCACAGCGTCGCGGCCGTGTTGATGCCCTGGATCGAGCCCTTGTCGCGCATGATCACGCCGCCGCCGAGAAAGCCGACGCCCGACACGACATACGCGGCGATCTGCGTGACGCCCGCGACGCCGTTGCCGGTCAGCACGCCGAGCGTGACGAACAGGCACGCGCCGCTCGCGACGAGCGTGATGGTGCGCAGGCCGGCCGTGCGCTGGCGCATCTGGCGCTCGAGGCCGATGGCGACGCCGCAGGCGAACGCGGTGAAAAGGCGAAGTGCGAAATCGAAAGTCATGGTTGTCCTGCCGTGCAAGAAGCGCATGCCGGCACGCGCCGCCGCGGCGCAAGGCCGAAGGCGACGCGGCGCGAGCCGTCATCGCGCGGTACTGTACCGCGCGAATGCGTCATTCAGTGTGAAACGGGTGAGCGTGCGGCTCGCGGAACGCGAGCCGTGGCAGGAGAACTGCGGCGGACAGGCGTTCAGGCGGCAAGCGGCGCACGCAACGGAGTGCTGCAACTGTCCACGATGGTTCCTGAAGGAAGAATGGGCGGCATTCTAGTGGGCGGCGCGCGCCCGCGTCAACCGCGTTGCGGCCGGCGCTACTGCGCCGAGCCGATCGTCCCGGTCGCGAGCGCGAGCGCGGCGGCGGCCGACAATGCGCCGGCATAGCTGTCGACCTCCGCGTTGCGCGCGGCGAGCAACTGGCTTTGCGCGATCGTCGCGTCGGTGACCGAGCCGACGCCGTTCCGGTACGCGGTCAGCGCCGCGTCGTAGCTCGTTTGCGCGGCATTGACGAGCGCCTTCGCGGCGTCGTGCGACGCCAGGCTCGTCTGCACCGCGTTCTGCGCGGCGACGACCTGGCGCACCGCTTCCTCCTTGGTCCGCGTGAGACGCGCGGATGCGCTTTCCGCGTCGTTGCGTGCCTGCATCAGCACGGCCGAGCGCAGGCCGCCGTCGTACAGCGGGATCGTCACGCCGAGGAACACGCCGCCGCCGTAACGGCTGCCGTTCAGGTTGACGGTCGGCGCCTGGTCGCCGATCGCGGGCAGCGCGGAGATGGACGTGCCGCCGCTCGCATACGACGTCGATGCGGACAGGAAGATCTTCGGCATGAACGCGGCTTGAGCTGCCTTGATCTTCGCGCGGTTGGCCTTTTCGACCGCGAACGCGCCCTGCAGGTCGGGGCGGCGTGCGATCGCGTCCGACACGATCGCGTCGACCGACGAACCGAGCGCGGGTGGCAGCGGCCGTTTCGGCAGCACGGCGATGGTCGGCTTCGACAGCGGCGAGATGCCGAGCGCGGAGACGAGGGCGAGGTAACTGTCGCTCTCGGCGCCGTTCGCCTGCACGAGCGCGAGGTTCGCCTGCGCGCGGTTCTGCGTCGCCTGCGCGAGCTCGACGACCGTGCCGACGCCGTGCTTGAGCCGTGCGCGGGACGCCGTGAGGATCGCATCCGCGTTCGTGAGCCCCTGTTGCGCGCTGAGCGCGCGCGAGCGGGCGGCTTCGTAGCGGTAGTACGAGACCGTCACGTCGTGGATCACCTGCTGGTGCACGGCCGTGAACGCGACGTTCGACGCGATCGATGCCTGTTCGGCCGCTTCGACGCGCGCCGCGCGGCCGCCGAAATCGAACAGCAGCCATTGCAGCGACAGCGCCGAAATCGTGCCGTGCGCGGTGGTGTTGCTCGATGAATCGCCGAGGATCGTCGACGTCGAGCCGTGGTTCGCCTGGTACGCACCCATCGCCGTCGCCGACAGGCGCGGGAGATAGGCGGACTTGGCGAGGCCCACCGCGAGCGCCGCGTTGCGCGCGTCGTTCCATGCGATGCGGGTCAGCGGATTGGCCGATTCGGCGAGATCGATCAGCTCGGGCAGCGTGTACGCATGTGCTGCATCGAGCGCGGCCGGCGCCGAAACCGACGCGAGCGCGGGCGAGGCAGGCAGCGTGTAGTCATGCGCACCTTGCGCGGACGCGCGCGGCGGCGCCGCCACGATGTCGCCCGCGGCGGACGTTTGCGGCTGCCACGGGCGGTCGGACGCCTCCGGCGCCAGATCGATCGACGACGTCGCGCAGCCGGCCAGCGCGACGGCGGTCGCGAGCACGGTGGCGGCGATCGCGGCGGCCGGCGGTTCAGGTAGGCGCATGAGGGGCAGGCTCCTTCGGTGTGGCTTGACGGGCGGCGTCGGCGATCCGCGCGAGCCGCGTGTCGATCAGGTTCAGCAGCGCGTCGCGCGCGGGGTCGGTGGGGGCGGCACTCGACGGTGGCGTCGGAGCGGGCGTGCGGGGCACGGTGTCGCCATTGCCCGGTTCGGTCACGCGCGCGAGTTGCGCGCCGATTGCCGCGTCGCCCGGCTTGCGTTCGGCGAGCAGGAACAGCGGGCCTTCGATCGCGCCGAGTTCCGCGAGCGCGCGCCGCCGGGTGGCGAGCCACGTCGCGGCCGGCCGCACCCACGACGGCTCGTAATGGACCAGGCCGAGTTCCTGCGAGATCGCGCCGTGGCGGGCGAACGCTTCGGCGGCCAATGCGCGCCGTTCGGCCGGTTGCGCGATCTGCGCGATGCGTCGCCATTGGTCGAGCAGTGCGGCGAACGCGACGTCGATCTGCTTGCCGATGCTGACGGGCCAGATGCGCGTGAACACCAGATACACGACGACGTTGCCGAGCAGGATGCCGATCGTGCGGTCGCGCGCGATCGTCAGGTCGAAGCCGGGGCCGGCGCCCTGGATCACGCACAGGAAAAACGCGAACGCGACCTGGAAGCCCGCATACGCGATGCGCGGCGAGCCGAAGGCGATCCACGCGGACAGCCACGCGCCGGCGAACACCAGCGCCATCAGGTGGCCGACCGACGACAGCGCCGGCACGACGAACACGAGCGCGGCGGTGCCGAGCAATGCGCCGATGATGCAGCCGAAGATCCGCAGCGTGAGCTTCTCGACCGTTTCGGCCGTCGAGCCGAGCGACACGATGTAGCAGGTGACGACGCAGGTGTGGATGCCCGACCAGTCGAGCTGCGAGTACAGCAGATAGCAGAAGATCGCCGCGGCGGTCGTCTTCAGCGCATAGCGGATGTGGTCGGGATTGGTACGTGCGTCGGGCAGGAAGAAGCCGCCGCGTGGCGCCGGTGCCGGCGCGGCGGCGGGTGCTTCGGGCGTGGCCGCAGCGGCGGCGGGCGTTGCGTTGGCCGAAGCCTCCGCCGTTGCATCGGCCGTCGGAGTCGTCGGCGCCGTCGCGCCCGGCTCCGCGAAATGCGTGATCGCATCCTCGAGATCGGTCGCGGCGATGCGTGCGAGCGGCGGCAGCGTGTCGGCCGGCGGCAGCGCGAGCGTCACGTCGACCGGGTAGCCGCCGCGTTCGAGAATGGCGGCCATGTCGTCGAGCGTCGCGGCGATCGGCGTGGCGAACGCATCGGGCAGCCGCGCGTCCGGTTCGCGATCGACCAGCGCGACGCCGACCATCAGCGCGGTGCTCGACACGATGGCCTGCCGCAGCGCCGCGAAGTCGGCGGCGCTCGACGAGCCTTCGAGCTTCGACAGCTTGAGCCACGTGAGCAACTGCTTGTCGCCTTCGCGCAGGCTCGCGTCGAACGCGGCACGTGCGTCGTCGTCGCCGCGCAGGCGCCGTGCGGCGAGCCGCAGCCGCTTCGCGAGCTGCGCGTGCGCAAGCTTGCGCGGCGACGGCGCGATCAGCAGGTTGACGACGATCGCCACGCCGACGGGGATCGCGATCGTCAGCCAGATATACAGCAGCGCGCGGGTGGCGGCTTCGCCGAACGGCGCGAGGCCGAGCTGGTCGAGCCCGAAGCCGACGATCATCGCGAGGATCGCGCCCACCGGGCGCAGCTTGCTGGCGGAAGTCAGGTACAGGAGGGCGACCGACAGCACGGCCATGCACGCGACCCGCAGGATCGAATAGTCGATGCTGAAGATCGCGATGCCGAGCACGAGCCCGATCACGATCGTGACGATCAGCAGCAGCGCGGCCGCGAGCACGACGCTCGTCACGCGGTCGGCACGGATCATGAAGAACACGACGTACGCGGACAATGCGGCTTCGGGCGTGCCGTACGCGGCCGTCACGAACGCGGTCAGCGCGCAGATCAGCGCGACGCGTACGGCGATCGCCGCGCGCCCCGGAAACGGCGCGAGCAGCCGCAGGACTTCGCGCGGGCCCGGTGAGCGGACGTCAGCGGCAGGCTGAGCCATGCCGGACCTCGACGATCGCGCTCGCGCCGACACGCACGAGCTTGCCGTCGGGTTCGTCGAGCTTCACGCGCACGGGGAAGCGCTGCGCGACGTGCACCCAGTTCACCGAGTTCTGCACGATCGGCAGCGAGCGCGGCAGGTTGATGCGCGCGCTGTCCGCGATGCCGGCGCCGATGCCGACGACCTTGCCCGTCAGCGGGCGGCTGCGGTCGATCATCGAGTAGACGGTCGCGCAGTCGCCGACCGCGATGCGATTGAGCGACGTTTCGCGGAAATTGCCGACCGCGAACCATTCGCTTGCGTCGATCAGCGTGAAGATCGACTGGTTCGGCGCGAGGGTCTCGCCGGGCAGCACGCTGAGGCCGGTCACGAGCCCATCGTGCGGCGCGCGCACGACCGTATCGTCGAGTGCATGCTGCGCGCGGGCCAACGCGGCTTCGCGCGCATGCAGTGTCGCGATCGCGTCGGCGTCGTCGCCGATCGTCTGCGCGGACGCGCGCTGTTGCTCCTGCGCCTGCGCGAGCGACACGGACGCGTCGCGCTGGCGCACCTTCGCCTGGTCGAACTGCTGCGCGCTGACGTAGCCCTGCGCGGCGAGCGGCGCGAGCCGGTTCACGTCGCGCGTCGCGAGATCGTAGTTCTGCGTCGCGCGCTTGACCTGCTCGGCGGCGACGGACGCATTCGAGCGCTCGCCGATCAGCGAACGGCGGCGCGTGTCGAGCGACGCGCGCGCGAGTTCGAGGTCGGCCTGCGCCTGCGCGACGCTCAGCCGGTACGGCACGGGATCGATCACGTACAGCAGGTCGCCTTTCGCGACGCGCTGGTTTTCATGCACGGCGAGCTGCACGATGCGACCGCCGACCGGCGACGCGACGTGCACGACGTCCGCGTCGATCGACGCGTCGTCGGTGGACGGGTAGGCCGTCGTGCGGTGGTACGCGTACGCGAGCGCCGCGATGCCGAGCGCGACGATCGCGAGCGCGATCACGCGGCCTTTGACGGAGGGGCGGGTGATGCCGGCGGCCTTCATGCGAACGGCCCCGTGCCGGTGAGCCACACGATCACGGCGACCACGAGCCCGATCGCGGTGCAGACGGCGAGCTGGTAGGGCACCGTCGCGGCCCAGCCGGTCGCGACGAACACGCGATGCGCGACGATCGCGCCGACGACGCCGACGATCGCGCTGACGAGCCACAGCGGGAAGTACGCGCCGAACAGCACGTAGGACGGTGCGCCGCGCGATGCGCAGCCCGCGAGCGGCAGGGCGGGCGCCAGCACGGCGGCGACGCGCAGCGGCGCGCGCGGCGTTGTTTTTCTCATGGTGTGACGAGCTCGACGTTTGGGGGTGGATGCCGGGCGCGGCGCAATGCGAATCGTCGCCGCGACGACGATTCCAGGATACGGAGCCGATCATAAATCAGCGCGATGCGGATCGCCAGCGATCCGGCATACGATTACGGCACGGGTCGTGGCCGGCCGGGGCCGCGTCGTCGCTCATGCCGGACGGTCCGGCCGTGCGTGTCGGCAGCGATGATCGGGTCGCCGCGATTCTGCCAGCACCCGCTCGCGTAGGGTTGCTAACGGACTGTCAAGGATCGTCAGACGAAAAGCGCGCAGTGGAATTTGCCATGTCGACGCAGCGGAATCGGCGCGCAAACCGTCGATTGCCGCTCGAGCGCATGCGAATCCGGTCAGTCCGGTCGCTCGCGCGCATCCTCGACGAGCAGGTCGACGAGATCGCGCGCGAAGCGCGGCAACGCATCGCGATCGGCGACGCAGATCTGCAACTGGCGCTCGGCCCAGTCGTCCTCGAGCGCGACGAGACGCAGCGCCATCGTCCTCGCATGGCGGCGCGCGGTGCCTTCGGGCAGCACGCCGACACCGACGTTCGCCTCGATCATCCGGCATGCGGTTTCGAAGTTGCTGACCTGGATGCGCCAGCGCAGCGTGCGCTGCACGTCGGCGGCCGCGCGCTTCAGGAAGGTATGGATCGCGCTCGCCTCGGGCAGGCCGATGAAGTCGTGGTCGAGCGTCGCGACGAACGGCGTCGATGCCAGGCTGGCGAGCGGGTGCCCGAGCGCGGTCGCGAGCACGAGACAGTCGCGCCGGTACGGCATCGCCTGCAGCCCGTCGGTGCATACGTCGCCGGCGACGATGCCGATGTCGATCATGCCGTCCTGCACCGCGCGCACGATGTCGGGGCTCAGCCGCTCCTGCATGTCGATCGTCACGTCCGGATGGTTGACGAGATAGTGACGCAGTACGCCCGGCAGGAACTCGCTCATCGCCGTGGTGTTCGCGAACACGCGCACGTGGCCTTTCACGCCCGACGCATATTCCTGCAGGTCGCCGGTCAGTTGCTCGAGCTGGCGCAGCACGCGGCGCGCATGCGCGAGCAGCGTGTCGCCCGGCGCGGTCAGCGTGACGCCCTGGCTCGTGCGGCTCAGCAGCTTCACGCCGACCTGCTCCTCGAGGTGCTTGATGCGGGTGCTGGCGGCCGGCACCGACAGATGCGCGCGTTCGGCGCCGCGTGTCAGGCTGTTCGCTTCCGCGATGTGCGTGAAAAGTTTGAGGTCGACGATATCGAAGCGCATGGACGTGGCGGCGGGAGGATGGCCGATTATCGCGCGAAGCCGCACGGCGCTGCACCGTCGGCGGCGACCCGTCGTCGCGGCCGGGATCTGTGTACCATCGTGCGTAGGGCGCGACGCGCGGCACCTGGGCATCACGGCCCGTGCGCCGCGTGCCGCGGATGCGGTCGTGCAACGAAGGTGAACGTTTCATGCGAAGTTTCTTTGTCCGGTTCATTGCAATCGGCGTGCTGTTCCATCTGTACGTCGGGATGCGGATCATTCCCGATGCGTTCGCGTCGCCGCTCGCGCGTACGATCGCGGCGCTCGTGCTGGCGAGTTTCGTCGTCCTGATTCCGGTCGGCATGTTCTCGCGCCGCTTCGACGACGGCTGGGCGGCGACGCTGGTCGGCTGGGCCGGCGCGCTCGTGATGGGCTTCTTCTCGTCGCTGCTGGTGCTGACGCTCCTGCGCGACTTCGTGCTGCTCGGCGTGCTCGTGTGGCGGCATCTCGGCCATGACGGCGCATGGCCCGGCGCCGCACCCGACACGGCGCTCGGCGTGCTGGCGGCCGCGGTGCTCGTGACCGCGATCGGGTTCGTCGGCGCGCGCCGTACGGCGGCGGTCAAGCGCGTGTCGATTCCGGTCGCCGGGCTGCCGGCCGCACTCGACGGGCTGACGATCGTGCAACTGTCCGACATCCACGTCGGGCCGACGATCAAGCGGCCCTACATCGAACGGATCGTGCGCGCGGTCAATGCGCTCGACGCCGACCTGGTGGTCGTGACGGGCGATGTGGTGGACGGTTCCGTCAAGCGCCTGCGCGAACACACCGCGCCGCTCGGCCAGATGCGCTCGCGGCACGGCACCTTCCTCGTGACGGGCAACCACGAGTACTACGCGGGTGCGCATGCGTGGATCGACGAGTTTCGTCGTATCGGGCTGACGGTGCTGCTGAACGAGCACGTGTTGATCGAGCGCGGCGGCGCACGCGCGGTGCTCGCGGGCGTGACCGACTTCACGGCGGGCGGCTTCGATCCCGCGCATCGCAGCGACCCCGCGCAGGCGCTGGCCGGTGCGCCGCGCGACGTCGGCACGAAGATCCTGCTCGCGCACCAGCCGCGCAGCGCGGAAGCGGCGAACCGCGCGGGCTTTACCGTGCAGTTGTCGGGGCACACGCATGGCGGCCAGTTCCTGCCGTGGCCGCCGTTCGTGCGGTTGCAGCAGCCGGTGGTCGGCGGGTTGAACCGCTTCGGCGACATGTGGCTGTATACGAGCCGCGGTACCGGCTACTGGGGGCCGCCGAACCGCTTCGGCGTGCCGTCCGAGATCACGCTGATCCGGCTGACGCGCGGCTAGCGGATGGCAGGGAGGCGGCCGTCACGCAATACGAACGCGTATCGCGGTGCACGGCAGATTTCTCGGCGGCTTTCTTTCAGCGGGGAATGACAGCGCATGGCGGCGCGCGGCGCCGTTGGCTAGTATGCAGACATGCCTCGTTTGCTTCGTTCCTTGCCCGTTCCTGCCGACATGTCGACGCCCGATCTCTTCGCTGATACACCCGCACCCGACGTGGACTGGTACCCGCATTGGCTTGCGCCACCCGCCGCGGACCACGCGCTGGCCGCGCTGATCGACGAGGTCGCGTGGCGACAGGACACGATCCGCACGCCGCGCGGGCGCATTCCGTTGCCGCGGCTCACCGCGTGGCAGGGCGAGCCCGATGCCGTGTACGTGTACTCGGGGATCCGCAACGTGCCCGAACCCTGGACGCCGGCCGTGCTCGTGCTGAAGCACGCGGTCGAGGCGACGTGCGGCGTGGGTTTCAACAGCGTGCTGCTCAATCGCTATCGCAACGGGCTGGACAGCCTCGGCTGGCACGCGGACAACGAACCCGAACTCGGCGACGCGCCGGTGATCGCGTCGGTGAGTCTCGGCGCGATGCGCGTGTTCGATCTTCGCCATCGCGAGACCGGCGTCACGCATGCGTACCGCCTCGTGCATGGCAGCCTGCTCGTGATGCGCGGGCGCACGCAGGCCGAATGGCAGCACCGCGTGCCGAAGGCGCCGGGCGTGCAGGGCGAACGCGTCAACCTGACCTTCCGACGCGTATCGATCGCGGCCGGATAGATCGCGCCCCGTTTCGGTGATTCACGAAAGGCCAATGCAAGCAATCGATGGGGCGTGCGGCACGTTGCCGCACGAATTCAATGCAGCGTGGTCCGGCCGGGCGCTCAGGCCCGTCCCGCAAGGCTCTCAGATAGATTCGATCGACCACCCGGTTCTGATAGGTGAGTGAAACCTCTGATGGTGCGTCGCAACAATTATTGACTACACTCAGGAATGGCACAAACGCGTCGGCAGGCCGGCGCGATCCTTTCGACATGCCTCCATGCGTTGCCGACGTAGCGCGCGACGGGGCAGGAGCACAACGCGTGACCGTACTCGACCCTTCCTTCGAACCCTCGCTACACGTCTTCGAGCAAGACGGCGGATGGCAATGGGCGCTGACGGTGAAGCGGGCGACCGGCGTCGGCGTGAAAGTCGTGGCGTTCAGCCGCGAAGGCTTTCGCGGCGAAGCCGAGGCATACGCCGCCGGCCAGCTTGCCCGCGCCGAATATGACCACGCCGTGACGGCCTGACGCCGGCGCGGCGATTCCGCCCGAGGATCGTCTTCCTCCGTACCGTCCGTGGCCGGACGGTGCTTCCCCGACTGTTTCCCGTTTCTGGTTGTGCGCTGGCGGTTCGCCGCGCCAATGGCCCGTGCGGTTCGATGCTGAAGCATCGCGCCGACGATGCGACACGCGTAGCGGAAGCCTCATGTACGCGCGCTTGCGTCCTCCCGGGCAAAGTGCGAACCCCGTATGGCGTGAGCGCGCCTGAAAGATGCCGGGCCATATCGTAATAAGATATGACGTTATCGCATCGGCGGGACGATGACGTCCCGCATTCCTGAAAGGAGCTATCCGTGCAACTGACCCAGTTAGGCGGGCATGTCGCCCAATCCGGCATCGCCGAACGGCAAAAACACGCGCAGGCGCTGATGTTCGGGATGGCGAACATCGACGAGTACGTGTCCGGCGGCGTCTGCTACGACGCCGCTGCTTATGTCCGCTATCTGCTGCGCGCCGATGCGATGATCGCGCCCGGTACGCTGCTCGACACGATCGGCCAGCTGTGGAAGACGCGCTTCAACTTCGAGACCGGCAATCAGTGGGACGGGCGCGCGAGCATCCCGGCGGGCACCGCGGTCGGCTTCGCGCGCGGCACCAATGTCTTTCACGCCGCGATCGCCGTCGGCGGCACCCGGATTCGCGGGATCAACGGCGGCCTGCTGGGCGCCGGATGGCTGCATCCGGTCGATCTGGCACGCGCGCTGCAGCCGGACCCGGCCGGCGGCTTTGCGTACGACCGCACGACCATTCGCGTCTATCTGTCGCGTCTGTAGGCTGCCTGGCGTCGACGCTCACGCTTCGGCCACCGTCGCCCGACCGCGTGCCGCGCGCCGGCGCCGGCGCCGCGCGGCCGCCTTCCCGCCGTCCGGCGATTTCCGCATGGCGTCGCGCCGTCCAACGCTGCTATCCTCTCGACCTTGAATGACGCGTCATGGTGCGTGGATGCGCGTGCCGCATCGCGGCGCCGCGCAGCGGTGCGAGCCCCCGCGCGCACTGAGGTAGCATGACTGAATCTCCATGGCGATCCATGACCTGTTTCGTGACTGATTTCCTTCCGCCCATGTCCACATGGTCAAGACAACGATGAGCGATGCACCTGAGCCGGCGGTGCCTGGCGACGACGAGTCGTCGGGCGGCGGCGCTTCGTCCTATCTGGTGCCGGGGCTCGAACGCGGGCTGCGGATCCTCGCCGAATTCTCCGCGCGCGAGCCCGTGCTCGGCGCACCCGAGCTGTCCAAGCGCATCGGCATTCCGCGCACGACCACGTTCCGCCTGCTGCAGACGCTCGAGGCGCTCGGCTTTCTCGAACGCGTGAACGGCGACCGCTATTTCCGGCTCGGCGTCGGCGTGTTGCGGCTCGGCTTCGAATACCTGAATTCGCTCGAACTGACCGATCTCGGCACGCCCGTGCTCGAACGGCTGCGCGATTCGACCGGCCTGTCGACGCACCTGCTGATCCGCGACCAGCGTGACGTGGTGTTCGTTGCGAAGGCGCAAAGCAATGCGTCGATGTTCGGTTCGGTGAAGGTGCACGTCGGCACGCGCCTGCCCGCGCATGCGACCGTGCACGGCCACGTGCTGATGGGCGACCTGACGCGCGATGCGCTGCGACAGCTCTATCCGGAGAAGAAACTCGAACAGTTCACCGAGCGTACGCCCGGTACCGTCGACGAGCTGTACGAACGCGTGCGTCATTACGCGCGGCTCGGCTATGCGGTCAGCGAGGCGGCGTTCGAGAGCGGCATTTCCGCGGTGACGGCGCCCGTGCGCGATCATTCGGGCTCGATCGTCGCGGCGATCACCGCGACGGTGCCGCGCTCGGAGATCGGCGAGGCCGGCGAGAAGGAGCGGCTCGTCGAAGCGGTGTGCGGTGCGGCGGTCGACCTGTCGCAACGGCTGAACTATCGTCCGCTCGAAAGCGACCCGACGTTCGCGCATGCGCGCCACAAGGTCGCGATGTTCTGACGCTCGCGCATCGAGCCGGCCGCGGTGCGCGGCATCGCAACGACAAGAGCGGCCCGCGGGCCGCTCTTGTCGTTTTCGGGCACCGCAGGCGCGGTGCCCGAGTTCGCTCAGAACGAGTGATGAATGCCGGTCAGCACGATCACCTGGTTCGCGGTGCTCGACACGCCGGCCGTGAAGAACGCGGCCTTCGCGCCGCCCGAGCCGTGTTCATAAAGCACGTTCGCATACAGCTGCGTGCGCTTCGACAACGCGTAGATGTCGCCGAGTTCGACCTGCGTCCAGCGGCGGCCGGCCAGCGTCGTGGTCGCCGCACCGCCCGCGATCGTGTTGAACGCGCTGCTGCGGTAATTCACGCCCGCGTCGTAGCTCTGGAACGTGTCGGAAAACCCGTTCGACTGCATCTTCACGCGCGTGTAGAGGCCATGCACGAGGAAGTCGCCGATCTGGTACGACGCGCCCGCGCCGATGTTCTCGACCTTGCTGGCGAGATAACCGTTCGCGGTGTTTTGCCCCTGGAACGACGTGATACCCGTCTGGCTGATCAGCAGCGAGCGGTCGTGCTCGTTCGAGTAGACGGCCGACGCCTTGAACGGCCCGTTCGCATAGTTCAGCGCGACGCCGACCGATTTGCCGGTCGAGAAGTTCGTCGTGTTGCCGAGCGCGAGTGTCGCCGCGGCGGAGAAACCCGCGAAGGTCGGCGAACGGTACTTGATCGAATTGTTGTACGGCACGTTGCCGGTCGCGGCGAGCCCGTCGATGTTGCCGGGATGGAACGCGTACCAGCTCAGCGCGAGATACGCGGTGCTGAGCGGATCGAGATAGTCGAACGACAGCGGCGTCTGGCGGCCGAGCGTCAGCGTGCCGTAGCGCTCGGCGCTGAGGCCGACGAACGCCGCGCGGTTCCAGATCGTGTTCGCCGTCGCGAACTGGCCGTTGTTCGTATAGAAGCCGTTTTCCAGCTGGAAGATCGCCGACAGTCCGTCGCCGAGATCTTCCTTGCCCTTCAGGCCCCACCGGTCGGGCTGCGTATTGCCCTGGATCATCGCCCACTTCGCGTGGCCGCCGACGTTGTTCACGTATGCGACGCCCGCATCCATGCTGCCGTACAGCACCACGCTGCTCTGCGCCCACGCGCCCGACGCGGCGCCCATCCCGATGACTGCTGCTGCTACCGCATGCTTGACCATTTGATCTCCTGACTCTCCAACCTGATGAATACGTGTTGTGACGGCCTGCGCGGGGACGGCCGGCCGTCGCGCATGTTCATCGCCGAACGGGCATTTTTATGTTCCATATAAGGAACAATGTGCCTTTAATGGAATGGAGTATAGAGGGGGCGCGCCCGATCAAAAATAAATTTTTCGGGACGGATGAGCGCCGGGCAGACGCCCGGCAATACCGCGTGATGTCTCGAAAAAGCCGATAAATCCCCGTCGCATAACAAAAAATTACATTCGATAGGGTAGACGAAGGGAGCGGCCGAGCTAAGTGTCGGTGTTTTCCCTAGGACATGCAGCTTTTTATTTTGCTCGTGGAAAGTCGCTCCTATAATCACCATCCATAAACTGATGTTCCTAATATGGAACAAATCGGAGCAAACCGAGAGTCGATCAGAAGGAAGGGTGTGAGATGTCTGAACAATGGATTTGCGCCGGTCATGCCGGCGCGCTGTCGGAAGACACGCCGATCGAGTTCAAGCGGACCGACGGCGTGGAAATCGGGATCTACCGCGTCGGCGACGACGTGTATGCGCTCGAGAACGTATGCCCGCATGCGTACGCGCTGCTGACGCAGGGGTTCGTCGACGAAGGCACGGTCGAATGCCCGCTGCACGAGGCCGTGTTCGACATCAAGACGGGCGCATGCCTGAAGGGGCCGGGCGGACGTGCGCTGAAGCAGTACGCGGTGCGCCTCGCCGGTGAAGAAATCCAGATCAAGGTGGAATGACATGAAAGAAGCGACCGTCAACTTCAATCCCTTCCTGAAGCCGTGGGTGGCGCCGCAGCCGAACAACGTCGCGGGCAAGGGGCAGATCGAAATCCCCGGTCAGGTCGAGAACCAGATCTGGCAGAACCGCAAGGCCGCACCGACTCAATACGAAAACGACCTCGGCGATGCGCTCGAACGCGTGTTCGAGAGCGGCGCGACCGAGCTGGACGATGTCGTCGCGGGGCTGAACCGCATCGGCTTCCGCGCGCCGGACGGCACGGTTTGGACACCCGAGCGTTTCCGCGCCGAAATGGCCTCGCTGGCGGAATGAACGCACCGACCGCGCCGCGCGCCTGAGCGCCGACCCGACAACCGCATCCGGAGCACACTGATGACGTCCCCCGACCAACACGAAGCCCACCACGACCCGGTCCGTGACTATCTCGACCGCGGCATCAAGAACTACTGGTATCCCGTCGCGCCGAGCTGGCAGGTGTCGAACGCGCCCGTCGGCCTCACGCGCCTGTCCGAGCAGATCGTGCTGTGGCGCGATCACGACGGCAAGGTCCACGCGCTGGAAGATCGTTGCCCGCACCGCGGCGCGCGTCTGTCGCTCGGCTGGAACCTCGGCGGCAACATCGCGTGCTGGTATCACGGCATCGAAGTCGACGGCGGTGGCACGGTCAACCGTGTGCCGGCCGTGTCGAACTGTCCGCTCGAAGGCATGAAGTGCGTGAAGTCGTATCCGGTCGAAGAGAAGGCCGGCGCGATCTTCCTGTGGTTCGGCGACGAAGCGCACGGCGAGCCGGCGCCGCTGAACCTGCCGGAAGAACTGGTCGCCGACGAGTATGCGCACTTCCTGTGCGTATCGAACTGGAAGTGCAATTACCAGTACGCGATCGACAACGTGATGGACCCGATGCACGGTGCCTATCTGCACGCGACGTCGCACTCGATGGCCGAAGGCGACAAGCAGGCCGACATGCGCGTGCGCAAGACGGACACGGGCCTGATGTTCGAGAAGATCGGCCAGCGCGACGTGAACTTCGACTGGGTCGAGCTCGGCGAAACGGGCTGCCTGTGGATGCGTCTCGCGATTCCGTACAAGCAGAAGTTCGGCCCGGGCGGCAATTTCGGGATCATCGGCTTCGCGACGCCGGTCGACGGCGACCACTGCCAGGTTTACTTCTGGCGTACCCGCAAGGTCGGCGGCTGGCAGCGCGACGTGTGGCGCTTCATGTATCGCAACCGCCTCGAAGGCCTGCACTGGGACGTGCTCGAGCAGGATCGCTACGTCCTCGAAAGCCTCGCGCCGCATGCGCGCGATCACGAATACCTGTACCAGCACGACGTCGGCATCACGCGCGTGCGCCGGATGCTGCGCCAGCGTGCGCAGGAGCATCTGTCCGCGCTCGACGCGCATCGTGCAGCGCATGCCGCCGCGGAGCCCGCGAATGGCTGAGTTCGCTCCGGTCGTCGCGCTGCCCGGCCGCCGCGTGCTCGTCACGGGCGGTGCGCGCGGTCTCGGCGCCGCGTTCGTGAAGGCGCTGGTCGAAGCGGGCGCACAAGTCGCGTTCGGCGACGTGCTGGCGGAAGAGGGCCGCGCGCTGGCCGCGCGGCTCACGCAAGCCGGCCACGCCGCGCATTTCTTCGCACTCGACCTGGCCGACCCGGCGAGCATCGATGCCTTCGTCGCGCAGGGCGCGGCGGCGCTCGGCGGCCTCGATGCGCTGATCAACAACGCGGCGATCACGAACTCGGGCGGCAAGCTGTCGACGGAGCTCGACGTGTCGACGTGGGATGCCGTGATGAACGTGAACGTGCGCGGCGTGTGGCTCGTCAGCAATGCGGCGCTGCCGCACCTCGCGCGGTCGGGTCGCGGCGCGATCGTGAACCTCGCGTCGGACACCGCGTTGTGGGGCGCGCCGAAGCTGCTCGCGTACGTCGCCAGCAAGGGCGCGGTGATCGCGATGACGCATGCGCAGGCGCGCGAGTTCGGTGCGCACGGCGTGACGGTCAACGCGATCGCGCCGGGGCTGACCGAAGTCGAGGCGACTGCGTACGTACCGGCCGAACGCCATGCGTTCTACCTGCAGGGCCGCGCATTGACGCGCACGCAATTGCCTGAGGACGTGACGGGCCCCGTGCTGTTCCTGCTGTCGGACGGCGCGCGCTTCGTGACGGGCCAGCTGCTGCCGGTGAACGGCGGCTTCGTAATGAACTGATTTGAAGTTTTCACTCGGAATGAAGGAGAGGACGATGGCGGACGCCGATCTCGAACGCAAGTCGTGGGACCAGCCGGAAGGCGCAAGCTTCAACGACTGGATGGAAGGGCGCGTCGCGCGCTATGCGACGCGGCGCTACGACTGGGACGCGCTGAAGTTCCAGGCCGATTACGACCCGAAGTACCGCCGTGCGCAGATGCGCTATGTCGGCACGGGCGGCACGGGCGTCGCGAAGGACGTCAACACGGTGCCGGCCGGCAACTTCACGTTCTCGACGATGGTCATCCCGGCCGGCAACATCGGCCCGAGCCACATCCATATCGACGTCGAGGAAATCTTCTTCGTGCTGCGCGGCAAGATGAAGGTGATCTGCGAGCGCGACGGCGAGACCTGGGAAGCGATCCTCGGCGAGCGCGACCTGATCTCGGTGCCGCCGGGCGTGTATCGCACGGAAATCAACATCGGCGAGGAAGATGCGCTGATGTGCGTGATGCTCGGTTCGTCGAAGCCGATCACGCCGACGTATCCGCCCGATTCGCCGCTCGCGAAGATCAAGCGCTGAGACGGGGCGGATGAAGCAATGAGTGTCATCGACAAACGTGAACGCGACCGCACCGCGGCGTTCGCCGCGCTGCTCGGGCAGTTTCCCGAGCAGCGTTGCGCGGCCGGCGCGGCGGGCACGATTGGCTACCGTGAGGCGGGTGCAGGCGAGGCCGGCGCGCAGCATGCGGGCCGTGCGCTGCCCGTCGTGCTGCTGCACGGGATCGGTTCGGGCGCCGCATCGTGGGTCCGCCAGCTCGACGCGCTCGGTGCATCGCGGCGTGTACTCGCGTGGGATGCGCCCGGTTACGGCGTGTCGACGCCCGTGCACGGCGCGTCGCCCGCCGCCGCCGATTACGCGGCATCGCTGAACGCGTGGCTCGAGGCACTCGGCATCGAACGCTGCGTGCTGGTCGGTCATTCGCTCGGCGCGATCATCGCGGGCGGCCTCGTCCGCGTGATGCCCGCGCGGATCGCCGGGCTGCTGCTGATTTCGCCCGCGGGCGGCTACGGCAGTGCGCCAGCCGACACGCGCGAATCGCGCCGCGACGCACGGCTCGCGATGCTCGCGGAACTCGGCCCGGCCGGGCTCGCCGAGCAGCGCAGCGGCAACATGCTGTCCGGCTTCGCGAACGAGGAGGCAAAGGCATGGGTGCGCTGGAACATGGCGCGCATCGTGCCGGCCGGCTATGCGCAGGCCACGCATCTGCTCGCGAACGCCGATCTCGCGGCCGATCTCGCCGGCTTTCGCGGCCGCACGGCCGTGGCCGTCGGCGCGAACGACGCGATCACGCCGCCCGCCGCGTGCGAGCGGATCGCCGCGGCCGCGCACGTCGGGCTGCAGGTGATTCCGCAGGCAGGGCATGCCGGCTACGTGGAAGCGCCGGCCGTTTATTCCGCGCTGATCGATACGTTCTGTCGTCAGTGCGACCCACAGCGGGGGCTGGCATGAGCGAACCGCTGCAACAAAACGAATCCGACCACGCGAAGGCGGAAGCCAGCTACGTCGTGCCGGGCCTCGAACGCGGGCTGCGGATTCTCGCCGAATTCTCGCCGCGCGAGCCCGTGCTCGGCGCGCCCGAGCTGTCGAAACGGCTCGGCATTCCGCGCACGACGGTGTTCCGTCTGCTGCAGACGCTCGAATCGCTCGGTTTTCTCGAACGCGCGGACAAGGATCGCAACTACAAGCTCGGCATCGCCGTGCTGCGGCTCGGCTTCGAATACCTGAGCTCGCTGGAACTGACCGATCTCGGCCTGCCGGTGATCGAGAGCCTGCGCGACGCGACCGGCTTCACGACGCACATCGTGATTCGCGACGGCCGCGACGTGGTGTTCGTCGCGAAGGCGCAGAGCCAGTCGCCGGTGTTCAGCTCGATCCGCGTGAACGTCGGCACCCGGCTGCCCGCGCACGCGACGACGCACGGCCACGTGCTGATGGGCGACCTGTCGCTGAAGGAACTGCACGCGCTGTATCCGGAAGGCGCGCTGAACCGGATGACGAGCGCGACGCCGGAAACGGTCGACGCGCTGTACGACGTGATCCGCGAGGATGCGCTGCGCGGCTACGGCGTCAGCAATTCGTCGTTCGAGCGCGGGATCTCGGTCGTCACGGCGCCGGTACGCAACGAGACGCAGAGGATCGTCGCGTGCATCACGGTGACGGTGCCGCGTCCGGAGATCGACGCGGCGCTGATCGCGGACGGGCTGATCGACAAGGTGCAGCGCGCAGCGGCGGAATTGTCGCGGCGGCTCAATTACCGCTCGGATGACGAGCACACGTTTCTCAAAGCTTTAGGACTCCGATGATCCAGATCGATCTGACCGGGCAAGTGGCGGTGGTGACGGGCGGCTCGTCCGGCATCGGCCTCGCGACGGCCGAGCGGTTCCTGCAGGCCGGCGCGTCGGTCGCCATCTGTGGCCGCGACGACGAACGCCTCGCACGCGCCGAAGCGATGCTGCGCGACAAGTACGCAGGCGCACAGCTGCTGGCCGCGCGCTGCGACGTGCTCGACGAAGCCGACGTGACCGCCTTCGCACAGGCCGTGTCCGACCGCTTCGGCCGCGCCGACATGCTGGTCAACAACGCCGGCCAGGGCCGCGTGTCGACCTTTGCCGATACGGCCGACGACGCCTGGCGCGAAGAACTCGAACTGAAGTACTTCAGCATCATCCGCCCGACGCGCGCATTCCTGCCGCTGCTGCGCGACGCGGCTGCGCCGACGATCACCTGCGTGAACTCGCTGCTCGCGCTGCAGCCGGAGCCGCACATGGTCGCGACGTCGTCGGCGCGCGCGGGCGTGCTGAGCCTCGTGAAGTCGCTCGCGACCGAACTCGCGCCGCAGCGCATCCGCGTGAACTCGATCCTGATCGGCATCGTCGAGTCGGGACAGTGGCGCCGCCGTTACGACACGCAGGCGCAGCCCGGCGAAAGCTGGGAAGACTGGACGGGCGCGCTCGCCCGCAAGAAGCACATTCCGCTGAATCGCTTCGGCAAGCCTGACGAGGCCGCCTGGGCACTTTTTTATCTCGCAACGCATCTGTCGTCCTACACGACGGGCAGCCATATCGACGTTTCTGGAGGCTTTGCACGCCATGTCTGAAAAAACCACGGTTGGCGAGCTGATTGCCGCCTTTCTCGAGCAGTGCGGCGTGAAGACCGCATTCGGTGTCATCTCGATCCACAACATGCCGATCCTCGACGCGATCAACTCGCGCGGCAACATCCGGTATGTCGGTGCGCGCGGGGAAGCGGGTGCGCTGAACATGGCCGACGGGCTGGCCCGCGTGTCGGGCGGCCTGGGCGTCGCGTTCACGAG
Organism: Burkholderia cenocepacia; assembly: GCF_014211915.1. Taxonomy (NCBI): domain Bacteria; kingdom Pseudomonadati; phylum Pseudomonadota; class Betaproteobacteria; order Burkholderiales; family Burkholderiaceae; genus Burkholderia; species Burkholderia cenocepacia. Next base: position 1,251,705 of record NZ_CP060040.1, on the reverse strand, counting down.
CACGGGCACGGCGGCCGGCAATGCGGCCGGCGCGATGGTCGAGGCACTGACGGCCGGCACCGCGCTGCTGCACGTCACCGGGCAGATCGAGACGCCGTATCTCGACCGGGATCTCGCGTACATCCACGAAGCGCCCGACCAGTTGTCGATGCTCGACTCGATCTCGAAGGCCGCGTTCCGCGTGCGCACCGTCGAAACCGTGCTGCCGACGATCCGCGAAGCCGTGCGCATCGCGCAGACGGCGCCGACGGGCCCCGTATCCGTCGAGATTCCGATCGACATCCAGGCAGCCGAAATCGAATGGCCGGAAGACCTCGCGCCGGCGCACGTCGCGGTGCGCGAGCACGACAGCGCCCGCGTCGCGAAGCTCGCCGACGCGCTCGCGGCCAAGCGCCGCCCGCTGCTGTGGCTCGGCGGCGGCGCGCGCCATGCACGCGAGGAAGTCGAACGCCTCGTGAAGCTCGGCTTCGGCGTCGTGACGAGCGTGCAGGGCCGCGGCGTGCTGCCGGAAGATCATCCGGCGACACTCGGCGCGTTCAACGTGCATGCGTCCGTCGAAGCGTTCTACAAGACCTGCGACGCGCTCGTCGTGGTCGGCTCGCGGCTGCGCGGCAACGAAACGCTGAAGTACAAGCTCGCGCTGCCGCAGCCGCTGTTCCGCGTCGATGCCGACGCGCTTGCCGACAACCGCGGCTATCGCAACGCGCTGTTCGTGCATGGCGATTCGAAGCGCGTGCTGGCCGAGCTGGCCGACCGCCTCGAAGGCCGCCTGTCGGTCGATCCGCAATTCGCGGCCGATCTGGCGGCAGCCCGCGAGGAGGCTGTGGCCGACGTGGCGAAGGGCCTCGGGCCGTACAAGAAGCTCGTCGACACGCTGCAGGGCGCGGTGGGCCGCGACTACAACTGGGTGCGCGACGTGACGATCTCGAACAGCACGTGGGGCAACCGTCTGCTGAAGATCTTCGAGCCGCGCTCGGGCGTGCATGCGCTCGGCGGCGGCATCGGCCAGGGCATCCAGATGGGCATCGGCGCGGCGCTCGCGGGCGCGGCGGCGAAGACGGTCTGCCTGGTCGGCGACGGCGGCCTGATGGTCAACGTCGGCGAGCTCGTCACGGCCGTGCAGGAAAACGCGAACGTGATGATCGTGCTGATGAACGACCAGTGCTACGGCGTGATCCGCAACATCCAGGATGCGCATTACGGCGGCCGCCGCTGCTTCGTGCAGCTGCACCAGCCCGATTTCGCGCAGTTCTGCGCGAGCTTCGGCCTCACGCACTACCGGATCACGTCGCTCGATCAGGCCGAAGCGATCGTGCGCGAAGGGATCGCGAAGGAAGGGCCGGTAATGGTCGAGGTCGACATGCTGTCGGTGGGCTCGTTCGCGTCGAACTTCGCGGGGCCGCCGGTGAAGAAGGAAGCGCCGACGGAGCGCCAGTATGCATAACGGGCAAAAGCGGGCGCGCGCCCCCGTCGACGTCGCGATGATCGGCTTCGGCGCGATCGGCGCGGCCGTGTACCGCGCGGTCGAGCACGATGCGTCGTTGCGCGTCGCGCACGTGATCGTGCCGGAACACCAGCGCGCGGCGGTGCAGCGCGAGCTCGGCGGCGCGGTGGAGGTCGTGTCGTCGGTCGACGCGCTGGCTCGCCGCCCGGAGTTCGCGCTCGAATGCGCGGGCCACGGCGCGCTCGTCGATCACGTCGTGCCGCTGCTGAAAGCCGGCACGGACTGCGCGGTCGCGTCGATCGGCGCGCTGTCCGATCTCGCGCTGCTCGACGTGCTGTCGCAGGCCGCCGACGAAGGCGGCACGACGGTGACGCTGCTGTCCGGCGCGATCGGCGGCATCGACGCGCTGGCGTCCGCGAAGGAAGGCGGCCTCGACGAAGTCCGGTACGTCGGCCGCAAGCCGCCGCTCGGCTGGCTCGGCACGCCGGCCGAGGAATTATGCGACCTGCGCGCGATGACCGAGGAAAAGGTGATCTTCGAAGGCAGCGCGCGCGACGCCGCGCGGCTGTATCCGAAGAACGCGAACGTCGCGGCGACGGTGGCGCTCGCGGGCCTCGGCCTCGACGCGACGCACGTGCGCCTGATCGCCGATCCGGCCGTCGAGCGCAACGTGCACCGCATCACCGCGCGCGGCGCATTCGGCGAGATGTCGCTGGAAATGAGCGGCAAGCCGCTGCCCGACAACCCGAAGACGTCCGCGCTGACGGCGTACAGCGCGATTCGCGCGCTGCGCAACCGCGCGGCCTGCTGCGTGATCTGACCGGACCATCGAGCATCCGCTCGCGCCACGGCGAGGGCGGATGTGCAGAGACAGATTTGTGGGACTTGTGACATGACTCCTTTCGATACGAGCCTCGTACCCGACGGCAGCATCCTGATCGGCGGCGAGTGGCGGCGCGGCCGTGGCGCGCCTTACACGAGCATCTATCCGGCCGACCAGTCGGTGAACATGGAAGTGTCGACGGCGAACGCGGAAGACGCGGCCGACGCCGTCGTGGCGGCCGACGCCGCGTGGCGTCGCGCCGACTGGGCCGGCCTGAAGCCGCACCAGCGCGCGCAGGTGCTGTACCGCATCGCCGACCTGATCATGCAGCGCCACGAAGCGCTCGCGAACCTGCAGCGCCGCGACAACGGCAAGCCGATCGGCGAGACGCGCGTGCTGGTGGCCAGCGCCGCGAACACGTTCCGCTACTTCGCGGCCTGCCTCGAGACGCTCGACGAAGAGCTGACGCCGTCGCGCGGCGACTACCTGACGATGAGCGTGTACGAGCCGATCGGCGTGATCGCGGCGATCACGCCGTGGAATTCGCCGATCGCGTCCGATGCGCAGAAGCTCGCGCCGGCGCTGGCCGGCGGCAACGCGGTGGTGCTCAAGCCGGCCGAAGTCACGCCGCTCGTGTCGCTCGCGCTGGCGCGCATCTGCGAGGAAGCGGGCGTGCCGAAGGGCGTGCTGAGCGTGCTGCCGGGCAAGGGCTCGGTGATCGGCGACGTGCTCGTGCGTCATCCGCTCGTGAAGAAGGTGTCGTTCACCGGCGGCACCGAAGTGGGCCGCGGCATCGCGCGCATCGCGGCCGAGAAGCTGATGCCGGTGTCGCTCGAACTCGGCGGCAAGTCGCCGACGATCGTCTGCGACGACGCCGATCTCGATCACGCGGTCAACGGCGTGCTGTACGGCATCTTCAGCTCGTCGGGCGAAGCCTGCATCGCCGGTTCGCGGCTGTTCGTGCAGCGGGCGGTGTACGACGCATTCATGCAGCGGCTGGTGGCCGGCGCACGCAAGCTGCGCGTGGGCGACCCGACGCGGCCCGACACGCAGATGGGCCCGCTGATCACCGCGAAGCATCGCGAATCTGTGGAACGCTACGTCGCGCTCGGGCTGGAAGAGGGCGGCAGGCTGCTGTGCGGTGGCGAGCGGCCGTCGGGCGACGGGCGCGAGCACGGTTTCTTCTATCAGCCGACGATTCTCGAAGGCTTGCCGAACAGCGCGCGCATTTGCCAGGAAGAAATCTTCGGGCCGGTGCTGGTCGCGATGGCGTTCGACGACGAGGCGTCGCTGATCGCGCAGGCGAACGACAGCGTGTTCGGCCTCGCGGCCGGCATCTGGACACGCGACTACAAGCGCGCATGGCGCATCGCGCGGGCGCTGGAGACGGGCACCGTCTGGATCAACACGTACAAGCTGTTTTCGATCTCCACGCCGTTCTCGGGCTGGAAGGAGAGCGGGATGGGCCGCGAGAAGGGGCGTCTCGGCATCCGCGAATACATGCAGCAGAAGAGCCTCTACTGGGGCTTGAACGACGCGCCGCTGCCGTGGGCGAACTGAGCGAAGGGGAATGACGCAATGAGCATCTTGGGAATCGAGCAGATCACGTACGGTGTCGACGATCTGGCCACCTGCCGGCGTTTTTTCGCCGACTGGGGTTTGAAGGAAGTCGCGCACGACGACACGCGGGCGCGTTTCGAGACGCTGAACGGCTGTACCGTGCTGATCGTGAAAGCCGACGATCCGTCGCTGCCGCCCGCATTCGAGGCGGGCCCGACGCTGCGTGAAGTCACGTGGGGCGTCGCGACGCCGCGCGAACTCGATGACCTGCGCACGAAGCTGGCCGGCCAGCCCGGCTATTACGCGCAGGACGATGCGGTCGGCTGTATCGACCCGAACGGGATGGCGATCCGTATCGAAGTGACGCGCAAGCGTGCACTCGGCATCACCGGCTCGCCGTCGAACGTGTGGGGCCAGACGCTGCGCGTCGACCAGCCGAGCCCGATCTATGCGCGCGCCGAGCCGGTCGAAGTCGGGCACGTGGTGTTCTTCACGAACTGCCTCGACGCGCAGGAAACGTTCTATCACGAACTGCTCGGCTTCGAGACGTCGGATCGTTATCCGGGCCGAGGCGCATTCATGCGCTGCGCGCCGCACGGTGGCCATCACGACCTGTTCCTGCTCGCGCTGCCTACGGCCAAGCGTGGCCTGAACCACGTCGCGTTCACCGTGCGCGACATCCACGAAGTGTTCGGCGGCGGCATGCACATCGACCGCTGCGGCTGGGAAACGCAGCTCGGCCCGGGGCGTCATCCGGTGTCGTCCGCGTACTTCTGGTACTTCCGGAATCCGGCCGGCGCGCTGATCGAGTACTACGCGGACGAAGACGTGCTGACGCCCGAATGGCAGCCACGCGAATTCGAACCTGGCCCGACCGTATTCGCCGAATGGGCGGTCGACGGCGGCCTCGACGGCAACACGCGGCGGCAGAAGAACGCGAAGGCGCCGGAAGGCAAGTTCATGACGGAGCGCAAATCGTGAGCGAAGCAAACACACAGGAGCAGCCCGCGCCGGGCACGGTCGTCGTGATCGGCGGCGGTCAGGCGGCCGGTTGGGTGCTGAAGACGCTGCGCGCCGAAGGCTTCGCGGGTCGCCTCGTGATGATCGCAGACGAGCCGCATCTGCCGTACGAGCGCCCGCCGTTGTCGAAGGCCGTGCTGGCCGGCGACGCGGACATCGAAACGGTGCGCGTCGTGCGCCCCGACGAATTCGACGCGCTGAATGTCGAAGCGTGGCAGCCGGAACGCGCGGCGTCGATCGATCGCACGCGCCGCGTGGTGAAGACCGAAAGCGGCCGCGAGATCGAATACGACCGGCTCGTGATCGCGACCGGCGGCACGTCGCGCCGCTTGCCCGATGCGCTCGTCAAGACGCCGCACCTGCATTACCTGCGTACGCTCGACGAAGCGGCCGCGCTCGGCGAGAAGCTGCGCGCGAGCCGGCGCGTGCTCGTGATAGGCGGTGGCTGGATCGGCCTCGAAGTCGCGGCGACCGCGCGCAAGCTCGGTGTGGATGCAACCGTGGTCGAAGGCGCGCCGCGCCTGTGCGGCCGCTCGGTGCCGCAGATCGTGTCCGACTTCCTGCTCGACCTGCATCGTTCGAACGGTGTCGACGTGCGACTGGGCGCGGCACTCGAATCGCTCGATGCGCAACCGGACGACGCGTCGAAGGTGCGGGCGACGCTCGCCGACGGCACGACGATCGACGCCGATTTCGCGGTGGCCGGCATCGGCCTCGCGCTCAATGCATCGCTCGCGAGCGACGCGGGGCTCGCGGTCGACGACGGCATCGTCGTCGACGAATACGGCGCAACGAGCGACCCGGCGATCTTCGCGTGCGGCGACGTCGCGAACCATCACAACGGCTGGCTGAAGCGGCGCGTGCGGCTCGAATCGTGGGCCAACGCGCAGAACCAGGCGATCGCGGCGGCGAAGGCCGTGCTCGGCGTGCGTGCACCGTACGCGGAGATTCCGTGGTTCTGGTCCGATCAGTACGACGTGAACCTGCAGATCCTCGGTGATCTGCCGGCCGATGCGCAGCTCGTCGTGCGCGGCGATCTCGCCGCGCGTCGTGCGACGCTGTTTTTTGTCGGCGACGGGCATGTGAGAGGTGTCATCGCCGTGAACAACGCGCGTGAGCTGAAGCTCGCGCGCAAGTGGATGAACCAGGGCCGGGCGGTGGATACGGAAGCCCTGGCAGACACGACCCAAGCGCTTGCCTGACCGGCCCAACCCGGAAAGAGATCCAGGAGATCCCCCGCATGAGCACTTTCGACAACGTCGTGGCCGGCAGGGCCGCGACGGAAGCTGCCGCCTCCACGCCTGGCGCGATCATCGCGCGGCTCGAGCGGCTTCCGGCCAACGCGATGCAGATCCGCGCACGCGTGCTGATCGGCACCGCGACGTTCTTCGACGGCTTCGACGTGATCACGATCGCGGCGACGCTGCCGCTGCTGATTCACAAATGGGGGCTGTCGCCGACGCAGATCGGCATGCTGATCGCGTCCGGCGCGATCGGCCAGCTGATCGGCGCATTCCTGTTTCCCGCACTCGCCGAAAAGCACGGCCGCGTGAAGGCGATCGCGTGGAGCTCGGCCGTGATCGGCATCACGAGCATCGCGTGCGGCTTCGCGCCGACCTTCGAGGTGTTCGTGCTGCTACGAATCCTGCAGGGGCTCGGGCTGGGCGGCGAGTTGCCGGTCGCCGCGACGTACATCAACGAGATCACGCGGGCACACGGCCGCGGCCGCTTCGTGCTGCTGTACGAGATCGTGTTCCCGATCGGCCTGCTCGTGTCGATGGCGCTCGGCGCGTGGCTCGTGCCGCGCTTCGGCTGGGAGATCATGTACTTCGTCGGCGGGCTGCCGCTGATCCTGTCGCTCGTGCTCACGCACCTCGTGCCGGAGTCGCCGCGCTGGCTCGCGTCGCGCGGGCGGCTCGCGGAAGCCGGGCGTGCGGTCGGCGTGTTCGAAGGCTCGGTGCGCGGCGAGCTGCCGCCGGTCACGCAGGTGGCCGCGTTCGACGAGATGGTGCGCCAGCATCCGAAGCGCAGGATGAGCGACCTGTTCAGCGCCGCGTATCGCAAGCGCACGCTCGCGGTGGCGACGTTGTGGGCGACCTGCGGGTTCATCCAGTACGGGCTGTCGACGTGGCTGCCGACGATCTACAAGAACTTCTATCACGCACCGCTGCAGCTCGCTCTGAACCTCGCGGTGATCGGGTCGGTGATGGGCGTGCTCGGGTCGCTCGCTTCCGCGCTGCTGGTCGACAAGCTCGGCCGCAAGCCGGTGATCGTGTGGTCGTTCGTGCTGTGCGCGCTGTCGCTGGCGCTCGCGGGCATCTATCACGCGTCGTCGGTGTATGTGGTCGCGGTGTTCTGCTCGCTGTCGCTCGGGCTGATGGCGTCGGGCTTCATTACCGCGTACGTCTATACGCCGGAGCAGTATCCGACGAGCATCCGCGCGTCGGGCTGCGGGCTCGGCAGCGCGTGGCTGAAGATCGCGTCGTTCGCCGCGCCGATGATCGTGCCGCACGCGATCATCGGCGGGAACCTCGCGCCGGCGTTCTACCTGATCGGCATCGTGCCGCTGATCGCGGCTGTGACCGTGCATTTCGTCGGGATCGAGACGAAGGGGAAGGTGCTGGAAGCGCTCGAAGCGTAAGCATATTCCGCAGCGGCGGATGGCGTGAACCGAAAGGCTCGGGCGATGTTCCCCGGGCCTTTTTGTTTCGCGGCGCTCCCGCAGTGGTGTGCGGCGCTGAGCGTACGCGCGATTGTTGGCGCACGGCTGACGTGTTCTAATTCACGGTCCCGATTTCGTCAGACGATTTCCATGCCCCTGTTCGAACCCGTCACGCTGACTACTTCCCGCCTCGTGCTGCGGCCGCTTCGCGACGCCGACGCGCCGGCCTTCTTCGAGATCTGGTCCGATGCGGAAGCGATGCGCTACTTCTCGTTCTCGCCGATGACGCAGATCGAGCAAGCCGAGGCGCGCGTCGCGCGCAACGTGCAGACGTCCGCGAGCGGGGAGAGTCTGACCTGCGTGCTGGAACTGCGGGAAACCGGCGACGCGCTTGGCGAATGCGCGCTGTTCCATGCGAACGAGCAGTGCCGGCGCGCTGAGATCGGCTTCAGCTTGCGGCGCGCGTTCTGGCGCGGCGGATACATGCGTGAAGCGGCGTCGGCGTTGATCGACCATGCCTTCGGCACGCTGCGGCTGAACCGGCTCGAGGCCGATATCGATCCGCGCAACGCCGCGTCGGCGGGGCTGCTCGAGCGGCTCGGCTTCGTGCGGGAAGGGCTGCTGCGCGAACGCTGGATCGTCGGCGACGAAGTGTCGGACAGCGCGCTGTACGGGTTGCTGGCGAGCGATCGCGGCGCGTAAATGGCCGACTTGCCGGATTCGCCGGGCGAACGTACGCTTGGTCGATACCCCGATCGACCCACAGGATCTCGACCATGCAAGCCCATCCTTTGCGTCTTTCCCCCGGCGACGATCTGCGCGGCGCCATCGAGGCAGCGCTACATCGGCACGAAGCGCACGCGGCCTTCGTGATCCAGGGCATCGGCAGCCTGAGCGTCGCGCAGTTGCGCTTCGCCGGCGTCGACGAGCCGACCGAACTGCGCGGCGATCTCGAAATCCTGACGCTGGCCGGCTCGGTGTCGCCGGACGGCGCGCATCTGCATATGTCGGTCTCGGATGCGGACGGCCACGTGACGGGCGGCCATGTCGCACGCGGCTGCGTGGTGCGCACGACGGCCGAGATCCTGCTCGCGCTGCTGCCCGCGCATCGTTTCTCGCGCGAGCCCGATGCGGGCACCGGCTTCAACGAACTGGTGATCCGGCGCGATCCATCGTGAGCCGGGCGGCGGCGCCGCATGAGTATCGTGTAGCGGCGATCGCACCATCCTTTCCACCCCGCATAAAAAAGGCGCCGCGGCCATTCGGCCCGCGGCGCCTTTCGGTGCGCTGCGACGTGGACCACCCGCCGCAGCCCGACTGCGTGCTTATACCTGCACGGTGTCGGCGACTTCCTTGAAGTCCTCGATCTGGTCGAAGTTCATGTACTGGTAGATCTTGTCGCCGTTCGCGGTGAGCACGCCCATGTCGGCCATGTACTCTTCCTTGGTCGGGATCTTGCCCAGACGCGAGCAGATCGCCGCCAGTTCAGCGGAGCCGAGGTACACGTTCGTGTTCTTGCCGAGACGGTTCGGGAAGTTGCGGGTCGACGTCGACATGACCGTCGCGCCTTCGCGCACCTGGGCCTGGTTACCCATGCACAGCGAGCAGCCCGGCATTTCGGTTCGTGCGCCGGCCGTGCCGAACACGCCGTAGTGGCCTTCTTCCGTCAGCTGCTTCTGGTCCATCTTGGTCGGCGGCGCGACCCACAGCTTGACCGGAATGTCGCGCTTGCCTTCGAGCAGCTTCGACGCGGCACGGAAGTGACCGATGTTGGTCATGCACGAGCCGATGAACACTTCGTCGATCTTCGCGCCGGCGACGTCGGACAGCGTCTTCACGTCGTCCGGGTCGTTCGGGCATGCAACGATCGGCTCGTGGATGTCGGCGAGGTCGATCTCGATGACGGCCGCGTATTCGGCGTCGGCATCCGGCGACAGCAGTTGCGGGTCGGCCAGCCACTGTTCCATCGCCGCGATGCGGCGTTGCAGGCTGCGCGGGTCCTGGTAGCCCTGCGCGATCATCCACTTGAGCAGCGTGACGTTGCTGTTCAGGTACTCGATGATCGGTTCCTTGTTCAGGTGCACCGTGCAACCGGCAGCCGAACGTTCGGCGGACGCATCCGACAGCTCGAACGCTTGCTCGACCTTCAGGTCCGGCAGGCCTTCGATTTCGAGAATGCGGCCCGAGAAGATGTTCTTCTTGCCCTGCTTGGCGACCGTCAGCATGCCTTGCTTGATCGCGTACAGCGGAATCGCGTTGACGAGGTCACGCAGCGTGACGCCCGGCTGCATCTTGCCCTTGAAGCGGACCAGCACCGATTCCGGCATGTCCAGCGGCATCGTGCCGGTGGCGGCCGCGAATGCGACCAGGCCCGAGCCTGCCGGGAAGCTGATGCCGATCGGGAAGCGGGTGTGCGAATCGCCGCCGGTGCCGACGGTGTCGGGCAGCAGCATGCGGTTCAGCCACGAGTGGATCACGCCGTCTCCCGGGCGCAGCGCGATGCCGCCACGCGTGCTGATGAAGTTCGGCAGCGTCTGGTGCGTCTTCACGTCGACCGGCTTCGGATAAGCGGCGGTGTGGCAGAACGACTGCATCACGAGGTCGGCCGAGAAGCCGAGGCAGGCCAGATCCTTCAGTTCGTCGCGGGTCATCGGCCCCGTGGTGTCCTGCGAGCCGACCGAGGTCATCTTCGGTTCGCAGTACGTGCCCGGGCGCACGCCCTGGCCTTCCGGCAGACCGCACGCGCGGCCGACCATCTTCTGCGCGAGCGAGAAACCCTTGCCGCTGTCGGCCGGCTGGTGCGGCAGGCGGAACAGCGTCGACGGCGCGAGGCCGAGCGCTTCACGCGCCTTCGCGGTCAGGCCGCGGCCGATGATCAGCGGAATGCGGCCGCCTGCGCGCACTTCGTCGAACAGCACGTCGGACTTCACCTGGAATTCGGCGATGACCTTGCCGTCCTTCAGCGCCTTGCCTTCGTACGGGCGCAGTTCGACCACGTCGCCCATGTTCATCTGCGACACGTCGAGTTCGATCGGCAGCGCGCCGGCGTCTTCCATCGTGTTGTAGAAGATCGGGGCGATCTTGCCGCCGAGGCACACGCCGCCGAAGCGCTTGTTCGGGACGAACGGAATGTCTTCGCCGGTGAACCACAGCACCGAGTTGGTGGCCGACTTGCGCGAGGAGCCGGTGCCGACCACGTCGCCGACGTAGGCGACCAGGTGACCCTTTTCCTTCAGCGATTCGATGAACTTGACCGGGCCGCGCTTGCCGTCTTCTTCCGGCGTGATGCCCGGGCGCGCGTTCTTCAGCATCGCCAGCGCGTGCATCGGGATGTCGGGGCGGGTGGTGGCGTCCGGTGCCGGCGACAGGTCGTCGGTGTTGGTTTCGCCGGTGACCTTGAACACGGTGATGGTCAGGCTTTCCGGCACTTCCGGACGGCTCGTGAACCATTCGGCATCGGCCCAGCTCTGCAGCACGGCCTTCGCGTGCGCGTTGCCCTTGTCGGCGAGTTCCTTCACGTCATGGAACTGGTCGAACATCAGCAGGGTTTTCTTCAGCGCGTCGGCGGCGACGGCCGCGACGGCTTCGTCGGACAGCAGCTCGATCAGCGGCTGGATGTTGTAGCCGCCGAGCATCGTGCCGAGCAGCTCGGTCGCGCGTTCGCGCGAGATCAGCGGGCAGGCGGTCTCGCCTTTCGCGACGGCGGCCAGGAAGCCGGCCTTCACGCGGGCGGCTTCGTCGACGCCGGCGGGCACGCGATGGGTGATCAGGTCGAGCAGCGTCTGCTCTTCGCCGGCCGGCGGGTTCGTCAGCAATTCGACCAGTTCGGCGGTCTGCTGAGCCGTCAGCGGCAGGGGAGGAATACCGAGCGCGGCGCGGGCGGCCACGTGAGCACGAAAGTTTTCAAGCATGGGGAGACCTGCTGATATTGCGTTGGAGGGGAAGGCCTTGCCGGCACTCCGGGGCTTTTCCAGGCACTGCTTTGAGCGGGATTCTAATCTCAATGAGGTGGAACGTCAAATGTCTTATGTCTTATATAAGACTTGGCGGTGCGAAAGACGGGAGGCGCGGCTGCATGGCGGAGCGGGCCTTGCCGGGCGGGGTTCGGCGGGCGGATGCCGGGTGTCGGTTCAGGTCGTCGGTGTCGCACATATCTGCACAAGCCCGCAGGAAACGGTACACACGGCGCGCATTCGGATGGCTACGCTGCCTGCACGCAGCTTGAATCGGGTTTCGGAACGGGGAGGCGGAAACATGCGCGCGCCTGCCGATCCGGCCCGAGTGGCGGCGATTCCCTCGACTTCGGCGATTCACGACATGCGCTCCAGAGACGCGATTTTCCTGATGATGGCGCTCGTCGCGTCAGTGGCCGTTCACGCGGCCACGACCGGCGACGCAGCGCGCGACGCGGCCAGCCGGCCGGTCGCGCTGGTCTATCGCGGTCCGGCCGCGTGCGACGGGTGCCCCGAAACCATCGCCACCCGCCTGCGGGAGTCGGACTACCGGTTCCGGGTGATCTACGTGGGGCCGGCGGAACCGCTCAAGATCACGCCCGCGGCGCTGGCCGGTGCGGCGCTCTATGTGCAGCCGGGCGGCGGCCAGGACATTCCAGGCGCGGCGGCGGCCATCGGCCGACATGCAATCAGGGCCGTGCGCCAGTACGTCGCGAACGGCGGCCGATACCTGGGGCTCTGCATGGGCGCGTACCTGGCCGGCGCGCAGGGGTTCGGACTGGTTGCCGGCGATATCGACTCCGAGGTCGACCGGCCGGGTTCGACGCTGCACGGCATCGCCGACACGGTGACGCCGGTCGTCTGGCGCGGGAAAAAGCGCTGGATCTACTACCAGGACGGCGCGAGGCTGCCGGTCGCGCCGCTCGGCTCCGGCGGGATCGTGCTGGCGATCTACCCGAACAAGGACATCGCGGCCGCCACGTACCGCTATGGCAAAGGGCGCGTCGGCCTTGCCGGCCCGCATCCCGAAGCCGATGAAAGCTGGTATCGCGAGAATGGCCTCAAGAACCCGGACGGCGTGGCGCCGGACATGGCCTACGACCTGATCAACGCGACGATGAAGCCGTAGCGAAGCGGCTGCGGCGCACGGCTTATTTGCGTTTGGCCCGGTATGCGTCGAGGTTTTTCCGTGCCTGCGCGCGGATCGCGCGCTGCATGAAGGGCGTCCAGCCGAGCAGCGCGCCTTTCATCCCGAGGGCCTGACGCGCCCAGCGCCACAGGTCGAAATGGTCGCGATGCTCGACGATGCGTCCGTCGCGAAACCGGAAGCGGGCGTCGATCCGGTTGACCACCCTCCGTCCGGTCGCGGCGAACCGGTAGTGTGCGCTCCACTGCGCGCGCCCGGCCTGGTCGTCCGCGGCGACTTCGCCGAACGTCAGCGAGAACTCCTGTGCCCGCGCGACCAGCATTCGCCACATGTCGCGCGCGAGTTCGCCGCGCAGCTCGCCGAACGCGGGATCGCTGAACACGATGTCGTCGGCGTAGCACGCGAGCATCGCGTCGATGTCGCGCTGCTGGAAGGCCGTGTAGAAGCGCTGGATCAACTCGGTGTTCGAATGGGGCATGTTGGGCGTAGCGGGCAGGGAGGGCGGACGGTGACGTCCGTCGAAATGTCGATCGGGGTAGTGGCGGCGGGCAGCGCGAACCGGCGCCCGCACCCGCGACTTCGGGCGTGGCTGGCTCGCCGCCGGATGATGATACGCGTCAGCGCGCCGCCATCGCGACGTCCTGATTGCCCCGGCCCGTCACCAGGCAGCCCGACATGAAGGCCTCGCTCTGGCTGCCGGCGGCGGCTTCGCCGAAGCCGCGACCGAGCGCGTCGGCCTTCACCTGCGCGGCGCCTTGCTCGCACGCGAGCGGGCTGGCGTCGCGGCCCTGCGCGTGCAGGATCGCGCGATCGCCGATGAGATACGCCAGCAGGGCAAAAACAGCGATATGGACGGCTCGTCTCATGGTTCGTCTCCTCGTCGCTCAAGCGTACGCGGACACGTTCGGCGAAGCACTTGGGGCTTCCCCCGGTAAACGTCTGCTGAAAGCGGTGGAGGAGCAGGGCGATCCCGTCCTGTTTTTTCCGTCGCACGACGGCCGGGCAATGCGCGGGAGTTTGACGAATGTCAGGGTGCGGGCGGGCGGCGGCGGTCACGCGACCGTTCAAGGCGATAGCATGAATGCATGATTTGACGGAACGTGATGCGAGGTCGATGCGTCAGGTCCGGCAAGCACGCAGGTGTTGAATATCGCTGTCTAAATAGTGAGGAATCCAAATGTTGAACGTCTCTTCCGTGCTGATCAGTCTTGCCCCGATGTGGGCCATCCTGCTGCTGGCGTCTTCGGCGGCCGCCTATTTCGTGTTCTGGCGCAAGGCCATCGACTGAGCGCCGCGCGACAGCGTGCGCACCATGCGCACGCACGACCCGCCGCTCCCGTTATTGCACCGCCGTCACCGGTACGTTCGAAATCCGCACCAGCCGGGCCATCACGCTGCGCCGGAACACCGCCATCAACGTATGCAGCGGATCATGCCGCGGCGCGACCACCACGATTTCGTCGCAGCCGGTTTCGGTTGCCACGGCCGCGATCGTGTCGGCCACCGGGCCGACCTTCACCACGACGGTGTATTGGACGCCGGCCTCCTTCAGAATCCGCTCCGCCATCGCCAGATCACCGGACGCGAATTTTTCTTCGATCGCACGCAACCGCGACAGCGGGTGCCAGGCCTCGAGCCGTGTCGATTCGAGCGGCGCCTGCACGTTGATCAGCACGACCTCCGATGCGCAGCGCTCGCGATACAGAAACGTCGCATGGCGAACCGCCTGAAGCGAGCGCGGCGAACGACCGACCGGAACCAGCAGCTTGAGCATGGACGATGAACCCGGGAACGAAGTGCTTCCAGCGTAGCGGGCGGCCGCGCGAAACGATCTAAAGAGATCGGCTGGCCGCATAAAAATGTCGTCAACACGCGCGGTCCTGTGGCGCTCCGATTAAAAATATAAGAAATTTAAGTTTATGCGCATAAACGATTTCATCCAGCGTGACGGTCTGGGCAGTTCGGCATGGGACGCGCGGATTCAGTCGGAACCTCAATGAATCGCGGCGGAAAATATCGGAGGTCGAGGACCCGGCGTCACGTAGAGTAGAGCATCGGCCGCGGCGCGGCGGCTTCCCGGCGGGCAGGGGAGCGAGCGCCGTCAAGCGGCCCGCCATTCCGACTCCAGGAGACCCCGCATGCCGCACGGCGCCCCGCAGTTTCTCGCTCCCGCTTCCATTTCCGTCGATCCGATCGTGCGCCTGTCGGCCGGCGAACTCTCGTCGGCGATCCGCACCAAGGCGGTTTCGTGCGCCGAGACGATGCGTGCGTATCTCGATCACATCGAGCGCGTGAACGGCGCGGTCAACGCGATCGTCGCGCTGCGCGACCGCGATGCGCTGCTGGCGGAAGCCGCGGAAAAGGACGCGGAGCTGGCGCGTGGCGAATACCGCGGCTGGCTGCACGGGATGCCGCAGGCGCCGAAGGATCTGGCGATGACGAAGGGGCTGCGCACGACCTACGGCTCGCCGATCTTCCGCGAGAACGTGCCGCAGGCCGATTCCGTCGGCGTCGCACGGATGCGTGCGGCGGGCGCGATCTTCATCGGCAAGACCAATACACCCGAGTTCGGGCTCGGTTCGCACACGTTCAACGAGGTCTACGGCGCGACGCGCAACCCGTACGACCTGACGAAGAGCGCGGGCGGCAGCAGCGGCGGCACGGCGGCGGCGCTCGCGTCGCGGATGCTGCCGGTGGCGGACGGCAGCGATTTCGGCGGGTCGCTGCGCAATCCGGCCGCGTTCTGCAACATCGTCGGCTTCCGTCCGTCGCAGGGCCGCGTGCCGCGCTGGCCGGGCGTCGACGTGTTCATGCAGCAGCTCGGCATCGAAGGGCCGATGGGCCGCACCGTCGGCGACGTCGCGCAACTGCTCGCGATCCAGGCCGGCTACGACCGCAACGATCCGCTGTCGCTCGCGGAAGATCCGGCGGTGTTCGCGCAGCCGCTCGACGCGGACCTGCGTGGCAAGCGCATCGCGTGGGTCGGCGACTGGAACGGCTATCTCGCGACCGAGGCCGGCGTGCTCGCGCAGTGCGAGCACGGTCTGGCGACGCTGCGCGAGATCGGCTGCGACGTCGATGCCGCGCTGCCGGCGTTCGCGCCCGACCGGATCTGGCGTTTGTGGCTCACGCACCGGCACCTGCTGTCGGGCGGCGGGCTGCTCGCGCACTATCGCGACCCGGCGCGCCGCGCGTTGCTGAAGCCCGAGGCGATCTACGAGGTCGAAGGGCTGCTCGCGCTGCAGGGCGCGGCGGTGTTCGATGCGAGCGTCGAACGGACCGCATGGCATCAGGCGGTGCTGAGCTTCTTCGACCGCTACGACTTCGTCGCGGCGCCGACCGCGCAGGTGTTCCCGTTCGACGTCGAGCAGCGGTGGCCGAAGGAGATCGCGGGCCGCGCGATGGACACGTACCACCGCTGGATGGAAACGGTCGTGCCGTGGACGCTGGCCGGCTGCCCGGTGATCAACGTGCCGGTCGGCTTCAACGACGCGGGGTTGCCGATGGGGATGCAACTGATCGGGCGCCCGCGCGCCGATCTCGCCGTGCTGCAGCTCGCGCACGGTTACGAGCAGGCGGCCGACTGGGTGACGCGGCGCGTGCCGGCGTGGATGGCGGCGTGATGGCGCGGCCGGCAGGCGGGTGGTAAACGGTAGCCGCCGGTAGCCGGCAGCAGCCGGCAGCCGGGCGACGAAACGGGCGGCGACGCGCTGCCCGTTTCGTTTTGCATCGCTCGACGCGAAGCGCGCCGGCAAATGCGTTTCATCGCGTCGCGGGCGCGTGCCGCAGCCGGCGCCCATTGATGCAACCCGAGAAAGAATCGCGATGCGTGCCCGACATCGCGCGGCAAACGTGCGCGAATCTGCGCGACGGGGCGCGCCGCTCGCCGAATTGCAAGCAGCGGCGCGGCCTGATTTCGTTTCGATGTGTTTCAGTCGTTGCGGCGGCGCGCGACGCGCTTCGACAATATCGCCTCGACAATTCGGGCACGAGGGAAACACATGAAGCACATTCGCGCGACGGGCCGGCATCTGGCCTCGGCAGGCATCGCGTTCGGCCTTCTGGTGAGCGGTGCCGCGCACGCGCAGCTCGACCTGCAGTCGATCGGCGCGTCACTGCTCGGCGGCGGGCAGCAGCAGGCGGCGCCTGCGCAGGGCGGTGTCGCGCAGTTGCTGCAGGCCTATGTCGGTGCGAACCAGCAGGTGCTGAACGGCCAGTCGTCGCTCGCGTCGGCGATGGGGCTGACGGGGGCCGCCGGGCAGGCGCAACAGGCCGCGAGCCAGTTGTCCGGCGGCGATGCACTGTCGCCGGCCACGCTGTCGCAGATGGGCGGCGCGCAGCAATCGGTGTCGCAGGCGCTCGGCCAGGCGTTCGCGAGCGGCGGCGCCACGCACGGCCCGATCGACAAGCAGGCGTTCAGCAATGGCCTCGCGTCGCTCGGCCAGGGGCTCACGCAGTATTCGCAGCTGCAGTCCGGGCTCGGTAGTCTCGGCTCGACGAGCGCCGCGTCGCTGCTGCAGTCGGGCCTGAATCCGCAGAACATGCAGGCCGCGACGTATATCGCGCAAAGCGCGCCGGGCCAGTTGCAGTCGCTTGCCGCGACGCTCGGCCAGGCCGTGCAGTTCGCGACGAGTCAGGGCATTTCGGTGCCGCCGGTGGCGTCGTCCGCGCTGAAGCTGCTGCCGTAACGTAGTGCCGGTGCCGGTGCCGGTGCCGGTGCCGGTGCCGGTGCCGGTGCGAGCGCGATGCGCGGCCGGCATCGCGCGCGCCGGCTACGCACGATAGTCCCGCACACCATGGGGATTTCGCGCAATGCTATCGTGGCGTGTTCCCTTATCGGTGCCGGTTCATGACTGACTCGTTCGACCTCTCGCGCTATTTCTCCCGCATCGGCTACGACGGCCCGGCCGAGCCGACGCTCGACGTGCTGCGCCGGCTGCACCTGCTGCACCCGCAGGCGATTCCGTTCGAAAACCTCAATCCGCTGACCGGCGCGCGCGTCGCGCTCGACCTGCCCGCGCTCGTCGACAAAGTGATCGAGCGCCGCCGCGGCGGCTACTGCTTCGAACTCAACAAGCTGTTCTACACCGCGCTCACGACGATCGGTTTTCGCGTGACGCCGCTGATCGCGCGCGTGCGCTGGATGCGGCCGCCCGAGATCGTCACCGCGCAGACGCACATGCTGCTGCGCATCGACCTCGACGGCGCGGCGTGGCTCGCGGACATCGGCTTCGGCAGCGCGACGCTGACCGCGCCGCTGCGCTTCGTGCCGGGCGAGCGGCAACTGACGCCGCACGGCGCGTTTCGCGTGATCGACGCGCCGGTCGACGGCGAATTCGACATGCAGTTCGAAATTCCCGACGGCTGGCAGACGACCTACCGCTTCTCGCTGAAGCCGGCCGAATGGATCGATTACGACGCCGCGAACTGGTTCACGTCGACGTATCCCGAATCGATCTTCGTGAACGACCTGATCGCGTGCCGCGTGCTGCCGGACGGCCGCGCGGCGCTGCTCAACACCGTGCTGACGCTGCGCGACGCGGCCGGGGCCGGGCGCACGGTCACGTTCGACAACGCAGCCGACTGGGCCGCGTGCCTGCGCGACACGATCGGCATCGATACGGCGGGATTCGATCTCGACGCGCTGTTCGCGCGGCTCGCGGCGCGCGCCGCAAAGTAACGCGGACGCACGACCTCCGACGGCGGCCCCTGCACCCATGCCGCCATCGTTCTCGATTGACTTTTGCTAGATTGCTAGCATACTAGTACCCATGACCGACGAAGAAGTGAAGCAATTCAACGTGTACCTGCCGCTCGGCCTGATCCGGCAGGTCAAGCATCGCGCCATCGAGACGGAGCAATCGCTGTCCGCGCTGGTGGCCGACGCGTTGCGCGCGTATCTGGCCGCGCCGCCGCCCGGCGCGGGACCGTCCAACCAGGAGGAGTGAGCATGTCATCCGAACGAATCGAAGCCGTGTATCTGACCACGCACAACTGGGGCAAGTCGGCGAAATTCTTTCAGGCACTGGGCTTCAAGCTGGAATTCGAAACCGATCACCATTCGGGCCAGTTGCGCAGCGGCGACGGTCCGTTCCTGTTCATCGCCGAAGTGCCGCCGAGCGAAAAGCCCGACATGCAGGTTGTGCTCAAGGTGGCCGACGAGCAGGCGGTGCAGCCCCAGCCGATCGTCGACGCCGTCACGCCGTTCGAGGACACGCACTGGGGCACGCGCGACATGACCGTGCGCGATCCGGACGGCCGCGTGTGGCGCCTGCAGGCGCCGGGCAAGCAGGGCGCGTGAGGCCGACATGACGGATAACCGCGAAGACGATGCGCCCGACAGCACGGCCGCACGCGTCGCGCTGTGGCGCGCGTTGCACGTCGAGCTCGACGCGCCGCCGCATGTGCTCGCAGACGAAATCGGGCTGCAATTGCTCGCGCCCGAACCCGGCTGGCAGCAGCGCGGCGACATGGACCCGCAGTTCACGCGGCCGTTTCGCGCGTCGATCGTCGCGCGGGCGCGCTTCATCGAGGATCTCGTGACCGAGCAGGCCGCGCGCGGCGTGCGCCAGTACGTGATCCTGGGCGCGGGGCTCGACAGCTTCGTGCAGCGCCGGCCGGAGATGGCATCGCGCGTGACCGTGTTCGAAGTCGACCAGCCGGCGCCGCAGCGCTGGAAACAACGCCGCCTGGTCGAACTCGGCTACGGCGTGCCCGACTGGCTGCGCTTCGTGCCGGTCGATTTCGAGGCGAAGCAGTCGTGGCGCGACGCGCTCGTCGGCGCGGGCTTCGATGCCGGCCAGCCGGCGGTCGTGGTGTCCACCGGCGTCAGCATGTATCTGACGCGCGAAGCGAATGCGGCCGCGCTGCGCGAAGTGGCGTCGCTCGCGTCGGGGTCGACGTTCGCGATGACGTTCCTGCTGCCGCTGGAGAACGCGGCTCCGGACGTGCGCCCGGGGCTGGAAATGGCCGCGAAGGGCGCGCGGGCGAGCGGCACGCCGTTCATCAGCTTCTTCATGCCGGACCAGATCCGGGCGCTCGCTCGGGAGGCCGGCTTTGCGAAGGCCGAACACGTGTCGGCCGCCGAGCTGACGCGCCGTTATTTCGCCGATCGCACGGACGGCCTGCGGCCGCCGAACCACGCGGAAGAGCTGCTGGTCGCGACGGTCTGAGCCGTCGCTACCGTCATGCTCGTCACGCCCGTTCGAGCACGGCCATTTCCCGCACGACCACGAGCAGCACCGCGAGGCTCGCGCCGCCGGATGCGCGCAGATCCGCGAGCAGGTGCTCGTAGCGCGCGAGCGCGGCCTCGCGGCGCGCGCGCCACGCGCCGACGATCGTGTCAGGCGTGGTCGAATCCGGCGATTCCGCGAGCGCGCTGGTCGCGAGCGTGCGCTTGAGCCGCGCGACTTCCGCGAGTGCGGCGGCGCGCGCGAGCATGTCCCAGTGCGTCGGTGTCGGCAGGTTCGCCGCGCGTTCGCCGATCCAGCCGTAATTGAGCAGCGTGCCGAGCGAGAAATAGACGCCGGCGACGAGTTCGAGGCTGCGGTTGCAGGTCGCCGCCACTTCGGCGATGTCGAGCAGCGCGGCCGAGATGTCGCCGCTCGCGACGCGTACCGCGAGCGCGCTGTCGACGCCGGCGTCGACCAGCACGCGCTGCCGCTCGGACAGCGCTTCCAGATCGTCGGCCGGCAGCAGCGAAGGCAGTTGCGGCGCGATCCGCTGCACCGCGTCGCGGCAACGCGCGATCAATCCGGCGACGCCGCCGTCGGCCACCGCGCCCGACTGCAGATGCCGCAGGAACCACAGCGCCGCGCGCTCCAGCAGCCGCGCGACATCGACGAACATGCGCGCCTGCACGTCGTCGGCGACGCGGTTGTCGAGCGCGTCGATGTCGCGCCACACCGCATCGAGGTCGAATACGTCGCGCGCCATGATGCAGGCGCGCACGATGTCGCCCGGCTTCGCGTCGGTTTCCTCCATCAGCCGGTGCACGAATGCGCAGCCGACGCGGTTCACGAGCGCGTTGGTCAGGTGCGTCGCGAGAATCTCGCGGCGCAGCGGATGGCGGCGCATCGGCTCGCTGAAGCGCTGTTGCAGCGGCTTCGGGAAGTAGTCGACGAGCATCGCGGCCACGAGCGGGTCCTCGGGCACGTCGGATTCGAGCAGCGCATCGTAGAGCCACATCTTGCTGTACGCGAGCAGCACCGCACGCTCAGGCGACGTGAGGCCGAGCTTCGCGGCCTGCCGCTCGGCGACTTCGTCGTCGGTCGGCAGGAATTCGATCACGCGGTTCAGGCGGCCGGCGCGTTCGAGCCAGCGCATCAGCCGCGCCTCGGCGTCGAGCAGCTCGACCGCGTAGCGGCCCGCGATCGACAGCGCCTGCGTCTGGTAGTAGTTGTCGCGCAGCACGAGCAGGCCGACTTCGTCGGTCATTTCAGCGAGCAGCGCGTTGCGCTGCTTCTCGGTCATCTCGCCGTCGGACACGACGAGCCCGAGCAGGATCTTGATGTTGACTTCGTGATCCGAACAATCGACGCCGGCCGAGTTGTCGATCGCATCGGTATTGATGCGGCCGCCGCGCTGCGCGAACTCGATGCGGCCGAACTGCGTGCAGCCGAGATTGCCGCCTTCGCCGACCACCTTGCAGCGCAGGTCCGCACCGTTCACGCGCACCGCGTCGTTCGCGCGGTCGCCGACCTGTGCGTGGGTTTCGCGCGCGGCCTTCACGTAGGTGCCGATGCCGCCGTTGTACAGCAGGTCGACCGGCGCCTGCAGGATCGCGCGGATCAGCTCGGTCGGCGGCAGCGCGTGCGCGTCGATGCCGAGCGCGGCCTGTACCACCGGCGACAGCGGGATCGTCTTCGCGGTGCGCGGATACACGCCGCCGCCCGCCGAGATCACCGACGTATCGTAGTCGGCCCAGCTCGAGCGTTCGAGCGCGAACATGCGCTGGCGTTCCGCGAAGCTCGTCGCCGGATCGGGGTTCGGGTCGAGGAACACGTGCCGGTGATCGAACGCGGCGACGAGCCGGATATGCGGCGACAGCAGCATTCCGTTGCCGAACACGTCGCCCGACATGTCGCCGACGCCGACCACGGTGAAGTCGGTCGCCTGCGTGTCGATGCCCATTTCGCGGAAGTGCCGCTTCACCGATTCCCATGCACCGCGCGCGGTGATCGCCATCTTCTTGTGGTCGTAGCCGACCGAGCCGCCGGACGCGAACGCGTCGTCGAGCCAGAAGCCGTATTCGTGCGAAATCGCGTTCGCATAGTCGGAGAAGGTGGCCGTGCCCTTGTCGGCGGCGACGACGAGATACGGATCGTCGGGGTCGTGGCGCACCACGTCGGGCGGCGGCACGATCGCGTTGCCGGCGAGGTTGTCGGTGAGGTCGAGCAGCCCGCGCAGGAACGTCTGGTAGCACGCGATGCCTTCGCGCATCCACGCTTCGCGATCGCTCTGCGGCGGCGGGTTCTTCACGACGAAGCCGCCTTTCGAGCCGACCGGCACGATCACGACGTTCTTCACCATCTGCGCCTTCATCAGCCCGAGCACCTCGGTGCGGAAATCCTCGCGGCGATCCGACCAGCGCAGCCCGCCGCGTGCGACGCGCCCGCCGCGCAGGTGCACGCCCTCGACCCGCGGCGAGTACACCCAGATCTCGAACATCGGCTTCGGTTCGGGCAGGCCGGGCACCTTCGCCGGGTTGAACTTGAACGACAGGTACGGCTTCGGCTCGCCGTTCGCGTCGGCGAGGAAGTAGTTCGTGCGCTCGGTCGCGTTGATCACGCCGAGGAACTGGCGCAGGATGCGGTCCTCGTCGAGGTTCGGCACCTGGTCGAGCGCGCCTTCGATCGCCTTCAGCAGGCGTTCGGCCTGCACGTCGCGCGTGTTGCCGATGCGCGGGTCGAAGCGCAGCAGGAACAGCTCGACGAGTTGGCGCGCGATCGCCGGATTGCCGGTCAGCGCGCGTTCGATATATGCGTCGCTGAAGGTCGAGCCGACCTGCCGCAGGTATTTCGCATACGCGCGCAGGATCGTCACTTCGCGTGCGCTCAGATGGGCGCGCAGCACGAGGCGATTGAAGTCGTCGTTCTCGATCCGGCCGCTCCAGATCCGGTCGAACGCATCCTCGAACAGGCCTTTCACGCGCTCGATGTCGAACTCGGTATCGTCCGCGAGCTCGAGGCCGAAATCGTGTATCCACGCATGCGCGCCATCCTGCGTCTGAATCCGGTATGGCCGCTCCTCGTCGACGCGCACGCCGAGATGTTCGAGCATCGGCAGGCTGCGCGACAGCGCGATCGGGTCGCCCGCGCGATAGACCTTGAAGCGGAACGCACGCGGCCCGGCCTCGATCGGCCGGTACAGGTTCATCGCGAGCTGGCCCGAGTCCTTCACGCGCTCGATCAGCTCGATGTCGCGCACGGCCGTGCGCGCCGGATAGTCGTCGCGATAGCCGGCCGGGAACGACTCGGCATAGCGTTGCAGCAGGCGGTTGCCTTGCTCTTCGCCGAATGCGTCGAGCAGCGCGTCGGCGAGATCGTCCTGCCAGCGGCGCGTGACCTGCACGAGCCGCGTTTCGAGTTCGCGCGTGTCGACGTCGGGCATCGAGCCCGGTTCAGCATGCACGACGAAATGAATGCGCGCGATCGCCGATTCCGACAGCAGCGGCGTGAATTCGACGTTCACGCCGTTGTACGCGTCGACCAGCAGCTTCGCGATGCGGCGGCGCAGGTCGGTGTTGTACTTGTCGCGCGGCACGAACACGAGACACGACACGAAGCGGTCGAACCGGTCGCGCCGTACGAACAGGCGCGTGCGCTGGTGCTCCTGCAGGCGCAGGATGCCGAGCGCGATGTCGTAGAGCTGGTCTTCGTCGGCCTGGAACAGTTCGTCGCGCGGATAGGTTTCGAGCACCGTCACGAGGGACTTGCCGAGATGCCCTTTCGGCAAAAAGCCCGCGCGTCGCAGGATGTTCGCGCACTTGCGGCGCACGATCGGGATCTCGGCCGTCGACACCATGTACGCGGTCGACGTGTAGAGCCCGATGAAGCGGCGCTCGCCGACGACCTTGCCGTCGGCGCCGACGAGTTTCACGCCGACGTAGTCGAGATAGCCGGGCCGGTGCACGGTCGCGCGCGAATTCGCCTTGGTCAGGAAGATCGGCCATGCGCCGGTGATGATGTCGGCGGCGGCCTGCGGCAGCGGCGTCACGTCGGGCGCGTCGGACGTGCGCAGCGATTCGCGCAGGATGCCGAAGCCCGAGCCCTCGATGCCGCGCAGGCCGAAGCCCGTGCCGTCCGACACGAGCGCGTAGTCGCGCTGACCGAGGAACGTGAAGTGATCGGCGGCCATCCATTCGAGGAATGCGCGCGCCTCGATGTCTTCCGCGGTCGCTTCGCGCGCCTTCATCTCCTTGATCGTCGCGCGGGCGATGTCGACGATCTTCGGCCAGTCCTCGACCGACGCGCGCACGTCGCCGAGCACGCGCGCGATGTCCTCGCGCAGCGTGTCGAGCAATGCGGCGTCGCCGCAGCGGTCGACTTCGAAATGGATGAACGACGCGAGTTGCGACTGGCCGTCGCTCGAGGTTGCGCCGCCGGCGTCGACTCGCTCGATGCCGCCGCCAGCGCCGCGCCAGATGCGGAACACCGGATGCAGCGCCGAATGCAGCGCGAGCCCGAGACGGTTGACGGCCATCGTCACCGAGTCGACCAGGAACGGCATGTCGTCGTTGACGATCTCGATCACCGTGTGGTCGGAATGCCAGCCGTGCTGTTCGAGGATCGGGTTGTACACGCGCAGGCGTTCGCTGCCGGGCACGAATTTCTGGGCGGTCTGCCAGTGCGCCATCGCAGCGCCGTACAGGTCGGCGATGCTGCGGTTCTGCAGATCGTCGGCGTCGACGAAATCGTAGTAGTGACGCAGGAAGGGTTCGACGATCCGGAACGTGGCTTCGGGCAGGCGGGCGCGCGCGAATTCGACGACATCGGAGAGCAGGTGTGCGACGACTTCCTCGTTCTTCGCTTCCATGGCGGTCTCCGTCGGGTGGCCATTGGCTGCTGCGTCTGTCCGGCATTATGCGCCGATTGCGTGACAAAGCGATGTGCGGGTGCACAAGGGCGGCGGGTGTGAGGCGGGCATCTGCAGCGCCCGTAGCCGGACGCTGCAGATGTGGGTCAAGTCAACTCCGGCGGCTTCAGGTCGGGATGTCGCATGTAGAGCGGGTTCATGAAGTCGAGTAGCATCGTGTTCAATAGCGAGGAAACGAAGTCGCGATAGGCGATGAATTCTGAATCCGGGCACGACGCCTTGACTGTCAGCAGAGAGCGATCGAGATCGGCCCCCATTTGTAGGATCATATCGTTCAGGGCATGCGCGACTTGCTTGTCCGTGATCATGGGGTTCACCTTGTTAGCATCCGGCTAGTGCGTTGCAACTGTTGACGCAGTTCCAGAATTTGAAACCGAAGTTGCCGGTCGGTAGGGTCATTGCAGAACACTTTGCGCGGCACATCTCCCTCCATTGTGCGCAGGAGGTGTTTCTGGGCTGGGGCTTCGTGCCCGGAGCGTTGTCGGTAGTCGGAGGCGCGACGAAAATGAAGTTCGTCGATTCTCGCTTCGTCGTATAGATAACGGTGAGATCTTCCGAAAACAACAGCGCCGCATCAAATTCATGACCGAACCTCGGGGCACAGGATGACGTTGTTGGCGATAGCGTCAGATTCAATCCATCTTCCGGACCGCCGGATTTGATTTTCCCGGTCAGCCTGCATTGACCGATATCGACGGTTGCATCGACAAGGTTTTTTTCGATACGAAACTTGACAGGGGTGTCGGAGATTGTCGCCAGCCAGCTCCCCGCACGGACCCCGCCGCGAGTTTTGGTTTTGGAGTGGTATGGTTTGGCAACGAAGCTGGTGGTTTCGCCGCTACTGCTCAGCATGACGCCGATTGATCGACTACTCGTCTCTTGAATTCCAACCGTAACGTTGGATGAAGTCGACGTCCCCGGAACGTGGTCGACGCCATTTGATCCATCGCGTCGATCGTATACGATGTATCCAGAAATGTTCTCTTTGTTTCCGTATACAACTAGAAAGCGGTTGTCGGAGGCCTTGATGATTTTGTACGCCGTTCCATTCTCATTGGCTTCCCATGTTTCGAGAGGAGCGGTGGAGCGGTGATCTTGCTTCGTGTCGGACGTCGTGGATACGGATTTGCAGGCGCCGGGATTCGCGAAGGAAATCAACGAAAAAAGCAGGGCGGCGGAGTAACCTTGGAGTGTTCTGATTTTCACGGTGTCTACTTGCAGTAATGAGTTGAGTGTCGGCATGAATTTGCGTGCCGGAGTTCATTGCTGGCGATGACACCGATGAAGGTGAGTGGCTGGCTATTGTGATAAATGCGATTCTTCTTGGTGAACGAATTGAAAATAGTTGTTAAGTAAAATGCAGTGATGAAATTGTCTGCGTGATGATAAAAATAGTAGTTGCCGATGTTGATGTCAATGACAATATATTGGGATAACTAACGAACGTGAGCGCCTGAGAGCGAGGTGCCGCGTCCTCGTGGTGCGGACGCAGGCCTTTTACGCGGCGCTCAGCCCTCGTCGCTCCACAGCGTGCCGGCGGTCGCCCAGTTCTCTTTCTTCACGTCGGTGAGGATGATGTCGACCGAACCCGGCGCGCAGCCGAGCGTTTCGCACGTGACGCGTGTGATTGCTTCGACGAATGCGCGCTTCTGCTCGACGGTGCGGCCTTCGAACAGCTGGATATTGAAAGTCGGCATGGCATAAGGCTCCGGTTGGAATGGATTGAACGATTGACGGTGAACGATTCGGTCGGGTGCGGAGGCAACGTCAGTCGCGATACGACGGATCGATCCGGTCGAGCCGGCGCAGCAGCGCCGGCCATTCCAGTTCGCCTTCGATCGCGCCGCCGTCGCGCAGTTGTTCCGCGGTGCGCTCGGCGACGGCCGGCGCCGGCAACACGAGCGGCCCGCCGCCGGCCTGCGCGCGCACCTGGATGTCGCACGCCTTGATCAGCGTATCCATCAGCACATAGGCTTCGGCGACGGTCCGGCCGACCGTCAGCGTGCCGTGGTTGCGCAGCAGCATCGCGGATTTCGCGCCGAGGCTCGCGATCAGCCGCGCGCCCTCGGCCGGCGAGAACGCGAGCGCTTCGTAGTCGTGGTACGCGAGGTCGCCATGAAAGCGCAGCGCATGCTGCGACGCCGGCAGCAGCCCGTCGCGCTGGATCGACACGGCGATGCCGGCCGTATTGTGCAGGTGCATCACGCAAACCGCGTCGGCGCGTGCGGCGTGCACGGCCGCATGAAGTGCGAAGCCGGTCACGTTGACCGCGTGCTCGCTGGCGCCGATCCGGTTGCCGGCCAGGTCGATCTTCACGAGGTTCGACGCGCGAACCTCGTCGAACGTGAGGCCGAACGGGTTGATCAGGAAGTGGCCGGGCTCGCCCGGCACGGTCGCGGACAAATGCGTGTAGATCAGGTCGTCCCAGCCGTTCAGCGCGACGAGCCGGTACGCGGCCGCGAGGTCGACCCGCAGCTTGCGTTCGGCGTCCGCGATCGGGCCGCCGGGCTTCACGGCATCAGGACGGTGTGCGAATGACATCCGGTTCTCCAAGGGTGAGGCGGCGCGCGGCGGCTACGGTCGCCCACGACGCGAGCGCGAACGGGGCCGTGAACACGGGGATGCCCGCGCGCATCGGGAGCCACTGGAGCAGCGCCGCGAGGGCGGCGGCCGCGAGCGCCGCACGCGGGCCGCGCGGCATCAGCGCGAGCGCGGCGAGCGCACCGTTGAAACCGAGCAGGCCGTCGGCGAATGCGCCGCCGCTCGCGCCGAGCGCGACCAGCAGCACGGTCGATACGAGCGCGCCGCCAAGCGCGAACGCGGCCGCGCGGCGCGACGCGACGGCGAGGCCGGCGACGACCAGCGCGCCGGCCCACGCGCCGTGCGCGAAGGTGGTTTGAGCGACGCCCGACAACAGCGCGGCGACCGCGGAATCGAACGTCAGCAGCGCGTCGGCGCTCGCGCCGTCCGCATGCTGCAATGCGACAAACGGCAGCCACAGCGCGGTGACGGCCAGGCACGGGCTCGAATACGGGCACTGACGCCAGCGGGCGAGCGGCTTGCGCATCGCGCGTTGCACGAGCGCCGCGCCGATCGCGACCAAGGGTACCAGCGCGACGGCGGCGAGTGGATGGGGCGCGAACAGCACGGCGATCAGTGTGGCCAGCGCGCCGTTGAAGCCGTGCAGCCCCTGTTCGACGTCGCGGCGTTCGGCGCCCGTCAGCACGGCCGTCATGCTGGCGGCGGCCGAGCCGACCAGCGCCGCGCACGCGAGCCGCAGGTCGGTCAGCGCCAGCGCGACGAGCAGCAGCGCGCCGGTGAGCGCATTCGCCTGCAGCACGACCTGCCCGATGCCGCGCAGCAGGATGCGCAGGTCGATCGACGGCGAGGCGGGGCGGGCGGTAGGCATGATGGCGGCGGAACAGGATGAGCCGCGAGCATAGGACACTCCGCGATGCACCGGAATAGGGAATTCTGGATAGTCAGGATTTGTGGTCGATGCCCTGAAACGGGGCATCGAGAGGTGCGGCGCGCGTACTCGGGGATGTTTTGTTGGCGTTTTCGCGAGATTCCGGCGATTCGATATCGAATGTGCGCCATCGCTATTGTTTGCGCGTGCCCGCTTGGCTGCCGCCAAGGGGGTGATCCATGCGCGTCAGTTTCAACGCTCTAGCGACCGGGCCGCCGAGCTGGACTCGATCGACGGTGACATTCCGGATAGCGATGATTTATGTGACGATGCCCGGACACGGGATACCAAGGAGGTGGAACGATGCGTGAGGTGCGGTGGGCGTCGCTCGAAGGCGACGGGGTCGAACATCTGACGTTCGACCGCAGTGGCGGCGCAATCGTCGTCGAAAGCGCCGTGGTCGGTCAGCGGTACGGCCGCGCGTACGGGCTTGCGTATCGCGTCGAGTGCGATCCGCAGTGGCGGGTGAAGTACGCGGTGCTCAAGGTGATGGGCGGCGGCACGCTCGAACTGCACGGCGACGGGGCCGGGCACTGGCGCGACGGTTCAGGCCGGGCGCTGCACGAGCTGGACGGCTGCATCGACATCGATATCGCCGCGACGCCGTTTACGAATTCGCTGCCGATCGGCCGCCTCGGGCTCGCGCGCGGCGAGCGGCGGCCGATCGACGTCGCGTACATCTCGACGCCGGACCTGACGGTCACGCCGGTCAAGCAGGCTTATGCGTGCATCGAACCGGGCCGCCGCTACCGCTACGAAGGGATCTTCCGGAATTTCACCGCGGAGATGGACATCGACGACGACGGGCTCGTCGTCGACTACGAAACGCTGTTCAAGCGCCTGCCGCCGCTGCGCTGAACTGCGGCGCCCGTTCGCGCGGCCGGCGCCGCCGCCGGTACTGCCGCGACCGCGGGCCGTTCATGCGCGGACGCGAACCGGTCGATCCGCGACGCGATCAGGTCGGGATGGCGCAGCACGATCCAGTGCGTGCCGTCGATTTCCTCGCGCACGTGGTCACCGAGCCAGCGGTCGAGGTCGACCGACATCTCGGGGGTCACGTAGCGGTCGCGTACCGGGACGAGGATCTGCACCGGCGCCTGCGCGTACCGTTCACGCGGCTTGCGAGCCCGCGCGAGAAAGTTCGCGCGATACATCTGCATCCCGTTCAACGCATTCTTCAGTTGCACGGGATCGCGCTCGGCCCGCACGCGTTCGGTGATCTGGAGCCAGCGCGGCCACAGCGCGGCACCGCCGAGCCGCCATACCAGCGACGGTACGAGCGGCAGATGGAAGAACCCGATGTACCACGACTTCAGGCTCTGCTTGAGCCGCAGCTTCGCGCGGAACACGTGATCGAGGCACGGGCCCGAGATCGACGTGTACGACGCGATGCGGCCGCGTAACGCCGGGTCGGTCACGGCCTCCCAGCACTGGATCGAGCCCCAGTCGTGGCCGACGAGGTGGAACGGCCGGCCGCCGCAGGTCGCGTCGGCCACCGCCTTCAGGTCGCCGGCGAGCCGCTCGAGCGTGTAGTCGGCGCGGCGGCGCGGCGCATCGGATGCGCCGGCGCCGCGCACGTCGTACGCGATCACGCGGTAGCGCTTCGCGAGCCGCGCGCGGATCGGCGCCCACACGGCCGCCGAGTCGGGATAGCCGTGCACGAGGATCAGCGGCGGCGCGCGGCGCGACCCGCTTACGTAGACGGCGAGTTTCACGTCGCCGGACTGGACGGTCAGCATCTCG
The DNA here is from genome assembly GCF_014211915.1 of Burkholderia cenocepacia. Classification (NCBI taxonomy): domain Bacteria; kingdom Pseudomonadati; phylum Pseudomonadota; class Betaproteobacteria; order Burkholderiales; family Burkholderiaceae; genus Burkholderia; species Burkholderia cenocepacia. The sequence continues at coordinate 1,221,788 of NZ_CP060040.1, read as the reverse complement.
TGAGCGCGCGCCATCGCATCATGCCTGCGCAACCGAATGCAGCGGCACGCGGCGCGGGGCGGCTTGCGCGGCATAGCGCGCGTTGGTCGCGTCGATGTTCTCGAGCAGCGTGTCGAGCTCCTGCAGATATTGATGGTTGTCGTGATCCCACGGGTGGAAGCCCGGGCGGAAGTAGTCGAGCCATTCGCGCGCGATGCTCGGGAACACCCCGTTCTTCGGGCTGTACAGATACTTCACGAGGCGCCACATGCCGCCGAACTTGCCGTGTTCGCGACGGTGCGCGCGCATCAGGCGCACGTGGAAGTCGAACACGATGGCCCAGAAGAACACGGTCGTCGTCAGCATCGTGCCGGTGCGCAACAGGTAGCTGCCGAGGCCCGGCTTCATCACGGTGCGCCACACGTCGTAGGACACCGCCTTGTGCTCGGTTTCCTCCATCGCATGCCACATCCACATCTGCTGGTAGCCCTCGACCGAGCCGTCGATCCGGTGTTCGTGGCCCGACAGCAACTGGTTCGCGAGGATCGCCGTGTAGTGCTCGAGCGCGATCGTGATCGCCAGCTGCATCGAGTGCGGCAGCACCTTCTTGAACCAGCCGAGGATCGTCCACAGGCGCTTGTCGAGCTTGTGCGCGGGCAGGCCGGACGCCTGCAGCAGGTCGTTGTACTCGATGTGCTCGCGCGTGTGCATCGCTTCCTGGCCGATGAAGCCGATCACCTGCTTCTTCAGCTCGGGGTCCTCGATCCGGTCGCGGTAGTTGCGCACCGAATCCATGAAGAAGCGTTCGCCGGCCGGGAACAGCAGCGACAGCGCATTCATGAAGTGCGTGACCGGCACGCCCTGCACGTGCCAGTCCTTCGCGCGTTCGGGGGCAGCGCGAAACGGATGTCGCGCCGCACGGGCATCATGTTCGGTGTCGTCATGATTGTTCTCCCTGATTGCCTGCATTGTTGTAGGTGGCGTGCACCGGGGCCGGCGCCGGCGTGCCGCGTGCGGCACGGCGGGCCTTCGCGGCCTCGCGGCGGGTCGCGAGCACGACGAGCGCCTGGTAGGCGGCCGGCAGGATGCGCGCCATCCAGTCCGCGCCCTTCGCGTCGCGGCCGATCAGCACGCGGCGCTTGTTCTTGCGCACGCCGGCGAGGATCGCGCGGGCGGCATCGTCGGCGGTCGTGATGAAGAACTTCTCGAAGCTGTCCTTGCCTTGCTGTTCGCTCTCGACGATGAAGCCGACCATGTTCTTCGCGACGCGGCTCGACTGCGCGATGTTCGTGCGGATGCCGCCCGGATGCACGCAGGTGGCCGACACGCCGCACTTCATCATGTCGAGTTCCTGGCGCAGCGATTCGGTGAAGCCGCGCACCGCGAACTTGGTCGCGTTGTAGCCGCTCATGCCCGGCTGCGCGAAGATCCCGAAGATGCTCGACGTGTTGATCACGTGGCCGTCGCCCGATGCCTTCAGGTACGGCAGGAACGCCTTCGTGCCGTGCACGACGCCCCAGAAGTTGATGTTCACGATCCACTCGAGATCGCTGTATTCCATGCCTTCGATCGTGCTCGACAGCGCGACGCCCGCATTGTTGAAGATCAGGTTGACCTTGCCGTGCTCTTTCGCGGTGTCGTCGGCCCACGCGAACATCGCGTCGCGATCGCCGACGTCGAGGACGCGCGTCGACACGCGCACGTTTGGCGCGATCGCGCGGACGATCCGTTCGGTTTCGGCGAGGCCGACGCCGTTCTTGTCGGCGAGCGACACGTGGCAGCCGGCCTGCGCGAGCTGGATCGCGAGCGCGCGGCCCATGCCCGAGCCGGCACCCGTGATCGCGGCGACCTTGTTGGCGAAATCTCTCATGTCGTGGCTCCTTGTCTGGCTCAGGCCGCTTCGGCGGACGTGGAAGCGGAAGCGGCCGGCGCGGCGGCGGGCCGCGCGGTCGTGTCGTGTGGTGCGCGATACGCGTGGTAATCGGCGATCGAGAAGTGCGCGGTGGCCTGCCGGAAGCGCCAGGTGAAGCCCGGCCACAGCGTCGTGTTCTTGCCGGTGCGCGGGTCGAGGTACCAGCTCTTGCAGCCGCCCGTCGACCAGATCGCCTTCTTGAGCTTGCCCTGCAGGTCGCTGTTGAACTGCGCCTCGACGAGCGGGCGCACCTCGATCGCCTCGGCGCGCTCGCGGCGCATCGCCTGCAGCGCGCCGAGGATGTATTCGATCTGCGACTCGATCATGAACACCATCGAGTTGTGGCCGAGGCCCGTGTTCGGGCCGACGATCATGAAGAAGTTCGGGTAGCCGGGCAGCGTCGTGCCGAGATACGCGTGTGCGCCGTCGCGCCATGCATCGACGATATCGAGGCCGCCGCGGCCGATGATCGCGCCGCGCGGATACGGGTCGGCCACCTGGAAGCCGGTGCCGTAGATCAGGCAGTCGACTTCATGGCGCTTGCCGTCGGTCGTCACGACCGCGTCGGCTTCGATATGGTCGATGCCGGTCGTGATCACGTCGACGTTCTTGCGCGACAGCGCCGGGTAGTAGTCGTTCGAGATCAGCACGCGCTTGCAGCCGAGCGTGTAGTTCGGCGTGACCACCTTGCGCAGCTCCGGATCGGGAATCTGCTTGCGGATGTGGCGCAGCGCGAGCTTCTGCACGTTCTTCATCAGCGACGGATGGATCGCGAAGCCGAGCACGCGCGATTCGAGCATCCAGTAGATGCCGCTGCGCACGACCTTCTGCGTGAACGGCAGCGTGCGGAACAGCCATTTCTCGAAGCCGCTCAGGTTGCGGTCGGGCTTCGGCATGATCCACGGCGGCGTGCGCTGGAATAGCGCGAGCGACTTCACGCGCGGCGCGATCTGCGGCACGAACTGGATCGCGCTCGCGCCGGTGCCGATCACCGCGACGCGCTTGCCTTCGAGCGGGTAGTCGTGATCCCACTGCTGCGAATGGAACGCACGGCCCTGGAAGGTTTCGACGCCGGGAATCGCCGGCAGCGCGGCGCGCGACAGGCCGCCCATCCCCGACACCAGCACGCGCGCGGACAGCCGCTTGCCGTTCGCGAACGTGAGGCGCCAGCGTTGCGCGGCTTCGTCGTACTCGGCGCGCTGCAATTCGTGATTCAGCCGCAGGTGCGGACCGACGCCGAAGCGCTGCACGCAGTCTTCGAGATACGCGCGGATCTCCGGCTGCGGCGCGAACATGCGCGTCCAGCGCGGGTTCGGCGCGAACGAGAACGAATAGACGTGCGATTGCACGTCGCATGCACACCCGGGGTAATGATTGTCGCGCCACGTGCCGCCGACCGACGCGGCCTTCTCGAGGACGACGAAGTCGGTCACGCCTGTCTGTTTCAGGCGGATCGCCATCCCGAGGCCGGCGAAGCCGGTGCCGATGATGGCGATGTCGATGGTTTCGTCCAGGCCGTCATGACCAGGTGGACCGAAAGGCAACGTGCGAGCATTCATCCGGGTGTCTCCGATTTGGCTCATTTTTGAATGTTACATTGTTTGATGTAACGATAGTGGGTGAACCCGGAAACCGCAAGAGGCTAGAAGCGGGGCTCTAAGGGCCGGAAGCCAGGCGGGCAAAGGCTGAGCGGGGTTTGGAACGGTCCGGTTTCCGCAATGCGGGATGGCCGGAAAAGGCCGTCGGCAGGGCGAGACGGAAAAGAAACGGGACCGCCGGCGCACGACGGTCCGTTTGAAACGGTATCAGGGACGGATCGATCGGGCGGCCGTCTCATGGAAAACCCCGGCCACGATCGTGACCTGCGCGAGCGCGTAGAGGCCCCAGATCAGATAGTCGATGCCCGGAAAGCCGCCAAGGAAGCGGCCGACGCCGATCAGCGTGTCGGAGCCGACGAAGATCAGGCTGCCGACGGCGACCAGCGGGCCGCGCGTGCGGGCGGCGAGCGCGAAGCTCGCCATCACGCACAGCACGAGCATGTAGACGGCGACCGGCGCCAGCAGCTCGCCGAGGTGCGGGAAGAATGCCGCGTAGAACGCCGGCGCGGCGATCCACAGCCCGACGAGCGCAACGATGCGCCAGCCGTGCGGCCGCGCGCGCCACCGGAAGAAGATCGCGCAATAACACAGGTGCGTGAGCAGGAACGCGCCGAGGCCGAGGACGAACGACAGCCGCCAGTCGGGCAGCGCGAGCAGTACGTCGCCGAGCACGGCGGTCGCGAGCGCCGCGCACAGCCACGCGCGTTCGCGCGGCGCGCCGCAGGTGCTGCCCGCCGCGAGCAGCAGGATGCCCATCGCGGCTTTCGCGGCGGCCTGGCCCGGATAGGGTGCGGCGGCGAGCGACAGTCCGTACAGCAACGCCGCGGCGATGGCGAGCGGCCAGAGCCGGCGATAGGTGGCGGGAAGCGTGGCGATCAAGGCGGGTGTCTCCGGGTTGTCGTCGTCTGCGGTGGGCGGCCGGCAGCGGACGGCGCGCCGTCGAGGGCGCGGCTGCCGGCCATTATCCGGAAGAACGGATGCGCGAAAACCGGCGAATCCTTCTAGGAAACGACGGCGACGAGCCGCGATGCCGCCGCTGGTTTTTCCGCGCGTTGCCCCGGCCGAACCGGGGCAACGGCTGCGATTCGGCTTGCTATGATCGCCGCGGTATTGCCGTTGTCGATGTCCCGCCTGGCCGCGCGACCGGATGCGCGAGCCGGGGCGTGCCGATGAATCCATGCCGTGCCCGGCCCGCGCGCTGATGCGAAGGGCGGCGCCGGCTCCCCACGAAAACAGGTCCGACCATGACCGAACTTCTCCACGGCGACGGCGCGATCCGTCGCACGACGCCGTACGGTTCCTCGATCGAAAACACCTATGCGGGCGTGCTGTCGTTCATGCGCCGCAATTACTCGCGCGCGCTCGACGGCGTCGACGTCGCGATCTCCGGCGTGCCGCTCGATCTCGCGACGACCTATCGTTCCGGCGCGCGGCTCGGGCCGGCCGCGATCCGCGCGGCGAGCGTGCAGCTCGCGGAGCTCCATCCGTATCCGTGGGGCTTCGATCCGTTCGACGATCTCGCGGCCGTCGACTACGGCGACTGCTGGTTCGACGCGCACAATCCGCTGTCGATCAAGCCGGCGATCGTCGAGCATGCGCGCACGATCCTGCGCTCGGGCGCGAAGATGCTGACGCTCGGCGGCGATCACTACATCACGTATCCGTTGCTGGTCGCGCACGCGGAGCGCTACGGCAAGCCGCTGTCGCTGATTCACTTCGACGCGCATTGCGATACGTGGGCCGACGACGATCCGGACAGCCTCAATCACGGGACGATGTTCTACAAGGCCGTGAAGGAAGGGCTGATCGATCCCGCGACGTCGGTGCAGGTCGGCATCCGCACGTGGAACGACGACTTTCTCGGGATCGAGCGGCTCGATGCCGCGTGGGTGCATGACCATGGTGCGCGGGCGGCGGTCGAGCGGATCGTCGAGATCGTCGGCGCGCGGCCTGCGTATCTGACCTTCGACATCGATTGCCTCGATCCGGCGTTCGCGCCGGGAACGGGGACGCCGGTGGCGGGCGGCTTGTCGTCAGCGCAGGCGCTGGCGATCGTGCGCTCGCTCGGGGCGGTGAATCTGGTCGGAGCGGATGTGGTGGAGGTGGCGCCCGCGTACGATCATGCGGACATCACGGCGATCGCGGCCGCGCATGTCGCGTGCGATCTGCTGTGTCTGTGGCGGCAGAAGAAGGTGGCGAACGCGTTGCGTTGAGGGCGTGCCGCGCGGGACATGAAAGCGGCCGGCGGGGCATCGCGCCCGGCCGGCCCGCTGAGGGAGGGTGCCGCGCGTATTACTTCGCCGCCAGCGCACTCGCGACGTTCTTGTCGACCCAGGCGTTGTCGGCCACGCTCAGCTTCTGCGGAATCAGCTTCGCCGCGTAGAACGCATCGGCCACACCTTGCTGCGCGGCGACGATGCGCTCGTCGAGCGGCACCGCGCCGAACGGCACGCGCTTGATCCACGTCTCGACGAGCGCCTGCGGCAACCCGACCTTCGGCGCCAGCAGCGCGGCCGTGTCGGCCGGATGCCCGTTGACCCACTGGCCCGTTTCGCGTGCCTGTTTCAGGATCGCGCCGACCACGTCGGGATGCTGTTGCGCGAAACTCCGCGTCGCCTCGTAGAAATTGTTGGTCGCCGCGAGCCCCGTGTAGTCGGACAACATGCGCACCTTCAGCGCGCTCTGCGCGGCCGCGTAGTACGGGTCCCAAACCGCCCACGCATCGACGTTGCCGCTTTCGAACGCGGCGCGCGCGTCGGCCGGCGGGAGATAGACCGGCTGGATTTCGTCATAGCGCACGCCGGCCTTCTTCAGCGCCTCGAGCAGCAGGTAGTTCGCGCTCGAGCCTTTCTGCAGCGCGACCTTCTTGCCGCGCAGGCCGGCCACCGTCCGGATCGGCGAATCGGCCTTCACGAACACGGCTTCGTTGTGCGGCGCCGGCGGTTCCGCGCCGACATAGACGAACTGCACGCCGGCCGCCTGCGCGAACACGGGCGGCGGCGCGCCCGTGTAGCCGAAGTCGATGCTGTTCGCGTTCAGTGCTTCGAGCAGTTGCGGGCCGGCCGGGAATTCGAACCACTGGACGCCATAGCCGAGCGGCTTGAGCCGCGCTTCGAGCGCGCCTTGCGCCTTGACGATCGACAGCAGGCCGGCCTTTTGATAACCGATGCGCACGATCTTGTCGGCGCCGCCTTGCGCGAACGCCGACGCGGCGGACAAGGCGACCAGCGAGACGGCGGCGGCGCGGGTGAACCAGCGGGTGAAACGAATCATCGAATGAACTCCATGCGAGGCATCTTCGGAGAGCGGCCGGTGCCGCTCGGTTGGAAGAATCGTCGCATGGGCGATCGTGCCCGCAAACGAAGCATTGCCGATATGGATATGACGGCGTCGGCCCTATGCTTTGTCGTCGTGGCCTGCCGGATCGGACGTATCCGGCGCGCCGGACTGCCGCGCGGCTTCGTCGCTGAGCTTTTTGTCGAGGATCGTCGCGACCCGGCCGCCGAGATACGCGCCGGCCGCGGTTTCGAGCGCGCGGTTCGTCTCGCCTTCGACGAACACGGCCGCGAGCGGGCGCAGCCGCCAGATCGCGTCGACCAGTTCGGGCACGTCGGTGGCCGGCGGCAGCGTGCCGGCGTCGTAGCGGTCGAGCCGCTTCACGACGAGATCGACGAGCAGCCGCGCGATCGCGTCGAAATGCGGCCGCGCGAGGCTGATCACGTCGAGCAGCTCGCGCGGCGGAATCCCTTCCTTCGTCATCGCGGCCGCCGCCTCGAGCAGCGCGGGGCTTTTCGCGACGAACGACAGGCCGCGCCGTTCGAGCAGCCCGAGTTCGGTCACGCGCGACAGTTGCGTGGTCGCTTGCGGGCCGAACATCTGCGCGAGTTGCGCGAGCGAATAGGTTTTCGGCAGCTCGTGTGACCAGCGGCCGCCGATCGCGTTTTCGAGGCCGAGGATCGAGCGCAGGTCGTGGCCTTCGTCGATCGCCTTGATCAGGTCCTGGATGTTCGACAGCGTGTAGCCGCGCGCGAGCAGATGGTTGATCAGCTTCAGGCGCGCGACGTGCGTGTCGTCGTAGATGCCGACGCGCCCGCGTTTCTCCGGCGGCGCCAGCAGCCCGCGATCCTGGTAGGCGCGGACGTTGCGCACGGTGGTGTCGGACACGCGCGCGAGTTCGTCGACCGTGTACTCGTTGCGGGAATCCGGCGTGGCCTCGTCGGGCGTGGAATGAGTCTGTTTTGACATGCGGCCATTCTAGCGCGCGGCGGCAGGCTCGGGCGAGGCGGGGCGCGTGTTCGCGCCGTCGCCGAGCGGGCGCTGCAGCAGCGCCGTGTCGATCCAGCGGCCGTGCTTGAAGCCGACCGCTTTCAGCAGGCCGGCCGGTTCGAAGCCGAACGCACGATGCAGCGACGTCGAGCCGCCGGTGCCGCCGTCGGCGATCACCGCGATCATCTGCCGCCACGGGCCGCCTTCGCAGCGCGCGATCAGCGCCTCGAGCAGCGCGCGGCCGATGCCGCGGCCGCGCTGCGCGTCGTCGATGTAGATCGAATCCTCGATCGCGAAGCGGTACGCGCTGCGCGTGCGGTAGGGCGTCGCGTACGCGTAGCCGGCCACGCGGCCGTCCCATTCGGCGACGAGATACGGCAGCCCGTGGTTGAGCACCGCGTCGCGGCGGGCGCGCAGTTCGGCGACATCGGGCGGCGTTTCCTCGAACGACGCGACGCTGTGGTGAACGTGGTGTGCATAGATCGCGTGGATCGCATCGAGGTCGGCGTCGGTCGCGTCGCGCACGACGCAGGTGGGAGCGGTAGACATGGCGGCAGGGCGGGCGAAGTCAAAACGCTACTATGCCGGCCGCCGACGCGCGTGGCAAAGCCGTTGGCGATTTCGACGGTTGCGGCGGCTTACAGCCGGCCGTCCGCCGCATGAACCGCATCGGCGATCGCGTCGGCGACGCGCTGCACGCGCGGCGACCGGCGCACGTCCGGATGAACGACGAGCCAGATTTCGCGCTCGATGTCGCAACGCGGCGCGGCCGTCAGTTCGACGAGCGGGGCGCCGGCGTGTGCGGCCGGATCGTCGACGAGAAACCGCGGCAGCAGCGCGACGCCGGCCCCGGCTGCGCACGCGCGATGCTGCGCGGCGAGGTCGTTGGCGATGAACGCAAAACGGCGCCCGGCCGCGACGCGTTCGAGCCATTGCTGCTGCGGCGTTTGCGCGAGCGCGTCGTCGTAGCCGACGAACGGCCAGGTGTCGGGCGGCGCGTCCGCCCATTCCGGTGCCGCGCACAGCGCGAAGCGCATCGTGCCGAGCCGGCGCGCGGCGAGCCCCGGTTCGCTCGGCCGCGACAGCCGCACCGCGAGGTCGGCTTCGCGCGCATACAGGTTGGCCGCATGCATTTCGCCCATCAGGTCGATCCGCAGCGCCGGCCACGCGCGCTGTGCACGGGCCAGGCGCGGCGCGAGGAAATGGCTGGCGAACACCGGTGACGCCGATACGCGCACCACGCCGTCGAGCGCGGCCGCGCCTTGCGCGGCGCGCGCGAACGCATGCGCGTCGGCTTCGAGGCGCGCGGCGTGCTCGGCGAGGTGCAACCCTTCGTCGGTTGGCGGCCAGCCGCGCGGCAGCCGGTCGAACAGCCGGATTCCCAGCGCCGACTCCAGCGCATCGATGCGCCGCGCGACCGTCGAATGCTGGACCTGCAGCGCTCGCGCGGCGGCCGACAGGCTGCCGCCGCGCATCACCGCCAGAAAGTAGCGGATGTCGTCCCAGCTCATCGGCAGCGCGGGGGCGCCGGCAGAATCGTGATCAGTCGAATTTTGCACAGTAAATGGGCGTTAAACGTGAATTCCGTTCGATTATGCACGATGGGATCATCGTGTCACTTCATTCGATAGCGAGGAACGTCATGACCCAAACTGCCAACGCCATCCGGATCGGCATCGACCGTTACGGCGACGCCGGCGTGCTGCGCCGCGTCGATGCGCCCGTTGGGTTACCCGGGGCCGGCGAAGTGCGTATTCGCCAGACCGCGATCGGGGTGAATTTCGTCGACATCTATTTCAGGACGGGCGCGCACGCGTTGCCCGCGCTGCCGGACGCGCTCGGCGTCGAGGCGGCCGGCGTGATCGACGCGGTCGGGCCGGGCGTGACGGAGTTCGTGCCCGGTCAGCGCGTCGCCTATGCCGGCCTGCCGACCGGCAGCTATGCGAGCCTGCGCACGATGTCGGCCGAGCGCGTGCTGCCGGTCCCCAACGGGCTGAGCGACGAAGCCGCCGCCGCCGGGCTGCTGAAGGGGATCACCGTTTACATGCTGATGCATCGCGTGCGGCAGGTCGGCGCCGGCGATACGGTGCTCGTGCACGCGGCGGCCGGCGGCGTCGGGCTGCTCGCGACGCAGTGGGCGCGTGCGCTCGGCGCGCGGGTGATCGGCACGGTCGGATCGGCGGCGAAAGCCGCGCTCGTGCGCGCGCACGGCGCCGAAGCGGTGGTCGATTATCGCGAGGAGGATTTCGTTGCAGCCGCGCGGGCGTTCGGCGGCGGGGCGGGCGTCGACTACGCGATCGACGGAATCGGCGGCGACGTGCTGACCCGTACGCTCGGGGCGGTTCGTCCGTTCGGTATGGTCGCGAGCATCGGGCAGGTGGCGGCGATCGGCGCGCGGCAGACGTTCGATCTCGACGAGTTGGGTCCGGCCCGTTCGATCGCGCTTGCGCGGCCGAGCGTGCTCGGTTTCATCGCGCGCGACGTCGATGCATATCGGGACGCCGCGCGTGCGACGCTCGACCGGCTGGCGGGCGGCATGCACGTCGAGATCGGCGCGCGGCTGCGGCTCGAACAGGCGGCCGACGCGCACCGGTTGCTGGAGTCGCGCGCGACGACGGGCGGTGTCGTGCTGCTGGCGTGACGGCGGGAGCGGGCGACTCGCGACGCGGCTCGATCCGACGGTCGTGTCGCGAGCCGCCGCTCGCTCAGGGGTGCTTGCGCAGTGGCGCATCCTCGACGAACCACGCGAGCACGAACGCGATCGCGATGACCGCCGCGGCCGACAGATACACGACGTGCAGCGACCCGGCGAACGCATGCAGGTACGCGTCGCGCACGGCATCCGGCAACTGATGCACGGCGGCCGGGCCGAGCGCGGGCGGCAATTCCGTGCCGGCCGGCAGCGCATGCGTCATCCGCGACTGCAGCCCGTGCGAGAACAGCGCGCCGAACGCGGCGACGCCGAGCGAGCCGCCGATCGAGCGGAACAGCGTCGCGCCCGACGTCGCCACCCCCATGTGCCGGAATTCGACCGTGTTCTGCACGGCGAGCGTCAGCACGGGCATCACCATGCCGAGGCCGATCCCGAGCAGCGCCATGTACGCGTACATCGTGTGCAGCGGCGTGTCGAGCGTCAGCGTCGACAGCAGCGCCATCGCGACGCCGCCGGTCAGCGTCCCCGCGATCGGGAACATTCGGTACGAGCCGAGCCGCGAGATCAGCCGCCCGCTGACGATCGACGTGACGAGCATCCCGCCCATCATCGGCAGCAGCTGCATGCCGGCCTGCGACGGCGTCGAGCCCTTCACGACCTGCAGGTAGAGCGGGATGAACGTGACCGAGCCGAACAGCGCGATGCCGACCACGAAACCGATCAGGCTGACCAGCACGAAGGTGCGGTGGCGGAACAGGTCGAGCGGCATGATCGGTTCGGCCGCCAAGCGCTCTTCATAAATGAAGCCGCCGATCGCGACGAGGCCGAGCACGAGCGTCATCCAAAGCTGGGGCGACGTCCACGGCAGCAGCGAGCCGCCTTCGCTCGTGAACAGGATCACGCAGGTGAGGGCGGTCGCGAGGAACGCGGCGCCCATGTAGTCGATCCGGTGCTTCACGTGCGCGGTATGCGGCCGGAACGCCATGCCGATCACCGCGAGCGCGAGCAGGCCGAGCGGCAGGTTGATCGTGAAGATCCAGCGCCACGACAGGTGTTCGACCAGGAAGCCGCCGAGCAGCGGCCCGACGATCGTCGCGAGGCCGTAGACGCCGCCGAACATCCCCTGGTAGCGCGCCCGGCGATCGGGCGGCACCAGATCGCCGATCGCGGCCATCGTGACGACCATCAGGCCGCCGCCGCCGAGCCCCTGCAGCGCGCGCAGCACGATCAGCTGCGTCATGTCCTGCGCGACGCCGCACAGCGCGGAGCCGGCGAGGAACAGCACGATCGCCGCCTGCAGCACGATCTTGCGGCCGTACAGGTCGCCGAGCTTGCCGTACAGCGGCAGCACGATGGTGGACGACAGCAGGTACGCGGTGACGACCCACGACAACTGGTCGAGCCCGCCGAGCCCGCCGAGTTCGCCGACGATCGTCGGCAGCGCGGTCGACACGATCGTCTGGTCGAGCGCGGACAGCAGCATGACGAGCAGTAGCGCGGCGACGATCAGCCCGGTCGGCGCGTCGCGGCGGGCCGCGTCGGCGGCCGGCGGAGTGAGGAGGGTGTCGGTGGTCATCGAGATATCTGCCATGGCAGGGAATTGGGTCGAAATATAGCCATGAATGATTGACTAGTCAATTTCTGCCCAGACTCGATATGTTGCAGTCGTAACGGGAGATTGCCGCCGGAAAAATTGACCACGATCAGCCGGAAAGCGGGGACGAACTCAAGTTTCTTGCAGGCAAACCGTAATAGAGAGGGCCGCGGACCGATTGCCGCGGCTCTTTTCACCGCTCACGTGCCGTCATGAACCTGAACGCCCTGTTTTCCCGTTTCTCCATCCGTACGCGGATCTTCTCCACGCTCGGCCTCGTCGCCGTGCTGCTCGTCGTGTCGGGGCTGATCGGCCTCGCCGGCATGCAGAGTTCCAACCGCGCCCTCGACGAGGCCTATACGCGGCAACTGGCCGCGAAGACCGCGCTGTCCGCGGCGAGTCTGAACCTGACGATCGTGCGCACCACGCTCGACCGTGCGCTGCTGCATCCGGAAGCGCCGGAGGTGCCCGAGCTCGTGAAGAAGGCCGAGGGCTATCTCGCGAAGGCCGACACGGCATGGCGCAACTACGCGGCGATGCCGCACGACGGCGACGAGGGCCCGCTCGCGAGCCGCCTCGATGCCGCGCGCCAGGCGCTGATCGGGCAGGCGCTGAAGCCGATGATCGATGCGATCCGCGAAGGGCGGCGCGACGAAGCCGACCGCTTGCTGATGACCGTCGCGCCGCCGCTGTCGGTCGCGCTCACGCAGGCGACCGACGCGCTCGATGCGTACCAGGCCGCGCGCGGCAAGGACGTGTACGACACCGCGCAGACCTATTACGGCTGGATGCGCATGGGCGCGATCGCGGGCATCGCATTCGGGCTGGCCGCGTGCCTCGGCTGCGCGATCGGCCTGCATTTCGCGATCACGCAACCGGTGAATCGCCTGCTGTCGCATTTCCGCCGGCTGTCGGACGGCGACCTCACGTCGGAAGTGCGCTGGTCGTCGCGCGACGAGATGGCCGAACTGGTCAAGGGCGTGACGGGCATGCAGCGCAGCCTCGCGGATACGGTGCGCCAGGTGAGCCAGGGCTCCGAAGCGATTTCGACGGCGACGCACCAGATCGCGGCCGGCAACACCGACCTGTCGCAGCGCACCGAGGAACAGGCGTCGGCGCTGCAGGAGACGGCCGCGAGCATGGAGCAACTGACGGCGACCGTGAAGCAGAACGCGGACCACGCGCTCGAGGCGCAGGCCTGCGCGGACAGCGCGAGCGAGATCGCGACGCGCGGCGCGACGGTCGTGGGCGAGGTGATCGGCACGATGAACGAAATCGACCAGAGCTCGCAGAAGGTCGCCGACATCATCGGCACGATCGAAGGCATCGCGTTCCAGACCAACATCCTCGCGCTGAATGCGGCGGTCGAAGCCGCGCGCGCGGGCGAGCAGGGCCGCGGTTTCGCGGTGGTCGCGGGCGAGGTGCGCACGCTGGCACAGCGCTCGGCGTCCGCGGCGAAGGAAATCCGCACGCTGATCGGCGAATCGGTCGAACGTGTCGCGACCGGCTCGCGGCTCGTCGGCATGGCCGGCACGACGATGCAGGACATCCAGCAGGCGATCGGGCGCGTGACGGGCATCATGACGGAGATCGCGGCCGCGTCGAGCGAGCAGCGCGACGGGATCGAGCAGGTGAACCGCGCGGTGTCGCAGATGGATCAGGTGTCGCAGCAGAACGCGGCGCTCGTCGAGCAGGCTGCTGCTGCTGCCGCGTCGCTGGAGGAACAGGCGGATGGGTTGCGTCGGGCAGTGGGGGCGTTTCGGGTCGTTTGAGCGGGGCGGGATGATTCGCTGCGAATCTGTCGGTTGATGCGACCTGTTTCACGGGTCGGTCGATGCTCTCGTCGTTGATTCGCGCGAGCAGTTTTTTTGAAGAACAAGGCCCCGCTAGCAGGGCTTTGTTTCTTATAAATCAAAGGCTTGGGGTTAAAACAAAGGCAATCTGGCGCGAAGCCAATCCCACCTGGAGGGGGGATCATTAGATATTTTTGGTAATTCGATTCGTCAGTCAAGTCGATATAGCGAATCCGATTGCCCTCGTAATTCAGGGGTGGATGAAAGCTGTCTCCGTGATACCAATTGACGGAGAAATATCGCCTCGCAAGAAGCTCGCCCTCCTCACTGAAAACTCTTAGCTCGATGTTGTCATTGGTCGCGTCCTGATCGTTCCCGCCGGTGCCGCACAGTTTGAATTGGTACCAAACGCCATTCATGTTCTTTATGCCGCCATCCAATGTCTCCGGGCGATCATAGAAGTCACATCGTCCGTAGATGGGGCGATTGAAATGAATGATTAAGCCTGTGCATATATAAATGGCAATGGCTAGGCCAATGTATCTGATGGCTCTATTCGGCATATCTCACCAAGATCAAGATCGATTGGTTTCTTTAGCTTTAAATAGACTGGGCGTGAATATATCATGAAATCTCTGCCTCTGTGATGCCTCTCTCGCCAGCGGATGTAGTCCGCGTTGTAGATCGGAAAGTAAACGTCGGGCCTTCTGAATTTTCCGAACTTGCTTCTTCGGGTGTCGACTGGTTTGTTGATATTTTTTGACCAAATATCAATGTCGAATTCTCGCTTTGGCGATCTTGAGCCGGTGAGAAGCGCCCCTGTAGCGATGATCACTCCGTGCGTGTTCCAGTGACCTAGATATTGTTTTCCGTTGAATGAGTAGTTGTCTTTCACGTAAACATAGATGTGCGTAATTTTTCCCGTGGCATTCAGGCAATAAAATGTGCTTGATTTTTCATATTTGAAATATTTTTCGCTGGAAATTTCAACATTCCCGATGGCTACGTAAATGTTGAAATTGGCCAATGCCCCTGTGATATCTGTTGGGGAAAGATTTTCAAGGGTGTCAAAATTTCCTATTTTGGATAGTTGAAATTGCCATTTGTTGTGAAATTCATGAAAATTTCCTGTGAGCGAGGTGGTGTTAAAAGTGAACGCGGAGTTTCTGTCAAAAAATAGCTCCTTGACAAATGACTTCGTGATATCTGTTGCTGTGCGTATGGAGCGTTCGCTGTAGATATCATTCTCAAGAAGTTTCTCGTATTTTTTTCTGACATTTCCGAATTTCAACACCCAGTCAAGCGTAACGTCATCGTTATTCATCGGCTGATCTGACGTTGGATCGTCATTGTAGGTATGCGCCGCGCCCGCAAACCAGATTCGCGCGAGCCTAGCCGAAACCTTCCAGCCCAGATTGTCCATCGCAATCGGCACGTCCTGGAGATCGAAAGGCGGCGGGTTTTCGCAGACCTCCGATTCCGCCTGCGTCGGCAGTCCTTTGGTTCTTGCCTGATCGGTTTGTGGCGGCGGTTGAGGTGGCGCAGGAGGCTTCGGGACGTCCGAAGGCCTGGAAATCACTTTCGGAGGCGGTGGCGGCGGCTTTTCCCCGGAGCGAGCCGGTCGATCGATACGCTCCTTTGCGTATCGAGCGGAATGCACCCTTGGGAACCCTTGTATGCCCTCAACTCCGATCCGAACAATCCCTTTTCGGGTTTGTAGTACGGCAGTTTTTTCACGTCGGCCATGGACTATTCCGTTTGCAACGAATGGCCTGGCATCGTAAAAGCCAGTTGCAAACGGACGAACCGTCAGGTATTGCTGAAACAGGTCGAAACGAGCGTGGGCAAGGGCCTCTGGCATCGAGAAATGTGCCCGAATGTGTCGGCAATCGCGATGTCGGAGATCGTCCCCTGGCGGGCAGGCGCCCGCCCGCCGCATCAATCCGCCGCGTCCGCGAGTTGCGCGGCCGCCCGCGACGACGCGACGATCAGCAGCTTCATCGTCGCGCGCGTCGCGCCGACGAACAGTTTGCGCGCGGCACGCGCGTCGAGCGTGTCGAAGTCGACTTCGGTGAGGATCACGCACGGCGCCGACTGACCCTTGAAACGGTAGATCGAATCGAGCAGCACATCGCCGTCGCGATACTCGGGGTTGCCGAACAGGTCGTACTTGCCGGTGAAGCGCTTGATCCGGTGCGGGCCGAGCTGGTCGAGCGGCGCGAGCACCGAGCCTTCGCGGCCGCGGTACGACAGCACCGCGATGTCCTGCTTGCGGAAACCGAGCGACAGCGCCTGCGTGATCGCACGCTTGGTCGCGTCGATGCAGGCTTGCGCCAGTGCGTCGCCCGACGCGCCTTCTTCCCCGTAGGCCGACACCGACGGATCGGAACCGTCGAACGGGCTGCCCGAGCGCAGTTCGGCCGCGAGCGGCTCGACCCGGCCGACGACGTCGCGCACGAAGTCGAGCAGGTCGCGCGGGCTGCGGTAATTCGTGAGCGCCTTCAACGTGACCCAGCCGGGCAGCGCGACGGGTTCGCGCATATACAGGTTCTGCAGCGGATCTTCCAGCCACCACCATGCACCGTCCGGCGCCAGCAGCCGCTCCAGCGCGGCGGCCCACGGCGCATGAAAATCCTGCCCTTCGTCGACGATCAGCACGTCGAAGCGCCAGCGTTCGGGAATCGGCGCTTGCGCGAAGCGCGCCTCGAGCCGTTCGAATTCGCCGGGCACCTGGAAATCGGGCGTATAGCCGCCGTCGCGCGCGACCCAGTCGCACAGCTGGTGGTAGTTCGCGATCTTCGCGCCGGGCGGCGCGATGCGCGCGATGTAGTCGGCGAGCGGCCGGTTGAAGCAGACGTAGAGCACGCGCTGGCCGGCCGCGACGGCATCGCGCATCACCTGTACCGCGAGCTGGGTCTTGCCCGACCCCGCGGTGCCGGTGACGCGCAGCCGGAACGGCGTGAAGTCGAGCTGGCGCGCCCATGCGGCGAGCCCGCCCGACAGCCGCGTGACGAGCGTGCCGGCTTGCCCGACGAGCGCGCTCGTGTCGGGCGTGAGCGCGAGTTCGTCCGCGAGGAAATGGTGGAGCTTCGGCGCGTTCGGAAAGTGCTCGTCGTCCTCGGGCAGGATCTGCCGGATCACCTGCGCGAGCTGCGCCTTGCGCGACGCATCGACGATGCGGTCGGGCGCGACGCCGGCGATCGACGCGTCGCGGATCGAGTAGTCGGGGCAGTACAGCAACGCCTCGACGCCGTAGACGCCCGCGCCGAGCGCAGCCGTGAGGCGCCGGTGCAGCGTCTCCTGCGTGCGCGCGAGCTGGATCGGGACATTGCGCTCCTTCTGCAGGTAGACCTTCACGAGCCCTTTCGGGGTCTCGCGCAGGAAGCCGGCCTTCTGTTCGATCAGCAGCACGCGCCCGGCCGGGCTCACGACGACGAACGCGGCTTCGCCGAACACCGAGAATGCCTGGTCGGCGCGCGTCCAGTGGACGCCGTGATACACGGTGTAGCTGTCGGGCAGCGCGTGTTCGAGCGCGGCGAGCGTTTCGCGCTCGCGTTCGGCCGCGCCGGTCGCGGCGAGGCTTTTCCAGTCGTCGGGGATGAGGCGGGCCATGGCGTCGGGCGGCGGATGCCGGCGTGGGCGTGAACGGGTGCGGCTATTGTACTGAGGAACCCGTTCATGCCCGCGGCGCGGCGCGGAGGTTGGCCGTTCGCGATTCGGGCGGCCGGCCCGGCGGACGTCAGCCGCGCGTGAGCCGCTTCGCGAGATCGGCGCTGAGGATCGCCATGCGCGCGGGTTTTTCGTAGCACACCACGTCGAACGCGCGGATCACTTCGCTGATGTCGGCCTCGCTCGCGCGGCCGGTGAGCAGGTCGCCCGTCAGCACGAAAATCGGCGCGCCCGGGTTGTCGGACGTGCGCACGGCCTTGATCGCGGTGGCGGCCGTCCCGTCGTCGAACAGCCATTCGGTCAGGACCGCGTCGAAGGCCTGACCCTGCAGCGCATCGACGAACGCCGCGAGGCCGTCGAACGCGGCCGTCGCGAAACCCTGCCGCTCGAGATAGCGGCACAGCTCGGTTGCGCTGACGCGATCGGGGTCGATCACCGCGACGACGAGCTTGTCGCTCTCCGCGCGGCGCGGATAGATCTCGATCTTGTGCACGTCGTACGCGTTCTGGTACAGCACGCCGGTATGGCGCAGCACGCGCCAGCGGCCGTTCTGTTCGTACGCGACGAACTCGGGGCGCGCGCCGGCTTCGAGCGGCGCGCCGATCCAGGCGGTGCACGGAATCTCGGCGACGCCCGCATACAGGACGGCTTCCTGGGAATAGGCGCCGACCATGCCGGGGTCGAGCGTTTGCGCGCCGAACAACTGGGCGGCGGGTTCGCCGTACGCTTCGGCGACTTTCTTGATCTGCGCGAGCGTCCAGGGGCTGCTGCCGCGCAGTTTGCGGTGGCCTTGCGAGAAACTCAGATCGAGGATGCGGCACAGCTCGGTGGTCTGCTGGCGCTTGCCGATGCCGTTGCGGGTCATCAGCTCGCGCACGCGCTCGGCAACCGCGAGGGAATCCGTGGTGATTGCTTCAGTGGTCATGCTACGGGGACGGATCGTGACGTTCAGAACGACGCCTTGCGGCAGTCTCGGCGGACAGTCTTCATGACGTCCAATGGCGAGCCGACCGGCCACGCACGGAAAAGATAACTTTACCGCAAAATGGTCGTCATTCAGTGTTGTGAAAGGTGCGTTTGTGTGAAAGGTGTGTCATGACGTTACGTCCGATCTGCCGCGGCGCGGGCGCGTGACAGGGCGTTCGACGCCTTCAAGTCCGCATTCCGACGGACCGGGATGGGATTGACGACGGACCGGCATGCGATTCCGCACGAGACAGCAGGTAATCGCCGCGCGATGCACCAACGCGGGGCGAACCCCCATGCCCCGACCGACGTATCCCGCCCATTTTTGCAGGACGATCGATGGATGGTTTCCTCTAGTGAAACCAACGAAGTTACATTTTCGGCGTCGGCCAAGCCGCGTGCTACGATTTCGCCGTCTCAAAAAAGTGTTGAACCGATGCAGAAGACATTCTTGATGCGCGGATACGAAATGAACTGCGAGCCGCGCGTGACGGAGACCGGCAAATACGCCGCGCAGGTCGAGGTCACGAAGGTGGGTTTCAGCCGCGAGGCTGCGTTCCGCAAACTGGGTGAATTCGACACCGAAGCCGAAGCGGTCGCGTACGCCAGACAATTCTCCGAAGAGTGGTTGAGCCGCTATGCGTAGCGCGGCGGGTGCCGATGCCCGTGCTATCCGGGCATCGGGCCGAGCGGCGGTGTAGTGCGCCGAACGGCCGGCATTGCTGCCTCAATATTGCGAATGCGTCGGGAAATTTGTAGATTGATGACTCCCGTTGTGGGGTATCGATCGTCCGAAAGCAACGCAATTGGAGACCGCGAATGTCCACCTTGTGCATGCAGACCGTCGTTCACGGCAAGACTGTCCAGATCGTGCTGTCGCCCGAGAGGCGGACAGCCAGGATCGACATCGTCGATGACGAAACCGGCAGCTACCCGCCCCGCACGATGAGCATCGAGCAGTACGTCAACGCCGGCATGGCCGACGACGAAATCGCGCGGCATGTTCTCGAAGTCGTCACGATGTCGATCGAGCAGCTTGCGAGGCTGCAGCCGTTCGACCGCACGGCAGGCACCCAAACGCGCTATTCGCACTGAGCGCTTGTGCAGCGATCGCTCCGCGCAGACCGCGAAGTCCTGACTGAATGGTTGCGCGATGATCGAGCATTCGACGTGGCGTGGTCGAGCGCGACGCGCATCGATTGCGCGTGCGCGCTACGCCGGCAGATACAGGAACGGCTCGCCGTTTTCCCGCTCGACGGACAGTAGCCGCTCGCGCTGATCCTGCGCGAACAGTTGCTTGTCAGCCGCGGCCGCTTCGGCGATCGCGGCATCGACGCGCTAAGCTTCGCCTGCCGTGCCCTGATATCCGACAGAAAACCATGACCACCACCTATCCGCTGCACGACGCATTGAGCCACGCCGATACGGCATTTCCACCCGAAGCCGACGTCGTGATCGCCGGCGCCGGCATCATGGGCTGCGCGGCCGCGTACTACCTCGGCCGGCGCGGCCTGAAAGCCGTCGTGCTCGACAAGTCGCGCATCGCCGGCCAGCAATCGACGCGCGCGTGGGGCTTCGTGCGACAGCAGGGGCGCGAATCCGCCGAAGTGCCGCTGATGATGGCCGGCATGCGGATCTGGGAAGGCCTGGAGCAGGCGCTCGGTTTCGATCTCGAATGGCGGCAGGGCGGCTGCCTCTACCTGGCGGACAACGACGACGACTGGGCCTCGTTCCAGGCGTGGCTCACCGTGGCGCGCGAGCATGGGCTCGACACGCGCACGCTGACACGCGCACAGATCGACGAACGCGTGACCGGACTGTCGACTCACGCGCGTACCCTCGGCGGTTTGTACACGGCGACCGACGGGCAGGCCGAGCCGCGTCGCGTGGCCGCCGCGTTCGCGGCGCGCGCGACCGAGGCCGGCGCGCGTTTCTTCGAAGGCTGCGGCGTGACCGCGATCGAGACGGCGGGCGGCGCGGTCGTCGGCGTCGTGACCGAACGCGGGACGATCCGCACGCGGCGCGTGATCTGCGCGGCCGGCGCGACCAGTTTCCGGCTGCTCGACGGCGTCGGCATCCGGCTGCCGCAGCAGGCCGTGCGCGGCACCTGCATGCGCACCAACGTGCTGCCCGACGTGTCCGCGTCGACGATCTGGGGGCACGGCCTCGGCATCCGGCAGCGCAAGAACGGCGCGATCAATCTCGCCGACGACATGCAGGTCGACGTCGATCTGACGCTCGGCCACCTGCGCGGATTGAGCCTCTTCTGGCCGGAATTCTGGTCGCAGCGCGACAAATTCCGGCTGCACCTGAATGCGTCCGCCTGGCGCGACGTGCTCGCACGCATCAGTGGCGCGACCGGGCCGATCGAGCCGCGCGATCCGCAGCCGCAGCCGAATCGGGCGCATGCGCCGCGCGCGCTCGCGAAGCTCAAGGCAATCTTTCCCGCGCTGAAGGATGCGCAGATCGTCGAGGCGTGGGCCGGCCTGATCGACGTGCTGCCCGACGGCATCCCGGTGATCGATGCGCCGGGTACGCCGTCGGGGCTCGCGATCGCGACAGGGTTCTGCGGGCACGGCTTCGCGATGGGGCCCATTGTCGGCCGGCTGCTCGCCGAATGGATCGACACGGGCGCGCCGTCGCTCGACCTGTCGGCATTTCGCGCGCGGCGGTTCGTCGACGGGACGATGGTGCGGCCGCGCAGCATGCTGTGACGCCCGGGCACCCGCGTTCCCGTCGTAGAATCGAGCCCGCATCCTTCAGGAGATTCCCCGTTGGCCACGCCATCCGATCAGCGCCGCTCGTTGCGCATGCGTCTGCGTCGCGCCCGCAATCCGTGGCAGGCGCCGCGTGCGCGTACGCTGTTCACGCGCCCCGCGACGTCGCCGCTGCGCACGCTGCTGTTCCGTCTCGGCGCGGTCGTGCTGTTGTGCACGCTGGCGTTCCTCGTGCTGTATCTCGATCGCGACGGCCTGCGCGATTCGACCAAGAGCACGCCGATGACCGTGGCCGATCTCGTGTACTTCACGATGGTCACGGTCGCGACGGTCGGCTACGGCGATATCGTGCCCGTCACGGCGCGGGCGCGCCTGCTCGATGCGTTCTTCATCGTGCCGATCCGCATCGGCATCTGGTTCATTTTCCTGGGCACGGCGTATCAGTTCGTGATCCAGCGCGTCATCGAGGAATTCCGCATGAAACGCCTGCAGAAGCAACTGTCCGATCACATCGTCGTGTGCGGTTATGGCCTGTCGGGATCGATCGCGGTGCGCGAGTTGCTGGAGAGCGGCGTCGATCCGGCGACGATCATCGTGATCGATTCGCAGCAGCAGGCACTCGAGGCGGCGACGTCGCTCGGCGTGACGGGGTTGCTCGGCGATCCGGCACATGAGGATCTGCTGCAGCAGGCGCAGGTGCGCGCGGCGAAGGCCGTGATCATTTCGGTAACCGACGATCCGACCGCGATCCTGCTGACGCTGTCGGTGCGCAGCATCGCGCCCGATACGAAGATCGTCGTGCGGATTCAGGAGAACCTGTATCAGCGGCAACTGCGGCAGGCCGGCGCGGACGTGATCGTATCGTCGACGAAGATCGGCGCGCTGTTGCTGGCGGATGCGGTCCACAGCCGCTACATCGTGCCGTTCGTGAACGACATGCTGTCGACGCGCGGTCGCGCGACGCTGCTGGAGCGCGAGGCGTTGCCGCATGAAATCGGTTGCCTGACGAACGTCGTGCCGGGCGCGATCGTGGTCGGGCTCGATCGCTGCGGGAAGATTCATTCGTTTTACGAAGATCCGCCGTGCAGGATCGAGGCCGGTGATACGCTGGTGGTGATTCAGTCGGCGCGGATTCCGGATCCGGATGCGTGAGGACGTTTGGCTTGGGTGATGCGCCCATGAGGGCACGGGCGCCTGGCGTTGTCCATGAAGCCTTTCTCGAACGCGGCGGCTGCTTGAGCTGCTGGAACACGTTGCAGCGGAATCAGCGGTTTTCATGAAGCCGTCTCCAAACCCGAACCCGCGTCGCGTTCAGGAGCAGGAGTACGGGCCACGCCAGCCCCGCTAACGAAACGCGCGCATCTGCCCCGTCATCATCTGCAGCATCTTGTTGGCGGCCACTGACAGCTTGCGGCCCACGCGCGTGACCATGTGCGCCTCGGCGTTCTCGAGGATCGGATGCGCGATCTCGATCGCGAACAGCTCCCTGGCCTGCAGTTCGGCCGTCACCGCGAAGGCCGGCATCACCGAGATACCGAGCCCGGATTTCACGAACTCCTTCAGGATCGCGAAGGAATTGGTGGTGATGATCGGCGCGAGCCGTACGCGCTCGGCGTATTCCACGGCCTCCATCATCTGCCGCGTGCCGTAGGACGGGTGAGTGGCCGCCAGCGGGTAGGTGGCGAGCTGCTGCACCGTCAGCACCTTGTGGCTGCGGCGCGGGAAGTCGGGGCCGACGATCGCCATCATCGGCTGCCGCTTCGACGCGCGCGACACCAGCTTGGGCTCGGCGGGCGGGTTGTACACCAGGCCGATTTCGCCTTCGTCGTTCGAGATCTTGCGGATCACGTCGTTGGTGCTGCCCACGTCGAGGTTGACGCGGATTCCGGGGAACTGCCGGCAGAACTGCTGCATGGGCCCGGCCAGCAGATCCGAGACGAAGCCTTCGCCGAGCACCAGGCTGACCTGGCCGGTCTTGAGCCCGCGCAGCTCCTGCAGGCGCGAGATCAGGTCGTCGCGGTGCGCGAGCTGCTCGCGGAAATACTCGATCACGCAACGTCCCGCCTCGGTGGGCGTCACGCCGCGCGCGTGGCGCTCCACCAGGGTGGCGTCGAGCTCCTTCTCCAGCAGCCCGATCTGGCGGCTCACGGCCGAGGGCGCCACGTCGAGCCAGTCGGCCGCGGCGCGGATCGTGCCGCAACGCACGGCCTCGTAGAAATAGACGATGCGGCTGTCGGTCAGGGTATCGCTCATGATTCGCGTGTTCTAAAAAAGAGAACAATATCAATATTGGCGTTGATTGATTATACGGATCGCCGGACCGAACATCGTGGCCATGCAAGGCAGGCGCAAGCTGGCGCGCCGGCCTCGAACCAACAGCTATCAGGAGTCGTCGGATGAAAACGGTGGGCGTGATCGGTCTGGGCAACATGGGGCGCGGCATGGCGGGTTCGCTGCGGCGCGGCGACTACACGGTGCTCGGCTACGACGCGGCGCCGGGCGTGGCGCTCGCGCTGGCCGAACAGGCGGTGCTGTCGGCGCGCGATTCGGTGGCCGGGATCGCGCGCGACGCCGACGTGCTGCTGCTGTCGCTGCCGACCTCGGCGGTGGTCGAGGCGGTGGTGCTGGGCGCGGGCGGGGTGCTCGAGAACGCGAAACCGGGCTCCATCGTGATCGACACCACCACGGCCGATCCGGACAGCACGCGGCGTGTGGCGGCGGCCCTGGCCGAGCGCGGCATCGGCTTCG
Source organism: Burkholderia cenocepacia (assembly GCF_014211915.1). Taxonomy (NCBI): domain Bacteria; kingdom Pseudomonadati; phylum Pseudomonadota; class Betaproteobacteria; order Burkholderiales; family Burkholderiaceae; genus Burkholderia; species Burkholderia cenocepacia. The sequence continues at coordinate 1,197,893 of NZ_CP060040.1, read as the reverse complement.
TCGACGGCCCGGTGAGCGGTGGCCCGAAGGGCGCGGCCACCGCCACCATGACCATGGTGCTGGGCGGCTCGGACAGCGATATCGCGGCCATCGAGCCGATCCTCGCGGCGATCAGCGCCAAGCGCGTGCATGTGGGGCCGGTGGGCGCCGGCCACGTCACCAAGCTGCTCAACAACCTGCTGACCGGCGTGCACTTGCTGGTCGCCAGCGAGGCGGTGCGTACCGCGCGCGCGGCCGGCGTCGATCCGGAAAAGCTGGTCGAGGCGCTCAACGGCGGCTCCGGCCGCAACAGCGCGACGCTGACCAACTACCCGACCTGGATCTTCAATGGCAAGTTCGATTCCGGTTTCACGATGAAGCTGATGCGCAAGGACGTGCGGCTCGCGCTGGGCCTGCTCGACCAGTTCGACAGCGTCGCGCCGGTGGCGCGCGAGGCGGCGCGCGTGTGGGCGGCCAGCGAGGGTTCCGTCGCCGACGGCGAGGACTTCAACCGCATCGTCGACTTCGTCGACCCGGCCTGAGGCGGGGCAGCCCGCGCCACGATCCCGCTCGACTCACCTACACGGAAACCTGACATGACCCAGCACGCAGACCAGTTGCTCGCCGCGTTCGCGCACTTCTTCCCCGGTGCCGCCACGATCGGCTCGTATATCGACGGCGAACTCGTCGCCGGCCAGGGCGACACGATCCAGCTTTACGATGCGGCGACGGGCGAGGCCACGCTCGCCTATCGCGACGCCGGCGCAGCCGTTGTCGACCATGCCGCCGAAAGCGCGCGCCGCGCGCAGCGCGAATGGTGGGCGCTCACGCATGCCGCGCGCGGCCGGGTGATGCAGGAGGTGGCGCGCGCGATCCGCGCCGAGGCCGACGCGATCGCGCGGCTGGAGGCGCTGGGCTCGGGCAAGCCGATCCGCGACTGCCGGGGCGAGGTGGCGAAGGTCGCCGAGATGTTCGAGTACTACGCGGGCTGGACCGACAAGTTCTACGGGAGCGTGATCCCGGTGCCGACCTCGCACCTCAACTACACGCGCCGCGAGCCGGCCGGCGTGGTGCTGCAGATCACGCCGTGGAACGCGCCGGTGTTCACCTGCGGCTGGCAGGTGGCGCCCGCGGTGGCGATGGGCAACGGTGTGCTGCTCAAGCCGTCGGAGTTGACGCCCTTCACGTCGCTGGCGGTCGCCAGGCTCGGCGAGCGGGCCGGGCTGCCGCGCGGTCTGGTCAACGTGCTGGCCGGCTTCGGTCACACCGCCGGGCAGGCCGCGATCGCGCATCGCGTGGTGAGCAAGGTGGTGTTCGTCGGCTCGCCGGCCACCGGCGCGCGCATCGCCGAGGCCGCCGCGCGCCGCGTGCTGCCGTGCGTGCTGGAGCTGGGCGGCAAGTCGGCCAATATCGTGTTCGCCGATGCCGACCTCAAGCGCGCCGCGCTGACCGCGCAGGCGGCGATTTTCGCCGGCGCGGGCCAGAGCTGTGTGGCCGGCTCGCGTCTGCTGGTGCAGCGCGCCGTCTACGACGAATTCGTCGCGATGGTGGCTGCCGGGGCGAAGAAGATCCGCGTCGGCGCGCCGCTCGACGAGGCGACCGAGGTGGGCCCGATCAACAATCGCAAGCAGTACGACCACGTGATGTCGATGATCGCGAACGGCGTGGCGGCGGGCGCCACGCTCGCCAGCGGCTCGGCCGAGCGCGTCGAGGCGGGCCGCGGCGGCTACTTCGTCGCGCCCACCGTGCTGGCCGGCGTGTCGAACGCGATGGAGGTGGCGCGCACCGAGATCTTCGGGCCGGTGGTGGCCGCCATCCCGTTCGACACCGAGGAGGAGGCGATCGCGATCGCCAACGACACCGACTTCGGCCTGGCCGGCGCGGCGTGGACCACCGACGTGGCGCGCGCGCATCGCATGGCTGCGCAGGTGAATGCCGGTACCTTCTGGGTCAACGGCTACAAGACCATCAACGTGGCGTCGCCGTTCGGCGGCTACGGCATGAGCGGCTACGGCCGCTCGAGCGGGGTCGAGGCGCTGTACGAATACACGCAGACCAAGAGCGTGTGGGTCGAGACGGCGGAAGCGCCGCCCGCCGCGTTCGGTTATCTGTAATCACCGGTCCGCATGCGACGGCAGCCGGGCTTCAAGGGGAGATTCGTCATGGAACACGCATTGGGTATCGAGCGCCGCGAGCTGGGCGGCGCGGCCACCGCCAAGGTCCTGCTTTACGCGGCCGGCATTTTGCTGGTCGCCGAATGGATCGGCTCGTTCACGTTCAAGCTCGGACCGGGCAAGGTCGTGCTGCTGCCGATGATCTGGGCGCTGCTGCTCGGCGCCGCGGTGGGGCTGGCGAGCGCGCGCTGGAACAGCAGCGCGCGCCTGAGCGTGCCCGACCAGTTCTTCGCGGCCGCGATCCTGCAGCCGGCGCTGCTGCTGTTCGTCTCCAAGCTCGGATTGATGGTGGGCAGCGCGCTGCCCAAGCTGGCGTCGGCGGGCTGGGCGCTGGCCTTCCAGGAATTCGGCCACTTCGTCGGCACCATCCTGCTCGGCCTGCCGCTCGCGTTGCTGCTCGGCATCAAGCGCGAGGCGATCGGCGCGACCTTCTCGGTGGGCCGCGAGCCGAGTCTGGCGATCATCGGCGAGAAGTACGGGATGGATTCGGCCGAGGGCCGCGGCGTGCTGGCCGAGTACCTGACCGGCACCGTGTTCGGCGCGGTGTTCATCGCCGTGTTCGCGGGTTTCGTGAGCAGCCTCGGCATTTTCGATCCGCTCGCGCTGGCGATGGGCTCGGGCGTCGGCTCGGGCAGCATGATGGCGGCCGCGTCGGGCGCGATCGCCGCGCAGCAGGACCCGGAGACGGCGAAATCGGTGCTCGCGTTCGCCGCGGCCAGCAACCTGATCACCACCACCATCGGTACCTACTTCACGCTGTTCATCTCGCTGCCGCTCGCGGTCTGGGGCTATCGCGTGCTGGAGCCGCTGATCGGCCGCACCACCAAGGCCTCGGCGCAGCCCGAGGCGGCCAGCCCGTCGCTGGGCGAAGTGCGGACCGAGGCACCCGCGCTCGGCTACGGCGGCAAGCTGCTCGCGTGGATCGTGACGGCCGCGATGGCGCTGGTGTGCGACTGGATCGCCCACGGCACCACACCGTTGGCGGGACTGCCGGGAATCGCGATCATGGTGGCCGCGACGATCGTCGGCGACGCGCTGGCGCGCGTGACGGGTCGGCGGATTCCGGCGGTCTGCTGGGTATCGGTGGTGGCGATGTTCCTGACCTCGCCGTGGTCCCCGTGGGCTTCGCAGATAGCCGCGCTCAGCTCGCACAACGATTTCCTCGGCGTAACCACGCCGATGCTGGTGTTCGCGGGGTTGTCGATCGCCAAGGACATCCCGGCCTTCCGCCGGCTCGGCTGGCGCATCGTGCTGGTGTCCTTCGTGGCCAATGCCGGCACCTTCATCGGCGCGACCCTGGTGGCGCAGCTGTTCCATATCTGACGTCTCGCGGGGCGGTGGCGGGCGGCATGAATCGGCCCGCCGCCACGCCACGCCGCGACGACCGCAAAAGTGCTTCCCTCCGCATGAAACTGATCGATTCCATCGTCGCGCACGCCGACGAACTGACGGCGATCCGCCGCGATATCCATGCCCATCCCGAGGTGGGCTACGACGTGTACCGCACCGCCGAACTCGTCGCCGAGCGGCTCGAGCAATGGGGTTACGCCGTCACGCGCGGCGTGGGCCGCACCGGCGTGGTCGGCACCTTGAAGCGCGGCGGCAGCGCGCGTGCGATCGGCCTGCGCGCCGACATGGATGCGCTGCCCGTGCAGGAGGCCAACACCTTCGCGCATCGTTCGACGGTGCCCGGCGCGATGCATGCGTGCGGCCACGACGGACACACCACCATGCTGCTCGGGGCCGCGCGCCATCTGGCGCGGCATGGCGAGTTCGACGGCACCGTGCAGCTGTTCTTCCAGCCGGCCGAGGAAGCGGGCGGCGGCGCGCGCGCGATGATCGAGGACGGCCTGTTCGAGCGTTTCCCGGTGGATGCCGTGTTCGGGCTGCACAACTGGCCCGGCATCGCGGCCGGCGATTTCGCGGTGCGGCCGGGGCCGCTGATGGCCTCGACCAGCCTGTTCCGGATCGACTTGCGCGGGGCTGGCTGCCACGCGGCCATGCCGCACCTGGGCCGCGATCCGGTGTTCGCGGCGGGGCAGGTGCTGAGCGCGCTGCAGGGGATCGTCACGCGCAACCGCAATCCGATCGACGGCGCGGTACTGTCGGTCACGCAGGTGCATGCGGGCGAGGCAATGAACGTGGTGCCGACCGATGCCTGGCTCGGCGGCACGGTGCGGACCTTCTCGGATGCGACGCTCGACCTCATCGAGACGCGCATGCGCGCGGTGGTGGCCGCGACGGCCGCGGCCTTCGATTGCGAGAGCGAGGTGGATTTCCAGCGCCAGTATCCGGCTACCGTGAACGACGCCGAACAGACGGCAGTGGCGGTAGCGGTGATGCGCGAGCTGGTGGGCGACGCGCATGTGAACGCGGCCGTCGATCCGACCATGGCGGCGGAGGATTTCTCGTTCATGCTGCGCGAGAAGCCGGGTTGTTATGCGTTCCTCGGGAATGGGGCGGGCGATCATCGCGTGCACGGGCATGGCGGCGGGCCTTGCCTGCTGCATAACGCCAGTTACGACTTCAACGATGCGTTGCTGCCGGTGGGAGCGAGTTATTTCGTGAGGCTGGTGGAGCGCGTGTTGGGGCGGTAGGCAGGCGCTGCCGACACTGCAGGGGGAGTCGACGCCGCTTTGCGCGACACCACGGTCGGCGACGATTTTATTTCGTTGGACGAATAGGCTGGATTCCGGGGAAGTCTTGCGGTTCCGCGTCGGCGTCGGCCGATGAAGCGCCATGTGTACTTCGCAAACGGTGACGACCTTTGCTCTGTTCTACGGCTGTGCCCGGCCGCCTCGTGCACTCCTCGATCCTTGCATCATCGATGTGACAAGTGCGTGTCATCGGTGAATTTGTTATTTTCCGCTTGATTGGATCCCTATCACACTGGATAGAATGCTTCCCGTTCCTGATGAATACGGAACGGATAGTACATTTTTGTCGCGTTGACGATAGCGAAAAAACAGGGGATCCAGACATGCGAGACAAGGGAGCATCGACGATGCTGTCCGAGGAAATCGTCCCACTCGGCGACATCGAGAGTACTGCACGACGCCATTTCGTGATGGGTCTCGGTGCAACGCTTCTGGCCGGATGCGGCGGTGACGGAGGTAACGCGGTTACAGACGCTGAGCGTACATCGGCAAACAACAGCGCCCTGGCGTCCGGAGTTGCTCCAACTTCTGGCGGTATCGACGCACGCGCGACGTCGGCAGGCACTGCCCAAACCCGCACCTTCACGCATCCTGGCTTGCTGCATACCGAGGCGGATTTCGAACGCATGCGCGCGAAAGTCGGCGCGCACGCTTCCCCGTGGATCGACAGCTGGAACGTGCTCGTCGCCAACGGTCACACGCGCCTGACGAACAAGCCGAACCCGCAGGTCGGCATATATCGCGGCAACGATCCGACGCATGGTCAGAACTACGGCGCGCTCTACAACGACATCGCCGCCGCCTATGGCGACGCGCTGCGCTGGAAGGTGTCGGACGACAAGCGCTACGCCGACAAGGCCGTGGAGTATCTGGACCAATGGGCCTCGACGCTGACGACGCTCGGCGGCAGCGACGTGGCGCTCGCCGCCGGCATCTATGGCTACGAGTTCGCCAACGCCGCCGAAATCATGCGCAGCTACAGCGGCTGGAGCCCGGCCGGCCTCGCCGCGTTTCAGGCGATGATGCGCAATGTCTTCTACCCGGTCAGCCATGCTTTCCTGACCCGTATCGACACCGCGATGGACACGCACTACTGGGCCAACTGGGGACTGGCGAACATCGCGTGCGTCCTGGCCATTGGCGTGCTGTGCGACGATGCCGAGCTCGTCAACGAGGCCGTCACCCATTTCAAGACCGGTGGCAGTAACGGCTGTATCCGGCAAGCCGTGTATTACATGCATCCCGGCAACCTCGGACAATGGCAGGAAGCCGGCCGGGACCAGGGGCACAGTGTGCTCGGCATTGCATTGACGGGCGCCATTTGCGAGATGGCGTGGAATCAGGGCATCGACCTGTACGGCTACGACAACAACCGCTTCCTCGCAGGCGCGGAATACGTGGCCAAGGCCAACCTGACACAGGAGGACGGCGCGTTCCACACGGTGCCTTTCGTCACGTACCAGAACAGCGCCGGCGTCATCCAGACGCAGCTGTCCACCGGCGGGCAAGGCAGCGCCCTGGGGCGGCCCTGCTGGGCGCTGGTGGCCAACCATTACATCAACCGCAAAGGTCTGGCGGCGCCTTACACCCAGCGCGCAGCCGAGCTTGTGGCACCGGAAGGCGGTGGCGGCAACTACGGCCCCAACAGTGGCGGATTCGACCAGCTTGGCTACGGCACGCTCACCTGCACGCTCGACCCCGGCACCCCTGCCGCCACGCCGACCGGCCTGACGGGCTACACCAGTGCGGGCAAGGTGGTGCTGTCGTGGTGGGGCAGCAGCAACGCCGTCAGCTACAACGTCAAGCGCGCCACCATTGCCGGCGGACCATACAGCACCATCCAGAGCGGGATCACCGATCTGCTGACCTATACCGACATGCCAGCCGGTGCCGGCACGTATTTTTATGTCGTGACGGCGCAAACGATTGCGGGCGAATCGGCGCACTCCAACGAAGTGAAAGTGATCACGGCGCAGCAGTTGCTCGCGCACCTCGCGTTCGATGAAGGCAGCGGCATCACGGTCGCCGATAGCTCGGGCAACGGGCGCAATGGCACGCTCAACGGCGCTACGTGGGCAGCGGGGCGCAGCGGCAACGCGGTCTCGCTCAACGGCTCGGGCGCGTATGTGGCGCTGCCCGACGATCTGCTGGCCGATGTGTCGGACTTCACCATCGCCAGCTGGGTGTTCTGGAACGGCTCGCAGACGTGGGCACGCCTGTTCGATTTCGGCACGGGCTTTCACCGCTACATGATGTTCACGCCGCGCGGGCAGATGCGCAACGGCTGGGCCGGCATGCGCTTCGCGATGACGGCCAACGGCCCCGGTGACGGCCCTCCGGAACAGATCATCGACGCGCCCACCGAGCTGCCGAGCAAGCGATGGGTGCATGTGGCCGTCACGCTGTCGGGTTCGACCGGCACGATCTACGTGGACGGCGTGCCCGTCGGTACCAACACGGCGATGTTCCAGGCGCCGTTCCGCCTCGGCAGTGCCACGCAGAACTGGCTGGGCAAATCGCAATACAGTGCCGACGCCACGTTCCACGGCCTGATCGACGATTTCCGCATCTATCGCGGTGCGCTCGGCGCTGCGCAGATTGCATCGCTCGTGGCGAATTGATTGCACAGGGCCCGACGGCGGGCCCTGCGATGAACCTCTTCCTTCAAGGATTTCTCCGATGACCGTGTTTTCTCAGCGATGGATTGCCGCTGCGGCGGTGGCGTGTACGTTATGGGGCTGTGGTGGTGGATCCGACAGCACGACAGGCGCGTCCAGTCTGGCCGCCAATGTCGCCGCCAATCGTGGCCAGATCGGCGGAAACGGCAGCGGCAGCAACCTGCCGGCGGCGAGCTGGACCAGCGTCAAGTGGGGCGGGGGCGGCTACGTCACCGGCCTGATCTATCATCCGACCAACGCGAGCCTGCTGTACGCACGCACCGACGTCGGCGGCGCGTACCGCTGGAACGCGGCCAGCTCGACATGGACGCCCATCACCGACGGCATCGGTTTCGGTGCGGGCGAGGGCGACTTCCACGGCGTCGAAAGCCTCGCACTCGACCCGAACGACGACCAGCTCGTCTACATGATGACCGGCATTACGGTGACGCAGGGGCACAACGGCCGCATCTACATCTCCAGCGATCGCGGCAACACGTGGACGCACTACGACCTGCCGTTCCCGGTAGGCGGCAACGACAACGGCCGGGCCACCGGCGAGCGCCTGCAGGTGGACCCCAACAATCCGTCGACGCTGTTCTACGGCTCGCGCACGGCCGGCCTGTGGAAGAGTGCCGATTCGGGCCGCACGTGGTCGCAGGTCACGGGATTGTCCTCCACCACGATCGGCGGCGGCAATTCCCCGATCGGCGTCGAACAGGTGATCTTCGATACGTCGGGCAAGGGTAGCGGCCAGCCGACCTGGATCATGTGGGCCACCGTCGCCCCGGACTACGCGAACGCGGCGGGCCTGACGTCGACGCTGTACAAGTCCACCAACGGCGGCTTCTCGTGGACGCCGGTGCCGGTCCCGTCAGCGGTGTCTGGCTACTACATCCCGCACGTCGTGCGCACGTTCGACGGCACCTTTTACGTGGCGTTCAACGCGGGCGTCGGCCAGGGCATCGGCGGACCGAGCCGTCTCTACAAGTTCGGCGGCAGCAACGACAGCAACTGGACGCTGCTCAACAGCTCCAGCAGCAACGGCTTTGGCGGCCTGTCCGTCGCCGGTCTGGGCTCGTCCGCTCGCATTGCACTGGGCATGACCGGCTGGAGCGACACCAGCAAGACGATCCAGCTATCCGACGACGGCGGCACTACATGGCGCGAAATCGAGGCCGGCATGCCGCATACCGGCATTGCTGCGGGTGGCTGCGCCGGCTGGGTCGAGGGCGTCACCATCGACCCAACCAATCGCGATCACGTCATGCACGTCCACGGCGGCGGCATCTGTGAAACGATGAACGCCTCGTCGCCCACGCCAACCTGGAGCCCCAAGGTCGACAACCTCGAGGAAACCGTGACGCTGGCGCTGGTCACGGCGCCGCCCGGTGCGTCATACAACTTCATCAACAGCGCGGGCGATATCGGCACGTGGGTCAATACGGAACTTTCGACGAGGCCGACGAAGGGCCCTTGAACACGTGGAGCAACGGCAACTCGGCCGATATGTCGTGGTCCGATCCGGCGTACATCGCCGCCGCGGGCGTCGACAACGCCAACGGCCATGCCACCAGGGGCTTCTGGTCGGGCGACAGCGGCAATAGCTGGTCGACGTTCGCGTCGCTGCCCAACGGCGCAGCGGCAAGCCAGAGCAACGTGGGCAACCTGGTCGTCCCGTCACGCAACAACGTGACCTGGGCACCGCCGGACTCGGTGCCGTCGTACACGACCAACAATGGCGCCAGCTGGACGGCGACCAACCTGCCGGCGTTCAGCGCCGTCTGGAACGGCTTCCCGCGTGCCTACCGCCTGGCCGCGGACCGCAAGAACCCGAACAAGGTCTATGCGTATGATTCGGGCGGTGCGTCGTGGAGCTGGCAGCGCGGCAAGATCTACGTCTCGAACGATGGCGGCCACACGTTCACGCTGAGCCAGGGCTCGGTGAACGCGAATCTGGCGTGGAATTCGTGGCGGGATACGTCGATGGCGGTTAATCCGAACGCGGAGGGCGATCTTTGGCTGGCCGACGGCACGGCCGTGTACCACTCGGTGGACTCGGGGCGACCTGGTCGAAGCTCGGCGCCTTTGCGTCGGCCAACGGCACGCCGGGCGCCACCGTGATCGCGTTGGGCAAGGCACCGACCGGTTCGCCGTACTCGGCCGCGGTCTACGTGGAAGGCACGCTGAACGGCGTCTGGGGCATTTACCATTCCGACGACGGCGGCGCGACGTGGGCGCGCTTCAACGACGACGCGCACCAATTCGGCGACTCCGGCGTGATGGCCGGCGACTGGAACACATACGGCCGGATTTACGTCAATGGCGCCGCTCGCGGTCTGATCTTCAGCAATTGAGGTCGACCGTCCGGTTGCGGTTTGCAACCGGACGGTGCGCGTGGTTGAATGGCGGCAAGGACGAGGATCTCGTGCTTTCTCGTGCTCGTCAGCGGGGGTCGATCCGAGCAGCGCAACATCGGCGGCGCGTCCGGATCGACGTACCGAGCGCCCCGCGAAGCGGGCGTATCCCGCGGGCGCCTTCCGACCAATCTTGCAGAGGCATACGCGTGATGCGCGTCGATCAGCCGGCCTTTCTGGGTTCTCTCTTTCTGGCGCGTCTTGCGGACCAGATGCTGCTCTTTCTGGTGCCGCTCGTCGTCTTTCAGGTCACTCGGCAAGCGACGTGGTCCGGGCTCGCTTTTTTCATCGAAACGCTCCCGCGATTCATTGCCTTCCCGATCTGCGGTGCACTGAGCGATCGCGTGTCGCCGATTCGCGTGCTGCGAATGAGCCAGGCCAGCCGGGCCGTCGCTTGTCTGATCGGCATCGTCGGCTATGTCGCCTGGAGCGGAATCGGCTGGCTGATCGCGCTGTCCGCCGTATGCGGCGTACTCACGAGCCAGGGTCTCGTCGCCCGGGAGGTGCTGCTGCCGCAGATTTTTCCGCTGCAGCGCTTCGAGAAGGTGCTGGCCCATACGCAGCTCGCCGATCAGTCGGGCGTCGTGCTCGGACCGATCGTTGCGGCGGCGCTGCTGGGATGGCGCACCTGGGAGTGGGGCGTCGCTTGCGCGGCGCTACTGTTCGTCGCGGCGGATCTGTTGGCGTTCGTATGGCAGCGCACCAGCACGGCGCGCATTGCGCGTCCCGAGCACGCGGTGGGGCCGTGGTATGCGCCGTTCGGCGTGGCGCTGACGCATGTCCTTACGCTGCCGGGGCTCTCGCGGCTCGTCCTGCTCGCGGCGGCGGAAAACCTCGTGATCGGGACGACACTGGCGACGTCGGCTGCGATGGTCACCGGTACGTTTCGGCAGTCGGGCGGTTTCTATGCGGGGCTGCAGGTCGCGGGTGCCGTCGCGACGGTCGTGGTCCTGTTGTTCGTCGCGCGTATCGAGGTATCGCGCGTGCGGCTCGGCATCGTCGCATTCGTCGCGATCGCGGCCGGCGGCCTCGTGATGGGCCTGTCGGGTTCGATCGCGATGTACGTTGCCGGTTTCCTGATGGTCATCGGTTTCGACAAGATGTTCAACGTGTACATCCGCAGCGCACGGCAGGCGATCATTCCCCCTCGGGACTATGGCAAGACGACGGGCGTCATCGTCCTGCTGAACAACGCGACGCAGCCGCTTGGGGGGCTGCTCGTGGGGCTCTTCTCCGGCCGCGGGCGCGTGGCGCTCGTCGTGACGCTGACGTCGATCGGCATGGCGATACTGGGTGGCGCGATCGTTGCCGTCGGCGCGGCGCGGACGCGATCGACCGCGCGCGTGTCGGACTGACGCGACTGACGCCCAAGCCGACGACGCGTGGGCCGCGTCGGCCTACGCAGCGGGCGCGACCGACGCGCCGGTAATCTTGTGCCGCGCGAGTGCCTCGGCGACGAACCCGGATGCCTTCGCTTCCTCGACGAAGGCCCGCAACGTGTCGGCTGCCGCCGCACCGCGGCTTTTCGGCAAACCCATCGCCTGACGGATCACCATGAATCGCTCGTCGAGCAAACGCAGGCCAGGCGCTTGACGTGCGTCTGCCTCGAGCTGCTGCTTGACGCCGGCGGCCACATCCAGGCCCTCGTCGAGGAACGTCCGGACGACGGTCGGAGACGTCGGTGCCCGCACGATCCGCGCATGCTTCAACTCGCGCGTCAGGAACAAATCGTAAGCGCTTCCCTCACCAACTGCCACGCGGATCGACGGCTGGTCGACATCGTCGTTGGCGCGAATCGACGATTCATCGCGCACCATGTAATAGCCTTCGATCAAGACGTACGGATCGGTAAACGCGATGGTTTCTCCTCGTCGTGGATCGATGGCGAAGAAGCCGATGTCCGCCCGCTCGTCGCTGACCGCCTGGACGGACTTGCCGGCCGCGTCGAGCACCACGAGTTCAAGTGCCACGCCGAGCGTTGCGGCAAAGGCGCGCGCCAGGTCGACCGACACACCGGCCGGTTCGCCCGATGCGTCCTTGCCCGCGAGAATGGGATTCCCGAGATTGATCGATGCCCGCAGCTTGCCGGTGGGTGTGAGTGCGCGAATGGCGGATGGGTCGGGTTTCATGTCGATAGCGTGAAGAAAAGAAATTCATGGGGGCACGGGCCTTCAGCCGCAGACCCGTGCATCGCTCGACTCGCGTTGCGCGAGCGCTCGGGCCTCAGCAGTATCGCGACGGCCAGCACGCTGGCGAGCGCAATACCGCCCGCGAGAAAGAACGCGCTGAAGAACGTATGGCTTTCCTGCACGAGAAAGCCGGTTGCAGCCGGGCCGACGATGCCCGCGCAGTTGGCGATCGCGTGTACGCATCCGCCGACACTGCCGAGTTTCGGGCCGGGGATCGTGTCCTGAATCAGTGCCCAATAGGCGCTGCCGCTCAGATAAAGGGCAAACACCGCAACGGCCATCAACAGCAGCGCACCGAGCGTCGTGGTCACGGCGCCGGCCAGCGTGACGCACACGCCTGCCGTGCCGAGACAGGCGACCAATACCCGCTTGCGCGCGAGCAGTGCGTTGCCCGTGCGGCGAAAGATCAGATCGGACAGCACGCCGCTCAGTCCGTAGCCGATGAACCCCAGCAGCCAGGGCAGCACCGTCGCGAGACTCATGCTTTTCAGGCTCAGGTGACGGTCCATCGTCAGAAAGGTCGGGAACCAGGTGAGAAAGAAAAACAGGATGTAGCTGTAACCGAAGTACGAAATCATCGCCGCGAGAATGGCGGGCTGCTTGAGGTAGAAGCCGAGGGGCCGCAGGTCCGCAGGGCTTTCGGGGACGCTTCGGTCGGATTCGATCAGCCGACGTTCGTCATCGGATACGCGTGCATGCTGATGCGGCTTGTCGGTCGCCATGAACATCCAGAACACCAGCCAGAGCAAGCCGAAACACGCGATTCCGGCGAATGCGACGCGCCACCCGTAAGCGGCCGTCAGCAGGCCGACGACCGGCCCCGCGACCGCGCCGCCCAGCGGCAGGCCGCAATTCGCGAAGCCGAATGCGGTCGCCGACTCCTTGTGAGGAAACCAGTTGTTCACGATCTTGTTGATCGTCGTCGCGAGCGGGCCTTCGGCCATGCCGAACAGCGTGCGGACTGCCAGTAGCGAGCCGAAGCCGCCGGCAAGGCCGGTCGCACCGCATAGCAACGACCACGTCAGGACTGCCCCGGAGAAGACGCGCTTGCCGCCCCAGCGATCCGCCGCCCATCCGCCGATGAAATTGAATGCCGCGTAGCCGATGAAGAACGTCGAGAACAGCAGCCCGAGGCTGCTCGGCGACATATGCAGTTCCCGCATGACGGCGGGGGCGGCGACGGACAGCGCCGCACGGTCGAGATAATTGATGAAGCCTGCGATGAACAGCAGCAGGACGATGCGCCATCGAATGTTTGTCACCTGTCGCTCCCTGGAGCTTGTTATGTGCTTGACGGCCGGGCGCTCGAACGCGCTATCCGGTCCGTCGCTTGTCGTTTCGCTGCCGCGCCGTGCGTTCGGAGCGGTGCGAGCGTGGCGGGCCACGCTCGCGAACGCGGCGTTCAGCGCCGCGGACGGGCGGTCGCTTCCAGCATCGCGAGCTGTGCCGCGCCGATATCGATGCCTTCCGCCATCTGGCGTTCCAGGCGACCGAGTTCGATCTCGCCGGGCACGATCACGGGCGCCTCCGGATCGGCCGGTTGGGAGCCGTGCAGGATCGCCGCGTAATCGGCCATGTGCGTGGCGAGCCACCCGGTGCTGCCGAGCCGGGTCGTATCGATGAGAATGAAGAAGTGGCCGAGATTCTGCGGTTGTTCAGGGTCGTCCTCCCACGACTTGACGTGCGTGAGATACGCCGCTCCGGAAAGCAGTCCCGCGAACAGGTCGACCACCAGTGCGAGGCCGTAGCCCTTGTGGCCGCCGATCGGCAGCAGAAAGCCGTCGAGCGCGGCTTTCGGATCGGTGGTCGGTTTGCCTTGCGCGTCGGTGGCCCAGTCGCCGGGAATCGGTTCGCCGCGCTTGAGCGCGTTGCGGATCTTCGCCCGTGCCGCGACGCTGATCGCCATGTCGAGCATGAACGGACGACCATTCGGGTTCGGGACGCCAAAGCCGACGGGACTGTTGCCCAGGCGAGCGTCGGTACCGCCCCACGGCGCGATCGTCGTCGTCGCGTTACTGCCGATGATGCTGGCGAAGCCCTGCATCGCGGCGAGGTACGAATAGGGGGAGACGGGGCCGAAGTGATTGCTGCCGCGCACGAACACACAGGCAATGCCATGTTCGCGTGCGGCCGTCATCGCGAGATCGAGTGCGCGATGGCCGACGAGCGGGCCGATGCCGTTGTCGCCGTCGAGGCGGTAAAGGGCCGGCGCCACCTGTTCGGTGGTGATCGACGGTGCGGGATTGATGCCGCCGATGCGCAGGCGCGAGCCGTACGATTCGATACGGCTCGTGCCGTGCGTACGCAGACCGAACAGATCGGCAAGCACGAGGATCGTGGCGGTGTCGGTCGCATCGGCGCGCGTCAGGCCGAGCGCGCAGAGTGCTTCGATGGTCAGCTCGGTCAGATGTGCCTTGCTGACGATGCCGTAAGTGGGAGTGGGCTGGGTCATGGAACGCGTTGTCTCCTTCGATTTGAAAACCGTGCGGTTCAAGCGGCTGCGAATAGCACGACGCTTGCGTTTCGCACATGATCGAGCAGGAGCAGTTCACGCAACAAACGCATATTTTCGTTCGATTGGTGCGCCGTGCGCACGAATCGAACCCAATCCAACCCAACCACCGGATGCCCGCGAAGGCTTTGCCGTGCCGCCCGAAGCCGAGGGCCGGCGCTTCGCCTAAGCGGCCGTGCTTGCGGGAGGCACACCGGGTGCACGCATCTCCGTCAACAGCTGAAGGAAGAAGCGGCCCGCGGAGGACAACCCGCGGCCGCGCCGCTGGATGACACCCAGCGTTCGCCGGATCGGCGGATCGACGAGCGCGACGCTGGCAAGTACCTTGTGCGGGCCGCGGGGCATCGCGAGCCGAGGCACGACACCGACGCCCAGGCCCGCTTCGATCAGACTCACGAGCGCGGGTACATGGCGTACCTCGCAGAACCATTTGGGCCGGTCGGCCGCGCCTGCCAGCGCCTCGTCTATGACCGCGCGATTGCCGCTGCCTTGCGCGATGGCCAAATACTCGAGGCCGGCGAGCTCCGCCCACGCGACGGATTTGCGCTTTGCGAGCGGATGACTGCGCGGGCAAGCGAGAACGAAAGGGTCGTCGAGCAGCGGCGTGAATTCGATGTCCGGCTCTTCGGTGCCGACGTAAGTCAGGCCGAAATCGGCTTCCCCGCGCGCGACGGCGAGAAAAACCATCGACGACGGCTCGTCGATGAGACGCAGGCGAATGCCCGGGTAGCGCTGATGATAGGTCGCGATGGTTTCCGGCAGGAAGTAGCGCACCGCCGACGGCACGCACGCGACCGTGAGTTCGCCGGTCATCTTGCGGGCAAGGTCGTCGAACTCGAGCATCGAGTTGTCGACCTCGTTGAGGATGCGGTGAGCGCGCTCGAGAAACCCGCGGCCGACGATCGTCAGGTCCATCTTCCGTGTGGTTCGCTCGAACAGCCTGACGCCCAGCACCTCTTCGAGTTTTTCTATCCGGCGCGACAGCGCGGACGCCGACAGATGCAGTGCATCGGCCGCCGCGCGAAAGCTGCCGAGGTCGGCCGTCGCCACGAAGGCCCGCAAGTCCGATATCTCGAAATTCATTCCGATGACCACAGCGAGGGAAAGGGGGGCTCAGTTTCGGCGTGCCGATGGGGGCTGTCAATTCGTGCGTGCGGCACACGAATTCGCCGGCGCGATCGGCCTGCCTTGCGGCGCGCCACTCCCATACTGCTCGGTGCCGGGTACGCAGCGAGGTCGGCCGGGCGGCCGGCTCAAGTGATCCTTGCCGAATCCGCCGAATCCGCCGATGCGCGCAAGCGAGTGATGTCGCGTGCCGGCGATTCTCCAAAGTGGCGGCGATATTCGCGACTGAACTGCGACGGGCTCTCGTAACCCACGCGGATGGCGGCGGTCGTGACGTCGATGTCGTGGACCAGCATCAGGCTGCGCGCTTGCTGCAGCCTGAGTTGCTTCTGGAACTGCAGCGGCGTCATCGCCGTCACCGCGCGAAAATGCTCGTGCAGACTCGACGGGCTCATGCCCGCTTCCGCGGCAAGCCGCTCGATGCTGAACCGTTCCCGGAAATGCTTGCCGAGCCATGCGATGGCGCGACCGACCTGAGCCACCCGGCCCTGGCCGGCGGTAATGTGGCGCATCCTGGCGCCGTCGGGACCGGCGAGCAGGTGATAGAGAATTTCCTGTTCGGCAAGCGGCCCGAGCACGGGCAGCGCTGCCGGATTGTCGAGCAGACGCAGCAGGCGCAGCGCCGCATCGAGCAGAGCGGCGCCGGCGTCGGACACCGTTTTGCCGACGGGCGGGGATGGCGCTTCCGGTAATGGCGGCACGCGCAGCGCCAGATCCGCCAGCATGACCGGATCGAAATCGAGGTACAGGCACAGGTAGGGTTTGTCGGGCGTCGCATCGACCACGCGACCGGTTGCCGGCAGATCGTAGGTCACGACTCCGTAGCGCCCCGGTGCATATTTCAAGACACGGTCGCCCAGCGTGACCTCCTTGTGTCCCTCCGCGACGAGACAGAGTTGCGGCCGGTAAACATTCGGCATCGGCATCGTCACCGTGGAGGATCGAACGAGCGTCATCCGCTCGATCGGGGTGGCCTGGAAGCCGTCCATCGACACGTGCTGGGCAATCACGGAAGCGATTTCAGTCAAGGTTTCCATGCATCCGACTATCGCATGCCGCGCGGAAGGGCGCCAATGCGAACCTGTTTCTGGAGGATCGTGCAGCTATTTCGGGATATCAGGCTAACGGTTCGGCGGCGCCGCGCATCACAGTGTGAGCGGCAGCCGGGGCACGACAAACCCGGTCGCGAAACGAATAGGGAACGCACATGACAACCGACAATCCGAAAACCCCCACGATTGCACTGGGCACGTGGGCCTGGGGCGACAGCGGCGAGGCGGGCAATGGCTACTTCGGCAGCAGCCTCACGCGGGCTGGCCTGGAAGCGGTCGCCGACAAGGCCCATGCGGCCGGATTCAGCCTCTGGGACACCGCCATGGTGTACGGCATGGGCCGTTCAGAAACCGTACTCGGCGACGTGCTGAAGCGCTTCGCGCGCAGCGACTACCGGCTTTCGACGAAATTCACCCCGCAGGCCGCGGGAACCGGCGCCGATCCGGTGGCGGACATGCTGGCGCAGAGTCTGGCCCGCCTCGGTACGGATTACGTCGACTTCTACTGGATTCACAATCCGGCCGATGTGGCACGGTGGACACCGCACCTGATTCCGTTGCTCGAGAGCGGGAAGATCAAGCACGTCGGCGTCTCGAATCACAACCTGGGCGAAATCGAGCAGGCCGACCGGATTCTCCGCGAAGCCGGGTTTCGGGTCGAAGCGATCCAGAACCACTACAGTCTGCTTTACCGCGATTCCGAGCGCGCCGGCATCCTCGACTATTGCCGCGATCGCGGCATCCCGTTCTTCGCCTATATGGTGCTCGAGCAGGGCGCGCTGAGCGGCAAGTATGGTCCGGCGCATCCTTTGCCGGAAGGCAGCAACCGGGCGCAGACCTACAATCGCATGCTGCCTCGGCTGAAAGCGCTGACGGATGCACTCGCCGCGATCGGTCGAAAGCGCGGGGCAGCCGCGCCCGATGTCGCGACGGCCTGGGCCCTCGCCAAGGGAACGACGCCGATCGTCGGCGTGACCCGGCCCGACCATGTCGATGGCCTGGTTCGAGCCAGCCGCATCGCGCTTGCCGCCGACGAAATCGCCGAGCTGGAAGCGCTCGCCGATGCCGCCGATGTGAACACGCGCGGCTGGTGGGAGCAGGAGATGCAAGGCTGAAGCGTCGTTGTCCCGGCCCTCCAACGTCCGTTCCGACCACGCCGACGTGGACCGCGCAGTACCCCGCTGAAATTCAATGCCAGCGCATGGCGCGCTGGCCGGTCCCATGTTTCAACCGGCGAATAGCCGTTTTCCGCGCTGATAAATATCCCCCATTTTGAAGAGCACCTTCCCGCCGCGCAGGGCTAACAGCAGAAAATCGGCTCATTACACTGCGCCCGTCGCATCGCCGGGAAGCCTCGATGTGACGTATACGCAGCGCGCAAGCGTTACGACCGGCAAACGAAAGACTTGGGGGTAAATCGTCATGAACAAGCGTTGGGGGACCATCGCGCCTGCCGCCTTGCTTGCTGCAGCCGCACACGCGCAGAGCAGCGTGACCCTGTACGGCAAGATCGAGGACGGGATCAACTACACGAGCAACGCACGCGGCCACGGAACCGTGCAACTGCAAAGCGGCTACGACTACGGCAGCCGCTGGGGCATCAAGGGCACGGAAGACCTTGGCGCGGGCTACCAGGCGATTTTCACGCTCGAGAGCGGGTTCGACGTCAACACCGGCAAAATGAACCAGGGTGGTCGGGAATTCGGCCGCCAGGCCTTCGTCGGCATCGCGTCGGATCGATATGGCACGCTGACGTTCGGTCGCCAGTACGATCCGAGCGTCGACATCTTCTCGCCGCTCACCGCGAACGGCAACTGGACCGGCTACCTGTTCTCGCATCCGTACGACAACGACAACACCGACTACTCGTTCCGCGTGAATAACGCGGCCAAGTACGTGTCGCCGGTATGGCACGGCGTGACCGCGGAGGCGATGTATGGATTCAGCAATCAGGCGGGCGGCTTCGCGAACAACCGCCTGTATGGCGCCGGGCTGCAGTACCAGCAGGGCGGCCTAACGGTCGGCGCGTCGTATCTGAAGATCAATAACGCACGCAATGCCGATTCGACCGGCGCGATCACCGGAGACAACACGTTCGATGCATCGTCGCAGCAGAACATCGGCATTGGCGTGAATTACGCATTCTCGAATGCGCTGGTGGGGTTCACGTATTCGCACGTCGATGTCTACGATCCGACTTCGAATGCGTATTTCACCGGTACGACGCAGCCGGCGGGTGGCGCGTGGAAATCGTGGAAGTTCGACAACTTCGAGGTGAACGGCCTCTATCACTTCACGACCGCGTTCTACGTCGGCGCGGCATATACGTACACCCGGACCCGCGTCGCGTCGACGGTCGGCGCGTTCAATCCGAAGTGGCATCAACTGAGCACGAAGTTGAACTACGACTTGTCGAAACGCACGTCGGTATTCGTTGAAGGCGTCTATCAGCATGCAATGAGCGCACACACGGGCACCGACTTCGATTACGCGTACATTCCAGGCGCCGCCGATATCTCGTCGGGCCCGAATCAATATGTCGCGCGCATCGCGCTGCTGCATCATTTCTGACGCGAATGCCGTTCGCGGAAGCGGCATGGCTCCGCGAACGGATACGCGCATTTATCCGGTCGCCCGTGATGATCCGATACATGCCACTTGATCGCCGACACGAGTTCCGGTTCGACAGGAACCGATCGATCTCGCTGCGGCGGGTTACCGACCCGCCGTCGTCGGCGATACCCCGCTATCCGGGGCGCGCAGCGCCGCGCACGCTCAAAGTGGCAGCACGGAAGTCTGCTTGATCTTCTGCATCGGAATCTCGGTCTTCACGCTCTGCACGCCTTCGATCCGGGTCAAGTGGTCGATCTGGAGTTTTCGATAGGCGTCGATGTCGGCGGTCACGACCCGCAGCAGGCAATCGCAATCGCCCGCCATCAAGTGGCACTCGAGCACCTGTGGCAGCCGTTGAACCGCCTCGGTGAAACGGTCGACGGTTTTCGCGTCCTGGCTCGTCAGCCAGATACGGACGAACACGGTCAACCCCGCGCCGATCTTCGAGGCGTCGAGCAGCGCCGCGTAGCGCTCGATGACCCCAGCCTGTTCCAGCTGCCTGACCCGACGCAGGCACGGTGACGGCGACAAGCCCACTTTCTGCGCCAGTTCCACGTTCTGGATGCGCCCATCTTCCTGGAGCGCTCTCAGAATGCGACGGTCCATTTCGTCCAGTTCGATCGCGGTCATTGATCCGACAAGTTCGGTTGAGGCACGCAGTGCCGGAATGTTCGGTTTTTGAGGCATTGAATTGCCAAAACGCTTCCATCTTAGGTCGAACACGCAACCTGAAATTATTTTTTCTACGATAAATTTTGGCCCGTAGCAGCCGGGGCGGTCCCGCTGCCGATCAAGGGGCAAAAATGAGCACCGGTTCCGTCCAGCACTTCGCATTCGAACAAAATCCCCATCCCGTCCCGGCGGCCGAGCGCGCCGCGCTGCTCGACGATCCCGGTTTCGGCCGGGTCTTCACGGATCACATGGTGACGATCCGGTACTCGGCGGAACAAGGGTGGCATGACGCGAAAATCGGGCCGCGCGAAGCGTTCCGATTCGATCCGGCCACGCTCGTGCTGCATTACGCGCAGGAGATTTTCGAGGGCTTGAAAGCCTACCGGTTGCCGGGCGGCGGCGCGGCGTTGTTCCGTCCCGACGCGAATGCGCGGCGCTTTCGCCATTCCGCCGAGCGGCTGTCGATGGCGCCGTTGCCGGAGGCGATGTTCGTCGAATCGGTGCGTGCGCTGGTGCGGGCCGATCGTGACTGGATTCCGGCGTTCGACGGCGCGGCGCTGTATTTGCGTCCGTTCATGATCGCGACGCAGGCGGTGCTCGGCGTGAAGCCGTCGCCGGAGTACCTGTACTGCGTGATCGCGACGCCGGTCGGCGCGTACTTCAAGAGCGGCGCGGCCGGGGTCACGTTGTGGGTGTCGGAGCACTACACGCGGGCGGCGCCGGGCGGCACGGGCGACGCGAAATGCGGCGGCAACTATGCGGCGAGCCTGGCGGCGCAGGCGGAGGCGATTCGCGAAGGCTGCGAGCAGGTGGTGTTTCTCGATGCGGTCGAACGCCGCTGGATCGAGGAACTGGGCGGGATGAACGTGTTCTTCGTGTTCGACGACGGGTCGATCCAGACGCCGCCGCTGAACGGGACGATTCTGCCGGGCATCACGCGCGCGTCGTTGATCACGCTGGCCCGGGAGCTGAATTACACGGTGCGGGAGGAGGGCTACACGATCGAGCAATGGCAGGCGGATGCGCGCAGCGGTCGACTGGTCGAGGCGTTCGCATGCGGCACGGCGGCGGTCGTGACGGCGATCGGCCGGGTGAAGGGCCGGGCGTACGACTTCACGATCGGCGACGGTGGCGCAGGGCCGGTCACACAGCGCCTGAAGGCGGCGCTGCTCGATATCCAGAACGGGCGTGAA
Source organism: Burkholderia cenocepacia (assembly GCF_014211915.1). Taxonomy (NCBI): domain Bacteria; kingdom Pseudomonadati; phylum Pseudomonadota; class Betaproteobacteria; order Burkholderiales; family Burkholderiaceae; genus Burkholderia; species Burkholderia cenocepacia. Next base: position 1,176,653 of record NZ_CP060040.1, on the reverse strand, counting down.
GCCGATCGCCACGGCTGGGTAGACCGCGTGTTCTGAGTTCGGCACGGCGGCCCTCGCGACGCACGACGGCCGTCATGAAAACCGTGACCGGCATGCCGGCCGGAAGCCGCCGCGCTGTCTCTGGAATTCTTCGATCATGTCAGCTGTTTCGTTGTCACGGGCGATTGACCGCCTGTTCATTGTCGACCCTGGTCTTCATCGTCTGCTGGGCGGTGCGCGCGCCGCGCTGGCGAGCTTGCTGGCCGGTGCGCTCGGCATTGCGTCGGCGCTCCATCTCGGTTTTGCGATCACCACCGGCGCGGTGGGCATCCTGTTCTCGATGATCGCGCCACTCTTCCTGCGCGATGCTCACCGGCTGGACTGGTATGAGTCGCTTGCGTGGCAGTACGGCACCGCATGCGCAAGCTTTGCCGCGGCCGCCTGCGTGAGTGCGTGGCCGGCCGTCGGCAAGGCGGGGTTCGTGATCGTCCTGTTCTGTTCGATGCTGTGCCAGACCCGCGGGCCGCGCACGATCGGCTGTGCGTTCCTGGCGATCGCCATGTACTACCTCGGTCTTTATCTGCATCCGGCCGCGCTACAGGCCGGCCACATGCTGGCGATGTCGATCGCCGGCCCGGCAAGCGTCGTGCTCGTCTGCCGCGTGCTGTTGCCGGTGCACGCGGCGCCCACGCCACGGCTCATCGCGCGCTCGGTATCGCTGCACGCGGCGTGCATCGCACGAAGCGACGTGTCGGATGCCGGCGCGCTGGATGCGATGGCCCATTTACTGGCGCTGAACGAAGCCGCCATCGCGCTCGAGCATCACGCGTCGACACGCGATGAAGGCGACACGCGCGCGTTGCACACCGTGCTCGTCGCATTGGAGATCGCGTCGGCTCGACGCGTGCTGAACCGCGATCGAACCGATGCCGCCGCCGCGGTGCTACGTGCCGCGATTGCCCGCTTCGAGAGCGTCGTCGACGGCCTGGCGGCGCGCATGACCGCCGCACCGCCGCCCGCGACGCCGCGGCCCGCGCGCGCGGTGCCGTGGACCGCCGGCTGGCGCACGCTTGCATGGTTGCCGGCGATCCGCGCCGCGGCGGCTGCGTGCGCCGCGATGTTGATCGGCGAGACGCTGTCCTCGGAGCGGTGGATGTGGGCGGTGCTCAGCACGTTCGTCGTGTTCTTCGGCACGTACTCGTGCGCGGACACGATCTATCGCGGCGCGCAACGCGTCGCCGGGACGCTCGCCGGCGCGCTCGCGAGCGTACTCGTCGTCGGCGCGGCTCATCATGCGAATGCACTCGTGGTCATCGTCATGGGCGTGTGCGTGTTTGGCTGGGCGTACCACATCCTGCACGCCTATGGGCGCGGCGTGTTCTTTCTCACGGTGCTGATCGGCCTCGTCTATGCGCAACTGGGGTTCGAGATCGGCGCGCTTGCGGAACTGCGTATCGGCGAGGTGTTGATCGGCTGCGCGGTGTCGCTCGCGGCGGCGCTGCTGGTGATGCCGCTGGCGGCGTCGCGCCACATTGCGACGCGCTCGCACGGGCTGTTGGCGGCGCTGCGCGAACTCGTGCACGAGCGCGACGACGGCATGCGGCCGGGGGCGGCGCAGATGCGCGCGGCCGATCGCCGCTTTCACGACGTGCGCATGGCGATCCGGCCGTTGGCCACGTGGCGCATGCTCCGTGCGTCCGGCGACGCCCGACGGTTGTCGGACACGTTGCTGTCCTGCTGGCTGTATGGCCGAATCGTGGCGACACGCCTGCCGGTCGAAGCCGGTGGCCCGGATGTCGCATTCGAGCGGCCGGCGCGCGCGGCTGTCGTCACGCGAATCGATGCGTTGATCAGCGATCTGGGTCGCGGCCGCTCGATGCGACTCGATGCGGCTGCGAGCGTCGGGCACGGAACGCTTGCGGTAGCCGGCGATCCTCCGTTACCGGCCCATCGGGATCTGGCGCGGCTCGACGCGAAGTTGACCGAACTCAACCGCGCATTCGAGGACGCGCTGTTCGGAAAAAATACGGGCGAGGAACGCTCGCATCGCGCCGATGGCAGCGCTCTCGCCCCCGATGTTCGGGAAGCGATACGTTGTTCAGGTATCTGAAGCATCGAGCGCCAGCCGGATGGCGTCGCGCGTCCTGCGTGTCGCCACGGCCGCCTGCATCGTGCGGAATAGCTCGACGAACCCCGGGTTGGAAGCGAGCCCGAGCGGGGCGAACGGCTTTGAATCGAGGATCGCGAGCGGCGCGCCGCTTCGCACGCGCTCGAGATCCGCTGCCTCGAATTGCGGCTCACTGACGGCGAACGCGTTGCCGAGATCGTCGACACCCTTCAGGTAATGCTGGAAGCAGGCCAGCAGCAGCGCTTCACGGCGCATGTCGCCGTGACGCGCGATCAATGCCCCGATGGTCTTTTCATGAAACACCGGGATCTTCGACGCGCCGTCGTGCGCGACGCGCAGCAACTGATCGCCCAGTGCGGCGTTGCGGAAGCGCGCGAGCGTATCGCGGGCATAGGCGCGTGCGGACACGCCATGCGGTAGCGTGAGGATCGAGCCGACGTCCCGGGTAAGGAAGATGTCGAGCAGCGCCGCGAGATCGCGATCGGCCATGGCGTCGTGGACGAAGCGATGTCCGAGCAGAATCGCCGGGTAAGCGAGCAACATGTGGGAAGCGTTCAGCATGCGCCCCTTCATGGCCTCGTACGCATGGACGTCGTCGCGCAATTCGACGCCCGCTGCGTCGAATGCCGGGCGGCCGGCGCTGAAGCTGTCCTCGACCACCCATTGCGAGAACGTTTCGGCAACGACGGGCGCCGTGTCGTCGAAGCCTGACAACCGGTTGGCGCGCAGGCGGATCGCGTCCGTCACCTGCGGCGCGATCCGGTCGACCATGCTGTTCGGGAACGCGACGTAACGCTCGATCCAGGCGGCGAGATCGACGTCGGTCGCCCGTGCGAAATCGAGCACCGCGCGCCGCGCGGTATCGCCGTTACCGCGCAGATTGTCGCAGGACATCACGGTGAAGGGCAGTACGTTGGCGGCTCGACGCCGTCTGAGCGCTTCGACGATGAACCCGAACGCGGTACGGGGCGGTCCGCCCAGCAGATCGTGTGCGACGTCGGGCGTATCGAACCGGAATGCGCCGGTCGTCTCGTCGAGGTTGTAACCGCCTTCCGTGATGGTCAGCGATACGATCCGGATCGCCGGATCGGCAAGCCGGGTCAGTACGGCTTCCGGGTCGGCCGGTGCGTGCAGATACTCGATCATTGCACCGATGACGCGCACGACCGTCGTGCCGTCGCTCGAGAACTCCGTCAGCGTATAGAGGCAATCCTGCGCGCGAAGCGCGTCGGCCTTGGCGACCGAGGCCGGGCCGCTACCCAGTCCGATCCCGCATATTGCCCATTTTTCGTGACCGGGCAGATGCAGCACATGATCGATGTAGCGCGCCTGATGGGCGCGATGGAAGTTGCCGACGCCGATATGCGCGATGCCTGCCGTCAGGCGATGGCGGTCGTAGGCAGGAACGGCGACGTGCGGCGCCGCGCGTCCGAGGGTTGCATTGGCGAGCGGATGGCGCGTGTCGTCTTCGCGCGCCGGAGGGGATGCGTTGTCGTTCATGATCGCGAGGTGTTTCTCGTTCGGGGAAGGTCAGGCGCGTACGCGCCAAGCGGGCGTCGTGTCCTGCATGTGTCGCAGCCAGCGCTCGACGAGCGACGGCAGCGCGGCCATGTCGTCGAAGACGACGGACGCGCCTGCGGCGTGCAGCTTGTCCGTCTGCGTTCGTGCCGCGTGCGCGGCGCCCACGAAGCCGAGTACGGTCATGCCGGCGGCCATCGCGGCGGCCGTACCCGTCGCGCTGTCTTCGACGACGATGCACCGTTCGGGCGCGACATGCATGCGACGGGCGGCGGCCAGATAGACGTCGGGCGCGGGCTTCGGCGAGGGCACCTGGTCGGCCGTGAACAAGCGTTCGCCGAACAGGTCGGCCAGGCCGATCCGGTCGACCACGCTGCGCACATAGGCAAGATCGCTGTTGCTGGCGCACGCCTTGACGAGCGGGATGGCGGCGAACGCGTCGCGCACGCCGTCGATGGCCGGCGCATTCACCGCGTTTGCGTGGATGTCCGCGCGAATCGCCTCGACCGTGTCGTCGTCGAGCGGCCGGTCGACGATGGTCGCGACCATGCGCAGCAATTGCTCGGCTCGCATGCCGAGCAGGGGACGTATGACGTCGCGAAGGCCGGCGAGCCCCCAGAGGTGCTCGAGGCGAGTCACGACGATGCGTTCGGCGACGGCTTCGCTATCGACGAGCACGCCGTCGCAATCGCTGATCAGCGCATGATCCGAAAGTCGACGTGTGGCAGTAAGTTCGTTCATGTCGGTTTCCGTGATGAGAAAGCAGGATGGACGTGACTGGCTTGACCGTGTCCGATCATGAATGGCGCGGCCCGAACGTTCCGCGCTTCAATGCGCGTTCGATGTCCTCGAGGCTGCGACCGCGCGTTTCCGGCACCATCGAATAGATAAATACCCATGCGAGTGCGTTGAGACCCGCGTACGCCCACATCGCACCGCCGACACCGAGCCATTTGGTCACGGTCAGCGCAGTGCCGGTCAGCAAGAGGTTCGAGCCCCATAGCATTGCGGCGTGCGCGCCGGTGGCCTGGTTGCGAATCGCGACGGGGTAGATTTCCGCGCCCGTCAGCCAGCCGATGACCTGGATACCGCCGGCGTTGAACACCATGAACGCGATCAGGCAGATGACGATCCACAGTTGCTGCATGGGCAAAACGAAGTCGCCCCGCAGCAGGCAGCCAAGCAGCACGAGGCTGGCTGCCGCGACGGGCAGCGTCGCGAGGCTGAGCGTGCGGCGGCCGACATGGTCGACGGTCAGCTTGCCGATGAAGGTCATCACGAGATAGGTGACGGCGACGCCGAGTGCGGCCCAGAGCGATGCCGACGCGCCGAACCCCGCGTCGCGAAGGAACGTCGGCGTGTAATAGATCATCATCTCGATGCCGCTGAGCTGGGTGAACGCGGCGACGCCGAGGCCGGCAACGAGAGCGGGGCGTACCCAGGGCTCGCGCATCGTGCGCCACCCCGATGTCGCGCCGTCCTGCTGCCGCTCGACCACGTCCCGAATATCGGCAATCTCGTGTCGGACGGCCGCTTGGGATTCCCGCACCTTCGACAACTCGCCATGCGCGTCGGCGATGCGATCCTGCTCGACGAGCCAGCGCGGGCTGCGCGGCAGTCGGGTCATGCCAACCATCAGGATGACCGACGGGATGACCGCGATACCGATCATCGCGCGCCAGGAAAACAGGTCGTTGCCCGCGACGCCGATCAGGGCCGCGAGCAGGATGCCGATGCCGATCGAGACGTTGAAGTAGGTCACCAGGCGGCCGCGCTTGTCCGGCTCCGCGAGTTCCGCGATGTAGGTCGGCACGATCTGCGTCGAGCCGCCGACCGCGAATCCGAGCACGAGCCGGGAAGCGGCAAGGGACCACGCGTCGGGCGAGAGGGCGGCAGCCAGCACGCCGGCCGCATAGATCGTCGAGACGATCGTAATGGACTTGCGGCGTCCGAATGCGGCCGACATGCGGGTGCCGGCCAGCGCACCGATCACCGCGCCGAGCAGGATCGCCGCGGCGACGAGCTCCTGTGCGCGGTAGTCGAGGCCGAAGTCTCGCGCGATGAGGGGCAGGGCGCCCGAGATGATGCCGGTGTCGTATCCATAGAGCCCGCCGGCGATCGCCGCGATCGATGCGACGGTGCGCATGTAGGCGGACGGGGTGGGCCGGGGGCGGGCCGCGGGTGTGTCGGGAAGGGCGGAATCAGAAGCCATGACGGTTTTCCTTGTGGTGCGGCTCGTCGCACGGGCGAACGAACGCGTAACGTGACGGCATGTGCCCACTCCGGTAACAGGCGTTGCCGCACGTGCGGCAACGCGTCACTGAAGTCGCGGAGCGGGAAGTCGCGGACGGGCGCTCAGCCGAGCGCGTGGACGTGGCCGGACGGCGTGCCGCCGCGTCGGGCACATGGAGTGCGCCGACAGGAGGGACTTCCGGTTTGTACGGGGGGTGATTGCTTCGTCATGTCGGTCACCGAGTAGGGAAATCGCTCACGGCCCGTCCAAACCGGTTTGGGTCGAAGGCGCGACGATTCCTCTGGTTGAGCACGATCTGGAGCCGCACTTTGGAGCAAGGCGCCAGTGTCTCCTCTGGCGCTTCACGGCCTGCGTGGCAGGCGAACGATTCCGCCGTTGCCCGGTGGAATCGTGACGGTATTTCGGCGGACCAACAGGTCAGGCGCCGAAACAGGGGAGGCCAGCCGAGAGGGGCTGGCGGGCTATGGCCTCGTGGCGCGCGCTACAGGACGCATGTCGCCCGAGGCATGAACAATTATCCAGAATCAGAGTAAAAGATCAAGTTTACGAAATTATGCCCCAGCGGGCGGCCCGATAAGGGTGCGGCAAGTTGACGATCCGGCGATGCCGCCCTGTCACGTGCGCTCGAGCATCTTGATCGCCGCGGCGGCCGCGCCCGCACGGGTCTCGACATGGAGCTTGCGGAACAGGTGTTCGAGATGCTTGTTCACCGTGCGCGCGGCGATGCCCAGAATGTCGCCGATATCGCGGTTCGTCTTGCCGTGCGACACCCAGAGCAGCACTTCGGCCTCCCGCATGGTCAAGCCGAAGCGTTCGGCGAGTGCATTGCAATGCACGGTGTCGTCTCTTTCCTTGAGGATCACGATCCATTCGCCCGGTTCCGGGCCGCGCGTCGCGCTGGCCGAGCGGCGTATCGGGCCCGAGCTGAATTCGTGCACGGCGTCGCCCGGGGCGCCGCGCGCGAGCCAGTCGACGAACCACGTGCGCAGTAGCGCGGGCAGCTGCGTCGGCGCGTCGGTATCGCGTGCGGTCGTGGGTTGCCGGGCATCGGCGGGGGCGTCATGCGCGGTCGTGTATGCAGCGATATGACGCGCAGCCTGCGGGCTCTGCCACCGAATCGTGCCGTCCGCGCCGACGATCAGCGCCGCGCGCGTGTCGAGCGACAGTGCCGCCTCCGCGTACAACTGCGCACGTGAACGCCGTACATGGGCGCCGATGCGTGCGCACAATTCCTCGGGCTGCACCGGCTTGGTCACGTAATCGATGCCGCCTACACGAAAGCCGCGTACGACATGTTCGCTCTCCGTCAACGCAGTCATGAAGATGACGGGCAGATGCTCGTGGCGTCCGTCCTGCTTGATCCGCACGCATGTTTCGAAGCCGTCCATGTCGGGCATCATCGCGTCGAGCAACACCACGTCGGGCGTCACGCGCGCGAGGCGTTTGAGCGCGTCCTCGCCGGACAGCGCGACGATCACCACGTAGCCGTGCGCCTGCAGCGTGTCGGAAAGAAAGGCGAGGTTCTCCGGCGTGTCGTCGACGATCAGGATCATGGGCCCTTCGCGCAGCCACGCGGCCGGGTCGCCGGCGATCGGGGAGGCCGCGATCGTGGTGTGCACGTCACGCGTTCGCGCCGCGCGCGAGTCGGTCAAGTTCATGCTCGAGTTCCCTTAGCTGAAAACGTTCCGCCAACGAGCGCAACGCGTCGATTTGATCCCGCAATCCGGGCCGGGCCTCGCGGGCAGCGTCGAGCGCTTCGATCACGCCCTGTACGTAGCCGACTTCGAGATGCGCATGCAGATGTTCGATGAGCTCGCGTGGCCACACGGCGGGCGTGGGCGGCTGTGTCGCCGCCGGTCGCGCGCTGGCGCCGGCGTCCGATGCGATCCAGTCGAGCGCCAGCAGTTGCGCGAGCTTGTCGAGCAGCAGATTCACCTGCAGCGGTTTCACCAGATAGCCCTTGCATCCGGTCGCGCTCGCCCGATCGCGGTCGTCGGCGAATGCGTTCGCGGAGAGCAGCACGATGGGCGCGTTCGACAACTGATTCTCGGAGATCAGGCGGCTGGTTTCGTAACCGTCCATCAGCGGCATCGAAATATCCATGATGATCGCGTCGGCCGTGTGCATCGCCAGCCAGCGCAGCGCATCGGTGCCGCTGGCGGCTTCAGCGACGTCGAAGCCGAGCGGCGTGAGCAATTGCACGACGATGTCGCGCTGATCGTCGAGGTCGTCCACCACGAGAATGGTGCGGCGCGCGCCCGTATAGCCGCGAATCGACGCGAGTTCGGCGTGGGTTTCGGCCGCCGCGTCGACGGCCGGGGCGAACAGGCGCACCACGAAGCGCGTGCCGTGCCCGACTTCGCTGTCCACTTCCAGGCTGCCGCCGAGCGCTTGCGTGAGCAGGCGGCAGATCGTGAGCCCGAGACCGGCGCCGTGATCGTACGCATGGGCCGCTTCGCCGCGTTCGAACGGCAGGAACAGGCGTTCCAGTTCGGCTGGCGGGATGCCGGGGCCGGTATCGATCACCTCGAATTTGAGCGTATCGAGCACGTGGCTGACGCGCAGCGTGATCGTGCCGCTCGACGTGAAGCGGATCGCATTGCCGATCAGGTTGGTGAGGATCTGGCTCATGCACTTCTGGTCGGTGCGCACGGTGGCGGGCAGCCGACCGACTGTTTGCACGTCGAAGGCGAGCGCCTTTTCGAGCGCCTGCGGACGCAGCATCGACGTCAGGTGCGCGACGAAATCGGCGAGGGATACCTTGGCGACGTTCAACTGAAGCTTGCCCGCCTCGATGCGCGCGATGTCGAGTAGGCCGTCGACGAGCGCGAGCAGATGCTCGCCGCTGCGATGGATCGTGCGCACGGCGTTGTAGCGCATGGGCGTGAGTTCTTCCTTCGCCTGCAGCAGTAATTGTGCGTAGCCGAGAATGCTGTTCAGCGGCGTGCGCAGCTCGTGGCTCAAGCCGGACACGTAACGGCTCTTGGCCTGGTTGGCCGATTCCGCGGCGGCGGTCGCGCGCTTGAGCGCCGCGTCGGTTTTCTGATGCGCGTCGATTTCGAGCATCAGCAATTCGTTTTGCCGCTGCGACTCTTCCTGCGTGACGCGGCGGTTTTCGCGCTCCAGCACGAACCACCAGGCCGCGATGCAGCCCACCAGCGAGAGCGCGAGAAAGATATTCAGAAAGCTGCCCGAAAGCGCATGAGCGATCGATGGCCCGGCGGCGCGCATCGAAGTCGCGCTCTGCGCCCAGATCAGATAGAGCACGCTGCCCAGCACCGCGAGCATGGCCAGCACGAGGCTCGCATAGTGAATGAGGCGCAGCGCGGCGGGGCCGAGCCGCGCGCCCGGCAGCACGCGATGCAGCGCGCGGTCGGCCTGCGACGCGAAGCGTGCGTGCGGCTTGCAGCGATCGTGGCAGCGCGAATCGAGCGAGCAGCACAGCGAGCAGATCGTGCCGCCATAGGCCGGGCAATGCGCCGTATCGTCGGGTTCGAAGGTGTTTTCGCAAATCGCGCAGCGCAGCGAAGTGGCGTCGCCGGTCGGTTGCGCGGCGCGGGCAATGTAATAGCGGCCGCGGGTGAGTACCGCGAGCAGCGGCGCGCATGCGAACGCCGCACCGAACGCGATGAACGACGACATCGCCTGGGCGAGCACGCCGAACAGGCCGCTGTGCGCGAGCATCGCGACGGCGGCCGCGATCAGCATCGCGCCGACGCCCACGGGGTTCACGTCGTAGAGATGCGCTCGCTTGAATTCGATGTGTCGCGGGCTATAGCCGAGCGGCTTGTTGATGACGAGATCGGCGAACAACGCGCCGATCCACGCGATCGCGATGTTCGCGTAGAGCGACAGCACCTTGGCGATCGCATCGAACACGCCCATTTCGACGAGCAGCAACGCGATCATGACGTTGAACACGAGCCATACCACGCGGCCCGGATGGCTGTGCGTGAGCCGCGCGAAGAAATTGGACCACGCGAGCGAGCCCGCATAGGCATTGGTCACGTTGATCTTCAACTGCGAGACGATCACGAACAGCGTCATCGCGGGCAGCGCCCAGCTCGCGAGCCCCAACGGATCGAGCAGCAGATGATAGGCGACGAGGTACATCTGCGTAGGCTGGGTGGCGTGGACGGCATCGACTTCGTACTGCAGCGCGATGAAGGCGAGCAATGCGCCGCCCAGCATCTTGAGCGCGCCGGGGACGATCCAGCCCGGCCCCGTCGAGAGCAACGCGAACCACCAGCGCGTGCGGTTCTTCGCGGTGAGCGGCGGCAGGAAGCGCAGATAGTCCACTTGTTCACCTACCTGCACGATCAGCGCGAACACGACCGTCGACGCTTGACCGAACGCGATCAGGCTGAAAGCGCGGCCTTGCGGCGCGAAGCCCGCAAAGGTGGTCCATTGCGCGATCAGGTCGGAATGGCGCCACAGCACGGCTGCGTAGGGCAGCACGAACAGGACGAGCCACAGCGGCTGCGTCCAGCTTTGCAGGCGGTTGATCAGCGTGATCCCGAACATGACGATCGGAATCACCACGAGCGAACTCACGACGTAGGCGATCGCCAGCGAAATATGGAAATACAGCTGGAGCGCGAGCGACATGATGGCCGCTTCGAGCGCGAAGAAAATGAACGTGAACACCGCATACAGCAGTGACGTGACCGTCGAGCCGATATAGCCGAAGCCCGCGCCGCGCGTGAGCAGGTCCATGTCCACGCCGTAGCGCGCCGCGTAATAGCTGATGGGCAAGCTGGTGATCCAGATCAGCACGGAGACGGCCGCAATGGCCCAGACCGCGTTCGTGAAGCCGTAATTGACGACGAGACTGCCGCCGATCGCTTCCAGCACCAGAAACGACACCGCGCCGATCGCCGTATTGGCCACGCGCAGCTCCGACCAGCGCCGGAACGAGCGCGGCGTGAAGCGCAGCGCATAGTCCTCGAGGGTTTCGTCGCCGACCCAGGCGTTGTAGTCGCGGCGCACCTTGACGATGCGTTGCGTACCGGGCGCGCCCACTGACGGGTGACTCTGGGACATGACGATGATCCGAAATGGTGCGAAAGCGGCACGAGCGGGGCGCGGACGGCACAACGGCGGACCACGCCGCTCAGGAGCGCCCTGCAATGCAAATTACATTCCAGCCCGCGCACGGGGAATACGTCGATTGACGTATTCCGATCCTCAAATTGGCTTCCTACAGTGCGTCCAACCTCGACCCAGCCCGCAGCGACCCGCGCCGGGCACCCGATAAGGAGAACGTGATGTCAGCAGACGATCGATTCGATGACGATGGCCGGATGCCTTCGCCGCTGCGCCGGAAAATGCTCGGCGGTCTCGCCGCCGCGCCGCTGATGGCGCTGGGCCTGCCGCGCGGCGCGTTTGCGCAGACGCCGCCCACGGCGAAGGTCAACACCACGCGCTTGGCGGTCACGGACACCACGGTGACGGTCGGCCAGCTGCACTCGGCCACGGGCACGATGGCGATTTCCGAAACGGGTTCGATCCAGGCCGAGCGCCTCGCCATCGAACAGATCAACGCGATGGGCGGCGTGCTGGGCCGCAAGATCCAGATCATTCAGGAAGACGGCGCGTCCGACTGGCCGACCTTCGCCGAAAAGTCGAAGAAGCTGCTGGAGAACGACCACGTCGCGGCCGTGTTCGGCTGCTGGACCTCGGCCTCGCGCAAGGCGGTGCTGCCGGTGTTCGAGAAGGACAACGGCCTGCTGTATTACCCGACCTTCTACGAAGGCCTCGAACAGTCGAAGAACGTGTTCTACACGGGCCAGGAAGCGACCCAGCAGATTGTCTGGGCGCTCGACTGGGCCTCGAACACGAAAAAGGCCAAGACCTTCTTCCTGATCGGCTCCGACTACATCTGGCCGCGCACGTCCAACAAGATCGCGCGCCGTCATATCGAACAGCATCTGCACGCGAAGGTGGTGGGCGAGGAGTATTACCCGCTCGGCACGACCGAATTCGCGTCGCTGATGAACAAGATCAAGCTCGCGCGCCCGGACTGCATCTTCGCGACCGTGGTGGGCGGCTCGAACGTGGCGTTCTACAAGCAGCTCAAGGCCGCGGGCATCACGCCGCAGAAGCAGTTCCTGCTGACGCTGTCGGTGACCGAGGACGAAGTGCTCGGCATCGGCGGCGACAACTTCGCGGGCTTCTATTCGTCGATGAAGTACTTCCAGTCGCTCGATAACGACAACAACAAGAAGTTCGTCGCGGCGTTCAAGGCGCGCTACGGCCAGAAGTCGGTGATCGGCGACGTGACCCAGGCCGCCTATCTCGGCCCGTGGATCTGGAAGGCTGCGTGCGAGCGCGCGGGCAGCTTCGACGTGGACAAGGTGGTCGCGCATTCGGCCGGCATCGAAGTGGCGAACGCGCCGCAAGGCTACGCGAAGGTCGATGCGAACCACCATCTGTGGAGCCGCTCGCTGATCGGCCAGGGCCAGGCGGACGGCCAGTTCAAGGTCGTCGCGCAGTCGGAGCAGCCGATCCAGCCGAATCCGTTCCCCAAGGGCTACATGTAATCCGTCAACCGCAGCGGCGCGGCGGCCGATGACGCCGCCGCGCGAGGAGCGTTCGATGTCCGCTACCGATATTTTCAACATCACGCTGATGCAGGGCTTCGCCGGTCTGAGCCTCTTCAGCGTCCTGCTCCTGATGGGGCTCGGGCTCGCCGTGATCTTCGGCCAGATGGGCGTGATCAACATGGCGCACGGCGAATTCATGACGATCGGCGCCTATACGGTCTACCTGTTTTCGTGGTTTTCGCAGAACGTCTGGCACGCGCTCACGCCCGTGTATTTCTTCTTCGCGATTGTCGCGGCGTTCGCGCTGGCCTTCGCGGCGGGCTGGCTCGCCGAATGGGCGCTGATCCGCCATCTCTACAAGCGGCCGCTCGACACGCTGCTCGCCACCTGGGGCCTGAGCCTCGGCATGCAGCAGGTGTTCCGCTCGACCTTCGGGCCGAAGGAAGTGAGTCCGGCGCTGCCCGACTGGCTGATGGGTTCGTGGGAACCCACGCCCGGCCTCGACATTCCGGTGAGCGGCATGTTCGTGATGGGCCTCGCGCTGCTGATGACGGGCGGCCTGCTGCTCGCGCTCTATCGCTCGCGCTGGGGCTTGCGCGTGCGCGCCACGGTCGCGAACCGGCCGATGGCGAACGCGGCGGGCATCAACACGCGGCGCACCGATCGCATGACGTTCGCGATCGGCTGCGGCATCGCGGGCGTGGCGGGCGCGGCCTTCACGGCCATCGGCTCGACGGGACCGACGAGCGGCTCGCTCTATATCGTCGATTCGTTTCTCGTCGTGACGTTCGGCGGCGCGGCCAGCTTGCTCGGTACCGTGGCGTCGGCGTTCGGCATCGCGCAGATGCAGTCGATCAGCGAGTTCTTCCTGTCGGGATCGATAGCGCGCGTGCTCACGCTGCTCACCGTCGTGGTGATTCTCATGCTGCGCCCGCAGGGCCTGTTCGCGTCGAAGGTGCGGCGCGTTTAAGCGTGCGTCGATGAACGCGCGTCATTCACAGCTTCATTCGACTGGAGAGATGGACATGGAACCCATCCAACCCGCGGCGGGCACCGTATCCCCGCGATCCCGCCCGGGCGCGCCGCCGGCCGGCTGGCGCGCTCGCGTCGCGCGGCTCGACGCGTCGGGCTACGCGGGCATCGTGCTGCTCGCGCTGCTGATCGTGGTCGTGTTTCCGCTCGCGCTCGACACGTTCCGCCTGAACCTGATGGGCAAGTACCTGACCTATGCGTTCGTGGCGATCGGCCTCGTGATCGCGTGGGGCTACGGCGGGGTGCTCAGTCTAGGCCAGGGCGTGTTCTTCGGCCTCGGCGGTTACGCGATGGCGATGTTTCTCAAGCTCGAGGCGTCCGATCCGGCCGCCACGCACACGCAGACTACGCCCGGCATTCCCGACTTCATGGACTGGAACCAGCTCACCGCGCTGCCCACGTGGTGGAAGCCGTTTCACTCGTTGCCGTTCTCGATCCTCGCGGTGCTCGTCGTGCCGACGGCGCTCGCGTTCGTGATCGGCTACGCGATGTTCAAGCGGCGCGTGGGCGGCGTGTACTTCGCGATCATCACGCAGGCGGTCGCGCTGATCCTCTCGGTGCTGATCATCGGCCAGCAAGGCTATACGGGCGGCGTGAACGGCATCACCGATCTGCGCACGCTGCTCGGCTGGGACATCCGCACCGATCACGCGAAGCTCGTGCTGTATTTCGTGAACGCCGCGCTGTTGATCGGTGCGCTGCTCGTCGGCCGCTGGGTTCAGCGCAGCAAGCTCGGCACGCTGCTGCTCGCGATGCGCGACAAGGAAGACCGCGTGCGCTTCTCGGGCTACGACGTCGCGATGTTCAAGGTGTTCGCGTTCTGTCTCGCGGCGATGCTCGCGGCCATCGGCGGCGCGATGTTCACGCTGCAGGTGGGTTTCATGTCGCCGTCGTTCGTCGGCATCGTGCCGTCGATCGAAATGGTGATCTACGCGGCCATCGGCGGGCGCATGTCGCTGGTCGGCGCGGTGTACGGCGCGATCCTCGTCAATCTCGGCAAGAGCTGGTTCTCGGAGAGCTTTCCGAACCTCTGGCTCTATCTGATGGCGGCGATGTTCATCGGCGTGGTGATGGTGTTTCCGAACGGGCTGGCGGGCCTCTACGACGAGCATGTGCGCCCGCGCGTGCGGCGGCTGCTCGGCGTGGCGAACAAGGAGGCGTGAAGCATGAGCAATACCGACTTTCTGCTCGCGATCGAAGACCTGACCGTGTCGTTCGACGGCTTCAAGGCGATCGATTCGCTCAATCTCTATCTCGAACGCGGCGAGCTGCGGGTGGTGATCGGCCCGAACGGCGCGGGCAAGACCACGCTGCTCGATCTCATCTGCGGCAAGACGAAGGAAACGGCGGGCAGCATCAAGTTCCGCAACGAGGAAATCACGCGTCTCGCGGAGTTCCGCCGCGTGCGTCAAGGGATCGGGCGCAAGTTCCAGACGCCGTCGATCTACGAAAACCTGAGCGTCGCGCAGAACCTCGAAGTGTCGTTTCCGCGCGGCCGCAGCGTGTTCGGCGCGCTCGCCTATCGCGAGGATACCGAAGTGGCCGATCGCGTGCGCGACGTGGCCGATGAAATCGGCCTCTCCGCCACACTCGATATGGAAGCCGGGCTGCTTTCGCACGGCCAGAAACAGTGGCTCGAAATCGGCATGCTGCTCATGCAGGACCCCGAACTGCTGATGCTCGACGAACCGATCGCGGGCATGAGCGTGCGCGAGCGTGAACTGACGGCCGAACTGCTCGACCGCATCTGCCGCAATCGCTCGATGATCGTGATCGAGCACGACATGGCTTTCGTGGAGCGCATCGCACACAAGGTCACGGTCATGCATCAGGGGAAGATTCTCGCGGAAGGCCCGATGGCGCAGGTGCAGGCCGACCCGCGCGTGATCGACGTCTACCTGGGCCACTGAGTCCGCCACCGGACGACAACACGGAGAACACATCATGCTGGAAGTCGACGATCTCGTCGTCAGCTACGGCCAGAGCGAGGTGCTGCACGGCATCGACTTTGCCGTCGCGCAAGGCGAAAGCGTGGCCGTGATGGGCCGCAACGGCATGGGCAAGACGACGCTGTTCAAGGCGCTGATCGGCATGCTGCCCGCCAATCGCGGCACGGTGCGCGTGGCCGGCGCCGACGTCTCGAAGGACGAGAGCTACCGCCGCGTGTCGAAGGGCATCGGCTACGTGCCGCAAGGACGGCAGATTTTCGCGTCGCTGACCGTCGAGGAAAACATCCAGACGGGCCTCGAAAACGCACCGAGCCAACGCGTGCCCGACGAGCTCTACGCGTTGTTTCCGGTGCTGTTCGACATGAGAAAGCGCAAGGGCGGCAATCTGTCGGGCGGCCAGCAACAGCAACTCGCGATCGCGCGTGCGCTCGCGACCGACCCGAAAGTGCTGCTGCTTGACGAGCCGACCGAAGGCATCCAGCCGTCCGTCATCAAGGACATCGCCAAGGCGCTCAACCAGATTCGCACGAGCCGCAATATCGCCATCGTCGTGTCGGAGCAGGTGCTGAGCTTCGCGCTCGACGTGGCCGACCGCCTGTTCGTGATCGAGGGTGGGCGCTTCGTGCACCAAAGTACGCGCGATGCGGGCGACACCGACCGCATCCGCGAGTACCTGTCCGTCTGAGCGCGGCGCGGCGTTCGCGCGCCGCGCCGTCTGTCAATCCGCGAACCCAAGGAGCGAACGTCATGCCCGAGACTCTCATCAAGGTCGATCTGAACCAGTCGGCCTACGAAAACGAACAGGTGCACAATCGCTGGCACCCCGACATTCCGATGGCCTGCTGGGTCAAGCCCGGCGACGATTTCATCCTCGAAACCTACGACTGGACCGGCGGCTTCATCAAGAACGACGACAGCGCCGACGACGTGCGCGACATCGACCTGTCGATCGTGCACTTCCTGTCCGGCCCGGTGGGCGTGCACGGCGCGGAGCCCGGCGACCTGCTGGTGGTCGACCTGCTCGACATCGGCGCGAAGGCCGACAGCCAATGGGGCTTCAACGGCTTCTTTTCGAAGACGAACGGCGGCGGCTTTCTCACCGATCATTTCCCCAGCGCGCAGAAATCGATCTGGGATTTTCATGGTGTCTACACGAGCTCGCGCCATATTCCGGGCGTGAATTTCGCGGGCCTGATTCACCCCGGCCTGATCGGCTGCCTGCCCGATCCGACTCTGCTGGAAACCTGGAACGCGCGCGAAACCGGCCTGATCGCCACCGCGCCCGAGCGCGTGCCGCCGCTCGCGAATCCGCCGTTCGCGGCCACCGCGCACATGGGCAAGCTCGCGGGCGACGCGCGCGACCAGGCCGCCGCGCAAGGCGCGCGCACGGTGCCGCCGCGCGAGCATGGCGGCAATTGCGACATCAAGGATCTGTCGCGCGGCTCGAAGGTGTTTTTCCCGGTGTACGTGGATGGCGCGGGCCTGTCGGTCGGCGACCTGCACTTCAGCCAGGGCGACGGCGAGATCACGTTCTGCGGCGCGATCGAAATGGCCGGCTGGGTGCATATGCGCGTGAACCTCATCAAGGGTGGCATGGCGAAATACGGTATCCGCAACCCCGTCTTTCAGCCCAGCCCGATCACGCCGACCTATAACGACTACCTCATTTTCGAGGGCATTTCCGTCGACGAGCAGGGCGGCCAGCATTATCTCGACGTCACCACCGCGTATCGCCAGGCGTGTCTGAACGCCATCGAGTATCTGAAGAAATTCGGTTATTCGGGCGCGCAAGCGTATTCGCTGCTGGGCTGCGCGCCGGTGCAGGGGCATATCAGCGGCGTGGTGGACATTCCGAACGCATGCGCGACCTTGTGGCTGCCCACGCAGATCTTCGACTTCGACATTCGCCCGAATGCCGACGGCCCGATCCGGTACATCCAGGGCGGGGTGGATCTGCCGTGTTCGCCGGATCTCGCGAAGGCGTGAGCGACGCACTGAAATCACGCAGGAACAGGAGACCGTCATGCCAATCTACGACTTCGAATGCGCAAGCTGCGGGCCGTTCTCCGTCATGCGCCGCATCGCGGATCGCGACAAACCGAGCCGCTGTCCCGACTGCGGCGCCGAAGGCGCGCGCGTCGTCAGCGCGCCATCACTGGCGCTGATGGGAGGCGCACGCCGCGCCGCACATGCGACCAACGAACGTGCCGCGCACGCGCCGCGCCAGTCCGGCGACGGGCCGCCACTGCGCCATCGCGCGGGTTGCAGTTGCTGCTCGGGCGGCGCGGCGAAGCTTGCAGGCACGGCGTCGGACGGCCTCAAGCGGCCGGCGGGACGGCCGTGGATGATCAGCCACTAAGGTGTGCCGCGCGCGAGCCGATGCGGGGAAGCAGCGGCCGTCGCATGCGGCGTCAACGTGTACGTGTTAGAGGAGGAAAGCGTCATGCGACATGGTGATATTTCCAGCAGCCGCGATTGTGTGGGTGTCGCGGTGGTCAACTACAAGATGCCGCGTCTGCACACGAAGGCGGAGGTGCTCGACAACGCGCGCCGTATCGCCGACATGGTGGTCGGCATGAAGCAGGGTTTGCCGGGCATGGATCTCGTGGTGTTCCCCGAGTATTCGACCCACGGCATCATGTACGACCGCCAGGAGATGTTCGATACGGCGTCGACGATCCCCGGCGAAGAGACGGACATCTTCGCGGCGGCATGCCGCAAGGCCAACGTGTGGGGTGTGTTCTCGATCACGGGCGAGCGCCACGAAGCGCATCCGCGCAAGGTCCCGTACAACACGCTCGTGCTGATCGACAATCGCGGCGAGATCGTGCAGAAGTATCGCAAGATCATGCCGTGGACGCCGATCGAAGGCTGGTATCCGGGCGACCGCACCTATGTGACGGACGGGCCGAAGGGCCTCAAGATCAGCCTGATCATCTGCGACGACGGTAATTATCCGGAGATCTGGCGCGACTGCGCGATGAATGGCGCCGAGCTGATCGTGCGCTGCCAGGGCTATATGTACCCGGCGAAAGAGCAGCAGGTGATGGTCGCGAAAGCGATGGCGTGGATGAACAATACCTACGTCGCAGTGGCCAACGCGACCGGCTGGGACGGCGTGTATTCGTACTTCGGCCATTCGGCGATCGTCGGGTTCGACGGGCGCACGCTCGGCGAATGCGGCGAGGAGGAAATGGGCGTGCAGTATGCGGAGCTGTCGCTCGGCATGATTCGCGACGCGCGGCGCAACATGCAGTCGCAGAATCATCTATACAAGCTGCTGCATCGCGGGTACACCGGCACGATCCATTCCGGCGACGGCGTGAACGGCGTCGCGGAGTGCCCGTTCGGGTTCTATCGCGACTGGATTGCGGATCCGCACGCCACGCGTCGCCGTGTCGAAGCGCTCACGCGTGCAACGCCGGGCACGCCGGAGTGTCCGATCGAAGGCATTCCACACGAAGACTGAGTGCGTGCGCCCGGGTGTAATCGGGCGAATTCATGAAGGGGATTCGCATCGATTTCGATCGACTCACCGGCGCCCGCACCGAAGCCGCGCCGAGCGGGTTCCGGTGCGGGCCTCCGACGGGTTAGAAGCGATGCACCATGCCCATGCGATAGACCATCTGGTTCGGCCCTGACGACGCGCCAGCCGACGCGTCCACGATCTGGGCTTCGTCAAAGCTCGTCCCGGTACGGGCGCTGACGACATGCTGCCACGCGCCTTGCAGATACAGCGAAGTGCGCTTGCTCAGGTCATAGTCGAGCATCATGCCGATCTGGTGCCACTTGGGGACATATTTCGTGTCGGACGTGTACAGATGCGCCATGGTGAACGTGTAGGACGCTCCCAGCCAGAGGGCGTGAGTAAAGTAGTACTGAGCATTGAGTTCGAAGTTGTCGAATTTCCACGCATTCCACGTCGCGCCGTTTTGCAGGGCGGTATTGTCGATCCACGCATTGCCGGCGGGGTTGTAGACATCGACATGGGACCACGCGGCGCCGACGAGTACGTGGGTGAACTGGTAGGAAGCCGCTACGCCGATGTCCTGCTGCGACGAGCCGTTGAAGAGATCGCCACTGTTGACCGCGCCACCCGCCGCGAGCCCGGGATTGTTGAGCTTCAGGTAGGACGCCGCCGCAGTCAGGTTGCCGCTCTGGTAGTTCAGCGTGGCGCCCCAGACGCGATTGTTCGAGAATCCGCCGGGCTGGTTGCTGAAGCCGTACATCGCTTCCGCGGTGAGTCCGCGGTATGTCGGGGTCACATACTTGACGGCATTGTTGACGCGGAAATCCCAGTCCGTATTGTCGTTGTCGAACGGGTGGGTCGCGATGTCGCCGGCCCAGTTGCCGGCCGCCGTGATGCCGCCGAAGCCGAGCGCGTCGACGCTGGTATCGTACTGGCGTCCGAGCGTGAGCGTGCCATATCGTGACGACGACAGGCCCACGAACGCTTGACGGCCGAACATGCTCGAATCCTGACCGAGCTTGCCGCTGTTCACGTTGAAGCCGTTTTCGAGCTGGAAGATGGCCTTGTCGCCGCCGCCAAGGTCTTCACTGCCTTTCAAGCCCCATCGGCTGCCGAATGTGTCTCCGCTCGACATCTGCCAGGCGCGATGACCGCCTGCATTGCTCGTGAAGTTGAGGCCTTCGTCTATCAGCCCGTATAGCGTGATGCTCTGCTGGGCGTGCGCCGTGCCTGCGAGCAGGAGTGCCGGCGCGAATACGTACCAGGGCAGTTTCTTCGATCGACGTTTCATTTAGTTCCTCTGACGGTGGGGTGGGGCAGTCGGCGCTGGATGGCGCCGACTTCGATGTCGTCCCGGAATGCGATCTCGGCGGACGAGGCAGTGTAGGCAGAGGAAAAGCGGTCGCCGCAACGTGCATGGAAAGACTATTTTTCAGTATTTGAAAGTGTCATGCGCCGACGGATGCTGCACGGAAAAGTGCGGTGCCCTGGAGTCGCATGACGATCGAACGCCTTGCGATGTGTTGTTTTCTATCTTTCGCCGATTGACATCAGGATTTATTCGCGTGAAGCGCCGACATATCGGCACGGAACATCGGAGCAACCCAAAAAAACGCGCGCGGCCACGAGGGCTCGCGCGCAAACTCGGAGAACGGTTGCAGGGAGCGTTCAGTTTCCGCTCGACGCGACGGTATTGGCCGCCCCGGCACAATCGTGCTGGTACTTCTGCATCAGGCGCGCCTGTGCCGAATCGATATCGTCGGGATAGCTGCTCTCGTCTCCAGACGACGGGTTGTAGCCGACGGATTCCAGTTCGTTCAGTTCGTTGACGAGCTGCCGGTGGGAGACCGGGCCGTTCGCATGCACGAACGGATAGTCATGACATTGCGCGGACGTGAGCTTCGTCCCGGCATGCGCGGAGACGCTCAATGCGAGCATGGCGGCGCACACGAGATAACGGACGGGATGATTCATCTTCGGCTCCTGGATAGCGTTGAGTAGAGGCCGTACGGCAGGATGTCTGCGTCGGCCGCGAGGCGAAGATTAGGCACGGCGGACTAGCTAAACGACAGCGCGATGATGAAACATGTTTTAGGCAAGCACGGTTCGGATCATGTACCGGTTGCCGCAGGCATTGAAGGTTAAAGAATCGTTCATGCGCGTGCTTCCGGATGGTTAGGCGCGGCGGCGTATCGTCGAGCGATGGATCGATCGATGCCGCGCGCCGCGCGGTGGACACGGGGGTAAGGCAATGAAATCAAAAGTCATCATGGCTGGGCTGGTCGCGCTGATGGGTGCGTCGCTGCCGGCGTTCGCGAAGGTGCAGGGAACCGGGCTCGCGATCGCCGATGTGACGCTCGCGAACGCGAAAGCCGAACAGCGGGATCGTGCGATCGATGCTGCACGTGATCTCGAATCGCATCGTGCGGACGCGGCCGGCACACGATCGCACCAACGCTGATCGCGCGTTGCCGCGCACCATTCGCAGCCGGTCGCGGCGGCTCGCGTGCGTCGCGAGCCGTGGTACGAAATCGTGTCGCAAAGGCAAGCATGCCGGGTCGTTTTCAGCCTCCGTTGCAATGGCAAATAAGCCAGGATCGAAGCAGACCTGGACGTTATGTTGCCGGATATGAAACTTTCTTCACGAAGCCGACGCGCATCTTTTACGCGTGCACGCATAAGCTCTGCACGAGCGCGTTCGGCCGTCGGGTATCGAAGCGCGCACGTCCCTTCGATGAAGACGAGAATCGTACATGGCATCATCCGCTTCCCCGGTCAACGAGCCGGCCTCGCCTGACAAGCCGGCCGTGGACGGCACGGCCGTCGCGCACGTCCTCACGATCGAAGACGACGAAATCACCGCGAACGAAATAGTCACGGAGCTGGAGGGGCGCGGCTTTACGGTCGAATGGGTGGCGAACGGGCGCGATGGCATGGCCCGCGCGCTCGGCAACGAATTCGACGTGATCACGCTCGACCGGATGCTGCCGGTGGTCGACGGCCTCACGATCCTGACCACGATGCGCAGCGTCGGCGTGCGCACTCCCGTGCTGATGCTGAGCGCGCTCGGCGACGTCGACGAACGGGTCCGCGGGCTGCGTGCGGGGGGCGACGACTACCTGACCAAGCCGTTCGATCCCGAGGAAATGGCCGCGCGCCTGGAGGTGCTGCTGCGCCGGAGCCAGGCCGCGCCGGCCACGTTCGACACGACGCTGGTCGTCGGCCCCCTCAAGCTCGACCTGATCTCGCGCAAGGCGTTTCGCGACGGCGAGGAAATCGTGTTGTTGCCAACCGAGTACCGCGTGCTCGAATACATGATGCGCAATGCCGGGCAAACCATTACGCGGACGATGCTGTTCGAGGCCGTATGGGGCTATCACTTCGATCCCGGCACGAACCTGATCGAAGTGCACATGGGCCGGTTGCGCAGGAAGATCGATCCATCCGATGCGAAGCAGATGATCCAGACCGTACGCGGCGCGGGGTATCGTCTTGGCTGAGCCGGCTACCGCGGCGTCGGCCGCGCATCACGTCCCGCCGGCACCCGCGCGACGCTGGTACTCGAGTACGTTTCGGCTGGTGTCGGTCTATGCCGTGACGTTCTCCGTGTCGGTGATGCTGCTGCTCGGTTTCATCGCATCGGTGATCACGCACGACATGGAGCGGGAAACCGACACGGTGATCGATTGGCAGATGATCTACTTCGATTCGATCCAGGACGGCCAGCTTGCCGCCGCGATCCTGCACCGGATCGAGCACGAGCGGATGCATACCAACTACTACGGGCTCTTTACCGCGGACGGCACGCATATCGCCGGCGATGTGCTGGCGTTGCCCGCCGGCCTGCAGCCGAACCGCAGCGGCGTGACGCTCGATCACACGATGCCGATCGCGGGAGACCAGGTACCGCCGGTCGTCCGCACGATGGCGGAGCGGCGTGCGAACGGCGACGTGCTGGTGCTGGGGCGAGACCTCACGCACATCCTGCGCATCCGCGCGGCGATCATCCAGGCGTTGGTGGGCGGCGGGCTGCTCTGTCTTGGCACGGGCGTCGTGGGCGGCCTGATGCTCAGCGTGCGGCAAATGCGGCGTCTGAAGGAAATCCGGCGCATCACGCAGGGTATTGCGCAGGGCGACCTCGGCCAGCGGTTGCCGGTCGGCGGCCACGACGAGATCGATCTGCTGTCCCATCTCGTCAACCATATGCTCGAGGAGATCGAGCGGCTGATGAACGAGGTAAAGGGGGTCTGCGACGGCATCGCGCATGACTTGCGGACACCGCTCGCCCATGTGCACACGCTGCTCGCGCAGGCGGCACAGCGGGCGGAGCGTCTCGACGATGCGGTGCTGGAGCGTCTCGTCTCGCGGGCACGCCACGAGACCGACGTGTTGCTCGATCGTTTCCGGGCGATGCTGCGTATCGCCGAAATCGGGTCCTTGCAGCGGCGCGGCGGATTTGCGGAGCTGTCGCTGGAGGATCTGGTCATCGACGTCGGGCAGTTGTTCGAACCGCTCGCGGACAGCCGCGCGATCCACTTCGTGCAGTCCGTCGAGCCGGTGGCGCGGATTCACGGCGATCGCGCACTCTTGTTCGAGGCGCTGAGCAACCTGCTCGATAATGCGCTCAAGTACACGACATCGGGCGATACGGTGCGCCTGGAACTGCATGACACGCCGTCCGGCCCGCGCATCGACGTGATCGACAACGGCCCGGGCATCGCAGCCGACGAGCGCGAGGCGGTGCTGCGGTCCCGGTACCGCAGCCGCCGTACCGGGCATCTCGCGGGTGCCGGACTCGGCCTGAGCATCGTATCGACGGTCGTCAACGTGCACGATTTCACGCTGCGGATCGGCCATGCCGAGCCCGGCACGCGCGTGACGATCGAATGCTGGCCGAGGTCGCTGGGATGATGGTCGGCCGGACGACGCTGCGCGTGTCGGCGTATGTCGGCCGCGAGGCCGGTTGACGATGCGCATCCTGCTCGTGACTTCGCCGCATCCGGAAGCGTCGTGGCTGCACAAGGCGCTGCAGGAAAGCGGGCACAGCGTGCCGCGCGCCGATGATCTGCGCGACGGCTTGTTCCTTGCGTCGCAGGAGGCTTTCGACGCGATCGTCGCGACCGCGTTCGAGCCCGGCAGCGATGCCGCGCTGATCGCGATGTTGCCGCGTTTCGTGGCCGACGGCGGCGGCGCCGCGCTCGTGGTGCTGATCGGCGACGCGTCGGCGCGCGAACGCATCCAAATGCTGCGCGCGGGCGCCGATGCCTGTTTCTGCGCACCGTATTCGTTCATCGAGCTGCACGAACGCCTGCAGGCGTTGCAGCGGCTGGCCGGGCCGCGCGAGGCGGGCCGTTCGATCGCGGGTGTGTCCGCGGTCGAGACCCTGGCGCGCGAACTCGCGGACGGCAAGCTGCGTCTCGCCGTGACGCGCCGGGAATTCCTGTTGCTCGAATGCCTGATGCGCCATCCGAACGCGCCGGTGCCGCGCGACCAATTGATCCGGTATGTCTGGCAGGACAAGGAGGATGTCGATCCGTCGAGCGTCAATCTCGTGGTGTCGCGGCTACGCCGCAAGCTCGCGCGGCATCTGCCCGACGTCCGGATCGATACGGTGAGCCGCTATGGCTACCAGGTGACGCTGCCGGACGCATGAACGCGCGGTTTCGGCCGCGCAACGAACATGACGGGCGCACTGCCGATGGCAGCGCGCCCGTCATGCGTTTACGAGCCGAAGAACGGCACGCAGAAGTCGGGCGGGCCGACACAATCGCCGGGGCCATCGGGCTGCGCGGCGGCACAGGCGGACAACATGACGCCGGCGGCAATCGCGACGAGCGCGAGACGGGCGGAACGGGCGAGCAACGAAAGCAGCTTCATGGATGGCGAGCAATTCGGGGGACAGGCGCCGCCGCGGGCGGCGCGAACCGGGCATCGCACCCGGCCGCACGGTCGCCCCCATCAATGCGAATAGAGCGTGGAGTTCAGGTACTTGAGCTGCCCGTCCTGTTCGGCTTGCACGAGTTCGGCATGGACCTCGGCGCGCGTCTTCTCGTGGATCGGCTGGCCGTAGGGCGGCACCCACTGGCCGGCGGCCTGGGCGCCGGGCGCGCCGTCCTTGGTAGCGGCCGGCGACATCCGGGTCGGCTGGCTGCCGGTCAGCGCAAACGCGGGAACGGACAGCGTGCCGATTGCGGCAAGCATGGCGGCGGCGACGATGCGGGCGGTTTTCATGTCTGGAGTCCTCGTGATGATTGAAAGGGAATTTCCCCGGCGCGGCGTGTCGATGTCGGCGTCGTGCACAGATTGAGGACAAGCATAGAGGAGGGGCGTTAGCGGATCGGCATACGCAACGTGAAAAGAAATTCATGCATGGGCGCGCATTCGCGGTGGACGTGAAACCGGTATGTCGCCAGGATGAAGCAGGTTTCATGTTTCGGGCCGTTTCGATAACGGCGCTGTCACGCCCGCTGCCTAAATTGGGCGCCATCGCATCGCGCACGGGCGGCCATGTTGCCCGGGCCGGCGATGCGAGCAGACCGATCCACTTCAACGAAACCATCATGAAGAAATATCTGGCAATTCCGGCGGCGGTCGCCTGCCTGCTGGCGAGCGCGGCGCATGCGCAGAGCAGCGTGACGCTGTACGGCACGATCGACGCGGGCCTGGACTACATCAGCAACCAGAAATCGGCCGCGGGCGCGGGGCCCGTCTACGGTGTCCAGAGCGGCAACGTCAGCACGTCGCGCTGGGGGCTGCGCGGCAACGAGGATCTCGGCGGCGGGCTGGCCGCCGTGTTCGCCCTCGAGAACGGCTTCAACGTCGCGAACGGCAAGCTCGGCAACGGCGGCGACGAATTCGGCCGCCAGGCGTGGGTCGGCCTCGCGAGCCGCCAGTGGGGTACGGTGACGCTCGGCCGCCAGTACGATTTCCTGGTCGACTTCGTCGCGCCGCTGTCGGCGACGGGGTCGGGATTCGGCGGCAACCTCGCCGATCATCCGTACGACAACGACAACCTCGCCAACGACACGCGGATGAACAACGCGGTGAAGTTCCGCAGTGCGAACTACGGCGGCTTCACGTTCGGCGGTGCGTACGGCTTCAGCAATCAAGGCGGCGGATTCAGCAACGACAATGCGTACAGCGTCGGCGCGCAGTACGTGAACGGCCCGGTCGACCTCGCCGTCGCGTACCTGCAGTCGAACCAGCCGGGCGGTGTCGACGCGCCGCAGAACACCGGCGGGTCGCTGAGCAGTTCGGATGGCGATGCAATGCTTGCGGGCGGCCGCTGGCGCACGTTCGGCGCCGGCGTGCACTATGCGTTCGACCATGCCGCGATCGGCTTCGTCTACACGAGAACGATCCTGAACGACCCGCGCGAGCTGTCGCAGGGCGGCGCGTACGGCCGCGTGAACGGCCAGTTGCTGACCTTCAGCAACTACGAACTGAACGGACGCTATTTCCTCACACCGGCCTTCTCGCTGGGCGGCGCCTACACGTTCACGCAGGGGCGCTTCGACGATGCGGGCCGCGGCATCGCGCCGAAGTGGGACCAGTTCATGCTGCAGGCCGACTATGCGCTGTCGCGTCGCACCGACCTCTATCTGGAAGGCGTGTATCAGCGCGTGACGGGCGCGGACGGCGTCGCGGTGCTCGGCCACGCGGGGATCTTCAACCTTGCCGCGTCAGGCAACGATCGTCAGGCCGTCGTCGCGGCCGGTATCCGTCACAAGTTCTGAGTGGCCGGGCTGATGTAAAAAACGGCACCCGTCATCGCGACGGGTGCCTTGAAACGCGACACGCCTCGTCATGTCGCAAGGGATTCAGTTCGCTGAACTAGCCATCGTCGCGGCCGGTGCCTGCGTACCGGGTGGGGCTTCATCGGTCGACCACCCGCCGCCCAGCGCGGCGATCAAGCCCACCGCCGCGAGTTGTCGGCGCGTGTCCAGTTCCAGCATCGCGATCTTCGTATCGAGCTCGGTGGTCTGCGCCGTCACGACGTCGAGATAGCTGACGACGCCGTCCCGATAGCGCGACATCGACAACTGCAACGTGCGTTCGGCCGCGTCGAGCGCTTCCTGTTCGCGATCGGCTTCGTCGCCGAGGTGATGCGCGAGCGCGAGGTTGTCTTCCACCTGCTGGCACGCGTCGAGCACCACCGCGCGGTATTTCGCGCCGTTCTCGGCCAGCTGCGCGCGCGCCTGGTCGGTGAGCGCCTGGCGCCGGCCGCCGTCGAACAGCGTCAGCGCGAGGCTGGGCCCGATCGACCAGATCTCGTTCGGCGCGCGGAGCCAGTGGCCGAGGCCCGAGCTCTGGTAGCCGCCGACCAGCCCGAGCGTGATGTCGGGGAAGAATGCCGCGCGCACCACGCCGATCTTCGCGTTGGCGGCGGCCATGCGCCGCTCGGCCGCCGCGACGTCGGGCCGCCGCTGCAGCAGCGTCGCGGGAATGCCGGCCGGGATCGTCGGCAGATACGCCGGGTTCAGGTCCGGCGTCAGCGAGAACGACGATGCCGGTACGCCCGTAAGCGTCGCGATCGAGTGCTCGTAGAGCGCGCGTCGCGCCCGTACGTCCTCGGCCGACGCGCGGGCCGAATCGAGCTGCGTCCGCGCGCGCGACACGTCGAGATCGGACGCGATGCCGCCCGCGTGCCGGCTCATCGTCAGGCGCAGCGCGCGCTGATACGTGTCGATCGTGTCGGCCAGCAGCTGTTGCTGCTGGTCGAGCCCGCGCAGGTTGAAGTACGCGCTGGCGAGGCTGGCCTGCAGGCTCAGCCGCACCGACGCGAGATCGTCGGCGCTGGCCTGCGCGTCGGCGCGCCCGGCCGCGACTTCGTTGCGGACTTTCCCCCACAGGTCGAGGTCGTAGTCGAAGCCGGCGTCGAGCGTGTTGTCGCCATAGACGTTCGGCTGGTTCGAGCCGCGCAGCGGCCGCGTGGCCGATTGGCGGTTGCTCGAGATCTGCGCGCCGAGACCGATGGTCGGGAAGAGGCCCGAGCGCGCCTGGTCGAACAGCGCGGCCGCTTCGTCGTGGCGGGCCACGGCCGCGGCCACGTCGGGGTTCGCCGCGGCCACCCGTGCTTCGAGCCGGTCGAGCACGGGGTCGCGGAACGCCTTCCACCAGCCGTCGCGTGCGATACGGTCGGCTGGCTTCGCGGCCTGCCAGCCGCCGGCTTCCTTGAAGCTGGCGGGCAGCGCCGTTTGCGGCGCGTAATAGGCGGGCGCGAACGAGCACGCGGACAGGAACGCGACGCTGGCGAGTATCGCGCAGAGCCGAAGCCGGTTAGCCATGCGCGCGCTCCGTATCGCGGGCGACCGACGCGACGGTGCGGACCGGCGCCGCGAGCCTGACCGGGTCGCCGTCAGCGAGCGAGTCGGGCGGATTGTCGATCACGCGGTCGTCCGGCGCGAGGCCGGTCGCGATCTGTACGTGCGTGCCGAGATCGGTCGCGATCGTCACGGGCTTGAAGATCGCGCGATCGTCCTTGCCGACCACGGCGACCTGCAGGCCGGCCTGCCGGAAGATCAGCGAGCTGGCCGGAATCGTCAGCGCGTGGGTGCTGCCGGCCGGCAGCGCGAAATGCACCTCGGTGTATTCGCCGGGAATCAGCTTGCCTGCGGAGTTGTCGACCATCAACTGCACGAGCAGCGTGCCGGTCGAATCGGCGATCGAGTCGTCGGTGTCGGCGAGCGTCGCACGGAAGGTCTCGCCCGGATGCTCCGGCACGGTCAGCGTGGCCGTCATGCCGGGCCGGATCGCGGCGGCCTCGTTCTGCGGCACGCTCACGTAGACGCGCATCCGGTGGACGTCGGATACCGCGAACAGCTCCGGGCCGGCGCCGCCGCCGGCCGAGATCAACTGGCCGATGTCGGTCTTGCGCGCGGTGACGACGCCGTCGAACGGCGCGACGATGCGCTTGAACGCCTCCAGCGCGTCGAGGCGCCGCACGTTGGCCTCGTTGGCCGCGACGATCGCCTGCTTGGCCGCGAGGTCGCTGGTCTTCTCGTCGGTTTCCTGCTGCGACACCGAATCCTGCGCGAGCATCCGGGTCCAGCGCGCGGCCGTGGACGCGGCGAGCTTCTCGTTGGCGAGCGAGCTTTGCAGGTCGGCGCGCGCCTGCTGCAGTTGCTGGTCGAGCTCGGGCGTATCGATCAGCCCGAGCAGTTGCCCAGACTTCACGTGCGCGCCGATGTCGGTGTACCACGCACGCAGGTAGCCCGACACCTGTGCGTGGATCGGCGCGCTCTCGAACGCGGACAGGTGGCCGGGCAGCACGAGCGTCGCGCCGTCGCCGCCGGTCGACGGCGTGTACGCGACCACGGTCGGCACCGCTTGTTCAGCGGACCAGGTCGTCATTTCCTGTTTCGCGTGCGCGCGGCCGACGATGCCGGTCGCCACGATGCCGGCCGCGATCAGCGCGGTGATCGTGGCGACGAGCTTGAGGTTGGGCAGCCGTTTCGGCGACTTGATATCGATCTCAGTGGACATGGGAAGCTCCGGACGCGGAAGGAGAGGAAGCGCGGGACGCGTCGTGCTTGAGCGCATCGCGCCGGTGCACGAGGCTGAACACGACGGGAACGAAGAACAGCGTCGCGATCGTCGCGCACGCGAGGCCGCCGATCACGGCGCGGCCGAGCGGCGCGTTCTGCTCGCCGCCGTCGCCGAGGCCGAGCGCCATCGGCGCCATGCCGATGATCATCGCGAGCGCGGTCATCAGCACCGGGCGAAAGCGCGTGAAACCGGCTTCGAGCGCGGAGGCCAGCGCGTTGCCGGTTTCGGCCAGGCGCTCGCGCGCGAAACTGACGACGAGGATCGCGTTCGCGGTGGCCACGCCCATGCACAGGATCGCGCCGGTCAGCGCCGGCACCGACAGCGGCGTATGCGTGGTGAACAGCATCCAGACGATGCCGGCCAGCGCGGCCGGCAGTGCCGAGACGATCACGAATGCGTCGGCCCACGAGTGGAAGTTCACGACGATCAGCAGGTAGATCAGCACGATCGCGCCGACGAGGCCGAGCAGCAGGCCGGCGAACGCGCCGTTCATGGTCTGCACCTGGCCGCGCAGCGTGACGGTCGACCCCTTGGGCAGATCCTTCGCGGTGGCCTTGACGATATCGTCGATGTCGGTCGCGACCGCGCCGAGGTCGCGACCCTGGGTGGTCGCGTAGATGTCGAACAGCGGCTCGATGTTGTAGTGCGACACCACCGCGTTGCCGACCCCGCGCGTGATCGTGGCCAGGCCGCCCAGCAACTGGGACTGGCCGTTCGCGCCGGTGACCGGCAGGTTCTGCAGCGCCGACAGCGTGGTCATGCGGTACTGCGGCGTTTGCGCGACGATCGGATAGGACACGCCGTTGCGCGGGTTGAGCCAGTAGGTCGGGTCGACCTGGCTGGTGCCGGCGAGCGTCGCGACCACCGAGTTCGTCACGTCCTGCTCGGTGATGCCGAGCTGGTCGGCGCGCGTGCGGTCGACCGTCACCGTGAACTGCGGATAGGTGCTGGCCTGCTGGATGCGCGGGTCGGCGACCCCCGCGATCAGGCGCAGCTTGCGGTACAGCTCGTGCGCATAAGCGAGATTGGCCTGCTGGTTGGGGCCGGCCACCTGCAGGTCGACCGGGGCCGGTGCGCCGAAGTTGAGGATCTGGCTGACGATGTCGGCGGGCAGGAACGAGAACGTGGTGCCCGGATAGGCGCGCGGCAGGCGTTCGCGCAGCGTGTGCACGTAGTCGGCGGTCGGCGCGTGATCGCGCGACAGCGAGATCAGGATGTCGCCGTCCTGCGGTCCGAGCGTGCCGCTGTTGTTGTAGGTCAGGTTGATCCCGCTGTTCGGCAAACCGATGTTGTCTATCACTTCGCGCAACTGCGTAGGCGGAATCACGCCGCGAATCGTGTTTTCGATGCGGTCGAGCTCGGCGGCGGTTTCCTCGACCCGCGTGCCGACCGGCGCACGCACGTGCAGCGCGATCTCGCCGGAATCGATGGTCGGGAAGAAGTTGCGACCGAGCGACGGTGCGAGCAGGAAGGACGCGGCCACGATGCAGAGGAAGGCGACGACGAACGGCTTGCGGCGCGTGAGCGCGAGGCCCAGCAGGATTCGGTACGACGCGCGCACGGACTCGAAGCGGCGCTCGAATGCACGCTGGAAGCGCACCAGCGGATTGCGCGACGGCGGGACGTCATGCGCGCCGGCATGGCCCGCGTGCGGGTCCATCACCGCGGCCAGTTCGCCCGACGCATGACCGGCCGATGCGTGCGGCTTGAGCAGGTATTGCGCGAGCATCGGCACGAAGGTGCGCGACAGCACGAACGACGACACCATCGAGAAGATCACTGCCTTGGCCATCGGCACGAACAGAAAGCGCGAGATGCCGTCGAGCATCAGCATCGGCACGAACACGATGCAGATGCACAGCAGCGAGACGAGCGCCGGCATCACGATCTGTTTCGCGCCGTCGACGATCGCGGTGCGTGTGTCCTTGCCCTGTTCGAGGTGCCAGTTCACGTTCTCGATCGTCACCGTCGCATCGTCGACCAGAATCCCGACCGCGAGCGCGAGGCCGCCGAGCGTCATCACGTTGAGCGTTTCGCCGGTGGCCGCGAGCAGCGCGATCGCCGAGAGCACGGCCAGCGGGATCGACGCGGCGATGATCAGCGTCGAGCGCCACGAGCCGAGGAACAGCAGGATCATCAGCGAGGTCAGCGCGGCGGCGATGATGCCTTCGCGTGCCACGCCGCTGACGGCGCCGTTCACGAAGGTCGACTGGTCGCCCATCGTGACGAGCTTCAGGCCCGGCGGCAGCGTCTGTTCGACCAGCGGCAGCTTCGCCTTCACGCCGGCGATGATGTCGAGCGTCGATGCCGAGCCGTTCTTCAGGATACTCATCAGCACCGCGCGGTGGCCGTCCACGCGCACGATGTTGCCCTGCGGCGGGTAGCCGTCGCGCACATGGGCGACGTCACGGATATAAATCGTCGTGCCGCCGACCGACTTGATCGGCAGGTCGTTCAACGCGTCGAGCGAGAGCGGGCTGTTGTTGAGCTTGATGTTGTATTCGAAGCGGCCGATCTTCTGCGTGCCGGCCGGGATGATCTGGTTCTGCTGCGCGAGCGCGTGCGCGACGTCCTGCGCCGACAGCCCTTTCGACTGCAGCGCCTGCGGGTCGAGGTCGATCTGCACCTCACGTGTCTTGCCGCCGTACGGCGTCGGAATCGCGACGCCGGGCACCGACAGCAACTGCGGCCGAATGAAGTTGACCGCGTAATCCCCGAGCTTCTGTTCGTCGAGCGTGTTGCTGGTCAGCGCGATCTGCAGCACGGGCACGGTCGACGCGTTGTAGTTGAGGATCTGCGGCGGCGTGGTGCCGGGCGGCATCTGCTTGAGCACGGTCTGCGAGATCGACGTGACTTGCGCGGTCGCCGTGCGGATATCGACGGTCGGCTGGAAGAAGATCTTCACGATGCCGTAGCCGCGGAACGATTGCGATTCGATGTGCTGGACGTCGTTGACCGTCGTGCCGAGCGTGCGCTCGTAGTAGGTGATCACGCGTCCGGACATGTCGTCCGGCTGCAGGCCGGCGTAGTTCCACACGACGCTGATCACCGGAATGCGGATGTCCGGGAAGATGTCGATGGGCGTTCGGACCGCAGCAAGCGGGCCCGCGATCAGGATCAGCAGCGCCAGTACGACGAACGTATAGGGCCGCGTGAGCGCGAGCCGGACAATTTTCAGCATGAGGTGCTGCTCCGTTCAAAAGCGTCGTGAAGAAGAGCCGGATGTGCGCGTCTTCGGGAAAACACCGATGCGCAACCGCTGACCGCATTCTGCGGAGCAGCCCCTAACAACGGGTCGCAAAAAAGATGAAACAAGTTTTAAGGTGCGGGCGCACTCAGCCGAGCATGTAGCCCGAGCCGCGGATCGTGCGGATCAGCGGCGCCGCGCCGGGCCGGTTCACCTTCTTGCGCAGGCGGCCGATGTGCACGTCGATCAGGTTCGTGCCGGGATCGAAGCGGCAGCCCCACACGGCCTCGAAGATCATCGTGCGCGTGAGCACGCGGCCGGCGTTGCGCATCATGAATTCGAGCACGCGGGATTCGGTCGGCAGCAGCGCGAGCTCGCGCGCGCCCAGCGTGGCGCGTCGCCGCACGAGGTCGAGCGCCAGCTCGCCGGCGCGCAGTACCGTCTCGACGCGCGTGCCGCGCGGCCGCCGGCGAATCAGCACGTCGATGCGCGCGCACATCTCTTCGAGCGAGAACGGCTTGACGAGGTAGTCGTCGCCGCCGGCGCGCAGCCCCTCGATACGCTGGTCGACCCCGGACATCGCACTCATCACGAGGACCGGCGTATCGAGGCCGACGCCGCGCATCGTGGCGAGGATCGTGAGCCCGTCGAGGTCGGGCAACATGCGATCGAGCGTGACGACGTCGTAGTTCGCGCTCATCGCCCGGGCCATGCCGTCGCGGCCGGTGCGCGCGACGTCGATCTGGTGGCCCGCGGCATGGAGCGTATGCGCGATGTGATCGGCGATCAGCGGATCGTCTTCGATCGTCAGGATGTGGGCCATGGCGTACGTGATCCGGCGGAATCAGGCCGCGGCAAGCTGCATCGCGGTGCGCTCGGGCGTGCGATAGTGATCGACCACGTAGTCGATGAAGCTGCGCACTTTCGTGGACAGATAATTGCGGCTCGGGTAGAGGATCGATACGCGGCGCGGGCCGCCGTTCACGTCGTAGCGTTCGAGAATCGGCACCAGGGCGCCGCTCGCGAGATCGTCGGCGACGAGCGGATGCGGCAATTGCGCGATGCCCATGTGATTGAGTGCCGCGATCCGCACCATCGTGTTGCTGGTCGACGCCAGCGCATTGCCGGTATAGATGCGCGACGAACCGTCGACATCCGAGAACTCCCAGTTGCGCGCGGCGCCGTTCGACACCGTCAGCAGGCAGTGCGTATTCAGTTCGACCGGCTCGACCGGCGTGCCGTGGCGCGCGAGGTAGTCGGGAGAGGCGACGATCACGTCGCGCACGCTCGTCAAGGTGCGCGACACGAAGGTCGAGTTGACCAGGCGCTGATCGTCACAGAAGCACACGTCGTAGCCGCCTTCCACCATGTCGACCTGTATATCGAAGGTCGTCACGTCGAATCGCACGCGCGGATGCTCGATGCGATACGTGGACAGCAGCGCGCCAAGCCCGGCCGCCACCGAGGTTGCCGACGCGGCGATGCGCAGCGTACCGTGCGGATCGCGATTGACCTGCGCGAGATTCGATTCGATTTCGTCGAGCTTCTCGATGATCGTGCGGCAGCCGTCGAGATATTCGCGGCCTGTCTCGGTGAGCGACAGGCTGCGCGTGGTCCGGTTCAACAGGCGCATGTTCAGATGGGCCTCGAGCATGCCGACGCTGCGCGTGACCGCGGCGGCCGACATGCCGAGCTGACGTGCGGCGAGACTGAAGCTCGATAACTCGACCACGCGCGTGAAGACACGCATCGCTTGCAGTTGGTTCATGATCGGCGAGGAATGGAGTTGCCGGAAATGGGGGGGCGCGTCCGTCTTCAGCGGGCTACGTCGACGCATCGCGCCGCGCCTGCCGGGGCGGGCAGCGAATTCATTATGGAAGGCACGCGGGTGGGGGGCGCTAAAAAAACAGCGCTGGCCGGATGAAATTTCGTTTAGAAAACGGTGGAGCCCGACGGCCGATGCCGCGGCGCGTTTTCTGAAAAATTTCTAAAAAAAGATTCATGCGCGGATCACAAATCTTCAGGCGGCAGACGGGTAACGAGATCGATAATGGGATCACGTAACCGCGGCAAGGACGACAGAAATGGCACAACCGTTGAGCATCAAGATGATCGAGGAGCGCGGCAAGCTCGTCGTGCTGATGTCGATCGAACGGGGCGCGGCAGTGCTCGATCCGGAAGATGTGGATGCCGTCATCCAGTATTTGAGTTTGCTGCGCGCGTCGATGCAGCCTGCGGTGCCGGAACGTCCGCCGCACGCGCAGCAGTTCGTGACGGAAATGGATCCTTGCTGGTATGCCGAACGCCATCCGCTGGAGGGCGGCGTGGTGCTGTTGATGCGCCATAGCGGGCTCGGCTGGGCAAGCTTCGCACTCCCGCCGCACAGCCTCGAACGGTTGCACGGTTCGCTGACGCAATTGCTCGAGGACGAGTGGCAGGCGATCAGCCTGCCTCACTGAAGCTGCTGCCCGCACGCGCCGGCATTCGGCGTCGTCGCCACGGAGCGGTTCGATGGCGGCCCAGGCGTGAATGCTGCCGTCCGGCGCTGGCCGCGACGCGCGCTATCCGCGCCCGACGAACGGCATCGCGGTCGCCATGATCGTCATGGTGAGAATGTTGGTGTCGAGCGGCAGATTCGCCATCTGGACGATCGCGTTCGCGACATGCGCGACGTCCATCCGCGCTTCGGGCGCCAGGCTACCGTCCGCTTGCGGGACGCCTTGCGTCATCCGTTCCGTGAGCGCGGTGGCCGCGTTGCCGATGTCGATCTGGCCGCACGCGATGTTGTACCGGCGGCCGTCGAGCGCCAGCGACTTCGTGATCCCGGTCACCGCGTGCTTGGTGGCCGTGTACGCGATCGTATCGGGGCGCGGTGCGTGCGCCGAGATCGAGCCGTTGTTGATGATTCGGCCGCCCTGCGGCGTCTGCGTTTTCATCAGCCGCCATGCGGCCCGCGCGCACAGAAAGACGCCGGTCAGGTTCGTCGCGACGACGCTGTTCCACACGTCGAGTTCGTATTCGTCGAGGGACACGACCGGCGCGTTGCGGCCGGCGTTGTTGAACAGGACGTCGAGCCGGCCGAACCGTTGCGCGATCTGCGCGAACGCGCGGTCGACCGATGCTTCGTCGGTGACGTCGACGGGAAACACCTGCGCGTCGCCGCCGGCGGCGCGGATCGCGTCCTGCGTTTCGCTCAACGACGCCTCCGTGCGTCCGAGCAGCGCGACGGTGAAGCCGGCCTGGGCGAGCGCGATGGCCGCGGCGCGACCGATGCCGGAGCCGGCGCCCGTGACGGCGGCGAATTTCTTCGAGACAGACATGGCTGGTTTTCCTGCGGGTTGGGTGAGGGGCGGCCGACGATGGCCGATGTCATCGCCACTTCGGCAATGTAGTCGAAATGCGCGACGTGCCTGTTGATGCCGAGCCGCGAAGCGCGATTGACCGCGCGACACGCTCTCGCGATCGGTCGACTATACCGCCGTGGCGTTTGGCGCGCCCGGCAGTAAATCGATCCGGCCTCGCTTCAGGCATTGTGGCCAGGTCGCCGCCACGCCGTTGTGCGCGACGATGACGAAGTTCGTGAATGCGCGATCGGAGACGAGCATCTGCCCTTTGCCGATGTGTTCGCCGATAAAAGCGATCGCGGGCTCGATCGGCAGAAAATCGCCGATCTTACGACGAACGTGGATCACGACGTCCGCGGAACCGATCGTCGACAGCATCTTCCAGAGAAGGTCGCGATCGACGCTGCCAGTCGACAGCAAATGGATCCATTCGCATTTGACCAGATCCACGTCGGGACGATGTTTGAGATAGAGCGCATGCACGCGTCTGGGATTCATCGACTCGGTTCTCCGTGTCAGGCGATCGCCATGATCATTTCCGCCGGGCGGCGGCCTTTCGCGTTCGCGCACCGGTTTCCGCAAACAACTCGACCACGACATCGCGCAGCCACCGGTTGCCTTCGTCCTGATTGACCCGCGTGTGCCACAGCATATGGATCGGCGCACCGGGCAGCGTGACGGGCAGCGCACGCCAGCCGAGCGAGAACGGCGCGGCGAGCTGCAGCGCGAGATGCTCGGGCACCGTCGCGATCAGGTCGGTGCGCTGCAGGATGTAGCCCACGCTCATGAAATGCGGCACCGTCAGCCGCACCTGGCGCTTCACGCGGCGCCGCGTCAGCCATTCGTCCACTTGCCCGTGCCCGGTGCCGGCCGACACCACGACCAGATGTTCGGCGTCGCGCCACGTGTCGACCGTCAGCGGCGCCCCCTCGAGCGGGTGCCCGCGCCGGAACAGGCACACGTAGCGCTGATCGAACAGCCGGCGCTGATAGAACCCGCCCTTCAGTTGCGGCAGCAGGCCGATCGCGAGATCGACGCGGCCGTCGGCCATTTCGTCGCCGAGGTTGACGTTCGTGTTGCGTACGGTGTTGAGCGCGATGCCCGGCGCCGACCGCGACAGGTGTTCGAGCAGCGCGGGCAGGAATACGACCTCGCCGATATCCGTCATGCCGATGGTCAGCGTGCGCGTGGCGTGCAGCGGATCGAAGCCGGTCTCGGGGTTCAGCGCGGCGTGCAGCGTCGCGAGTGCATGCGACACGGGTTCGGCGAGACGCAGCGCGAACGGTGTCGGCACGACGCCGCCAGGGCCGCGCACGAACAGAGGATCGCCGAGCCGGCGGCGCAGCTTCGCGAGCGCGTTGCTGACGCCCGGCTGGCTCATGTTCATCTGCTCGGCGACGCTCGACACGCGCCGTTCGTGCATCAGCCGCTGGAAAAGCACCAGCAGGTTGAGGTCGATATCGCTCAGTTCCATGGGGTTTGCACGGCCCGGTTCATTGCATTCAGTGATGAAGCAGATTCATTTCATTTTATTGCTGGATGAAACTCCACTCATGAAAATACCGATACGACGCATGCCTTCGACATGACCGCCGCGTACGCCGAATCCCCCACCTATCCCTATCGGAGACACCTTCATCATGCAGACGGATCTGAAGATCGCGATCGTCGGCGCCGGCATCGGCGGCCTGACCCTCGCGCTTGCATTGCGCGAGCACGGCATCGACGCGCAACTCTACGAGCAGACCCATGAATTGCGCGAAGTCGGCGCGGCCGTCGCGCTGTCGGCCAATGCGACGCGCTTCTACGAACGCATGGGCTTGCGCGCGGCTTTCGATGCGGTATGCGCGGACATCCCGGGGCTCGTCTATCGCGACGGGCGCAGCGGCGCGGTGATCGGCCATCATCGCGGCGAACCCGACTATCGGCGGCAATTCGGTGGCGCGTACTGGGGCGTGCATCGGGCGGATCTGCAGGCCGTGCTGTCGACGGCGGTCGGTCCCGGCTGCCTCCATCTCGGCCATCGACTGGTCGATCTCGCGCAGCACGCCGATCACGTGACGCTGTCGTTCGACAATGGCACGCAGGTCGACGCCGATCTCGTGATCGGTGCGGACGGCGCGCGCTCGATCACGCGACGCTGGATGCTCGGCTACGACGATGCGCTGTATTCGGGCTGCTCGGGCTTTCGCGGCGTGGTGCCGGCCGCGCGCCTGGATCTGTTGCCCGATCCCGACACGATCCAGTTCTGGGTCGGGCCGCACGGGCATCTGCTGCACTATCCGATCGGCGACGACGGTGACCAGAATTTCCTGCTGGTCGAGCGGCATCCGTCACCGTGGCCGTCACGCGATTGGGTCGTGCCGGCCGAGGAAGGCGAGCAACTGCGCGCATTCCGGAGCTGGCATCCGGCGGTGGTGCAGATGATCACGGCCGTGCCGATCAGCCAGCGCTGGGCGCTGTTCCATCGTCCACCGCTCGGCCGCTGGAGCCGCGGGCGCGTGACGCTGCTCGGCGACGCCGCGCACGCGCTGGTGCCGCACCATGGGCAGGGCGCGAATCAGTCGATCGAGGATGCGGTGGTATTGGCCGCGCAATTGGCCAAGGCCGGCCCTGGAAATTGGCGCGAGGCGCAGGAAGCCTACGAGCGGCTGCGTCGCGGCCGGACGCGCAAGGTGCAATACGCGTCGATCTCGGCGGCCGACATGCTGCATCTTCCCGACGGGCCGGCCGCGCAGGCACGCGACGCGCGTCTGGCCGACCGCGATCGCGTGCTGCATCACCTGGACTGGATTCACGATTTCGATGCGCTCGATGCGGAGCCGAGCGAGCGGCAGGGCGGGACGTGGCTGTGAGCGGCGGGCGGCGCGCCGGGCAGGGCGGCCATCGACGGCGGTCAGCCGGTTACCGACCCGCCAGCCCGAAGCGGTCGGCGCAACGGGCGCCGGCCGTCACTTCACACACTCCAGCGCATACTTCAACCCCTGCCCGAGCAACCCGCGCCACACGTCCCACGTATGCCCGCCGTCGACGATCCGCAGCTCGGCCGGGTTCTGCGCACGGCGCAGGTGCGTGTACAGCACGCTCGATTCCGCCTGGATCGTCAGGTCGTCGTCGCCGGCCGCGATGAACATCGGCACGCGCCAGCTGCGCGCGAAATAGCCGCGCAGCAGCGCCGGGTAATTGAGTTCGTGCCACACGCGTGAATCGAACTGCCGGTCGCCGAACACGCCGACGTAGCGCGCGGCGGAATTGAGCGGCGGTTCGTTCGCATAGATCGCGGGGCTCAGCAGCATCGCGCCGCAGAACAGCCCCGGTTCGAGCAGCGAGAAGCGCAGTGCGCCGAAGCCGCCCATCGACACGCCGCCGATCGCGCGGCCCGCGCGCTGGTTCGACACCGCGAAGTGCGCTTCGACTTCCGGCAGCAGGTCGTTGAGAAACGCGCTCTGCATCTTCTCCTTGCGATCGACGTACCAGTCGGTGCCGCCCTGCGGCATCACGATCACGACGGGCGGGATGTCGTGGCGCTCGATCAGCGTGTCGGCGGTGGCCTGCAGCCGGCCCTGCGTGACCCAGTCGTTCGCGTTGCCCGCGTTGCCGTGCAGCAGGTACATCACCGGGTAGCGCGCGCCTTCGGAGTTGTAGCCGGGCGGCAGATAGACCGTGTACGACCAGTCGCGCTTCAGCGACGCCGAGCGGAACGTGCGCAGCACGACGCTGCTGCCCGGATTGACGGACGGCTCCTGCGCGGCGGACGGGGTCGTCGCCGTCTGGACGGCCGGCGGCGCGGGCGAGGCCGCCGGCGCGGCAGCCAGCCCCTGTGCCGGCGGCGTGGCATGGGCGGTGGCGATGGCGCCGGCGATCAGGGCGAGGGCGAAAGCGAGCGGAAGGGCGAGTCGGCGCATGGCGAATCGTTTCAGGAGAGGCGCC
Source organism: Burkholderia cenocepacia (assembly GCF_014211915.1). Lineage (NCBI taxonomy): Bacteria > Pseudomonadati > Pseudomonadota > Betaproteobacteria > Burkholderiales > Burkholderiaceae > Burkholderia > Burkholderia cenocepacia. The sequence goes on along the minus strand of NZ_CP060040.1, from coordinate 1,136,770 downwards.
GGCTATCGTAGCAGCGGCGCGTGACGGCGCGGCGCGTCATGGCCGCGAACGGAACGGCAGCCGCGCGACGAGCGGCCCGTAGAGTTTGGCGACGAGATACAGCAGCCCGATCGCGACGGCGTCGGCGGTCAGGCCGAGCGGCACGTCGAGATAGCCTTCGGTCGCCTGGTAGAGCAGCGAATCGACCGCGAGCGAGATGCCGGTGCCCGCGACGAAGCACAGCAGCCCCTGCCGGCCGATCGTGCCGATCCACGGCATCGCGTGCGCGACCTTCTTCATCCAGCCGAGGTGCACGAGCTTGGCGGCGAGCCACGCGATCGCGAGGAAGTTCACGAGCCGCAGCGCGCCGAGGTTCTGCTTGATCGACGGATCGGTCGGGAACGGTTCGATGCGCAGCCGGTAGTACGCGCCGGCCGCGACGATCGCGAGCGACGCGGCCGTCAGCAGCCAGCCCTGCGGCCGGGGCGCGAGCGTCTGGTAGACGGGCTGGCAGCGCGCGATCACGCCGAGCACGAACAGGAACTGCCACGCGAACGGGTTGAAATCCCACGGCGCGCCTTCGACGGTCGGCAAGAAGCGCGCGACGTGCGGCGCCGCGTACCACAGCGATCCGCTGAACGCGAGCATCAGCCACGGCTGCGTGCGGGCGAGCGGCAGCGCGAGCGGGACGAGCAGCGCGAAGAACGCGTACATCGGCAGCACCGACGCGAGGTACGGCTGGCGGCGGAACAGCAGGATGTCGCGCAGCGCGGCGAGCGGCTTGTGCAGCAGCCCGTCGAGGTCGTTGGTCGGCATGTTCGGGCCGTCGATCGCGAACGCGTTCAGCGCGGCGGTGATCAGCAGCATCAGGCCGGCCGTCACGAGGAACGCCCGGTAGATCTCGAACGCACGCCGGATGAAGCGCTGGCGCGCGGCGGCCTCGTCGTGCCGCTCGGCGAGCGAGTTGTACGCGATGGCGGTCGCGAAGCCCCCGAGGAACACGAACACCTCGGCCGCGTCGCACAGCGCGTACGCGTGCAGCGTGACGCGCGACAGGATGCTGCCGCCGATGTGGTCGACGACGATGACGAGCAGCACGAGGCCGCGGAAGAAATCGAGCTCGGCGTAGCGGCCGGCCCGGGCCGGCGCGGTCATCGGAACGCCTTCCGGCGCGGGCCGCGGGCACGGCCGGCACGCGCCGCGCGGGTGTCGGGGTGAAGCATGACTTCGTGAAGAAATGGCGAACGGATGCGCATTGTGCCACCGATGCGACGCTCATCGGGTTTACTCGGATGGCGGGCCGGCCTGCCGCTGCCGACAAGCCCGGTCAGGCGGTCGGCACAACCGGGCAGTTGGACGAGCGCAACGCTTTGCACGCGACGCCCCGTACCCGATGGACGGACGATTTGCGACGTGACACCATTTTGTCCTCACGCGGCCGCACACCGCGTCGTCCGCCCTGCGGGCCACACATACAACAGCTCAAACATTCGCCGGGCGTTCGGCCTGCCCGGCCCTCGGCTCCGGAGATCCGTCATGAAGCACCCCGTCATTTTTGCCGCCGCGCTCGCTGCCTTCGCCGCGCCGGCCTTTGCCGAGACCAGCGTGACGCTGTACGGCGTGATCGACGAAGGCTTCAATTACACGAACAACGTCAACGTCAATGGGGTCGGAAAGACCAATTACCAGCTCGCGAGCGGCTATGCGCAGGGCAGCCGCTGGGGCCTGAAGGGCAGCGAGGATCTCGGCGGCGGGCTGAAGGCGGTCTTCACGCTGGAAAACGGTTTCGACGTGAATAACGGCCGGCTCGGCCAGGGCGGCCGCATGTTCGGCCGTCAGGCGTTCGTCGGGCTGTCCGAGTCGCGCTTCGGCACGCTGACCTTCGGCCGCCAGTACGATGCGGTCGTCGACTATCTCGCGCCGCTGACCGCGAACGGCAACTGGGGCGGCACGCTGTTCTCGCACCCGTTCGACAACGACAACACGGACAACTCGTTCCGCGTCAACAACACGGTCAAGTACGCGAGCGCCGACTGGAACGGCCTGACGTTCGGCGGCACGTACAGCTTCAGCAACAGCACGGGCTTCTCGAACAACCGCCAGTACAGCATCGGCGCGCAGTATTCGCTGGCCGGGCTGCAGGTCGCGGCCGCGTACCTGCAGGCGAACAACCCGGGCATCGGCAGCGCGGGCGCGATCGCGGCCGACGACGCGAACTTCGTCGCCGACCGGCTGCGCATCTTCGGCGGCGGCGTCAATTACACGTTCGGCCCGGCGACGGTCGGCGTCGTCTACACGAAGACCGACGTGAAGAACCCGGTATCGACGGTCTACCTGCCTGCGTCGACGTTCGCCGGTCTCGGGCTGACCGCGACGAAGTTCCAGAACTTCGAAATCAACGGCAAGTACCAGCTCACGCCCGATTTCTATCTCGGTGCGCAATACGTATACACGGACGGCAAGTACGATGCCGCGGCCGGTTCGTTCAAGCCGAAGTACCACACGGTCGGCCTGATGGCCGACTACAGCCTGTCGAAGCGCACCGACGTGTACCTGCAGGGCGCGTGGCAGAAGGTGGGCGGCGACAAGACGGGCACGGCGGCCGATGGCGGCTATGTCGTCGGGACGGACGGCCCGTCGGCGTCGTCGAACCAGTTCTCGGTGCGCGCCGCGATCCGCCACAAGTTCTGACCGGGCGCCGGGGCCGGGGCCGAACGCCCCGGCACGGCCGCCATCAGTCCGTCCGGTGCATGCCGCCGAGCGTTTCCGCGAGCCAGTCGACGAAGATCCGCACGCGCGGCGCGAGATGCCGGCCGGTCGGGAACACCACCGACACGGGCAGCGGCGCCGCGTTCCATTCCGGCAGCACCTCGACCAGCGAGCCGTCGGCGAGCAGCGGCGCGAGCCCGTCGCGCGGCGCCTGGATCAGCCCGAGGCCCGCGAGGCAGCACGCGAGATACGCCTGCGAGCTGTTGACCGACACGACGCTGTGCATCTTCACCGCGCGCAGCTCGCCCGAATCCATGTCCGCATATTCCCAGTCCAGCTCGCGGCCCGTGCGGCTCGAAAAATAACCGACCGCGACGTGGTCCGGCAGCTCGTCCGGCGAGCGCGGCGTGCCGTGGCGCGCGAGATAGGCGGGCGACGCGCAGTTGATCTGGGCCATCTCGCCGACGCGCCGCGCGACGAGCGACGTGTCGGACAGCACGCCGACCCGCACCGCGCAATCGATGCCGTCGGCCACGAGGTCGACGAAGCGGTCGGTCGTGCTGATCACGACGCGCAGGTCGGGGTAGCGCGCGTGGAAATCCGGCAGCGCCGGAATCACCTGGTTCAGCGCGAAACGCTCGGGCAGGTCGACGCGGATCACGCCGCGCGGCGACGCGCCGGCATCCTCGAACAGCGTTTCCACATCGTCGAGATCGGCCAGCAACCGCACGCAGCGCTCGTAGTAGGTCGCGCCCTCGGCGGTCAGCGCGACGCGCCGCGTCGTGCGTTGCAGCAGGCGGATCTTCAGGTGCTTTTCCAGATACTGGACGGCGTTGCTGACCGTCGGGCGCGGCAACTGGAGTTGCTCGGCCGCTTTCGTGAAGCTGCCCAGATGGGCGACGCGCGCGAAGGTGCGCATTGCTTGCAGATGGTCCATGCGGGGGCGGGAGCGTGGCGATTGGAACAGGCTCCATTGTTAATCATCGTCGAATGAATTGGTTGGGGGTTTCGCGTTTATCGTGCGCCGCGATGCGTTCAGAATCCGGTTGATTCAGTCAACACCGCAAGGACACGGACATGGACAAGCATCGACTGGGCCGCACGGGCCCGCAGGTTTCGGCGATCGGGCTCGGCTGCATGGGGATGTCGGACTTTTACGGGCCGGCGGATCGCGACGAAAGCATCGCGACGCTGCACGCGGCGCTCGACCACGGCATCACGCTGCTCGATACCGGCGACTTCTACGGGATGGGCGACAACGAGATGCTGATCCGCGACGCGCTGCGCGGCCGCACGCGCGACCAGGTGCTGATCAGCGTGAAGTTCGGCGCGCTGCGCGATCCGGCCGGCGGGTTCGCCGGCTACGACGCGCGGCCCGCGGCGATCCGGAACTTCGTCGCGTATTCGCTGAAGCGGCTCGGCACCGACTACCTCGACATCTACCGGCCGGCACGCGTCGATCCGGCCGTGCCGATCGAGGAAACGGTCGGCGCGATCGCCGATCTCGTGAAGGCCGGGTACGTGCGTCATATCGGGCTGTCGGAAGTCGGTGCGGACACGATCCGCCGCGCGGCCGCCGTCGCGCCGATCGTCGATCTGCAGATCGAATACTCGCTGCTGTCGCGAGGGATCGAGGCGGACATCCTGCCCGCGTGCCGCGAACTCGGGATCGGTGTGACGGCGTACGGCGTGCTGTCGCGCGGGTTGCTCGGCGGCGGCTGGAGCGCGGCGCGGCAGGGCGAGCGCGATTTCCGCGCGGCCAGCCCGCGTTTCCAGGGCGAGAACCTCGCGCACAACCTCGCGCTGGTCGATGCGCTACGCGCGATCGCGGACGAGAAGCGCAGCAATCCGGCGCAGGTCGCGATCGCGTGGGTGCTGTCGCGCGGCGCAGACATCGTGCCGCTGGTCGGCGCGCGCAAGCGCACGCAACTGCAGGACGGTTTGCTGGCGACCAAATTGCAACTAACGGTCGATGACCTCGAACGCATCGAAGCGGCGGTTCCCGCCGGGGCGGCGGCCGGCGAGCGTTATCCGGCCGCGCAGATGGCGCACCTCGACAGCGAGCACGGCCGGGGGTGATCCACGGGGCCGGATCGCCGGGGCCTGACAGCCCCGGCCGACCGGCCCGAGCCAGCCTCAGGCAAAGCCAGATGGCGGGCGGCAGGGCGGGCAGGCACCATCGGCGCCGTACTCAACGGACGGAACGCCCGCCATGCACATTCATACGCTGACGATCGTCGTACTGGTTTTCCTGTTGGCCGGTGCGGTGAAGGGGATGATCGGGCTCGGGCTGCCGACGATCGCGATGGGGCTGCTGACGCTCGCGATGCCGCCGTCGGCCGCGGCGAGCCTGCTGCTCGTGCCGTCGCTCGTCACCAACGTGTGGCAGTTGTGGCTCGGTCCGTCGTTCGGTGCATTGCTGCGCCGGCTGTGGCCGCTGCTCGCCGGCCTGACGGTCGGCACGCTGACGGGCGGATTGCCGGCGCTCGCGGCCGGCAGCACGTGGACGCACGCGGCGCTCGGCGTCGTGCTGGTGCTTTACGGGCTGTGGGGGCTGGCGGCGGCGCGGCTGCCCGCGCCGGGGCGCCATGAAAAATGGGTGTCGGCCGGGGTCGGCTACCTGACGGGCGTCGTGACGGCCGCGACCGGCGTGTTCGTCGTACCGGCGGTGCCGTACCTGCAGGCGCTGAGTCTGTCGAAGGACGATCTGATCCAGGCGCTCGGGCTGTCGTTTACCGCGTCGACGATCGTGCTCGCCCTGCAATTGCGCGTAACGGGCGCATTGCAGACCGTCGATCTCGGCGTGTCGGCGCTCGCGCTCGTGCCCGCGCTGGCGGGGATGGCCGGCGGCCAATATGCGCGGCGCGTGATGAGCGAGAAGCTGTTCAAGCGTTGCTTCTTCATCGGGCTGATCGCGCTCGGCGCGTATATGGCGGGGTCGGGGTGGCGGTGAACGTGCCTCCGGCCGCCGAATGATCCCGAAGCCGGTTTCGGCGACCGGCTTCGGGAACGGTCACGGCATCGCGTTCGCGCCGCTCACGCCGGATCGGCGTACCGCAGCGTCCAGCCGACCGTGCGGGTCGCACCCGCGCCGAGCGCGAACGGCTTCGTCGTGCACGCGAAGTTCGAATGCAACTGCCCGATCGGCGTCGTCGACAGCGGATTCGTCGTGCCGTTCGCCGTGTCGAAGGCGGACAGCGCGCAGTTGTCGAACCCGGACGCCGCATAGCCGGTCGCGGCGCTGTTCGCGTACGTCACCGATACGCCGTCGCCGTTGGCCTGCGTCGACGCGAAATCCGCGAACGACGTGAAGTCCGTCTCGATCGCGAGGTTGCCGGCGAGCGTGCCCGAACTCAGCGTATCGCTGCGCGACACCGTGCCGTGCGCGAAGGTCAGCACCGTGTGCACCTGCAGGTCGAGATCCGTCGTGTACGCGGCGTTCTTCGACGCGAGGCGGAACTTCGTCGTATCGAACGACACGATCACCTGGCCGTTGCTCTGCTGCACGTTCAGGTTCCTGTAGTACGTGACGGGAATGTAGGTCTTCGCGTTGTACGTCACCTGCGGCACCAGCAGCGCATAGCCGAGGTCGGTCGTGCCGTAGATCAGCTTGTCGGAGAACGGCACCGGGTAATACGGCGTGTACGAGTCGTAGTCGGGCGCCTGGCTGAGGTTCAGGTTGATCACGCGCCGGCCGTCGCGCACGGTGAGCAGCGCGGCGCTGTACGGATGCGCGGCGTCGCCCGGCTGGTTGTACCAGGTGAGCGTGTAGCGCGGCAGCGCGTCGAGCCACGCGCGGTAGTCCGCATCGGCCATCGGCGCCTGTCCGCCGAAGCCGAGCTTGTTCCACCATGCGTTCACGTACAGGTACTGGTGCAGCAGGCTGAAGTTCTCGCCCATCACGCGCGGCTTGCCGCGATAGGTGTCGGTGCCGCGGCCCTTGACCCACATGTTCACCGACGGCGTCGGCAGCGACGGGTCGTACCAGTACGTGTCGAAACGACGCGCGGCCTGGTAGATGAATGCATACGCAACCTGTTTCTCGCGATCGGTCAGCACGCCGGCATTGGCCGCGGCCGTCAGCACTTCCATGAACGCGGAATCGCCGTACGGGCCGATCGAGCGGCCGTAGTTGAAGCCCTGGCCGTCGGCGTTCAGCTGCGGCAGGATCAGGTCGGCCGACTTGCGCAGATAGCCCTTCAGCTCCGGCGTGAGGTTTGCTTCGTTGCCCATCTCGAACGTGCGCTCGACCACTTCGCCGATCAGCAGCGTGCTGTAGCGGTCGAAGCGCGCCTGGTCGTAATAGGTCGTGTGCGTGTTCGATGCTTCGTCGGAGAACCCGCCCGACGAGTCGTTGCGGATGTGGTTCGTCAGCGTGTACAGCAGCGCGTCGCGCGCGCTCATCGCGGCGACCGCCGGATCGGTCTTCGATGCGAACGACGGGCTGCTCCAGCCGAGCTTCTGGCGCAGCCCGGCAATGCCGTAGGACACCGCGTAGTAGTTCTGCGCGGTGTTGAGCGACGCGATGTCGATCGGCGTGCCGGCCGCCGGGCACGTACTGGTCTTGCCGCTCGCATCCGGGCCGAACATGTCGCAGAAGGTGAGCCGCTGCTGCAGCGTCGCGAGCATCGCGTCGCTGAAGACTTCGTTGAGCATCCCGTGCGCCTTCAGGTTGTTCAGCGCGACGAGGTAGTAGTACTCGCCCCACGACGTGTTCGCATACGTGTAGTTGCTGCCCGACTGCGCCATCATCGCGGTCGTGATCGTCTGGTACGTCGCGAGGTAGCTCGCGTATTGCGGGTCGTTCTTCGACTTCATGTCGATCAGGATGTACGACAGGCCGAGCGCGAGCTTGCCGGGCAGGAATTTGTCGCCGGTGTTCGTGTCGAGCACGTGGACGGGCGTGCCGTCGCCGAGATCCATCACGACCTGCGTGAAATCGGGCGATTTCCGGATCAGGTCGAACAGCGCGCGCATCTGGCCCATCATCGTGGCCGGGATGTTCGTGCCGGCCGGCACGCTGGTGTCGGGCGCGCCATAGACGAGCGCCTGCAGCGAGTTCGACGCGAGCGTGGGCGTGGCGGGCGTGGTCGACGAGGGGGCGACGACGGCGTGTCGGTCACGTCGTTGCCGCCGCACGCGCTGACGAACACGACGGAAAGGGCGCTGAGCGCGGCGCCGAGCGCGAATCTGCTGCGAGGATGCATGGTGTCTCCAGTTTTGAATAGTGATGAAGCACGGGCACGTGTGGCCGATGCCGCGCTCGATGCCCGTACCCGGCCACCGCCTTGCAACCCTGATCCCTGAAGGCGGACGGCCTGAATCGCAAATCGAGCAGGCAAGCGTTCCCCCTGCGCGGGCCGTGACTGGCGTCGCGCTCGAGCATTGGAAAACGTTTTCCAAATTTAGGCATCCATCCGCGTGATGTCAATGAAGTTTCACATCGGATACGCCGGTAGAAACCCGAATGTCGGGAGCGGAGGGTGCGAGAGGGTGCGGAGGGGAAATCGGCCTTATGCGAAAATCGCGGGGATTTTCGTTGACGATCGAATGATCATCGGGTGAGGGAAATCGTGCTTTGAAGCGGCGGCCGGAGCGTGACATGGAAACGGATTCTCGATACGTAAGGAGAGAAAACGTTATCCATAAGAATCGAAGTGCATTCAGGTATTCCTGACCACCGGCCGCCGCGCGCGACGCCGCGCCGTTTCGACGACGTTCAAAGCTGCTTCTCGATCGCCGCCTTGTCGATCACCGACCACACCTGGCGGATCTTGCCTTCGTGAAACTCGTAGAACACGTTCTCGGCGAACGTGACCTTGCGGCCGTCGACGGCGAGCCCCATGAACGTCCCCTTCGGCGAACACGCGAAGCGAAGGCGACACGCGACACGCGGCGGCTCGCACACGAGCAGCCGGATGTCGAAGCGCAGATCGGGAATGTCGCGGAAGTCCTGTTCCAGCATCGCGCGGTAACCGGCGAGGCCGAGCGGCCGGTCGTTGTGGATCACGTCGTCGGACACGTACTCGCCGAGCGCCGTCCAGTCCTGCCGGTTCAGGCAGTCGATATACGCGCGATAGCGGGTGGCGAGATCGGTATCGGTCATGGTCATGCCTCCGTATGTCGATGGGGCGACGCGAATGCGGCGCGCGTCAGCGCGGCGGTGCGCCGCCGGACAGGAACGCGACGAACTCGCGCGTGTACTTCGGCAGCGCGTCGAACGACCGCGCGCAGAGCGTCAGTTTCCGATGGCTCCACGGATCGGACAGCTCGACGAGCCGCACGTCCATCGTGAGCATCGCGCGCTCGGCCGCATGCCGCGACACGATGCCGATGCCCACGCCGCTCGCGATCACGCGGCAGATCGCGTCGAAGCTCTTCAACTGCACGCGATAACGAATCCGCTTGCCGATCGCACGCGCCTGATCGGCGAGATGCACCTGCAGCGCGCTGCCGTCGGTGAGGCCGATGAAGTCTTCGTCGGCGATGTCGTCGAACGCGACCTTGTCGTGCGACGCGAGCGGATGCGCGGCCGGCACGACGACGATCAGCCAGTCTTCGCGGAACGGCTGCTGTTCGAGCCCGCCGAGCCCGACCGAATCGGCGACGATGCCGACCTCGGCCGTCTTGTTGCGGATCGCATGCACGATCTCCTGGCTCGAGCGTTCCTCGACGCTGATCGACAGCTTCGGATGGCTCGGCAGGTAATCGGCCAGGGCGTCGGGCAGGTATTCGCTGAGCGACGCGGTGTTGCACAGCAGCCGGATATGGCCGCGCAGCCCCTGGCCGTATTGCTGCAGTTCGCCACGCATGTGATCGATCTGCTGCAGCACGGTGCGCGCGTGGTGTTCGAGCGCGCGGCCCGCATCGGTGACTTGCGCGCCCGCCTTGGTCCGGTGCAGCAGCGGCACGCCGAGTTCGTCCTCCATCCCGCGAATGCGTTCGCTCGCGGCCTGCAGCGTGATGTGCGTGCGTTCGGCGCCGTTCGTGATCGTGCCGGCTTCGCAGATGTTCAGGAAGAGGCGCAGGTCGGTCAGGTCGAAGCGCATGATGGGCGGAGCGATGGGTGGGGATGGCCGATAAGTTAGCAGGAACCGCCGCGCCGGTCTCAGGGGCAGCTTGAGGCCTGGTTCGTCGCTTCCGCATTTTCGGGGTGCGATCGGCGGCCGATGATGGACGCACATCAACCGGGGAGCCTGTCATGCGGATCGATTCGTCATGGGGCGTGTCGTTCAAGATCGCGTTGCATCTGCTGTTCCTGTGCATTGGCATCGCGTGGGCCGCAGCCGAAATCGTCGCATGGTTGCGGTGAATGTCGCGGATCGCGCCTATTGAAACCAGCGGGCCATAGTTTTTGACGACGAAAATTCTTCCGTTTTCCAGCGAAAAGACCATCAAGTTTTTCCGGATCGGACCGTATTACCGGTAGCGAATGCCGGCCGGCATCCGGTCCGTGATCGTTTGTCATCATTGTTTGCATCCGGTTACACGTCGGCCGTTCCGTTTTTGAGATGCTTGAAAGATTGTCAAACCGGAGTCGGATCGTCCATGAAAACGCGCGAGATTCACCCTAAGGCGGCGTGGCTGTCGGGCCTGGCCGCCGTGCTCGTCATGGCCGGTTGTGCAAGTACGCAGTCCGTTCCGCCGAGCGACACGCTGGCGGGAAAACCCGCTGATACGAGCCCGCCTGCCGCGCAGTTGGCTGCGCCGATGCCGGCCGCACCGATTCTCGTCGCGCAAAAGTACGTCGTGAAACGCGGTGACACGCTGACGGGCATCGCCTCCGCGAACGATTGCAGCGTGGCCGACTTGCGCACCTGGAACAAGCTGGCCGCGAACGGCAGGCTGCGCATGGGGCAGGTACTGCGCATCGTCAAGCAGCAGCCGCTGCCACCCGCGGGCGCGGCCGGCACGCAGATTGTCGCGAGTAATGGCGCGGCGAGTAGTCAGGGCAACTCGCAGACCACCGCGCAGGCCACTTCGCAGGCCGGCGCATCGACCGCGAGCGATCGCCAGGTCGTCAAGGAAACGAAGCGCCATGCGGGCGGCGTCGCGCTCAAGTGGCCGGCAACCGGCAAGATCGTCGACGGGTTCAAGCCCGGACAGAACCGCGGCATCCAGATCGCCGGCCGGCCGGGCGATCCGGTTCGCGCCGCGGCCGACGGCCGCGTGATGTACGCGGGCACCGGCCTGAACGATTACGGCAGCCTGATCATCGTCCAGCACAACGCGGACTTCCTGACCGCCTATGCGCACAACCGCAAGCTGCTCGTGAAGACGGGCGACATCGTGCATCAGGGCGACGCGATCGCCGAGATGGGCGACCTCGACAACTCGCGCGTCGCGCTGCTGTTCGAGGTGCGACGCGACGGCAAGCCGGTGAATCCGATGCCGTACCTGCCTTCGTCGCAAGGGTGAAGCGCGGCCGTTTCGCTGGAACGCGACGGCGGTCGCTGCTACGCTAAGGTTTGTTCATGCGAATCCCGCTATCGCGGGGCCGACGGGCGTCTTCGGGGAAGCGCGGCAAATGCCGTCGCGGGCCGGCCGTCGGCGTGAACGGTCGCGCATCGCCGATGCGCGGCCGCGTTGCTTCGCGCCACCGTTTCCGACAGAACAGATCTCATTCATGGAACACTCTTCGACCCGCCGCTCGCTGTTGCTTGCCGCAGTGGCCGCGCCGTTCGTCGCCGCGTGCACGTCCGCGCCGGTCGCCGACCAGGGGCGCGCCCATACCGCCCAGGCCGAACTCGCCGCACTCGAAAAAGCCTCGAACGGGCGGCTCGGCGTCGCCGCGCTCGATACGTCGAACGGCGTGCGCATCGCGCACCATGCGCGCGAACGCTTCCCGCTGTGCGGCACGTATGCGGTCATGGCCGCCGCCGCGATGCTCGCGCGCGGCTCGCTCGACGCGTCGCTGCTGCCGCGCCGTATCCTGTACCGCCGCTATGAAATCGTGTCGGGCTCGCCGATTACGGAAAGCCACGTCGACACCGGCATGACGATCGCGCAACTGTGCGCGGCGATGCTGCAGTCGGGCGACAAGGGCGCGGGCAACCTGCTGATGGGCGTGCTCGGCGGCCCGCAGGCCGTCACGGCGTTCGCGCGCGAAAGCGGCGACACCAGCTTCCGCCTCGATCACTGGGAGCCCGAGCTGAACAAGGCCGCGCCCGGCGACGAGCGCGACACGTCGACACCGGTCGCGATGGTCGACACGCTGCAGCGGCTGCTGCTCGGCGACACGCTGCGCGAACCGCAGCGCGCGCAACTGACGGAATGGATGGCGGGCGGCGCACGCGCGGCGACCGGCATCGCGGCGGGCGTGCCGCCCGGCTGGCGCGTCGCCGACAAGGCCGGCACCGGCGGCTACGGCACGACGACCGACATCGCGGTGCTGTGGCCGCCGTCGCGCGCGCCGATCGTGATGGCCGTGTCGTTCACGCAGCCGGACGCCGCTGCCGCGGCGCGCGCGGACGTCGTCGCGTCGGCGGCGCGCATCGCGGCGGGCGCGCTCACCGCGACCGCCTGAACCCCGGCGTCTCGCGCAAAACCGGCGTTTGGCTTATCGTGTCGGTCAGCGCGCGCCGACGCCGGCGCGCGGTCCTTCCGCGCCGTTTTCCGTTTCCCGTTCGCCATGCGCCGACTTCCGCCCCTGCACGCGCTGCAGATCTTCTCGACGGTGGCTCGCCACCGCAGCTTCACGCGCGCGGCCGAGCAGCTGTGCCTCACGCAGGGCGCGGTGAGCCGGCAGATCCAGACGCTCGAGGCGCATTACGGGTTTCCGCTGTTCAAGCGGCATGCGAAGGGCCTCACGCTGACGGCGGAAGGCGAGCAACTGTTGCCGGTGGTCGACGAGAGCTTCGCGCGGATCGAGGACATCTCGATGAAGCTCACGCGGCAGCGCACCGATCTCGCGCTGAAGGTGCCGACCTGCGTGATGCGCTGGATGCTGCCGCGCATCATGCGCTTCCAGGGCGAACACCCCGATCTCCACGTGCAGATCACGACCGCGTGGCAGCACGTCGTCGATTTCTCGAGCGAACCGTTCGATGCGGCGATCGTCTACGGGACGTCGCCGGGCCCCGGCGTCGTCGCGCTGCCGCTGTTCGACGAACGGCTGACACCCGTGTGCGCGCCCGAGTTGCGGCAGGCGTCGCCGCTCGGCGCGGTCGGCGATCTCGCGCGCCACACGCTGCTGCATCCGACGCGCGACCACCGCGACTGGCGTGCATGGCTCGACCATGCGGGCGAGCGCGGCGTCGATCCCGCGCGCGGCCCGACGTTCGACACGCTCGATCTCGCGACGAACGCGGCGATGCAGGGCTTCGGCGTCGCGATCGGCGACGTGACGCTCGTCGACGACGACGTCAGCGCGCGCCGGCTCGAACGGCCGTTCGACATCGTGCTCGAAACCGGCGCACGCTACTTCTTTGTCTACCCCGAGAACCTCGGCAGCCAGCAGAAGATCCGCGCGTTCAGCGACTGGATCGCGCGCCATCGCGACTGACGCGCGGCGCCGCGGCGGACTTTACTGGTAGGTCACGACGGCGATCATCGGTGCATGGTCGTTGCCCGGGCGGTCAGGTAAAACGATTGCGCGCGAGGCCTGCGTGAAGAGCGCCGTCTTCAGCGAACGCTGTGTCGCCGCGTCGACGAACGCGATCTGGCCGGCGGCCGGGCGCGGGCAGTCGGGGCGCACGTGTGCCTGGGTCGCATTGGCCGTGTCGAGCGCGAACGAGCAGGGTGGCTCGACGATCATGCCGGAGAAGTAAATGATGCCGGACGCGCCGGCGGCAAACGACGAGGACGAGGCCAGAAGCGAGGCAGCCAGGGCGAACGAGGCGAACACACGATGCTTCATGACAGGCTCCAGAGAGGAAGCGCGTCGCAGCGGGGCCGCTCGGGTGGCAGTCCGTCAACGCTACGATGCTATCTGCGTAAACGGCAAAACCATCGGACCTCTTGAATCAAAAAACGAAAATATCGGTAATAAGCAAATGACCGCGTGGTGCTTCAACCAATGTAGGCCGGATCTGCGCATCCGCAAGTCGGGGAAACGCCGGGCGGCATAAGATCGCATGACGAACGATCGCCGTAATCGTTGTGCCGGCAACGGTTTGCATCGTCCGGAAAGCAAAACGGCCGCTCGTGAATGAGCGGCCGTCTTGCCGTGAAGCGGGGCGTACGGTATTCAGCCCGCGCGCTTGCGGATCGCACCCACGACGACGAGCAGCACGATCGCACCGATGATCGACGCGATCCAGCCGGCGCCCTGGCCCGGCGCATACCAGCCGGCGGCGCGGCCGACATAGCCGGCCACCAGCGAGCCGACGACGCCGAGCACGACGGTCATCAGGATGCCCATCTTGTCGTCGCCCGGCTTGAGTGCGCGGGCGAGGAGGCCGACGATGAGCCCGACCACCAGGGTTTCGATGAATTGCAGCATGAATGCCTCCCTATAGCTGTGCTGTTGACGAAAGGAAGTTGACCCGTGCGATGCACGAGGGTTCCATGCGGCGGCAAGCCGGCGCGTGGCGTGCGCAGTATCGCATGCGTTCGCGTCCGGCGGATGTCACTTGGCAGGCGCGTCGGCAACCGGGTCGAGGCGGCGATAGCCTTCTGTCGCATTCAGCAGCGTACGCGTGTAGTCGCGTGCGACCTGCCCGGCCCGCACGTCCTCGATTCGCAACTGCTCGACGATCTCGCCGTGCTGCATCACCGCGACGCGCTGGCACAGGAAGCCGATCACCGCGAGGTTGTGGCTGACGAGGATCATTGTCAGGTTGCGTTCGCGATGCAGGCGGCGCAGCAGGTTCAGGATCTCGGCCTGCACCGACACGTCGAGCGCGGACGTCGGCTCGTCGAGCAGCAGCACGCGCGGCTCGACGATCAGCGCGCGCGCGATCGCCACGCGTTGCCGCTGGCCGCCCGACAACTGGTGCGGATAGCGGAAGCGGAACGCGGGGCTGAGGCCGACCTCGGCGAGCGCGCGGGCGATCCGCGCATCGGCGTCGCCGATCGCATGGATCGACAGCGGCTCGCGCAGCGTCTGGTCGACCGTGAAGCGCGGATGCAGCGACGCGTACGGGTCCTGGAACACCATCTGCACGTGCCGGCGGAACGCGCGATCGGGCGTGCCGCCGACCGGACGGCCATCGATCGACAGACTGCCGGACGCGAGCGGCACGAGGCCCGTCAGCGCACGCAGCAGCGTCGACTTGCCGGAGCCCGATTCGCCGACCAGCCCGAACACTTCGCCGTCGCGCACCGCGAAGCTCGCGTCGCGCACGGCATCGACGTGACCCGTGCGGGTCGGGAAACGGATCGATACGTGATCGACGTCGATCATCGTGCGGCCTCCTGAGGCAGGTGAGAGGCGGGCTCGGGCGCGGCGGCGTCGAGCCACGCCGGATCGCGCCGCAGCACCGGCAACTCGTCGGGCGGGTTCGCGAGCGGCGGGTTCGCCGCGAGCAGCCCGCGCGTATAGGGATGCGTCGCATCGCGCAAGTCGCGCGCGGCGCAGGTTTCGACCACGCGGCCCGCATACATCACCGCGACGCGATCGCAGAACGACATCACGAGCGGCAGGTCGTGGCTGATGAACATCAGGCCCGTGTCGTGCCGCGCGATCATCGCGTCGAGCACCGCGAGCACCTGCATCGACACCGCAACGTCGAGCGCGGAGGTCGGCTCGTCGGCGATCAGGAGGCGCGGGCCGGTCGACACCATCATCGCGATCATCACGCGCTGGCCCATGCCGCCCGACAGCTCGTGCGGATACGCATCGGCGACGCGCGCCGGGTCGCGGATCTGCACGGCCGCGAGCGCGTCGACGATCCGCTCGCGCAGCGCGCGGCCGCGCAAGCCGGGCTCGTGCCGCCGGAATGCTTCGCCCATCTGCTTCGCGACGGTCATCACCGGGTTCAGCGAATACTTCGGGTCCTGCAGGATCATTCCCATCTGGCTGCCGCACAGGCGCCGGCGTTCGCTCGCGGACATCGCGAGCAGATCCTGGCCCGCGAAGCGCATCGTGCGCGCCGACCAGCGCGCGGCGTCGGGCAGCAGGCCGAGCAGCGCGCGGCCCGTCAGCGACTTGCCGGAGCCCGATTCGCCGACGATGCCGAGACGTTCGCCGGGCGCGAGCGTCAGCGACAGGTCGCGCACCGCGTCGGTGACGACGCCGTCGTGCCCGCGAAAGCCGATCTTCAGGCCGTCGATCTCGCAGAGCGGCGCGGGCGCGGGGGTGGAATGCATCGGCATGTCAGGCTCCATGGCGGGGATCGAAGACGTCGCGCAGCCCGTCGCCGAGCAGGTTGAACGCGAGACTCACGAGCAGGATCGCGATGCCGGGCAGCGTCGCGACCCACCACGCGTCGAGCAGCACGTTGCGGCCCGACGCGACCATGAAGCCCCACTCCGGGCTCGGCGGCTGCGCGCCGAGGCCGAGAAAGCCGAGGCCCGCGACGGTCAGGATGATGCCGGCCATGTCGAGCGTCGCGCGCACGATCACCGACGACATGCACAGCGGCATGATGTAGCGCAGCAGGATGCGCGGGCCCGACGCGCCTTGCAGCCGCGCGGCATGGATGTAGTCGGCCTGCGCGATGCGGATCGTTTCGGCGCGCGCGAGCCGTGCGTATGCCGGCCACGCGGTGATCGAGATCGCGACGACCGCGTTGATCACGCCGGGCCCGAGCGCGGCCGCGAACGCGAGCGCGAGCACGATCTTCGGGAACGCGAGCGCGATGTCGGTGATGCGCATCAGCACGCTGTCGACGAAGCCGCCGCAATAGCCGGCGGTGGTGCCGATCAGCAGGCCGATCGGCACCACGATCACGACGACGAGCAGCGCGATGCCGAGCGTCAGGCGCGAACCGGCGATCATCCGCGAGAGGATGTCGCGGCCGAGCTGGTCGGTGCCGAGCCAGTGCGACGCGGAGCCGGGCGGCAGCAGGCGGTCGGACAGCACCTGGCGCAGCGGATCGTGCGGCATGATCAGCGGGCCGACGATCGCGACGACGACCAGCGCCAGCAGGATCGCGAGCCCGAACAGGTTGAGCGGATTGGCCGCGAAACGGCGCCAGCGGCGGTAGGCGAGGCCGCACGCGGCCTGCGCGCGCGACGCGGGCGCATCGGAAAGCAGCCACGCGCGCAGCGTGAGCGGTGCGGCATTCATGGTCGGGTAGCCTTCGGCATGGACGGTGAAGGAAGCAGGAGGGAAACGGTCATGTCGACGCCGTCCTCAGCGCGCACGCGGATCGAACACGCGGTACAGCGCGTCGGTCAGCAGGTTGACGGTGATGAACATCGCGCCGATCACGAGCGTCGCGCCGAGCACCGCGCTCATGTCGGCGTTCAGCAGCGCGCCGGTCAGGTACGAGCCGAGCCCCGGCCACGCGAACACGATCTCGGTCAGCACCGAGCCTTCGAGCAGGTTGCTGTACGTGAGCGCGATCACGGTGAGCAGCGGCACCGCGATGTTGCCGAACGCATGCCGCCAGATCACGCGCCGCTCGGACAGGCCCTTCGCGCGCGCGGTGACGATGTATTCCTGGCTCAACTGGTCGAGCATGAACGAGCGGGTCATCCGGCTCAGGTACGCGACCGAGTAGTAACCGAGGATCGCGGCCGGCAGCGCGATATGCGACACCGCGTTGCGGAACACGTCCCACTCGCCCGCGAGCGCCGCGTCGATCAGCAGGCTGCCGGTGCGCGGGTCGACCATCCCGTCGTACACGGGATCGAGCCGGCCCGGGCCGCCGACCCAGTGCAGCCGTGCGTAGAACAGCAGCAGCCCCATCAGCCCGAGCCAGAACACCGGCACGGAATTGCCGATCAGGCCGACGAAGCGCGCGATGTGATCGATCGGCCGGTTGTGCTTCACCGCGGCCGCGACGCCGAGCGGCACGCCGATCGCGATCCCGATCAACGTCGCGATCGTCGCGAGTTCGAGCGTGGCCGGAAACACGCGCCTGATGTCGTCGAGCACAGGGTTCGCGGTCAGCAGCGACATGCCGAGATTGCCGTGCAGCACGTCGCGCGCATAGATCAGGAATTGCGTGACGAGCGGCTTGTCGAGGCCGAGTGCGATACGTTCGGCCGCATACGCTTCGGCCGACGCGCGATCGCCGAGGATCGCGAGCACGGGATCGATCGGCACCTTGCGGCCGATCACGAACGTCAGCGCGAGCAGCCCCGCGAACGTGACGGCGAGCGTGAGCGCCCAGCGCAGCACGCGCAGCGCCCAGCGTACGGCCGGGCGCCGCGCGGGCAGCGTGCGCAGTGCTTCGAGGGAGGAGGCGGGAGTCGACATGCGGTGAACCTTATTGCTTCTTCAGGTGACGGTACGACACGAGATCGTTGATCGGACCGACTTCGAGCCCGCTCACGCCGGGACGTGTCGCGACCTGCGCGACCTTCTCGAACATGATCACGAACGGCGAGCGCGCGAGTATCTCCTTCTGCATCGCCTGGTACCGCTGCGCGCGTTGCGCGGCGGTCGGCTCGGCGAGCGCGGCGTCGGTTTCCTTCGTCAGTTGCGGAATGTCCCAGCTGTTGCGCCAGGCCAGCATTTTATAGCTCGACTTGTCGCCGTTGTCGGGGTTCCATGCGAAACCCTGCGCGTTGCTGTGCGGGTCGATGTAGTCGGCCGACCATTCGCCGATGTAGATGTCGTGCTGGCGTGCGCGGTATTTCGCGAGCGTCTGCTTGTTGTCGCCGGGGATCAGCTGCACCTTGACGCCGGCCTGCGCGAAGTTCGCCTGCACGGCCTGCGCGATCTCCGTGTACGGATAGTCGTTGCGCACGTCCATCGTCACCGAGAAGCCGTTCGGCACGCCGGCCTTCGCGAGCAGCGCCTTCGCCTTCGCGACGTCGAGCCTGTACGGGTTCGAATTCAGCGTGCCGAGGAAACCTTCGGGCAGGAAGGTCTGGTGCACCTTGTAGGTCGTCTTCACGACGTTGGCCTGGATGCCCGCATAGTCGACCAGCCACTTCAGCGCTTCCTGCACGTCGGGCTTCGCGAGCGTCGGGTTCTTCGTGTTCAGGCCGAGATACAGCAGCGTCGCCTGCGGCGAGGCCGTGACTTTCGCCTTGCCCGCTTTCACGACCGACGCGAGATCGTCGGGGCTCAGGTCGCGCGCCGCGTCGACGTCGCCGTTTTCCAGCAGCAGCCGCTGGCTTGCCGCTTCGGGCACGTGGCGCAGCACGATGCGCTTCATCGCGAGCGGCAGCCGGTAGCCGTCGAAGCGTTGCAGCACGACGCTGTCGCCGGCCGTCCACTTGACGAGCTTGTACGCGCCGGAGCCGGCCTCGTTGGTCTTCAGCCACGCGTTGCCGAAGTCGTTGCCCTGCTGGTGCGACAGCAGCAGCTTCTTGTCGAGCACCGACGCGGGCCACGAGCCGAGCACGTTGAGCACGAAGGTCGGCGCGTACTTGTGGTCGGTCGTGATCGATACCGTCTGGTCGTCCAGCTTCTTCACGTTCGCCGCGACGTTGGCCTTCGTGAGCCCGATGCCGGTCAGCACCGCGGCCGGCCCCTTGTCGAGCAGCACCGCTCGCTGGATCGACCACGCGACGTCGTCGGCCGTCAGCGGGTTGCCCGAGTGGAACTTGAGGCCCGGGCGCAGCTTGAACGTATAGGTCAGGCCGTCGGGGCTCACGGTCCACGACTGCGCGACGTCGCCGTCGAATTTCGACGGATCGCGCAAGTCGACGCGTACGAGCCGGTCGTACGTGTTCGCGACGTATTCCTCCGGCACCAGCTCGTAGATCTCGCCCGGATCGAGCGTCGTGAATTCGTCGAGCAGCGTGGCCATCACGAACATGTCCTTCGGCGTTTCCGCATGGGCGGCGGAAAGCGGCACGGCGGCGCACAGGGACGCGGCGGCCAGCGCCGCGACGAGCCGGGAAGTCGGGAATTTCATGGGCGCATCTCCATCTGTCGTTTGAGTCGTTGAACGTGAACCTGCATGAAAAAGGGAGGCGTGCGGCGTCGTTACATCAGGCGCCACGGGCCGCTCGCCGCGTTGTCGATCGGCGACAGCGCGTGCGAGCCAGGCAGCTCGTAGTGCCACCACTCGCTGTCGATGTGCGCGAAGCCGGCTGCGTGCATCACGCCGAGCAGCAGCAGCCGGTTGCGTTGCACGTGCTCGGGCAATCCCGCGTGAAAGTGGCCCGACGCGGCGACCATCTCGTCGAAGCCGGTGCCCATGTCGAGCGGCTCGCCGTTCGCGCCGACGAGCGTCAGGTCGAGCGCGGTGCCGCGGCTGTGGTTCGACCCGCGGCCGAGATCGGCGACGAAGTTCGGGTCGGGCAGGAAATCCCACAGCACCTGCTGCGCCTGCGGCGGCCGGTATGCGTCGTAGATGCGCAGCGTGAAGCCGGCTTGCGCGGCAATGTCCACCGCGCGGCGCAGCGCGGTTTCGGCCGGCTCGAGCAGCAGACAGTGCGCGTGGCGGTAGATCGGCTCGCCGGTCAGGTTGCGCTCGGTCGCGTAGACGAGATCGATCTCCACGCGATGCGTGGCGGGCGTGATTTCGACGAGGCGGTGAGGGTTCATCGGCGGTCCGGTTTGCTCAGGATTCGAATTGGTCGAACGTGCGCTGCAGTTCGCGGTTGCGCGCGACGCGCCGGTCGATCGCGGGACCGAGGCGGTCGACCACGGCGGTGATCAGCAGGTTGAACAGGCAGGTGAGCGGCGCGAGCGAATCCCAGAACTGGCCGACGTCGGTCTTCACCTGCAGCAGGTCGGCCGGCCACTCGCGCGCCCACGGGCAATACAGATCGGTGACGAGCGCGAACGGCTGGCCGCGTTCGGCGGCCGCCTGGCAATAGCGGCGCGCGCTGCGCGAATAGGCGCGCGTGTCGGTGACGATGCAGTACGGCCGTTCGAACTCCGAATTCAGCGAATCGACGTACGAGCCCGACTGGCCGTCGGAATAGAACACGCGCGGGCGCAGGTATTCGAGGTAGCTGCTGAATGCGTTGCTGATGCCGCGGGTCGACTGGATGCCGAGGATGAAGACGGCATCGGCATGCGCGATCCGGTCCGCGACCTGCGCGAACACCGGTTCTTCGGCGAGCCGGTACACGTGGCGGATCGCATCGAGTTCGCGCTCGAGCGACGACGCGAGCGTGCCGCCGTTGCGATGGCTGTCGTGCTCGCCGACGGTCGTTGGCGTGGCGGTGGCGCGGCGGTACTCGTCGAGGCGGTCGGTGATCATCCACGGGCGGTCGCCGCCGCCGCGCAGTTCGCGTTTCAGGTCGTCGAGATTCCGGTAACCGACGCTGCGCAGGAAACGCCCGACCGAAATGCCGCTGGTGCCGGTCTGCTGCGCGATCTGGTCGGCGGTTTCGAGGCCGAGCCGATCGAGGTTCGCGAGCATGTAGCTCGCGATGCGCTTCGCGGTCGGCGTCAGCTCGGCAAAGCGGGATTCGACGGTATGGGCGAAGGCGCAGGTCATCGAGCTGTTAGATCGTTGTCATTTGATGATTCGATGTCATCTATCTGACAAAGCCAAAATCATTCGCGCCAGCGGATAAAAACTATGGGGTGGCGGTGGGCGATAGGGTGTTGCGCATGCGTGCAACGACTGGGGAGCAACGCACTGGCGTGAAAAAATATTTCTGACAGGAATATTTTGCATTTATCTCTATCGGAGATAATTTGCGTTTATGCCTGGCAGAGATATACTGCATGGATCGCATACAGGACTCCAGCCGTGAATCTCATCGTCAATACCCCTGCTCAACTGGGCGAAATCCTGTCGTCCGCGCGTCAGGCCAAGGGGCTGACGCAAGCCGAGGCGGCGGCGCGCATCGGCGTCGGCCAATCGCGCCTGTCGTCGCTGGAAACGCTCCGCACCGAAAGCCTGTCGCTCAAGCAGTTGCTCGAACTGACCGCGCTGTACGGTCTCGAGGTCAGCATCCGCACGAAGGACGGGCGCGACGCTGCCAACGTCGAGTGGTAATCGATGGGACGCAAATCGCACAGCCGCGCGCTATCGATCTGGGCCAATGGCGTGCGGGTCGGAATCTGGCGGATTCCCGCGCGCGGCGACATGGAGCTGCTGTACGACGCCGGCTGGAAACAGTCGAATGCAGGCCGCCCGCTGTCGCTGTCGCTGCCGTTCGGCGTCGGTGATGCGCCGTTGCGCGGCGAGCGCGTCAATCACTACTTCGATAATCTGCTGCCCGACAGCGACGCCATTCGTCGGCGGCTTGCGTCGCGGTTCGGCACGGCGACGACCGAGCCGTTCGATTTGCTCGCCGCGCTCGGCCGGGACTGCGTCGGCGCGGTGCAGTTGCTCGGCGAGGATGAAACTCCGACCGGCCATGACCGGATCGACGGTACGCCGTTGTCCGACGACGAGGTGGCGCGCGTGCTCGATCAGGCGAGCGGGGTGGCGGGCGGTGCGCAGGACGACGACGACTTCCGCCTGTCGCTGGCTGGCGCGCAGGAAAAGACTGCGCTGCTGTTTCACGACGGGCGATGGATGCGTCCGCATGGCGCGACGCCGACCACGCATATCGTCAAGTTGCCGCTCGGCCTGGTCGGCAACAAGCGCGCGGATCTCACGACATCCGTCGAAAACGAGTGGCTGTGCCTCGCGATCCTGCGCGCGTTCGGTTTGCCGACGGCGAATGCCGACATCCTGCGTTTCGGCGAACACAAGGTGCTGTCGGTCGCGCGCTTCGATCGCGCGCTGCATCGTGACGGCGGATGGCTGCTGCGCTTGCCGCAGGAGGATTTTTGCCAGGCGCTCGGCGTGCCGCCGCATCTCAAATACGAATCGCAGGGCGGCCCGGGGGTGCCCGATCTGGCCGGGATCCTGCGTCGGTCGGAAACGGCGCAGGCCGATCTCGATACGCTGTTCACCGCGTTGGTGGTGTTCTGGATGCTCGCTGCACCGGACGGCCATGCGAAGAACTTCAGCCTGCGCCTGCTGCCGGGCGGCCGTTTCCGTCTGACGCCGCTCTACGACGTGATGTCGATCTGGCCGGTCGAGGGAGATGGCGCGAACCAGTGGTCGTGGCACAAGGCGAAGCTCGCGATGGCGGTGCACGGCAAGCGCAAGCACTACGCGATGCGCGACATCACGCGCCGGCACTTTACCGCGATGGCCGAATACTGCTTGCTGGGCGATATCGCGACGCCGATCGTCGATCGGCTCGTCGCCGCGACACCGCACGTGATCGAATCGGTCGGCGCGGCGCTGCCCGCCGGGTTTCCGGCAAGGATCGCCGAACGCATTCTCGGCGGATTGCGCTTCGCCGCGCAGCGACTCGCCGACATGCCGCGGAAGTGACGCGGTCCCGGTCCCGGCCGGGCAGGTGAAAGCCGGCGCATCCGTATTTTTCCGTTCCGGGTGGCGCGCCAGGCCACCCGAATCGATGGCAGTGGGCCGCCATCACGCGGTGCGCATATCGATTTCTTTTCCTCGCCATTCTTCCCCTGCTGCATCGCAATAATTACAAAATTAAAGTCGATCATTTTAATTCATTAATTCAGGTTAATAATTCATTTAATTTTTGGATGAATCTGGATTTAACTTGCGTCACGGGATGTTTGATTTTCGGTAATTCGAAAAACGGCAAGTATTCCGTAATGGAAATTCTCTCGATTGAGAAATGAAGAGGAAATCATGACGAATCTTTCTCGACGCAAGATGTTGACGAGTACGGCCGGCGCCATTGCCGCGGCGGGCATTGCGGTAACGGCGAAGGCCGCTTCGTTCGGCAATCCGGACAGCCCGCCGGAAGGCGCGGTGAATGCGCGCAACCGTCAGAGCCTGACCGACCCGGGGCCTAAAAATCCGGCCATCGCCAATCAATTCCCGTCTTTTCAGGACCCGCCGGCCACCGATATCAACGGCATGCCGTTATTCTGGGCGTCTTTCAATAATGCCCATAAACGCATTCAGAATGGCGGGTGGGCGCGCGAAGTGACGCAGGACGATTTCGCGATTTCCGAAACCATTTCCGGCGTCAACATGCGGCTCACGCGCGGCGGCATTCGCGAGATGCACTGGCACCAGCAGGCTGAGTGGGCCATCATGCTCGACGGCCGCTGTCGGATCACCGTACTCGACGAACTCGGGCGGCCGTCGGTCCAGGACGTCAAGACCGGCGATCTCTGGTATTTCCCGCCCGGCCTGCCGCATTCGCTGCAGGGCCTCGGCAGCGACGGCGCGGAATTCCTGCTCGCGTTCGATAACGGTCGCGCATCGGAATTCAACACGCTGTTGCTGACCGACTGGATCGCGCATACGCCGCCCGACGTGCTCGCGCTCAACTTCGGCGTGCCGGCCGACGCGTTCAGGAACGTGCCGCTCGACAACCTGTGGATCTTCCAGGGCGACGAGCCGGGCCCGCTCGCGGACGCGCAGCGCGCGGCGGCCGCATCGGCCGGTGCGCCGCCGCATCCGTTCATCTTTTCGCTCGGCGACATGAAGCCGGTCAGGAAGACGCGCGGCGGCGAGGTGCGGATCGCGGACAGCACCAACTTCAACGTGTCGACGACCGTCGCGGCGGCGCTCGTCACCGTGCATCCAGGCGGCATGCGCGAGCTGCACTGGCACCCGAACGCCGACGAATGGCAGTACTACCTGCAGGGCGAGGCGCGGATGACCGTGTTCGACACGGGGCCGAAGGCGCAGACGGCCGATTTCCGCACGGGCGACGTCGGCTATGTGAAGAAAAGCCTCGGGCACTACGTGCAGAACACCGGGCAGACCGACCTCGTGTTCCTCGAGATCTTCAAGACCGACCGCTATGCGGAGGTGTCGTTGTCCGACTGGCTCGCGCACACGCCGCCGCAGCTCGTCGAAGCGCACCTGAACGTCGCGCCGGACGTGATCGCGCAATTTCCGCGCAATCGTCCGGACGTGGTGCCGCTGTAACGCGGTCGGCGTCTCGTCGTGGCCGGCATGCGGCTTGCTGCTGTGGCGAGCCGCGATCCCCGAATCGGCCTTCCTCATTCGAACGGAATAAATACTCACCATGATTCCCGTCGTCCCGAGCAAACCCGCCGGCGGCCTCGCGCTGCCGGGCCTGTCCACCGAGCACACCGACGGCACGGTGCGCGCCGCGCTCGAAGGGCGCCGCACCGGCGTCGCCGCGCTGCTGCCATTCATCGGCCCGGCCGTGATTGCGTCGATCGGCTACATGGACCCCGGCAACTTCGCGACCAACATCCAGGCCGGCGCCGCATACGGCTACCGGCTGCTGTGGGTCGTGCTGGCCGCGAACGCGATCGCGATGCTGTTCCAGGCGATGTCCGCGAAGCTCGGCATCGTGACCGGCCGCAATCTCGCCGAGCTGTGCCGCGACCGTTTCCCCGCGCCGGTCGTGTGGGGCATGTGGATGGCGTCGGAGATCGCCGCGATGGCGACCGACCTCGCCGAATTTCTCGGCGGCGCGCTCGCGTTCGGGTTGTTGTGCCACCTGCCGCTGTTCGCGGGGATGATCGCGACCGCGTTCGCGACCTGCGCGATCCTCGCGCTCGAAAAGCGCGGCTTCCGGCCGCTGGAAGCCGCGATCGCGGCGCTGGTCGGCGTGATCGGCGCGTGCTATCTCGGCGAACTGCTGATCGCGCCGCAGGACTGGCACGCGGCGGCGTTTCATCTGGTGGTCCCGCAGATTCCGGATCACGCGGCGCTGACGATCGCGGTCGGCATCATCGGCGCGACGATCATGCCGCACACGCTGTATCTGCATTCGGGCCTCACGCAGGATCGCACCGCGCCGCGCGACGACGCAGAGCGGCGGCGGCTCGTGCGTTTCTCGAACCGCGAGGTCGTGATTGCGCTCGGGCTCGCCGGGTTCGTGAATCTCGCGATGGTGATGATGGCGTCGTCGGCGTTTCATGCGGCCGCGCCGGGCATGACCGACATCGGCGACGCCTATCACACGCTGATCCCGGTGCTCGGGCCGGCGGCCGGCGCGCTGTTTCTCGTCGCGCTGCTGACCTCCGGCGTGTCGAGCTCGGTGGTCGGCACGATGGCGGGGCAGGTCGTGATGCAGGGCTTCATCCGTCGCCGCCTGTCGATCTGGGTGCGGCGCGCGGTGACGATCGTGCCCGCGTTCGGGGTGGTCGCGCTCGGCTGCGACGTCACGCGGGCGATGGTGGCCAGCCAGGTCGTGCTGAGTTTCGTGCTGCCGATGCCGATGATCGCGCTGCTGATACTGTCGGCGCGCGAATACGTGATGGGCGCTTACGCGATGCGGATGCCGCTGCGGATCGTCGCCGGCGCGGCGACGGTCGTGATCGTCGGGCTGAATGCGTACCTGGTATGGGCGGCCTTCAATTGAACGGGTGCGGGCCGGCCGCTTACTGCTGCATGTCCGGTGCTTCGCGCAGCCGCCAGATGGCGTTGCACTGCTGGCCGCCGAGGCTCGTCGCGCGCAGCGTGACGACGGTGCCGGCCGCAATCTGGTACCAGAAATGCGCCATCAGTTCGGTGCCCTTGCGCTGCGCGTGGCCGTCGACGCGCACCTCGCACAGCAGCGGCGACGGCGAGCCGGACGGATGCGTGACGTAGACGTTCAGCCGCGCGATGTCGCGGGTCGCGGTGAACACGACTTCGTGGTTCCCGCTGCCGACGAGCATCGTGCCGCCCGGTTCGTCGAGCGCCTGCAGGTAGGCGCCCGCGCTTGTCTCGAGCGCGGCGGACGCAACGGTCAGCCCGGCCGATCGCACGTAATCCGCCGCCGCGATGCGTGCGGCGAGTGCGTCGGACGGCGCCGGCGTGCCGTCCGACAGCGCGAACGGCGTGCCGTCGCGCAGTGCGGCGTCGATGTGGTTCGCGTAGTAGCGCCACCGGTCGAGGAAGCGGATGTCGCCGGTCATGTGCAGCGCGCGGATCGGCTCGCCGTGATACCTGAGCGTCGTCTTGCCGCTGCCCGCGTCGAACGATTCGTGGATGCCGTACTTGCTGACGAAGTTCTGGACCGGGTCGAGCAGCGCCGTTTCGCCTTGCGCGCTCCACAGATGCAGGAACGTCGTATCGATGCCGAAGCATTCCTGGAAATCGGTGCCGACGCGGGCGAGGCAGTCGCGCAGATGGTCGGCATAACGCGCCCATGCGTCGGCGGTCCCGGCGACGAGCCCGGCTTGCAGCGCACCGCCGTGGCGCGCATTGACCTCGTCGACGACGAGGCGCCAGTGATGGTCGCGCCGCTCGCCGATCAGCGGCGTGACGACGAACGTGCAGAACAGCGGGTCGGGGCACACGTGGAGCCGGTCGTCGCCGATCTGCGAGAACAGGTCGAACTGCGGCGCGCAGAACCAGATGTCCGCGTCGTACAGCGCGAGCTTGCGGATCTGCGGATGGCGCGCGCAATACTCGGCGGCCTCGATGAAGCGGCCGACCGGCAGCGCGTAGGCGCCCGACGCGTCGATCACGTCGACCGACTGGCCCGCGAGAATCTGCCGCTTGCGTTCGGACAGCCCGTAGCCGATCACCGCGATCCGCCCGTCGTAGCCGGCGTGCCGCAGCGACAGCAGGAACGGCACGAGCATTTCGTACCACGCGCGGTTGTTGTCGTTGATCGCCACGCATACTGCGTGCTCGCTCGAATGCATGTTGTGGTCCCGTTACGTGTGCCCGGCGCGGTAGCCGCGCGGTGCCGGTCATTGTAGATCGTCGCTGCACGGCCGCCGTACCGGCGCCGGTACGGCGGCGGCGATGACCCGCGCGGCGGCGTGGCCACGCGGGCAGGCCGCCGCGATTACTTCGCGAGCGTCCGGTACGACACGAGATCGTTGATCGGCCCGATTTCCGGCCCGGTCGCGCCGGGACGCGTGGCGACCTGCACGACCTTATCGAACATGATGATGAACGGCGAGTTCGCGAGCACGGCCTTCTGCAGCGCTTCGTAACGCTGCGCGCGCTTCGCGGGCGACGGCTCGACGAGCGCGGCCTCGGTGTCCTTCGTCAGTTGCGGAATGTCCCAGCTGTTGCGCCACGCGAGCATCTTGGTCGGCGACTGGTCCGAGTTGTCCGGATTCCACGCGAAACCGCGCGCGTTGCTGTTCGGGTCCATGTAGTCGGGCGACCATTCGCCGACGAAGATGTCGTGCTGGCGGGCGCGGTACTTGCCGATCGCCTGCTTCGCGTCGCCCGGGATCAGCTTTACGCGGATGCCGCCCTGCGCGAAGTTCGCCTGCAGCGCCTGCGCGATCTCGAGGTACGGATAGTCGTTCGGCATGTCCATCGTCACGTCGAAACCGTTCGGCAGGCCGGCCTTCGCGAGCAGCGCCTTCGCCTTCGCGACGTCCTGCTTGTACGGCCGCGCGTTCGACGCGCCGAGGAAGCCTTCGGGCAGGAAGGTCTGATGCACCTTGTAGGTGGTGCTGACGATGTTGCGCTGGATGCCGTCGTAGTCGACGAGCCATTTCATCGCCTGCTGCACCTCGGGCTTCGCGAGATTCGGGTTCTTCGTGTTCAGGCTCAGGTACAGCAGCGCCGACACCGGCCACGACGCGACCTTGATCTTGCCGGCCTTCGACAGCGCGGCGAGGCTGTCGGGGCTCAGGTTGCGCGCGGCGTCGGC
This sequence comes from Burkholderia cenocepacia, assembly GCF_014211915.1. NCBI lineage: Bacteria > Pseudomonadati > Pseudomonadota > Betaproteobacteria > Burkholderiales > Burkholderiaceae > Burkholderia > Burkholderia cenocepacia. Next base: position 1,108,528 of record NZ_CP060040.1, on the reverse strand, counting down.
GTCGCCGTTCTCCAGCAGCAGCCGTTGCGCGGACGCTTCGGGCACGTGGCGCAGCACCACGCGCTTCATCGGATACGGCGTGCGGTATTTGTCGAAGCGCTGCAGCACGATGGTTTCGTTCGGCGTCCACTTGACGAGCTGGTACGGGCCCGAGCCCGCGTCGTTGGTGCGCAGCCAGCCGCTGCCGAAATCGTTGCCTTGCTGGTGCGACAGCAGCAGCTTCTTGTCGAAGACCGAGGCCGGGCACGCGCTCAGCACGTTGAGCACGAAGCTCGGCGCGTACTTGCGGTCGGTTTCGAGCACGACGGTTTGCGGATCGACCACGCGCACCTTCTGCGTGACGTTCGCCTTCGTGAGGCCGAGATCGGCGAGCACGCCGGCCGGCCCCTTGTCGAGCAGGATGGTGCGCTGCAGCGACCACGCGACGTCGTCGGCGGTGACCGGATTGCCGGAATGGAACGTGAGGCCCGGTCGCAGCTTGAACGTGTAGGTCACGCCGTCGGCGCCGACCGTCCACGATTGCGCGATCTGTCCGTCGAAGCGCGTCGGGTCCTTCAGGTCGACGCGCACCAGCCGTTCGTAGGTGTTCGCGACGTATTCGGACGGCACCAGCTCGTAGATCCCGCTCGGGTCGAGGGTCGTGAATTCGCCGAGCTGCGTGGCGACGACGAAGATGCCGGGCGGCGTGGCAGCCTGCGCCGGCAGCGCCGGAACAAGCGCGACGAGCGCGGCGCTGACGAACAGCCGGGACAGCAGGTGCTTCATCAGAATTTGCTCCGAGAAACCCCGCCATTGATGGCGGGAAGGAAAGGCGTGGGGTTGACAGGCAGCTTCTTCCACGGGTTAGGATCACCGGCATGATTCTTGTCTACCGCTACCGGGTGAAGTCGCTCAACGGACTGCTCAACAAGCAGAGCCGTGCGGTGAACTACGTCTGGAACTTCTGCAACGACACGCAGAAGCACGCGCTCAAGTGGAATAAGAAATGGCCGACGGGTTTTGATCTGAACGTGCTGACGACCGGCAGCAGCAAGGAACTCGGTATTCACTCCGGCACGGTCAACGCCACGTGCGAGCAATACGCGAAGTCGCGCAGCCAGCACCGTCGCCCGTATCTGCGTTATCGCGGCAGGAAGTCGCTGGGCTGGGTGCCGCTGAAGGGGCGTGACCTGAAGCGCGAAGGCGAAGCGTTTCGCTTTGCCGGCAACACCTTCCGCGTGTTCAACAGCCGGGCGCTTCCTGAAGGCAAGATCAAGGACGGGACCAACTTTGCGCAGGATGCGCGCGGCAATTGGTTTCTCAACATCGTGATCGAAGTACCCGACGTTCAGGCCCGCCCGATCCGTTCCGGCGTCGGCATCGATCTCGGCCTGAAAGACTTCGCCACACTTTCGACCGGCGAGAAGCTGCCCAATGACCAGTTCGGTCGACGAGCGGCGGAAAAGCTGGCGAAAGCGCAACGGGCGCGAAAGCACAAGCGGCATATCGCGAAGCTGCACGCCAAGGTCGCGAATGCGCGTGCCGATTTTCAACACAAGCTCGCGCTCGATCTGGTGCGGCGTTTCGATTACATCGCGGTCGGCAACGTGTCGGCCGCGAAATTTGCCAGAACCAGGATGGCGAAAAGCGTCTACGACGCGTCCTGGTCCTCCTTTCGGAACAAGCTCCGCTACAAAGCGATCGCGCACGGAGTCACGTTCGAGGAAGTGGACGAAAGCGGTTCGACCCAGTCCTGTTCGTCGTGCGGATCGAAAGACAGCACGACGCGGCCGAAAGGTATCGCGGGACTGCGAGTAAGAGAATGGGCCTGCAGTGACTGTGGTGTCGAGCATGATCGTGATATCAACGCTGCGTTGAACATTCTCCGATGCGGACGTGCATCGCCAGGTGTGGGAATCCTCCGCCTTTAGGCGGACGAGGACGTCAAGCGGGCTCCATCGAAAGGGAATCGTGGTGCGATTCTCTCATCGACGGGCGCCCGGATGAAAATATTCGGCGGGCGCGCCGGTTGGCGCGCAGCGGCGGGCAGGCAGGCGGGCCGGGCAGGCGCCCGGCGCTGGTGGGCGTCAGATCGCGCAGCGCGCGATCGCGAAACGCATCGCTTCCTCGGCCGGCTCGTTGCCCGAGCCGCGCACGACCTTGATCACTGAGCCGTTGCCCGACGGCGTGAGCGTGACGAAGTACGAATTCGAGCCGACGGCGATGTCGGTCACGCCGTTGTGCTGCGATTGTTCGGTGCCCGACAGGCGGCTGTCGAGGCAGTTCGCGACCGCATAGGCCGGACGTTGCGACGACACGTAGATCATCGGCGCGGCGCCCGAGCTAGCCGAATCGGACGAGGGCGCGGAACCGCAGGCGGCGAGCAGGGCGGCGGGCAGGAGCAGCAGGAATCGTTTCATGGTCGGTCGTCGGGTGTCTCGTATCGAGGCTGGGGCGCGGGGTGGCGAAACGCGAAGCTTCGCGACGAAACCGCCCGGAATCGGGCCGCTTTTGACGGACGACGAGACGGCAGGCGGCTGACGACGGAGTATACCCGCAGCATTTGACGCCGTTGGCGCGTTGAAACGATTCGATACACAACGAGCGCCCGCTGCGGGACGGCCGCTCGTCCCGGATGTCGCCGTTACCGGCGAATCTCGCGGTCGTCGCGATGCCGGCGCACGGAGCGGCGCCGCAACGCCTGCGGATCAATGCGCGCCGGCCGCCGCCGCATCGGCATCGCCGCCACCCGAGCGCGCCGGTTTCGTGATCCAGATGAGTGGAATGATCGCGATGAAGATGATCGCCGACACGTAGAAGATGTCGTTCAAGCCCATCACGGCCGCCTGCGAATCGACCGACGCATTGAAGAACGCAAGCGCCGAATCGGGGCTCAGGTGCAGCAGCGAACGGGTCGTGTCGAGCTGCTGCGTGAAGACCGGATTGGTGACGCTCGCCTGTTCGGTGAGCCGCACGTGGTGCAGGATCGTGCGGTCGTTCCACGCATTGCTGATCAGCGACGTGCCCACCGCACCGCAGAACGTGCGGCCGAAATTCGACAGGCCGGCTGCCGCCGGAATCTTTTCCGGCGGCAGCCCGGACAGGATGATCGACGTCAGCGGCACGAAGAACATCGCCATCGGAATGCCTTGCAGCAGCGTCGGCAGCACCAGATCCCAGTGCGACACGTCGGTGTAGAACGTCGTGCGCATCATGAACACGACCGCGAAGCCGACGAATGCGAGCGTCGCGATATAACGCGGATCGGTGCGCGGCAGCAGGCGCCCCATGACCGGCGTGAGCAGGATCGCGAACACCCCGAGCGGCGCGGTGGCGAGCCCCGAATCGACCGCGCGGTAGCCGAGATAGCCCTGCATCCATTGCGGCAGCAGCACGAGCGTGCCGAAGAACATCCCGTACGCGACGGAGATCGCGATCGTGCCGCCCGCGAAATTGCGCTGCGTGAAGAGGCGCAGGTCGACGATCGGATTGGCTTCGTTCAGTTCCCACACGAGGAAGAACGCGAAGCCGATCAGCGCGACGATGCCCAGCGCGACGACGACGGGCGAGTTGAACCAGTCGAGATCCTTGCCCTTGTCGAGCATGATCTGTAGCGAGGCGACCCACAGCACGAGCAGCAGCAGGCCGACCGTGTCGATCGGCAGGCGGCGCGTGGCGGATTCGCGATCGCGGAACACGAACCACGTGACGGCCGCCGCGAAGAAGCCGACCGGAATGTTGATGTAGAAGATCCACGACCAGTTGTAGTCGTACGTGATCCAGCCGCCGAGCGACGGCCCCGCGATCGGCCCGACGAGCGCCGTCATCGACCACAGCGCGAGCGCCGTCGACGACTTCTGCCGTGGCCACGCGCCGAGCAGCAGCGCCTGCGACAACGGCGCGAGCGGCCCCGCCACCGCACCTTGCAGGATTCGCGCGGCGAGCAGCGTCGGCAGGTTCGGTGCGATCCCGCACAGCCACGACGCGAACACGAACAGCAGGATCGACGTGACGAACAGGCGTACCTGGCCGAAGCGCTGCGTGAGCCAGCCGGTCAGCGGAATCGACACCGCGTTCGCCGCCGCGAAGATCGTGATCACCCACGTGCCTTCGTCGACCGACACGCCGAGGTCGCCCGAGATCGTCGGGATCGCGACGTTCGCGATCGACGAATCGAGCACGTTCATGAACATCGCCAGCGAGACCGCGATCGTGCCGATGACGAGCCGGCCGCCCGACAGCGGGCCTGAAGACGAGGGAGAGGACATGGCGTTCCTGCGTGATGGACGAAGGCCGTACGGCGCATGCCGTTCGCCGCGCCTGCACGCGACGTGCAGGCGCGCGGCGAAGCACGCAACGGACGGATGCACGCACGCCGCACGGCGGCCCGGCGAGCGGTGCCGTCGCGTGCGGTGTACGGTTCGAGCGGTGAATCGGAATGGCGAAGCCGTGACGGGCTTCGGGACGCGGGCCGGCCGGTCAGGAAGGCGCGACGCGCGTGATGCGTCGGCGGGCAGCGCTCAGGTGGCTGCCGTAGCGTGTGTGGTGATTTTTCATCGCCACAGGCTAACGATGCGGCGAGCGGCGATCAACGCTCGCATGCTCATTAATTCCTTTCCTGCACTGCAATAATGCAGCAGACATGCATCGATTGCAGGCTCTGCGACGCGGTCCGCCACGCGGTGAAGACTTCCGTCAGGAACTCGACGAACGCGCGCACCTTGCTGTCGAGCGTCGCGCGCTTCGGGTAGAGCGCGTGCAGCTCGACGTCGTCGGTGCGATGCCAGTCGGGCAGCACGATTTCGAGTTCGTTGCTCTCGAGCCGCCGGGTGGTGAAGTGGGTCGAAATCAGTGCGATGCCGCCGCCGCTCGCTGCCTGGCGCAGCACCGTGACCGATTCGTTCGAGATCAGCACGGGCCGCACCGGCACGTCGGCGACGTCGCCGGCGGCGTTGGTGAGGCGCAGCGTCAGGCCCGGCGTGTCGCGGCCGACGAACAGGATGTCGTGATCGGCGAGGTCCTGCGGCGTGCGTGGCCGGCCCGCGCGGTCGAGATAGTGCGGGCTGGCCGCGAACTTCGCGTGCGACCAGCCGAGCGAGCGCGCGACATAGCCGGAATCGCTCAGCACGCCGGTGCGCAGCGCGACGTCGAAGCCGTGTTCGACGAGGTCGAGCGCGCTGTTGTCGTAGATCAGCACGAGCTGGACCAGCGGGTAGCGCCGGCGAAACTCGGCGAGCGCCGGCTCCAGTTCGAACAGGCCGATCGCGTAGGGCACCAGCACGCGCAGCGTGCCTTCGGGTTCCGTGCGCAGCGCGCGCACCTGACGGTCCGCGTCGAGCAGGATCTCCTCGGCGCGCAGGCAGCGTTCGTAATAGTCGCGCCCGGCTTCGGTGACCGATACGCGGCGCGTCGTGCGGTACAGCAGCTGGACGCCGAGGTCGTCCTCGAGCTGCTTGATCTTGCGGCTCACGCGGCTGAGCGGCATGTCGAGTTGCGTGGCGGCGGCGGTGAAACTGCCGCGCTCCACCACGCGCAGGAATATCCGGATGCTCTCGAGGTCCATGCGATTCGTTTCAATGTTCGGCCTGCGCGCATCTTACCGTCACGGACCGGAACGCTGCAGGTCGAGCCGATTATCCCGCCCGCTGCAATAACGCATCCCGCCGCTGCCCCGTAGTGGCGCGCGGAGCGCGACCGTATGCTCGCCGCATGAAATTCGCCTTCCCCTGCATGCCGACGCTCGCGGCCGTCCGGGCCGCGCTGCGCGACGCGCGCCCGACGCTGCCGCCCGGCGCGCTTGCCTTCGCGCTCCGCAATACGGCTGCCTCGCTGCTCGCGCTCTATATTGCGTTCCGGATGAATCTCGACGATCCGAAATGGGCCGCGTCGACCGTGTGGATCGTCGCGCAGGGCAGCCGCGGAATGGGGCTGTCGAAGAGCCAGTACCGGATTCTCGGCACCGCGATCGGGGCGGCCGTCGCGCTCGCGCTGACCGGCGCGTTCGCGCAGACGCCCGAGTTGTTCCTGCCGGCGCTTGCCGCGTGGATCGGCCTGTGTGCGGGCGTCGCGACGTTCCAGCGGAATTTTCGCGCGTATGCGGCGGTGCTCGCCGGTTATACGGCCGCGATCGTCGCGATGGATGCGGTATCGGCGCCGCTGCATGCATTCGATATCGCGGTCGCGCGGTTTCTATACGTGGTGGTCGGCATCCTGTGCGCGGCGCTGTTCGACACGGTGTTCGTGCCGGGCGCGCCGCTGCACGATGTCCGCACGCGGCTCGCGCGCTATCTCGAGCGTGCGGTGGCGCTCGGCGCGGGCGCGCTGCGCCGCGAGCCGAACGGCGCGGCCGTGCACCGGCTGTTCGCGGACGCGCTCGAACTCGACACCGCGGCGGAATATGCGGCGGCCGGCGCACCGCCGGTGCGCGGCGCGATCGGCCATTTGCGCGCGGCGGCGCTCGGCGTGCTGACGGCGCAGGCGGCGGCGCAGGCGATCCGCGAGCACGCGTCGCGCGCGCACGATGCGTCGGACCCGCTGGTCGACGAGGTGGCGCGCGTGCTCGACGGTATCGCCGCATCGGGCGACGCGCAGCCGAGGATGGCCGCACTGCGCGCACGCGTGGGCGATGCGCTGCGTGCCGAGGCCGACGCGCCGGCTGCGCCGGACACGTCGCGCCTGCTCACGCTCGATCGGCTGGCGGCGCTGCTCGGCGGGTTCGAGCGCGCCTTCGCGAGCCAGGCGCTGCTCGACCGGCCCGAACTGCCGCCTTCGCGGGTGCGCTACGCGTTCCACCGCGATCCGGTGCTCGCGTGGCACAACGGCATCCGCGCGTTCATCGCGGTGCTGGCCGCGTCGGCGATCTGGATCTTCACCGCGTGGCCGGCGGGCGGCGGGTTCGTCGCGATCACGGCCGTGGTCGGCGCGCTGTTCTCGACCCGCCCCAACTCGGTGCGCGCGGCCATCGGCTTCCTGAAAGGCTCGGCATGCGCGGCGGTCGCCGGTGTCGTCTGCAACTTCATCCTGCTGCCGGCGGTGTCGGGCTTCGAGATGCTCGCCTATATCCTCGGCGTGTTCCTGATCGGCACCGGGATCGCGATGCGCCATCCGCGCACGGCCGCGATGGGCAGCGCGTTCTCGATCTTCTTCTGGAATTTCACGTCGCCGGACAACACGACGCGCATCGGCGACGCCGCGTTCCTGAACAGCGCGCTCGCGACGATGCTCGGCATCGCGTTCGGCGCGCTGATCTTCGCGCTGGTGTTTCCCGGCGATCCCGGCACGAGCCGGCGGCGTCTGCACCGCGCGGTGCGTCGCGATCTGGCGGAGATCGCGCGCGATCCGGGGGCGTGGCACGCAAGTGCGTGGCTGAGCCGCACGGCCGACCGTCTCGCGCGCGAGCTCGGTTTCGCGGGCAGCCTGCCGCAGACGCTGATCGAGCGCGACATGCGCGACCTGCTCGCGATCTGGGGAATCGGCGACAGCCTGCTGTCACTTGCCGAACTGGCCACGCGCGAACCGGTCGCGGGCCGCGCGGCGGCGGTGGTGCGCGCTCGCGTCGCCCGTGCGGATTTCACGCGGCTCGAAGAGACCTGCGACGCGGCGGCCCGCCTGTTGCGCGGTCGCATGGCCGCGCGCGACGGCGACGCGGCGCAGGCGTTGCTGAACGGCATCGTGCTGCTGCGGCGGATCGCGGACGCAACCGCCGAGCACGGCGGCTTCCTGCGCGGCCGCCGCGATTGAGCGGCGCGAGTCAGGTGAAGCGAGTCAGGTGAGGCGGTACGACGGACCGGGCGTCACCTCGGCCGGCAGCGGCTCGCGGTTCAGTTCGAGCAGCGTGCGCTCGATCTGCCGCGTCATCGCGTCGAGCGCGAGATGGTTCGGCCCGTCGCCGAACGGCTCGGCGATCGCGTGGGCGATCGCGTCGAGCGCGATCAGCGTATAGGCGACGAAAACTGTTACGAAAGGTGTCGCCGCGCCGATCGAATCGACGAGGCCGAACGGCAGCAGCACGCAATACGCGTAGATGGTCCGGTGCAGCAGCACGTCGTATGAAAACGGGATCGGCGTCGACGCGATGCGCTCGCAGCCGCTCACCATCGCGACGAGATCGTCGAGGCGCGCATCGAGCATCCACAGCCGCGTGTCGGCGAGCTGGCCCGCATCGGCGCGCGCGGCTAACGCTTCGCGCAGCGCGTGCACGATGACGACCGGGCGAAACCGGGAAGCGGCGACGCGCGCATAGGTGGCGCCATCGAGCAGCCCACGCAGGTCCGCGGCCGGGTCGGTGCCGCGCAGTTGATGCTTGAGCGTGTAGACGAACGCGACGACCGTGCGCACGAACGCGCGGCGCGATGCGTCGTCACGGTCCACCGCGCCGTAGCAGAGCGCCTGCGACACCAGCGTGCGCGTGGCGGTCAGCACGCCGCCCCACAGCTGCCGGCCCTCGCGATAGCGTTCGTAGCTGGCGTTGTTGCGAAACCCGGCGAAGATCGCGAGCGTCAGGCCGATCAGCGTGAACGGCGTCGGATTCAGCGGCACCTTCTCGCCGAGCACGCGGCCGCCGCCCCACACGGCAACGAGACTGATCGCGAGCGTCAGCACGAGCTGCGGCAGGATGGTCGGCAGCACCGAGCCGTTCCAGACGAGCAGCATCCGCAGCCAGTGCTCGCGCGGACGAACGATCATCGGCGTGCTCCGTCAGGCGGCGATCGAGGCCGGCGCGGCCGCGCGATGCAGCAGCACGGGTACCGATTTCGACGTCGGCGTGTTGCACACGTCGCCGACGCTGTCGAGCGGCACGAGCGGATTGGTTTCCGGGTAGTACGCGCCGATGCAGCCGCGCGGGATGTCGTACTCGACGAGCAGGAAGCCCGCCGCGCGCCGCTCGATGCCGTCGTGCCACACGGTTTCCATGTCGACCCATTCGCCGGCTTTCAGGCCGAGCATCGCGAGATCGTCGCGGTTGACGAACACTACGCGGCGCTGCCCGAACACGCCGCGGTAGCGGTCGTCGAGCCCGTAGACGGTCGTGTTGTATTGATCGTGCGAGCGCGTCGTCATCAGCGTCATCAGCCGGTCGCCGTGCAGCGCGCGGGCACGCTGGATCGGCGTGTCGGTCGGCAGCGCGTGCGCGATGAAGTTCGCCTTGCCCGTCGGCGTGAGCCATTCGCGGTCGCGCGAGGCCACGCGCAGATGGAAGCCGCCGGGCCGCGCGATGCGCGTGTTGTAGTCGTAGAAGCCGTCGAGCGTCGCTTCGATCGCGTCGCGGATCTTCGCGTAGTCGTCCTTGTACGCGAGCCAGTCGATCTTGCCGCTGCCGAACAGCGCATGCGCCATGTGCGCGACGATCGCGGGCTCCGACATCAGGTTCGGCGACGCCGGCTTGTTCATCCCGTACGACACGTGCACCATGCTCATCGAATCCTCGACCGTCACGCCTTGCGCGACGTTGTCCTGCAGGTCGATCTCGGTGCGGCCGAGCGTCGGCAGGATCAGCGCGTCGCGGCCGTGGATCAGATGGCTGCGGTTCAGCTTCGTCGTGATGTGCACCGACAGTTCGCAGCGACGCATGCCTTCCCACGTGCGCGGCGTGTCGGGCGTCGCCATCGCGAAGTTGCCGCCGAGACCGATCAGCACCTTCACGTGGCCGTCGAGCATCCCTTCGATCGTTTCGACGACGTCGTAGCCGTGATGACGCGGCGGTTCGAAATCGAACACGTGGCCGAGCCGGTCGAGGAACGCCTGCGACGGCTTTTCCTCGATGCCGACCGTGCGGTTGCCCTGCACGTTCGAATGGCCGCGCACCGGGCAGAGGCCGGCGCCGGGGCGGCCGATGTTGCCGCGCATCAGCATCAGGTTGGTCAGCATCTGCACCGTCGCGACCGAATGCTTGTGCTGCGTGATGCCCATTCCCCACGTCGCGATCACGCGTTCGCTGCGTGCATAGAGTTGCGCGAGCGCGTCGATCTGCTCGTACGGCACGCCGCTTTCCGCGGTCAGCGCGGACCAGCTTTCATTGCGCAGATCGTCGGCGAATGCGTCGAAGCCGGCCGTGTGCGCGTCGATGAACGCGGTGTCGAGCACCCGCGGCGCACCGGCGGCGCGCGCGGCGTCGTCGAGTTCGAGCACGCGCTTGGCCATCCCCTTGATCAGCGCGAAATCGCCGCCGATCGTCGGCTGGATGAACGTCGACGCGATCTTCGTGCCCGACATCGTCAGCATCTCGAGCGGGCTTTGCGGATCGGCGAAGCGCTCGAGGCCGCGCTCCTTCAGCGGGTTGATCGACACGATCGTCGCGCCGCGCTTCGCGCACTCGCGCAGTTCGCCCATCATCCGCGGGTGGTTGGTCGCGGGGTTCTGACCGAAGATCAGCAGCGTATCCGCATGCTCGAAATCGTCGAGCGTGACGGTGCCCTTGCCGACGCCGACCGACGCCGGCAGCCCGCGGCTCGTCGCCTCGTGACACATGTTCGAGCAGTCGGGGAAGTTGTTGGTACCGTACAGGCGCACGAACAACTGGTAGAGGAACGCGGCTTCGTTGCTGGCGCGGCCGGACGTATAGAACGCGGCCTGGTTCGGGTCGGGCAGCGCGCGCAGGTGGCGCGCGATCAGCGCGAACGCGTCGTCCCACGCGATCGGCACGTAGCGGTCGGTTTGCGCGTCGTACACCATCGGGTCGGTGAGCCGGCCGTGCTGTTCGAGCTCGAAATCCGACTGTTCGAGCAGTTCGGTCACCGTGTGCGCGGCGAAGAAGTCGGGCGTCACACGCTTGCTCGTCGCTTCCGCGGCCACGGCCTTCACGCCGTTCTCGCAGAATTCGAACGTCGATGCGTGCTGGCGGTCGGGCCACGCGCAACCCGGGCAGTCGAAGCCGTCCGGCTGGTTCTGGCGCAGCAGCGTACGGTAGTTGCCGCCGGCGACCTTTTCCTTGATCAGGTTGATCGTGACGGCTTTCAGCGCGCCCCAGCCGGCGGCCGGGTGGGTGTACGGTTCGATGCGCGCGGTGGCGGATTTCTTTTTCATGATGCGGGTGTCGGGGTCGATGCGTGCAGAGTACGCGCGGCCTCCGTCCCGCTGTGTGTACACCTGTTCACTTCAAAAAAGAGTACAGTTTCGGCCATTCAGACAGTGCGGATCGCAACTGTGTTGCTGAAGGGAAGCTGAAAGGGAGGCGCGTGAAGCGTTACGAACAACTGGCCGACGATCTCCAGGCGCAGATCGAGCGGGGCGTGTACCGACCCGGCGAGCGGATTCCGTCGGTGCGGCAGGCGAGCCGGCAGCAGCAGCTCAGCGTCACGACCGTGCTGCGCGCGTACCTCGTGCTGGAAAGCCGCGGCCTGATCGAAAGCCGGCCGCAGTCGGGCTACTTCGTGCGGGCGCGCGCGGCGGCGCCGGCCGAGGCCGAGCTGCATGTCTCCGCGCCGGCCGCCGAGCCGTCGGCCGTGGACGTGAGCCGGCTCGTGCTGTCGACGCTGCGCTCGATCGCGCGCGACGACGCGGTGCCGCTCGGCTCGCCGTATCCCGACGCGTCGCAGTTTCCGGTGCAGCGCCTCGCGCGCTATGCGCAGGCGATCGGGCGGCGCCGCACGCGCTGGGGCGTGATCGACGACCTGCCGCCCGGCAACCAGGAGCTGATCCGCCAGATCGCGCGGCGCTATGCGGAGCGCGGGGTCGCGGTCGAGCCGGGCGAGATCGTGATGACGATCGGCGCGACCGAGGCGATCAACCTGTGCCTGCAGGCGGTGGCGAAACCGGGCGACACGATCGCGGTGGAGTCGCCGACCTTCTATGCGATGCTGCACGCGATCGAGCGGATGGGCATGCGCGCGCTGGAAGTCGCGACGCACCCGGGCGACGGCATCGATCTCGACGCGCTCGGGCGAATCCTCGCGAACGAGCGCATCGCGGCCTGCATGGTGATGCCGAACTTCCAGAATCCGCTCGGCTTCCAGATGCCCGATGCGCGCAAGCGCGCGCTGATCGAACTGCTCGCGAAGCACGGCGTGCCGGCGATCGAGAGCGACGTCTATCACGAGCTGCACTTCGGCGATACGGCGCCGAGCGCGCTGAAGTCGTTCGATCGCGACGGACTGGTGCTGCATTGCGCGTCGTTCACGAAGAGCCTGTCGCCGCGCTACCGGATCGGCTGGGCGATGCCGGGCCGTTACCGCGACCAGGTCGAGAAGCTGAAATTCCTGAATACGCTCGCGACGCCCGCGATCGAGCAACTCGCGATCGCCGAGTACCTGAAACACGACGGCTACGATTTTCACCTGCGGCGCATGCGCAAGCAGTATGCGCAGCAGGCGAGCCTGATGAGCGCGATGGTGCGGCGCTTCTTCCCGGAAGGCACGCGGCTGTCGCAGCCGCAGGGCGGGTACGTGCTGTGGGTCGAGCTGCCGCCGCAGGTCGATGCGATGAAGCTGTATACGCTGGCGCTCGCGCAGCGGATCACGGTCGGGCCCGGGCACATGTTCTCGGCCGGCACCGATTACCGGCATTTCATCCGGCTCAACTACAGCTACCCGTGGTCGCGGCAGATCGAGGACGCGCTGAAGGTGCTGGGGCGGCTTGCGTCGGAGTGCGCGGCGCGGTGAGCGTTGCCGCCCGCCGGCACGGCAGGCGGCGGCCGGTGGCCTGCCGCCATGGCCGGTATCACGCCGCGCGCGGCGCCTGCAACCCGGGCTGCGCGGCGTCGACCATCTGGCGCATGTCGAAGCCCGACGGATGCTGGTACACGCGCAGCCCGAACTCCGGCAGCACCGCGATCAGGTGGTCGAACAGGTCGGCCTGGATGGTCTCGTAGTCGACCCACGTCGTCGTGTCGGTGAAGCAGTACAGTTCGAGCGGAATGCCTTCGGCCGTGAGCGGCAATTGCCGCGCCATGTTCGTCATGTCGCGGCGAATGCGCGGATGGCCCTTCAGGTAGTTCGCGACGTACGCGCGGAACGTGCCGAGATTCGTCAGCTGGCGGCGGTTCGCCGGGCACTCGCCGGCCGCGCCGAGCGTGCCGTTCCATTGCTCGATCGCGTCGACCTTGTCCTCGAGATAGTCCTTCAGCAGCGTCAGGCGTTCGAGCCGTTCGATCTCGTCGTTCGTGAGAAAGCGCACGCTCGTCGCATCGATGAACAGCGCGCGCTTGATGCGGCGACCGCCCGCTTCGGTCATGCCGCGCCAGTTCTGGTAGCTCTCGGTGATCAGTTTCCAGGTCGGCACCGTGATGATCGTGTGATCGAAGTTCGCGACCTTGACGGTGTTCAGCGTGATGTCGATGACCGTGCCGTCCGCGCCGGCCGACGGCATCGTGATCCAGTCGCCGATCCGCAGCATGTCGTTCGACGACAGCTGTACGCCGGCGACGAGGCCGAGCAGCGTGTCCTTGAAGATCAGCATCAGCACCGCGGACATCGCACCGATGCCGGACAGCAGCAGGCCGATCTGCTTGCCGGTCGCATCGCCGATCACGACGAGCGCGGCCGTGATGAACATCACGAGCTTGACCAGCTGCATCGCGCCTTTCAGCGACAGACGCGGCTGATCGCGTTGCGCGGTGCGGTGCGTGTGTTCGAGCGCGGACAGCGTCGCGCTGATGGTCATCGTCACGAGGAACACGATCAGCGCGAACAGCACCTTGTCGACCACCTGCGCGACCAGGCCGGGAATGCCGGACACCGCGCCGAGCCCGAGCTTGATCACGACGAACGGGACGATGCGATTCAGCCATGTGAAGGCGCCGAATTCGAACAGCGCGTCGTCGACGCGCGTGGCGGACAGCCGCGCGAGCCGCGCGACCACGCGAAACAGCAGGAAGTGGACGACGGCGGTGATCGCGCCGGCGGCGGCGAGCAGGACGAGGATGCCGACGAGCGGCGCAAACCAGGATTCGTTCAGGGTCATAGAGGCGGACAGGGGCTTTCTCGTGCGTTGAATCGGCGCCGCGATGCGGCGCGCGCCCGATGAAGGGCACATGAAAGGGACCGTGATTGTGCCATCGGGTTCCGGATGCGTGCGGTGACGGCGGGGCGATCGGCTCCCGAATCGGCTCACCATTGTGCAGGTATCCTCTGCATCAGGGTGAAGGCGAGCCGCGAATCGACATCACCGCAAGCCGGCGTGCGAGCCGGTTGCCGGACGCGCCATCCGTCAGCATGCAATCGGCCGGAAGCCATGACGGCACGCCTTTGCGCTTCGCTACGCGCGATCCGCGATCCATGCAATCATGCGGACGTCGCAGGCGTCGTCGGTATGCTGCTCGCGTTGGCGTGCGGCCCATGCGGCCCGTCCGGCGACGGTGAGCGACAGGCGACACCGTCGCGCACCCGTTCGTGGCCCCGTCACTCGACCTCACGCATTTCACCCATGCAAGATTCCAACGAAAGCCGTCCGTCACGCGTGCGGCTGCTGAAAGGCATCCTCCCGGTCCGCCGGGCGGCGGCGATGCGCGACATCTTCGCGGGCATGTCGCTCGCGTCGATGGACATCCCGCAGGTGCTCGGCTACGCGCGCATCGCCGGCATGCCGGCCGTCACGGGGCTCTACACGGTGTTCCTGCCGCTCGTTGCGTTCGCGTGCTTCGGCGCGTCGCGCCATCTCGTGGTCGCCGCCGATTCCGCGACCGCGACGATTTTCGCGAGCCGGCTGTCGTCGATGGCGCCGGCCGGCAGCGCCGACTATGCGGCGCTGGCCGGCATGGTCGCGTTGCTGACCGCCGCGATGCTGCTGCTCGCACGCATCTTCAAGCTCGGTTTTCTCGCCGATTTCCTGTCGCGCACGGTGCTGGTCGGCTTCCTCGCCGGCGTCGGCGTGCAGGTATCGATCGCGATGCTCGGCGACATGCTCGGCCTGTCCGTGCCGTACCCGGCGTCACGCAGCCTCGCGCAACTCGACTACGTCGTCACGCACCTGGTTCACGCGCACCGGCCGACGCTCGCGCTCGCGGCGCTCGTCGTCGGCGCGATTCTCGCGTGCAAGCGGTTTCTGCCGCGGGTGCCGATGCCGATGATCGCGGTGGCGGGCAGCATCGCAGCGAGCGCGGCGTTCGGCTTCGCCGCGCACGGCATCGCGGTGCTCGGGCCCGTGGCGGGCGGCCTGCCGCCGCTGCGCTGGCCGTCGGTCACGTGGCAGCAGTTCCTCGATCTCGTGCCGGTCGCCGCTTCGTGCTTCGTGATGATCATCGCGCAGAGCGCGGCCGCCGCGCGGGTGTTCGCGCAGCAGTACGGCGAGGACGTCGACACCAACGCCGACATCCTCGGGCTCGCGGCCGCGAACGCGGCGGCGGCGCTCGGCGGCGCGTTCGTCGTCAACGGCAGCCCGACGCAGACGGCGATGGCCGACGGCGCGGGCGTGCGCAGCCAGATCGGCCATCTCGCGTTCGCTGTCGTCGTCGCCGTCGTGCTGCTGTTCTTCAGCCCGTATTTGCAGTATCTGCCGCATGCGGTGCTGGCCGGCATCGTGTTCACGATCGCGCTCGGGCTGATCAACGTGCGCAGCCTCGCGGCGATCCGCGAGGAAAGCCCCGGCGAATTCACGCTTGCGCTGATCACGGCCGCGGCCGTCGTGACGGTCGGCGTCGAGCAGGGCATCCTGCTGGCCGTCGCGCTGTCGCTGATGCGGCACGTGCGCCACAGCTACCAGCCGCACACGATGGTGCTCGAACCGGTCGCCGGCAACGGGCGCTGGCAGCCGGTGCCGACCCGGCGCGGCGCGATGACGGCGCCGGGGCTGATCGTCTACCGGTTCGGCGCCGACCTGTTCTTCGCGAACGATCACCTGTTCGCTGCCGAAGTGACCGAACTCGTCGACGCGGCACCGTTGCCGCCGCGCTGGTTCGTCGTCGACGCGGGCGCGATCACCGATGTCGACTATTCGGCCGCGCGGACCTTGGCCGATCTCGTCAGGGCGCTGCATGCGCGCGGGATCGGCGTGCTGTTCGGGCGCGTGAACCGCTATCTGCGTGCGGACATGGATCGTCACGGGATCACCGAGGTGGTCGGCGCGTCGTGCATCTTCGCCACGCTGCATCAGGCGCTGGAGGCGGCGGGCACGACGCCCGCGCCGCAGGAGCCGGGCACGGTGTAGCGCGATGCGGCACTACGCGAGCGCGCGCAGGCGCGCGAAACCGTTGCGCAGGTAGCGGGCCAGTTCCGTCGCGGCCGGCGTGTGCTGGCCGCGCGGCACATGCAGGTTGATCGAGAAATTCGGCAGGGCGGCATTCGGCGTGGCGGCGATGGCGTCGTTGTCGCTGTGGTGTTTCGCCGGGCTGCTGTTCGCACGCGTGTTGCGCACGGAGCGGCAGTGGCGCTGCCTGAATGCGGGGCTCGGCGTGCTGCTGGTGGCGTCGATCGTGCCGATGTGGCTGCCGTAGCGGGAGGCCGCGCACGCGGCGCGGCCCGGGTTCAGCGCGAACCGGCCGGTGCGTTGCCGGTTCGTCAGTCGCCGCCGCCTGCACCGGCCGAGCGCAACGGCAGCCGCAGCGTCGTCGCGAAGCTCGCCGCATGCAGCGCGCACAGCAGGCCGAACGCCCACGCATACGCGACGGCCGGCGTGCCGCCGACCGACGCTGCTTCGGCCTGCAGCCGCCACGCGAGGAACAGCGTGCATAGCGTGGTGAACGTCGGGCCGCCGAGCCGCTGCACGATATTGAGCGACGTGGTCGCCATCGGCAGGTCGCGGCGTTCGACCGATGCATACGCGGCGGCGATCGACGGCGCGCCGATCGCACTCTGGCCCATGCCGCGCAGAAACAGCGCCGGGACGAGCACGCGCGGATCGTAGCCGGTCAGCGCGAGGAACACGAGCGGCAGCGTGGCGACGAGTGCGAGCAACGCACCGGCGGCGGCCAGCCGGCGTACGCCGAACCGGCTCGTCAGCGCGCCCATCGACGGATAGGTGACGAGCATGCCGAGCCCGAGCGGCGCGAGCAGCCAGCCCATCTCGCCCGGCGAGCGCCCGCATGCCTGGATCAGGAACACCGGAATCAGCATCTGGCCTGCATACAGCGCGCCGTTCGACAGGAACTGCGTGCCGGCTGCCGCACCGAACACGCGCGAGCGAAACAGCGCGAGATCGATCAGCGCATGTTCGCGCTGGCGGCGCTCGACGCGCAGGAACGCGACGAGCAGCAGCGCCGAACCCGCGACCGCCGCGATGCCGGGCACCGAGCCGATCCGCTCGACGCCGTACAGGAACAGCACGAGGCCCGGCGACAGCAACGCGAGGCCGATCCAGTCGAGCTCGCGCCGCGGCGCATCGTCCCGGTCGCGGGGCAGGAAGCGCGCGGCCAGTGCGAGCGCGAGCGCGCCGACGGGCAGGTTCACCAGAAACAGCCAGCGCCACGACGCGTGCTGCAGGATCGCGCCGGCCACGACCGGGCCGAGGATCGGCGCGAGCAGCACCGGCACCGCCGCATAGCCGATCACGCGCGCCATCTGCTGACCGGCGACGCGCGCGATCATCATCTGCGCCATCGGCGCGAGCAAGCCGCCGCTGACGCCTTGCAACACGCGGAACACGATCAGCGACGGCGCGGACCATGCGAGCCCGCACAGCGCCGACGTAAGCGTGAACGCCGAGAAGCACCACAGGTACAGCGCCTTCGCGCCGATGCGGTCGACGAGCCAGCCGCTCAGCGGCAGCACCAGCGTCAGCGCGAGCAGGTAGCCGCTCGTCACCCACTGGATCGTCGCCAGGCTGGCATGCAGATCGGTCGCGAGGCTCGACAGCGACACGTTGACGATCGTCGCGTCGAGCTGCGACAGCAGCGAACCGAGCGTCGCGACCGCGCTGACTTTCCAGATCGACGGGTCGAGCCGGCCGGCCGCGCGGCCCGGCGCCGGCTGGATGCGTGGGTCGCTCACGCGCCGCGCCGGTCGAGCAGCGCGACGATGTCCTGCGTCGTACCGGTCTCGCCGAGGCGCGGGAACAGCCGCTCGATGCTGTTGACGTGCGCATCCGCGTTGAGGTCGGTCATCGCGTCGACGGCGAGCGTCACGTTGTAGCCGAGCTCGTAGGCCTGCCGCGCGGTCGATTCGACGCCGATGCTCGTCGCGACGCCGGTCAGCACGATCTGCGTGACGCCGGCTGCCTTCAGGTGTGCGTCGAGACCGGTGCCGGTGAAGGCGCCCCAGGTCCGCTTCGTCACGACGTGGTCGCCCGGCTGGCGGTTCAGTTGGGGCACGAGTTCGGTCCAGTCGGCCGGAAGCTGCGCGGTGCGCGGCGCTTGCTCGGTGCGGCCCGGTGCGCCGCCCGCGACGTTGACCAGCACGACCGGCAGGCCGCGGCTGCGGAACGCGTCGAGCAGTTCGCGGGTGCGGGCGATCACCGGCGCGACCGGGTGCGCGGTGGGGAGGGCGACGATGCCTTTCTGCAGGTCAATGACGACCAGCGCCGTGTTCGTGTCGAGACGCGTTGCGCTCATGATGGGCTCCGGGGAAAAGGGCAAGGAAAGCCGGCGCGTATGCAGTGCGGCGCGCCGGCCGGGTTCATTGCTCGCCGATGCGGCGGATCAGCGGGATGGCCGCGGCGAGCGTGTCGATGTCTTGCGGATCGAGTTTCTCGATCGCGGCGCCAAGCCACTGGTGTTTCGCGGCGTTGCGCTTGCGCCGCGCGGCGAGGCCGGCGGCGGTGAGTTTGAACAGGATCTGGCGGCCATCGGTCGGATGGGGCTCGCGCTCGACGAGTGCGTCTTCCTCGAGGCTCGCGAGGATCGTCTTCATCGATTGCGGCTTCATCGCTTCGGCGCGCGCGAGATCGGCGGTCGTCATCGGCCCGTGCCGTTCGAGCCGCGCGAGCGCGCTCGTCTGCGACATGCCGAGCCCTTCGGAATCGACCTCGGAGCGCAGCCGGCGGATGAGCTGGCCGACCGCGAGGGTCAGGTCGGCGGCGACGGTTTCGGCGGAAACGCCGGGTTTGCGTGGCGGGTTCATGCGCCGAATCATAGAACAAGACAGTTAAACTTGCAAGTTTAACTGTCGAATTGATCGCCGGCTGGTGGCGCTGCCCGGTGCGATTACGTGCGTCGATGCGCGACCGGTACGACTTCGCTGTATCGCGGAGTCGCGTTTTCGTGCAGCAGATCGCCGAGGTACTGGCCAAGTTCGTCTGCGCTGAGCGAGGACGGAATCTGCAGATTGGCCGGGCGCCGCTTGCCTTCGGCGCCGAGATCGAACACGGCCCAACGACCGTCCGTGCGCACCACGGCGAGCAGCCGACCGAACGCGTTGAAGCGGTATTCGTCCTGCATGGCGTCGCTCCCGTCGCGTGAGCTCGCTGGCTGCCCGTGTCCGTCTACTGGATCGAACAGGACAGCCAGCGATGGATTTTGATTGCGTCGCTCGATACGCCGGCACGCGTCGCCGCGCCGAGCAGCACGACCGTTTCCCGGCGGCCTTTCACGCGCATGCGCATCACGACGCCGTGCCCCGATTCGTTGATGAAGCCGGTTTTCTGCAGCCGGATCGGCAGGCGGCGGTCGCGTACGAGCGGGTCGGAATTCACGTACACGAGTTCACCGTCGCCGGGGCGCACGGTGGTCGACAGATCGGTCGAGAAATAGCGGATCAGCGGATCTTGCGCGGCCGCGCCGACGAGCCGCGCGAGATCTTCCGCCGTCGACACGTTGTGCGGCGACAGGCCGGTTGGCTCACGGAAGTGCGTATGTCGCATACCGAGCCGGCGCGCTTCGCGGTTCATCGCCTTGACGAACGCGGCGCGCCCGCCCGGATAGTCGCGGCTCAGCGCGGCGGCCGCGCGGTTCTCCGACGACATCAGCGCGATATGGAACATCTCGCGGCGCGACAGTTCCGAGCCGACCTGCAGGCGCGAACCGGTGAACTTGATCGTGTCGCGATCGCGCGCGGTCACGCGCAGCACGCCGTTCAGCGGACGATCGGCATCGCGCGCGACGACGGCCGTCATCAGTTTCGAGATCGAGGCGATCGGCCGCACGGTGCGTGCGTTACGCGCCAGCAGCGGGGTGCCGGAATCGACGTCGAGCACGTAGGCCGCGCGCGAATGCAGCGAACCGACCGCGCGCGGGGTGTAGCCGCAACTGGCGAGCAATTTCGGTTTCGCGGGCGGGCGTGGCCGCACGGCGGTCGTGCGTTTCGCGCGCCGCGGCTGCGGCGCGGGTGCCGCGTGGCGTTTGGCTGCCTGATGCGTCACGCGCGAGCGGCGATGCTTGACGGCCTTTTTCTTGCGATGGGGCTTCTTCTTGACGGCCTTCGTATGGGCATGCGGTTGCGCATGGGCGGTGCGATGCGGCTGCACGCGCTGCGCGGACGCGTTCGTGGCGAATGCGAGCAGCAGGAACGACAGGACGAGGATCAGGGTGGTCCGGGCGCGAGGCAGGCGCGCGATGAGGCCGGTCAAGCGAAAGTCTCCTTTTCACGCGCGATGCGGCTGCGCGGAATGCGTGGGCGGTCGGCGGGTGCGGGAAATTATACGGTCGATCGCGCGGCGATGACGATGGGATGACGCGCAATGATGCGTGATACGGGAGGATTCCGGTCGTTTTCGCGCTGCCGGGCAGCGGTGCGGGTGGGGAGAAAGGCGGGCGGGTGCGTGGTTCAGCGCGGCCAGTTCCGCCGCGACACGACCGCGAAACTGATCGCGATCGAACCCGTCATCGCGCGTGGCGGCGCGTCTTCCAGCGCATCGCCGAAGCGAAAGCGGCGGCTGCGCCCGTCCGTGCGTTCGACACGACGTTTCGGCGCGCGGGTATCGGCGGCACCGGCGCATGCGTTTGCACCCGCGACATCGCATGGTGATTCGGCCACGCAGTCGGCCGCTGGATCGAGGGACATGAAGGTGAATTCCGGGAAGGGCATGTCCGTATTGAACGCCATTGCGTTCGATCGGTAAAATGAATATTTCAATCGTTACGATTCCGTTAAAGAATGGAACTGAAACTGCTGCGCACGTTCCTGACGGTCACCGAGCTGTGCCATTTCAGCCGCGCGGCCGATGCGCTGCACATGAGCCAGCCTGCGCTCAGCAAGCAGATCGGCGCGCTGGAAGCAAGCCTCGGCGGCAAGCTGTTCGAGCGCGGCCGGCATGGCGCGGAGCTGACGCCGTTCGGCGAACGCTTCCTGCCGGACGCGCAGGCGCTCGTGCGCGATGCCGACGAAATCCTGGCGCGTGCACGGGAAGCGACCAGTGGCCAGCGCGGGCATTTGCGGCTCGGCATCTGCCTGTCCGTGCTGACGCTCGTGCCGAAGCTGATCGCCGAATTCCGCCGTTGCAATCCGGGTATCGCGGTGACGCTGAGCGACCTGTCGTCGTCCGAACAGACGCGTCGGCTGCGTGCCGGCAAGCTCGACGCCGGTTTCCTGCGCCTGCCCGCCGACGACGGCTTGTCGTCGTTCAAGGTGACCGACGAAGCGCTCGCGCTCGCCGTGCCGCCGCATCTCGGCTTCAAGCGCGTGCCGGCCAACCTCGACGCGCTCAACGAGATCGGCTTCATCGCACTGCAGCGTGCGCGCGGCCCGGGGCTGGCCGCGCAGATCGACCGATGGTGCGTCGAGCGCCGTTTCGTGCCGCACGTGATGCAGCAGGCGGAAGACGTGCAGTCGGTGCTGACCTCGGTCGCGGCCGGCGTCGGCGTCGCGTTCATCCCGTCGAGCGCGCGGTACCTGCTGCGCGACGCGACGGTGCTGCCGCTCGACGGCCGTGACGCGAAGTGGCGCGTGGGGCTCGCATGGCTGTCCGATCGCGACGATCCCGTCACCGCGCGTTTCGTGTCGTTCATGCGCAGCGCGCTCAAGGGTGCGTGACGCGGCGTATAGTGTCCGCGAGCGTTTTCTCCCTGCATGCCGGTGCGACGCCGGCCGACGAACCCGAACCGATGACTTCCGACACCGACGAATCCCCGCTCGATCCCGCACTCGTCGCCACGCTCGCGACGCTGAACGAAGCCGCCAGCGATCCGGCCGGCAAGACGTGGTCGCTGCCGAAGATCGCGAAGCGCGCGCAACTGCCGATGAGCACGCTGCGCCGCGTGCTGACGCAACTCGACGCCGCCGGCCTGAGCGCGACGACGCTGAACGAGGACGGTACCGGCAGCGCCGCGCTGACCGACGAAGGGCGCGCGGTGTGCGCGCAGCTGTTCGGTGCGAACGATGCCCAATGAATGAAAAACAGGCCGCGGATGCGGCCTGTTCATCACCGAACGATGGCAGATCGGATCGTTCGGCCCGTGCGGGTCGCGCACGGGCCGGCGCATCGTCATCCTCGCGCCATCAGAACCATTGCTTGTAGCGGCGCACGTAGATCGTCTTGACGATCTGCGCAAGCACGATGTAGCCGACCATCGTCGCGGCGAGCCACAGCCAGTAGGTGCCCGGCAGGTGCATGAAGCCGATCGCCTCCGCGAACGGCGAGAACGGCAGCCAGCAGCCGATCGCGATCGCGGTGAAGGTCGACAGCAGCACCGGCAGCGACGCCGTGCTCTGCAGGAACGGGATCTTCTGCGTGCGCAGCAGATGCACGACGAGCGTCTGCGACACGAGGCTCTCGATGAACCAGCCCGAGTTCATCACGATCTGGCCGCTCGCGCCGCCGTTCAGGTGATACAGCGCGCCCGCACCGAACACGGTCCACATCAGGATGTACGTCGTGATGTCGAACACCGACGACGTCGGCCCGACCCACAGCATGAAGCGGCTGATGTTGCCGGCTTCCCACTTGCGCGGCTTCTTCAGGAACTCGGGGTCCATCTTGTCCCACGGCAGCAGCATCTGCGACGTGTCGTAGATCAGATTCAGCACGAGCAGTTGCGTCGCGAGCATCGGCTCCCACGGCAGGAACGCGCTGGCGACCAGCACCGAGAACACGTTGCCGAAGTTCGAGCTGGCCGTCATGTTCAGGTACTTCAGGATGTTGCCGAACGTCTCGCGGCCCTTGATCACGCCTTCCTCCAGCACCATCAGGCTCTTTTCGAGCAGGATGATGTCGGCGGTTTCCTTCGCGATGTCGGCGCCGCTGTCGACCGAGATGCCGACGTCCGCGTCGCGCAGCGCCGGCGCGTCGTTGATGCCGTCGCCGAGGAAGCCGACCGTGTGGCCGTTCGCCTGCAGCGCCTTGACGATGCGCGCCTTCTGCAGCGGCGTGAGCTTCGCGAACACGGTCGTGCGTTCGACCACCTGCGCGAGCGTCGCATCGTCGAGCGCTTCGATTTCCGTACCGAGCATCGGCTTGCCGGGTTCGAGGCCGACCTGGCGGCACACCTTCATCGTGACGGTCGGGTTGTCGCCCGTCAGCACCTTCACCGCGACGCCGTTCTCGCGCAGCGCGGCGAGCGCCGGCGCGGCCGATTCCTTCGGCGGATCGAGGAAGGTCAGGAAGCCGCGCACGACGAGATCGTGTTCGTCGGCGGTGCGATATTGCGCGCGTTCTTCGCCGCGCGGGATCGTGCGCGTGGCGAGCACGAGCACGCGGAACCCGTCCTCGTTGTACGCGGTGGCCTGTTCGAGCAGCCGCTTGCGGGCCACGAAGTCGAGCGGGCGCACGCCGTCCTCATCCTGCACATGCCTGGAGACGGCCAGCATTTCCTCGACCGCGCCCTTGCAGATCAGCAGGTGCGTGCCGCGCGTATCCTCGACGACGACCGACAGACGGCGCCGCACGAAGTCGAACGGCAGTTCGTCGATCTTCTTGTAGCCCTGCGGCTTCACGCGTTCGCCGATCTCGTCGGCGCGCGCGACGACCGCGATGTCGATCAGGTTCTTCTGGCCGCTCTGGTGGAAGCTGTTCAGCCAGCCGAGCCGCAGGATGTCCTCGTTCTTGTGACCGGACAGGTCGAGGTGGTGTTCGAGGATGATCTTGTCCTGCGTGAGCGTGCCGGTCTTGTCGGTACACAGCACATCCATCGCGCCGAAGTTCTGCACCGAGTTCAGCCGCTTGACGACCACCTTGCGGCGCGCCATCGCGACCGCGCCGCGCGCAAGGTTCGCGCTGACGATCATCGGCAGCATCTCGGGCGTGAGGCCCACGGCCACCGCGAGCGCGAACGTGAGTGCGCTCAGCCAGTCGCCCTTGGTGAGGCCGTTGATCATGAACACGATCGGCACCATCACGAACATGAACTTGATCAGCAGCCAGCTGACGCTCGCGACACCGCGGTCGAAGCTCGTCTCGATGCGCTTGTGGCTCACGACGTTGCGCGCGAGCGAGCCGAAGTACGTGTCTTCGCCGGTCGCGACGACGACGGCCGTCGCCGTGCCGCTGACGACGTTGGTGCCCATGAAGCAGACGTTCTCGAGATCGAGCAGCGATGCCGGTGCGCCGTTGGCCGCGCCGGCCGCGTGCGTGCCCGCGGATTTGCCGGCCACCGCGCCGAGCGTGTCGTACTTCTCGACGGGCAGCGCCTCGCCGGTCAGCACGGCCTGGCTGATGAACAGGTCGCGCGACGCGAGCAGCCGCACGTCGGCGGGGATCATGTCGCCGGCGGAAAGATGCACGATGTCGCCGGTCACGACTTCGCGCATCGGCACCTCGCGGCGCGTCGGTTCCGACGTGTCGGTCATGGCGCGCTGCACGGTCGCGGTCGTGCGGACCATCGCCTTGAGCTTCTCGGCCGCGCGCAGCGACCGGAATTCCTGCACGAAGCGCAGCAGCGCGCTGATCGTGACCATCGTCAGCAGGATCGTCATGCCGACGTAGTCGCGATCGTCGGGCGCCGCGAAGTAGACGTCGGTGAAGAAGCTGATGGCGGCCAGCACCAGCAGCACGTAGACGAACGGGTTGTGGAACGACAGCAGCAACTGGCGGGTCCAGTGCGGCGGCTTGTCGTGCGCGATTTCGTTCGGGCCGTCGTGCTGCAGGCGGCCGGCTGCCTGGTCGTAGGTGAGGCCGCGCGTGCTGGTGTGCAGCGACTTCAGCGTGTCTTCGAGCGGGCGGGCCGCTTCCTGGGCGGCGCGCATGATGCGCGGGTCGTTCTGCTGGCCGGCGCCGGCCTTGATGAAGCCGCGCTGTTTCTTGTGCGAGGTGTTGTGTCGTGTCGTCATGAGTCGCTCCTTGCGCACGAGGCGGCGGGCGGGGAGCGGCCGTGACGTCATCGACGCACGAACGCTCCCCGCCGCGTCGCGTCAGGCGCGATCGGCTGTGGATCGGTAAAGGCGGGAACGCTCGCCGGCGCGCAGAATGCGCACGGCGTGTCGATGCGCAGCGTCGCACCGGCGAGCGGTAATCGACTACTGTCGTCTGAGTTCATCTGCACTCCTGTCGGTTGCGGAGAATCGGCGCGGGCGATCGGCGGCGGCGCGCGCAACGAGGCGCGCGGCCGGACGGCACGCGAACGGAGAGTGCACGCGGCTGGCGCCGCGCGCAACACGAACGCACACGCGCGACGGCGCGTCGCGTGCATTCGACAACATCGAAAATTCGGCGGGAGATCTGGCCCGTGGTCAGGCCGGAAGGGCGCCGCATCCTGCTTCCCGGGATGCGGCAGAAGACGAGGCTCTGCGCGTTTTCCTCAGGCAGCAGTCAAGTTGGCCAGGGACCAACTACAACTCGCATCGGTGTTCACAGAACACTCCATGTAACTAGACGGGGGCGATGGTAATGGCTCGCTGTGCGAAGCGTCAACCCTTTTGTCAGGCGTTATTTCGAGATGCGTGATCGAGGCGGCGCGCGTGTGCAGTCGCGTTCGATAGCCCGTCATGAAACGGCCGCGCGCCTGCGATGTCGGCAGAGGCGCGGCCGCGTCGAACGAGGTTCCGGTTACTGGTTCGCGGTCGCGACGGCGGCCCCCGCATCGAGGATGCCCGAGCCTGCCGGCAGCGCGGTGCACGACGTGCCGGCGGCCAGCTTCGCCGCGCGCGTGCCGCCTTGCAGCTTCTGCAGGATCTGCGCGGGCGTGAGGTTGCCGTTCACCGACAACATCAGCGCGGCGACGCCCGTCACCTGGGGCGCCGCGAGGCTGGTGCCGTTCGCGGGGCCATAGGTGTCCGAGCCCGGCGTCGTCGTGCCGGTGTTCGACGTCGACAGGACGTTGACGCCCGGTGCGCTCAGCGCGACATCGGCGCCGAAGTTGCTGAACGATGCGCGTCGGCCCGTCGCGTCGGTCGCGCCGACGGTGATCACGCCGCGGCAGTTCGCGGGTTGGTCGAGCCCGGTCGACAGGCCGTCGTTGCCGGCCGCGACGACCACGGTCACGCCTTTCGCGGTCACGTCGTCGATCGCCTGCTGGAACGTCGTGCTGCATGCGCCGACCCCGCCGAGGCTCAGGTTGATGATCTTCGCGGGGTTCGGATTGTTCGGCACGCCATTGACGGGAATGCCGGCTGCCCAGCGCATGCCGTCGGCGATGTCGCTCGTCACGCCGCCGCACTTGCCGAGCACGCGCACCGGCAGGATCCGGCTGAGCCACGAGACGCCGGCGACGCCGGTGCCGTTGTTGGCGGTCGCGCCGATCACGCCCATCACGCGCGTGCCGTGCCAGCTGCTGTTGCTCGGCTGGCTGGCGCAGTGATAGTACGGGCCGTTGGCGTTGTCGAGTTCCTGCTGCGTGACCCAGTCGCCCGGATCGGTGGCGTCCGGGCCGCGCGTCAGGCCGTTGTTGCTGGTGTTGACGTTGCTGATGAAG
Source organism: Burkholderia cenocepacia (assembly GCF_014211915.1). NCBI lineage: Bacteria > Pseudomonadati > Pseudomonadota > Betaproteobacteria > Burkholderiales > Burkholderiaceae > Burkholderia > Burkholderia cenocepacia. The sequence continues at coordinate 1,081,968 of NZ_CP060040.1, read as the reverse complement.
CTGTAGCCTTGCTGGATCAGATTGCCGACGAGGTCGCCGTGCGGCCGGTAGCCGGTGTCGAGCACGGCCGTGACGACGGTCGGCGAACCTTTGGTCACGTTCCAGGCGGGCGGCAGGTCGATGCCGGCGGCCGGGTCGGACAGGTACCACTGCTGGCTGTAGAGCGGGTCGCTCGGCGTGTCGCGGATCTGCATCGGGTGATCCGGTTCCGCGTAGTCCACGTCGCTGTCCGCCGCGAACGCCTGCGCGAGCGCGGCGGCATCGGCGGCGTCCATGCGCTGGCCGAGCGACAGCACGGCCGCGCCGTTCGAGATCGTGCGCTCGACCTGCACGTTCACCGGCGTTTGCGCGACCGTGCTCGCGTACGCGCGTGCGCTGCCGGTCACCGGCGCTGTCCAGCGCGTCATCGCGCGCTGGATCACCGCGTCGAATCGCGAGCCGTTGTCGATGGCCGCCATCGCGCGCGTGGCCGTCAGCGTTTTCAGCTTGACGATGAGGTGATCGACCGGCGGCTCGGCCGGCGCGGTCTGCGCGGCCATCTGCACGGCGGCCTGCTGCGACGTGCATGCATTGCCGCCGGACGACGCGGGCGGGGTGGTCGGGGCGGGCGCGGGCGTGGGAGCCGGCGTCGGGGCGGGTGTCGGTGCGGGCGATGCGTTGGACGAAGACGGGTTGCTGCCGTCGCCGCCGCCTCCGCCGCAACCGGCGAGGGGCAGGAGGGCGGCTGCGGACAGCATGCCGGCGAGCATGCGCGCATGTGCGGGGCGCGCCAGCGCGAAATTGAAACGTTTGGCTCTCATGTTGAAACTTGATCCTCGTAGATAACCGTCGTGCCGGCGGTGGCGCCGGTCCGGCTGAGCCGGACCTTGTGTTTTTGTCTGACGGTTGCAGCAGGTTGCTGCGACGCGCCATGCACTGGGTAACGGCGTGCGCGGCGGCTTCTTGAGTGCGTTTCGCGAGAAAAACAGGGGGTGCCGCAAACGATTCCGTTGGTGCGTCGCAGCATGAACGCGCGTTTGGAACGATCGGCACAGACGGCGCGCACGAGCCCGCACGTGGCGTCGCCGGGCGAGCCGAATGGCGCGGGCCGGTTTGCGCGGCACGGAAAACATCTTTCAGGATCGAGCTCGGGCGGAAGGTTGCTTACGCTTGCCCTGATGTGACGCGAATATTGTCGGGCGTAGGATCGCGATTCGATCAACGTTTCATCAGGAGACATGCATGGATCGCCGTTTCCGTTGTCTCGCCGTCGCGCTGGCCTGTGCGCTGGCCGGCGCCGCGCACGCGCAGGCCCTTACCGGTACGCTGAAGAAGATCAAGGACACGGGCGTCGTGTCGCTGGGCATTCGCGAGTCGTCGGTGCCGTTCTCGTATTCGGACAACCAGCAGAAGAACATCGGCTACTCGCGGGACATCGCGTCGCGCGTCATCGACCAGTTGAAGACGGAGCTGAACCTGCCGAACCTCGCGGTGAAGGAAATCCCGATCACGTCGCAGAACCGCATTCCGCTATTGCAGAACGGGACGATCGACTTCGAATGCGGCTCGACGACGAATACGCTCGAACGGCAAAGGCAGGCCGCGTTCTCGAACAGTATCTTTCTGTACGGCATTCGTTTCAGCACGCGCAAGGATTCGGGCGTGAAGGACTTCGCGGACCTGGCCGGCAAGACGGTCGCGACGACGGCCGGTACGTCGGACGAGCGCCTGCTGCGCAAGCTCAACGAAGAGAAGGCGATGAACATGACGATCATCAGCGCGAAGGATCACGCCGAAGCGTTCATGAACGTCACGACCGGGCGCGCGGTGGCGTTCGTGATGGACGAGCCGCTGCTGTACGGCGAGATCGCGAAGGACCGCAACCCGGGGGCGTACACGGTCGCGGGCACGCCGCTCGTTCACGAAAACTATGCGTGCATGATGCGCAGGGACGATCCGGCGTTCAAGCGCGTCGTCGACGGCGTGATCGCGAAGATGCAGACCTCGGGTGCGGCCGAGAAGCTGTACGACCAGTGGTTCATGCAGCCGATTCCGCCGAAGGGTGTCAGCCTCAACTATCCGCTGTCGGCGGAGATGAAGCAGCTGTTCAAGAATCCGACGGATCAGGCGCAGTACTGAGCACCGCGTCGTGGCGATATCGCGCCACCCATGAAAAACCGCCGGCACATGCCGGCGGTTTCGCTTTGCGGCCCCGCCCGCTCGTGCGTCGAGCGTGCGCGTCAGGCCTTGATTTCGGGCCCGCGCGCGGCCGGCCGTGCCGGCGCCGCCGGGGCGGGAGCGGGTGCCATCGAACGCGCGGAAGGTTGCACCGGCACGATCACGACGACCGGTTCCGGCATGGCCCACGGCGCCATCGCGAACCCGACGGGCTGCGGCATCGGCATCGCGAATGCGTTGGCGAGCGCGATGTGCTGGAGCGCCATCATCTGTTGCTGCATCGCGACCATCTGGGCCTGCGCCGCCTGCATCCGGTACTGCGCAACCTGCATTTGCCGCAACGCTGCCGCGGGCGGCAGGCCGCCCGACGACGTCTGCATCTCGAAGCTCGCGCCGCCTTGCGGGCTGTGCCAGCGCCACGTGCTGACCTTCATCGGGCCGACGGCCGTCTGGACGACGCGCGTTTCGGCTTTCACGGGCACGGCCTGCCCGTCGACATTGACGAACATCGGTTGGGCGACGGCCGGCGCGCCGGCCTGCCCGGCCAGGGCGAACACGGGCGCCAGCGTCAGCGCGCCCGCCGCCATATACGAACGGAATCGCATCTTCGTATCTCCATCAAACGGGACTGATCGAATCAACAATGACGTGCGGCTCACGGAGTGAGCCATCCGAGACGATGCGGCCGTTGGCTTAAATCAACATTAAAACCGCCGCCGGCGGGCCCCGTCGGCGCATGTCGGAACGGGCCGCCATCGGCATTCAACCTCGCCCGTGCCAGGGGCATCCTGTCGCCCGGTGCAACAACAGGCACAATACGGAATTCGCCACCCCCGCACGCATGTTCGACATCCGAACATTGACGATGCGGCACTGCTGCCCGATCTCCTTCCCCAGTCGTCATGAACGCCACGCTCACTCCCGCGCGCGAGTCGAATTCGCCGCGCTTCCTGCTGTTCCTGATCTGCCTGTTCGCATCCGCCGGCCAGCTCGCGATCGACATCTACGTGCCCGCGCTGCCCGACATGGCCCGTTCGTTCGCGACCACGCCGCAGGCGATCCAGTCGAGCGTGTCCGGCTACATGGCGGCCTACGCGCTGGGCCAGCTGATCTTCGGGCCGATCGCCGACGCATACGGCCGCAAGCGCGTGCTCGCGTTCGGGCTCGTGATCTACACGATCGGCTGCCTGCTGTCGCTCGGCGCGCCGAACCTCGAGACGTTCGTGCTGGCGCGCTGCCTGCAGGGCTTCGGGATCGCGACCACCAACCTGCTGGCGAAGGCGATCATCACCGATTCGTTCTCCGGCCAGGCGTTGATGCACGCGTTCACGTACATGTCGATCGCGTGGGGGCTGGCGCCGATCATCGCGCCGGTGATCGGGGCGCACCTGCAGGAATGGTTCGGCTGGCGCGCTTGCCTGGTGTTCCTGCTGGTCTACTCGCTGGCGATGTGGGCGCTGCTGTGGCGCTACCGCGAAACCTTGCCGAAGCCGGTGCATCTCGAGCCGCGTACGCTGATGGCGAACGCGGGCAAGGTGCTGGCCAGCCCGGTGTTCCAGAGCTGCTTCCTCGCACAGGGGCTGTGCTACAGCATTCTGCTGGTGTTCAACATCGTCGGGCCGTTCATGGTGCAGACCACGCTGCACAAGCCGCCGACCTTCTTCGGTTATCTCGCGCTCGGCATCGGCCTCATGTATTTTCTCGGCGGCCTGTCGAACCGGATTCACGGCCGCGGGCTGCCGAGCGCCGAGCAACGGCTGCGGATCGGCGCGCGCGTGATGGCGGGCGCGTCGGTCGCGATGCTGGTGCTGGCGCTGACCGTCGGCCTGCGCGTGTGGACGCTCGCGACGCCGGTGCTCGTGATGGGTTTCTGCGCGGGCGCGATGTATCCGACGCTGATGGCCAAGGGCAATTCGCTGTTTCCGCATATCGCCGGCCTGACGAGCGCGATCCTCGGCTGTGCGCTGCTGCTCGTGTCGTCCGCGATGATGGGCCTCGCCGGCTTCGTGTCGATTCACGTGCTGACGCCGCTGGCGGTGTTCTTCGTCGCGTTGTCGTTCATCGTCGTGTGGATGGTGACGAAGCTGCTGCGGTATCTGTCGCGGCAGCAGGCGGCGCCGGTGGTATGCGGGAGCGGGGAGGCGGCGTAAGCCGCCGGTCGACCGACTCATGAACCGGATTCTGCTGAAGCGCGTCGCCCGGTCCGACGCCGCCGACCTGATCGCTGCCAACCGCGCGAGCCGGAGCCATCATCTGCCGTGGGTCGATTCGTTCATCGACCAGGCCGGCTTCGATCAATGGTTCGCCCGCTGCCTGACGGGCCCGAACGTGGGATTCATCGCGCGCGAGCGGACATCGGGCGCGGTGGTCGGCGTCGTGAATCTCAACGAGATCGTCGGGGGGTGTTTCAGAGCGCTTATCTTGCGTACTACGGAATGGCGGAGTTCAGCCGCAAGGGGCTGATGACGGATGCGTTGCGGGCGGCGATCGACGTCGCGTTCGGCGAACTCGGGCTGCATCGGCTCGAAGCGAATATCCAACCCGGCAATCATGCGTCGATCGCGCTGGTTCGGCGGCTCGGTTTCAGGCAAGAGGGATTCTCGCCGAGCTATCTGCGCATCGGCGGCGAATGGCGCGACCACGAGCGCTGGGCGCTGCTGGCCGACGACGCGCGCGAAGGCGGCGCCTGACGGTCGTTTCCCGTCCCGCCTCGCGGCGCTTACAGCGGATGCGCGGCGCCTGCCTGCTGCAACAGCGACACGGCAACCGGGTCCGGCAGTCCGTTCGAATCGACCGCCCCAGCCTTGGCCAGCGCGACGAGATCGGCATCGACGCCCGGTTGCCCGACCACGAACGAGGTGGTCAGGAATGCCGGCGCGGCGAGCGTGACCGCATAGCGCTGCTGCAGGTTGGTGACCACGGCCGATTGCGCGGCCTGCACGGTGTCCGGGCTGTTCATGGCCCGCTGATAGCGCAGGCTGTCCTGGAAATTGCCGATCAGCCCGGCCGTGTTCGTCCCGAGTTGCGCCGCGAGATAGACGAGCATCAGTTCGGTCTCGGGCGTCGTGTTGAAGGTGCCGCCCGCATAGGCGAGCGAATGCAGGCTCGCGCTGCCCGACGCCACGGTGATGACGCACGGCAGCGCCGCGTTGAGCGTCACACGGTAGTTGCCGCCGCCGTCCGTCAGCGTCGTTGCCGAGCCAACCGCGCAATTGACCGCCACCTGCGCGCTCGCGAGCGCGTCGCCCGTCGCGGCCGTGCCCGATAGCGAGACGGTTTGCGTGTTGTCGTTGAAGCATGCGTCGACGCCGAAGCACGCATCGCCGTTGCAGGCTTGGAGGGCGGCGAGCGTTGCGACGCACAACGCGCTCAGCGCGGGGCGGGTGAAGCGCGTAAGGCGAATGTTCATGGTCGCGGGCAATCCGAGAGAATGAGGCAACCGGGGCGCGTCGGGGATGCAGCGCTGCTTTCATTCTATGTCCTGAACCGCGGTGCTGCTCGCCCGTTCGGTGTGCCGTAGGCGGGGTACCGCCGGGCAGACGCGTTATGGGTGCGGGGGCCGGGCCGGCGCCATGACGTAAGCGAGCAACAGGCTCAGCAGGATGCTGAGCCCGAGCACGTGCCAATGGCTGGCGAGCAGCCGCTGGAAGTGCTCGCCCATGTCCGGCGTGATCCATCGGCAGGTCATGGGGTGCATGCGAGCCTGATGGCATTCCAGGATGCCGCCGTTTCGATACGCGTCCCACAGGCTGGCGGCGGCATACAGACCCAAGAAGAGCGGAATGATCTGTACGCCATGCCGAAGTAGTTTCCGCTCGGTTTCGGGTGTCATCGCTGTCGGTCGGGAATCGGCCTGCGTCGGTTCGTCGTCGGCGCCCGGATGCAGCGCGTGCCCGGTATTGTCGAACTAATTCACCCCGTCCACAACGATTTGCGGCTTGGCCGGTCCGGTTGAAGGATCGGGCGACTGCACTCGACTTTTCCGCCCAGCCGCCGAAAGCAAATATGCCCGGCCAGTCGGGCCGGCTCGCCCGCTCAGCGCTTGCGCGCGGCCGGCTTCGCGAACGCGCCGCGCACCTCGAAGCCGATCGCATCCGCGACGTTGCCGCGCGCGTCGACGAGTTCGAGCCGGTGCCGGCCCGGCCACGGCAGCCACGCGACGCGATCGGCATGGCCGATCACCTTGTCGTCGAGCCGCCACGCGAACTTCGTCGCGCGTCCGGCCGAGCGCTCGAACCAGATCCGCTGGTTCTTCGGCGGAATGTCCGGGTCGATCGCAAAGATCGTGCCGTCGGTCGGCGCGCCGATCGTCAGCGGCGCGCGCGCGCCGTCCTTGCCCGGCGTGACGGGCGCCGCGAGCCGGATCGTGTCGACCGCCGTGCCCGCGATGAACCACTCGTTGCGAGCCGGCTCGATATCGCGCTCGAACGCGATCCGGCGCGTCTCGACGCCGGCCGGCGCGCGCGGCGCACGGCTCGGCAGGTCGCGATGCAGGTAGCCGACGACGGCCGACCACACGGGCGACGCGCCCGTGACGCCCGACACGTCCCACATCGGCGAGCCGTCCGCATTGCCGACCCACACGCCGACCGTATAGCGCGACGTGAAGCCCACCGTCCAGTTGTCGCGCATGTCCTTGCTCGTGCCGGTCTTGACCGCGGAGAAGAAGCGCGTCGCGAGCGGGTTGTCGAAGCCGAACGTACGGACACGCGCATTGTTGTCGGACAGGATGTCGGTGACGACGAAGCTGGCCGCTTCGCTGAACACGCGCGTGCCCGCGTCCGGCCGCGCGGGCGCCGCTGCGCCGGATGCGGGCGCCGGTGCCGCGGCCGGCAGGTCGACGACCTTGCGTGCGACGCCGCCGTTCGCGAGCGCGCGGTAGGCGTTGGTCAGCGACAGCAGTGTGACGTCCGCACTGCCGAGCGCAAGGCTGAAACCGTAGTAATCGCCTTCCTGCGCGAGCGGCAGGCCGAGCGCGGTCAGCGTGCGCGCAAAACGGTGCGGCGTGACGAGCACCAGCGTGCGCACGGCCGGCACGTTCAGCGAGCCGCCGAGCGCGCTGCGCACGCTCACCCAGCCCTTGAAATCCTTGTCGTAGTTCTGCGGAATGTACAGGCCGCCGCCGGCGGCGAGGTTGATCGGCGCATCGTCGAGCAGCGACGCGGCGGTCAGCCGCTTCTCGTCGAGCGCCTGCGCATAGAGGAACGGCTTGAGCGTCGAGCCGGCCTGGCGCGGCGCGAGCACGGCATCGACGTCGCGCGCGCTCGACAGCGCCCCCGACGAGCCGACCCATGCGCGGATCTCGCCGGTCGCGTTGTCGATCACGACGACCGCGCCGTCCTGCACGTTGCGCCGGTGCGCGGGCGCGTTCAGTTCGGTCAGCGCGCGCATCAGCGTGTCGCGTGCGAAGCGCTGCAGCGGCGCATCGAGCGTCGTGCGGACCTGCGCGCCGGCCGCCGGCTTGACCTCGGCCGCGATGCGCCGCGCGAAGTGCGGGGCGAGTGCGGCGCCGTCGTCGCGTACGGTATTGGCTGGGCGCGCGACGACGAGCTGCACGTAGCCGTCGAGCGACGCGCACGCCTGCCCGGCCTGCATGTCGCGCAGGATTCGGCATGCGCGCTCGGCGATCTTCGCCGGGGCCGCGTTGGGTGCCCGCACGAGGGCGGCGGCGATCGCGGCCTCGCGCGCGTCGAGGCCCGACGGCGCCTTGCCGAACAGCACCTGCGACAGCGCGCCGAGCCCGATCGTCTCGCCGCGAAACGGCACCAGGTTCAGATAGGCCTCGAGGATCTGATCCTTGCGCCAGCTGCGTTCGAGCCACAGCGCGTTCACGGCCTGCGTGGCCTTCTGCGGCAGCGAGCGCTGGCCCGAGCGGCGCGGCGAATCGCCGAGCAGGCCCGCGAGCTGCATCGTGACGGTCGACGCGCCGCGCGTGCGCTCGTTCCACAGGTTGCCCCACGCGGCGCCGGCGATGCCGCGCCAGTCGACGCCGCTGTGTTCGTAGAAGCGCTTGTCCTCGGACACGACGATCGCTTCGCGGAACGCGGGCGATACGTCCGCGAGCGACACCCAGGCGCCGCGCCGTTCGGCGAGGTCGACACGCGTGCGCTGCAGCGGCGTGCCGTCGCGCGCGAGCAGCACCCAGTCGGAGCTGCGCCAGTTGCGGCGCACGTCGTCGTAGCCGGGCAGCGCATGCGCGACGAGCGGCGCGGCCAGCACGACGGCGGCGAATACGCGACCGGCGAAACGCGCCGGCCGCGGCAAAGCCAGATCGATCATCACGTGCTCGTTACTTGCCCGCGTCGGCCGGCTTCACGGTCATCGGCGGGTTCGGCCACAGGCCGTACACGGACGGCGCATACAGTGCCTCGACGCGCGTCGGCGGCAGGCCGAACGTGCCGACGTTGTTCAGCCGTACCGTGTACTCCACCGAGAATTTGCCCTTCGGCAAATAGTCGTAGTACGCGCGATAGCCGTCGAAGTCGCGCTCGATGAACGCCGGCCACGCGCCGTCCGGCGTTTTCTCGCCCTGCGTCGCGGCTTCGGAATCGCGGCCGAGGCCCGACCCGAGGATCGTCGCACCGGCCGGGATCGGATCGTTGACGGCGACCCACGTCATGTCGCTCTGCGCATCGATGTCGAGATGCACGCGCACGACGTCGCCGCGCGTCAGCACGCCGTTGACGGCCGGCGACACGGGCGTGACGGTCTTCGTGATCCGGTAGCCGGCAGCAAACGGCGCACGCAGCGGCACGGCCGCGAGGCTTTCGACGGTCGCCCACGGGCGGCCGGTGCCGTCCTGCGTGACCGACAGCGTGGCCGGCCCCTGCGACGCACGCGGCCACGGCATCAGCACGCTGCGCGCGGTGGCCGCGCGGGTCGCGGGCGTGGCCGACGCCGACGGCGCTGCCGATGCGGGCGACTCGGCGGGCGCGGCCGATGCCGTCTGCGACCACGAGATCGAGCGCTCGTTGCCGCCGAGCGCAACCTTCGTCGCGCCGGCGACCGGCGTGCTCTCGTAGGTCCGCGAGAAGCGCTCGACCGCGAGCAGGCCGAGCGCGTTCGACGTCGTCGTCTGCCAGGCGCCCTGGCGTTGCAGCGCGAGCAGGCCGGCCGTCACGCGCGGCATTTCATCCTTCCATGCGGGGTCGCCCGCGAATTCCAGCGCGAGGCGTGCGGCGTTGGTCTCGTTGCTGGTCATCAGCCACCACAGGTCGTCGTCGCGCGCGGTCGAGAACACGAGCTGCGTGCCCTGGTACGTCAGGCGTGCCCGCAGGATCTGTTCGACCTGCGCGCGTTTTTCGTCGCGTTGCGGGATGTCCTTCACGCGCGTCAGGATCGCGTGATAGTCGATCACCGCCGACGTCGGCCACTGGTTCGGCGCGATCTCGATCGAACCGAGCATGCGGCCCTGCGCGGCGCCGTAGCGCGACAGCGCCTCGATCGCCGCGAGCTTGCGCAGGTCGCGATCCTGGCGCGGCGCCCACGCGTTGCGCTCGAGGCGGCCGTCGACGAAGCGCGCGAGCCCGGCTTCGAGCTGCGTGCGCAGGTCTTCCGGCAGCGCGAAGCGCGGATCGAGACGGCTGGCTTCGTCGGACACCACGAGGAGATACGACGACAGCGTCGGGCTGCCGTGGTGCGAATCGTCGGACGACGGCGGGAAGTAGCTCGCCAGGCCGTCGCTGTCGAGATAGACGGGCATCCGTGCGATCAGCGCCTGCCATTGCGCGGGGTCGCGCAGGCCGATCGCACGCGAGGTCTGCTGTTCGAGGCAGCGGTACGGATAGCGCTCGAACCAGCGCTTCACGCCGGGCAGCCCGTCGGCAAGCTTCGACTGCAGCGATACCGCGATGCCGCCGCGCGGCAGACCTTGCGCATTGTTCGCGGCGCCGGTCGGGGCCGCCACGGGCACCGTCAGCGTGCCGTCGACCTGCGCGAGCGTCGCCTGCTGCACCGTGACCGGCAGCGCGGGCACGACCTTCTGCGCGACGGCCAGCGCGTCGGATGCCCGCTTGCCGCCTTGCTCGGCCGCCTCGATGCGCCAGTTCAGCGCACCGGCCGCATCGAGCGCCTGCTCGGGCACCGTGATCGTCCACGCGACCTCGGTCGCCGCGTTCGCCGCCAGCGACACGGTTTGCGGTGCGACGTCGAGGCCCGTCACGCGCGGCGTCACGACGACCTGCATCGCGCGGTCGGTCGTGTTGCGCAGCGTGACCTGCGCACGGAACGCGTCGCCTTCGCGCACGAGCGGCGGCAGGCCGGAGATCAGTTGCAGATCCTGCGTGCTGCGGATCGACGTGCTGCCCGTGCCGAAGCGGTCGGGGCCGACCGCCGCGATCGCGACGATCCGGAAGCGCGTGAGCGCATCGTTCAGCGGCACCTCGACGGTTGCGCTGCCGTTCGCATCGAGCGTCACGCGCGGGTTCCACAGCAGCAGCGTGTCGAACAGCTCCCGGGTCGGCGCGCTGCCGCCTCCGCCGCCCGCCGGCACGGCCTTGCGGCCGAAGTGGCGGCGGCCGATGATTTCCATCTGCGCGGTGGCCGTTTCGACGCCGTACGCGCGCCGGCGCAGCATCGCGTCGAGCAGGTCCCAGCTGTTGTTCGGCATCAGTTCGAGCAGCGCCTCGTCGACGGCCGCGAGGGCGATCTGCGTGCCGGCCGGCGCCGGCTGGCCGTTCGGCAGCGTGACCTTCACGTGCGCCTGCGCCTTGCCGCGTACCGTGTAGCGGGTCGCGTCGGTCGTCACGGTCACGCCGAGGCGGTGAACGCCCGTGCCGACCTTGATCTCGCCGAGGCCATAGCGGAACGCGGGCTTCGACAGGTCGACGAACGCGGTCGGCGCTTCATAGTGGCGGCCTTCGCGCCAGAACGCGCGCGCCCATTCGACCGGCGCCTTCCAGCCCCACGTGAAGAACGAGTACCACGGCACCTCGCGAATCCGGCCGCGCAGCGCGAGCACCGATACGTAGACGTTCGGCCCCCACGATTCGCCGACCTTCAGGTCGACGGTCGGGTTCTTGCCGTTCAGTTCGACGATGTGCGTTTCCATCACGCCGCCGCGCTCGACCGCCACCAGCGCGGTCGCGTAGCGGAACGGCATGCGCACCTGGAAGCGGGCCGTTTCGCCCGGTTCGTACGACGTTTTCTCGGGGATCACGTCGATCCGGTCGGTGTTGTCGCCGCCGAACCAGAGTTCGTCCTCGCGCGTGACCCATACCGACGTCGACGCATTCGACGTGCGGCCGTCGCCGTCCTTCGCGACCGCGATCAGCTGCACGTTGCCGGCCTGCTCGAGCGTCGCGTCGCAGGCCATGCGGCCCTTGTCGTCGGTCTTGCGCGAGCACAGCACGCCGAGGTCGCGCGTGTCGCTCTTGTTGTCGTACGCATAGAAGCCGCCGACCATCCGCTTGCGCGACGACGTCGTGATGCGCGCGACGCCCTTGATCTCGATCGGCACCGACGCGCGCGGCTTGCCCTGCAGGTCGACCGCCAGCGCCTGCACCGGCACGCGCTGGCCGACCGACACCCAGCGGCCGGCCTTGATGCCGGCCACCACCGCGGCCGGCCACAGGATCGTGTCGCCGCGAATCGTCTGCACTTCGCCGTTCGGGTCGGCGAACGTCGCCTCCAGCGCAATGCGCTTCGGCGCGTCGACGTCCGGCAGGCCCTTGAGCGTGACCGAGCCCGCGCCGTTGCGGTCGAGCGTCAGCGGCAGCTTGTCGGCGATCAGCTTGGTCGCGTCGGGATCGTTGCTCGACGCCGACGACGACGCGTTGTCGCCGTCCTGCGCATCGTCGTCGGCGTTGCCGTCGCTCGTGTCGGGGCGATACGGCGTGAAGCTGAAATCCTCGAAACGGTCCGCGAACGGCGGCGACGCCCATTTCATCAGCGCCGATACCTGCACCGGCAGGTTCGATGCGCCGCCGCCCGACACGTAGTCGATCTGCACCGCGAGCGGCGCTTCCTTCGCGGCGACGAGCGGGCTCTTCTGCGCGTCGCGCGCGCCGATCGAGCCTTTCAGCACCGGCAGGCGGAACGCCTCGACGCGGAAGCTGCCGCTGTAGTACGTGGCGGTCGGCGCATCGTCCGGGCCGCCTTCGAGCTCGACGCTGTATTCGCCGAGCTTCGCGGCGGCCGGCAGCGTGAACTGCGAATCCGCGCTGTGGTCGGCCGCCCACGTGAGCGGCAGCTTGTAGGTCTGGCCCGTGCCGAGATGGCGGATCGCGACGCGCGTCGGGTATTGCGACGGGAACGCGAGGCTCTGCAGCGTCTCGGTGCGGATGAAATGCTTCATCGACACGGTTTCGCCGGCGCGCAGCAGCGTGCGGTCGAACACCGTATGTGCGCGCACGGTCGGCGCGCTGTCGGTGTCGGTCGGCACGTTGAAGCGCCACGATTCGATCCCGCGGTTCCAGCCCGAGCTGACGAACGCCATGTCGGGGCCCGTCTTCGGATCGTCGACGCGGGCCGACACGAAGTAGTCGTTAAAGCGCTGTCCCGACGAGCTGCATTCGCGCTTCGGCTCGAACGGCCCGTCGATCTTCAGCAGGCCCTGCGCGTCGGTCTTGCCGGCCGCGATTTCGTCGCCGTTGCAGTCCGACACGCGGATCTGCGCATTCGGCACCGGCTTGCCCTTGTCGAGCGTCGTGACCCACACGAGGTTGTTCTCGCGCCCCTGTTTCAGGTGCACGCCGAGGTTCGTGACCAGCACGGCGGTGCGCACGTACATGCTCGACGGCTTCGCGAGCAGCGAGCGGCCGAGCGCGGGCGACGCGAGTTCGAGCACGTAGAAGCCGGGCTTGTCGATCGGCACGCCGACCACTTCGAACGGACGCAGCGCCTTCGGATCGGCCTTCGGCAGCGTCAGCACCTGCGCGCCGGGCTCGCCCGCGAGCAGCGACAGCGAGCGCACGTCGATGCGGCGGTTCTTCGGCGCCGGCTGTTTTTCGCCGGCCTCGAGCGGCACGTAGACGGGGTGTTGCCCCTTGCGTTCCAGCAGCCCGGGAATCTGGTCGTCGATCGAGCCGGCCGTCATCGACCAGTTGTCGAAGCGGTCGACGGTGCGCATCCATTGACGGATCGCGGTGTCGTTCTCGACCTTCAGGTTCGCGAATTGCGCACCGCCCGCATTGAGGCCGGCGATATGCAGGTCGGCCTCGACGTTGCGCAGCGTGACGGGCACCAGCGCGGGCGTACCGGGTTCGGCGAAGCGCTCGACGATCCCGAAGGTGCCCGACGCGAATTTCGCGAGCGGCGGCATCGGTGCGGTGCGCGTCGCGAGCGGGAACAGGTCGGCGTTGGACAGCGGCCGGTCGGTCACGTCGTGCAGGCCCGACGGCAGCTCGACGGTCAGGGCGGCCTGCGCGGGCAGCGGCGGGTTGAACGTGACGGTCGTCACTTCCTCGCTGTGGTCGTCGGCGGCGAAGGTGGGCGACAGCGAACCGTCGGGGCCGCGCAGCCTGATCGCTTCGGCCTGCTTGCGCGAGATCGGAGCGTTGAACGACAGCGTGAGCGGGCGCAGCGGCGTGCAGGGCGCCTTCGCGTTCTCGCGTTCGCACGAGAAGCTTGCGGCGAACGGTGCGCGCACGGTGAAATCGAAGCGCCGCTCGGTGTCGTTCGCGATGCCGCTCGGGCTCGCCACGCCCTTGCCGTAGACGAGCTGCATCTTCGCACTTGCCGGCAGCGCCTGCGAGCACGACAGCGTCAGCACGCGCGCCGCTTCTTTCTTCAGCCCGAAATGATCGAGCAGGGCGTTGCGCGTGTCGTCGTCGGCCGCCGTGACCGGAATGCGGTTGCCGATGCCGGCCGCTTCGCACCAGATGTTGGCGAGCGCCGAGCGCGGCTCGGCCGGGCCGTTCAGCTTCATCACGAAGACCTGCCGCTCCTCGATCTCGCGCGAGCCGGGGCGCACCGACACCGGGAACGGGCCGCCCGTCTGGAACGTGAAGCGGCGCGGGCCGCTGGCCGCATTGCCGGCGACCGAGCGCAGCGTATCGTTGAGCGCGACCGAGCAGCGGACGCCGGGCGGCAGGTCGCTTTCGAAATCGTAAACCCAGGTCTTGTCGTCGAGCCAGTGGCCCTGGCCGCGCGCGGCGGTCGAATCGTTGCAGGTTACGCGCGCCGGATTCGGCGCAGACGCCGAGCCGAACGCGACCATCGGTTCGTCGAACTTGACGACGCTCTGCCGGACTTCGGTGACGGTGCCTTGCGGCGACACGCTCACCGTGCGCGCCGCGCCCGCATGCAGCGACAGGGCCGCGGCGGCGCCGAGCGCCGCGACGGCGCCGATGCGCCAGAGCAGCCGGGTCGTGTGGTTGGTTCGATGCGTTTCTTTGTTGTGCTTGTCGCGCTGCTTCATCGCTCGATTGCCCTCGGAGGGAAGCTTTCTGTTTGATTGCACGGGATTCTAACCGACCGCCGCGCGCGCGCAGCGCGGCGTGCGGGTGCGGTGTGTGGTCGGCACGCGACACGGGGGGCCTGCCGCGGATTTGTCGCGTCGACGACACAAAAATGCAGCGAAATTTCGATTGTCCCGGATTGCGGAACATTAAATGAACTATAAAAAGATTGTTTGATCCGGCTGGTGCGCGTACATTGCAGGTCCGCGCCAATGTTTGAGAAATATCAAGCGTGGTTTTCCCGAATCCGGTGTTCGAGAGAAGGAAACATGCACAACGACAACACCCCCCAATCGCGTCGTGACAACGACGCAGCCGCAACCGGCATCACGCGGCGTCAATGGCTGCAGGGCGCACTGGCGCTGACGGCGGCGGGCCTCACCGGCTCGCTGGCGTTGCGGGCCCTGGCCGACGATCCCGGCACCGCGCCGCTCGATACGTTCATGACGCTTTCCGAAGCATTGACCGGCAAGAAAGGGCTGAGCCGCATCACCGGCCAGCGCTATCTGCAGGCCTTGCAGAAGGGCTCGTTCAAGACGGCCGACAGCCTGCCGCAACTCGCCGGTGCGCTCGCATCCGGTTCGCTGAATCCCGACCAGGAATCGCTCGCACTGACGATTCTCGGCGCGTGGTATCTCGGCATCGTCGACAACGTCGTGATTACCTACGAAGAAGCATTAATGTTCAGCGTGGTGTCCGATACGCTCGTGATCCCTTCGTATTGCCCCAACAAACCCGGCTTCTGGGCCGAAAAACCGATCGAGAGGCAAGCCTGATGGCCGATACCGATACGCAAAAAGCCGACATCGTCGTCGTCGGATCGGGTGTCGCCGGCGCGATCGTTGCACACCAGCTCGCGATGGCGGGCAAGTCCGTGATCCTGCTGGAAGCCGGCCCGCGCATGCCGCGCTGGGAAATCGTCGAGCGCTTTCGCAACCAGGCCGACAAGACCGATTTCATGGCACCGTACCCGTCGAGCCCGTGGGCCCCGCATCCGGAATACGGCCCGCCGAACGACTACCTGGTCCTGAAGGGCGAGCACAAGTTCAACTCGCAGTACATCCGCGCGGTGGGCGGCACGACGTGGCACTGGGCCGCGTCCGCGTGGCGCTTCATCCCGAACGACTTCAAGATGAAGACCGTGTACGGCGTCGGCCGCGACTGGCCGATCCAGTACGACGATCTCGAACATTACTATCAGCGCGCCGAGGAAGAGCTCGGCGTGTGGGGCCCGGGCCCCGAGGAAGACCTGTACTCGCCGCGCAAGCAGGCGTACCCGATGCCGCCGCTGCCGTTGTCGTTCAACGAGCAGACCATCAAGAGCGCGCTGAACGGCTATGACCCGAAGTTCCACGTGGTGACCGAGCCCGTCGCGCGTAACAGCCGCCCGTACGACGGCCGGCCGACCTGTTGCGGAAACAACAACTGCATGCCGATCTGTCCGATCGGCGCGATGTACAACGGTATCGTCCACGTCGAGAAGGCCGAGCAGGCCGGCGCGAAGCTGATCGACAGCGCGGTCGTCTACAAGCTCGAGACGGGCCCGGACAAGCGCATCGTCGCTGCGATCTACAAGGACAAGACGGGCGCCGACCATCGTGTCGAGGGCAAGTACTTCGTGCTCGCCGCGAACGGCATCGAGACGCCGAAGATCCTGCTGATGTCCGCGAACCGCGATTTCCCGAACGGCGTTGCGAACAGCTCCGACATGGTCGGCCGCAACCTGATGGACCATCCGGGCACCGGCGTGTCGTTCTATGCGAGCGAGAAGCTGTGGCCGGGCCGCGGCCCGCAGGAGATGACGTCGCTGATCGGTTTCCGCGACGGCCCGTTCCGCGCGACCGAAGCCGCGAAGAAGATCCACCTGTCGAACATGTCGCGCATCAACCAGGAGACGCAGAAGATCTTCAAGGCCGGCAAGCTGATGAAGCACGACGAGCTCGACGCGCAGATCCGCGACCGTTCCGCACGCTACGTGCAGTTCGACTGCTTCCACGAGATCCTGCCGCAACCCGAGAACCGCATCGTGCCGAGCAAGACGGCCACCGACGCGATCGGCATCCCGCGCCCCGAGATCACGTATGCGATCGACGATTACGTGAAGCGCGGCGCCGTGCATACGCGCGAGGTCTACGCGACCGCCGCGAAGGTGCTCGGCGGCACCGACGTCGTCTTCAACGACGAGTTCGCGCCGAACAACCACATCACGGGCGCGACGATCATGGGCGCGGACGCACGCGACTCGGTCGTCGACAAGGACTGCCGCACGTTCGACCATCCGAACCTGTTCATCTCGAGCAGCTCGACGATGCCGACCGTCGGTACGGTGAACGTGACGCTGACGATCGCGGCGCTCGCGCTGCGGATGTCGGACACGCTGAAGAAGGAAGTCTGACCGTGCGGAAATCTACTCTCACCTTCCTCCTGGCCGGCTGCCTCGCGCTGCCCGGCCTCGCACGCGCGGCCGATTCGGCCGATCCCGCGCAGGTCAAGCGCGGCGAATACCTCGCGGTCGCGGGCGACTGCATGGCCTGCCACACCGCAAAGGGCGGCAAGCCGTTCGCGGGCGGCCTCGGCATGCCGGTGCCGATGCTCGGCAAGATCTATACGAGCAACATCACGCCCGACCCGGATACGGGCATCGGCAACTGGACGTTCGACGACTTCGAGCGTGCGGTGCGGCACGGCGTGTCGAAGAACGGCGACAACCTGTATCCGGCGATGCCGTACGTGTCGTACGCGAAGATCAACGACGACGACGTGCAGGCGCTGTACGCGTACTTCATGCACGGCGTCGAACCGGTCAAGCAGGCGCCGCCGAAGAACGAGATCCCCGCGCTGCTCAGCATGCGCTGGCCGCTGAAGATCTGGAACTGGCTGTTCCTGAAGGACGGCGTCTATCAGCCGAAGCCGGCGCAGAGCGCCGAGTGGAACCGCGGCGCGTATCTCGTGCAGGGCCTCGCGCACTGCAGCACGTGCCACACGCCGCGCGGCATCGCGATGCAGGAGAAGTCGCTCGACGAAACGGGCGGCAGCTTCCTGTCGGGCTCGGTGCTCGCGGGCTGGGACGGCTACAACATCACGTCCGACCCGAACGCGGGGATCGGCGGCTGGACGCAGCAGCAGCTCGTCCAGTACCTGCGCACCGGCAGCGTGCCGGGTCTCGCGCAGGCGGCCGGCCCGATGGCCGAGGCGATCGAGCACAGCTTCTCGAAGATGACCGAAGCCGACATCGGCGCGATCTCGACGTACATCCGTACGGTGCCGGCCGTGGCCAGCGGCGACGCGAAGCAGTCGCGCTCGTCGTGGGGCAAGCCGGCCGAGGATGGCCTGAAGCTGCGCGGCGTCGCGCTCGCGTCGTCGGGTATCGATCCGGCGCGCCTGTATCTCGGCAACTGCGCGACCTGCCACCAGATGCAGGGCAAGGGTACGCCGGACGGTTACTACCCGCCGCTGTTCCACAACTCGACGGTCGGCGCGCCGAATCCGACCAACCTCGTGCAGGTGATCCTGAACGGCGTGCAGCGCAAGGCCGGCAGCGAGGACGTCGGGATGCCCGCGTTCCGTCACGAGCTGTCGGATGCGCAGATCGCCGCGCTCACGAACTACCTGACCGGGCAGTTCGGCAATCCGGCCGCGAAGGTGACCGAGCAGGACGTCGCGAAGCTGCGCTGACGCGGCACGCGACGAAGCAGGGCGACAACAGAAAAGAGGAGGAGCACAGCACATCGGGCGGGCCCCGATGCCGGTTGTTGCAGAGCGGGGCGGGCGGCGCGGTTGGCCGCTCGCCCCGGTTCACAGGCAATCCGGTGCGTGCAGTTGCGCGCATCGTTTTCGTTGATCACACCATGACACCGAATCAACCGTTTCTCGCGTCCCAGCGCGATGTGCTGCTGCTGCTGTCCCGCATTCTGCTCGTGATCCTGTTCGTGATGTTCGGCTGGAAGAAGATTATCGACTTCTCCGGTACGATCGCGTTCATGGGGAGCGAGGGCGCGCCGGCGCCGATCATCTCGGCGGCGATTTCCGTCGTGATGGAGCTGTTCGTCGGGATCGCGATCCTCGTCGGTTTCCAGACGCGCGCGCTCGCGCTGCTGCTTGCGCTGTATACGATCGGCACCGGCATCATCGGCCACCACTACTGGACGATGACGGGCGGCGAGCAGATCAACAACATGATTCATTTCTACAAGAACATCGCGATCTCGGGCGGCTTGCTCGCGCTCTGCGCGGCTGGCCCCGGACGTTTTTCGATCGATCGCGGATAAGCGGACCCGAGGCGCGTGCATGGGGCGCGCGTCGGACGGTCGAGACTTCGAGGGGCATCATTTTGCGACTCAAATACTTCGCATGGCTGATTGCGGCCGCCACGCCGGCGGCGGCGTTTGCACAGACGAGCGTCACGCTGTACGGCCGGATCGACGGCGGCGTCGAATACCTGAACCACATCGCGAAGCCGAACGGTGGCAGCGGGACGCGCTGGAGCGCGGAAAGCGGCGACTGGGGCACCAGCATGTTCGGGCTGAAGGGCGTCGAGGATCTCGGCGGCGGGCTGTCGACGGTGTTCAACCTGGAAACCGCGTTCCAGGTGATGAACGGCCAGACGGGCGGCGGGCGCATGTGGTCACGGCGCGCATACGTCGGGTTGAAGAGCAACACGTGGGGCCAGCTGCAGGCCGGCCGCAACCTGTTCATCGACAGCGACGGCGTGTGGGAATTCGATCCGTTCGTCCAGCAGGCGTTTTCGTCGGCGTCGCTCGTGCGTGGCCGCAACTGGCAGCAGACCAGCAACAACATCGAATATCACAGCCCGGTGATCGGCGGCTTCGACGTGCAGGCGCAATACGCGTTCGGCAACCAGTCGCGCGGCTTCAACTACGGCGCGCCCGACGATTTCGGCCGCTCGGACGGGATCATGATCTCGTATCACTCGCCGGTGCTTGATGTGCGTGGCATCTACGACGAGCTGCGCGACAACAACGGCAAGTTCAGCAACGTCTTCACGGCGTCGCGCGAGTACTTCGTCGGCGCGAACGTGAAGGTGTCGAAGTTCAAGATCCAGGGGGCGTATACGCACTACCAGGCGCCGGATAGTCCGGCTGGTGTTGCCGATCGTGCCGATCACTACTGGCTCGGCGCGACCTACTCGGCGACGCCGCAGTGGGCGGTGACGGGGGGCGGGTATTACGTGAAGGTGGGCGATGGCGGCGGCGATGCGTCGCACGATCCGTCGGGGCACGCGATGATGTACGTGCTCGGTACCACGTACAACCTGTCGAAACGGACGTTCCTGTATGGGACGGTTGCGTATGTGCGCAACGGCGGGAATTCGAACTTCTCGCTGCTCGCGACGCCGCGCGACGCGACGTCGGGGACGAGCCCGATGACCGGCGAGTCGCAGACGGGCGCGTATGTGGGGATGATGCATACGTTCTGAGCGTGGGCGGTTTGCGTAGGTGAAAAAGGCTCGGGTGATCGAACCCGAGCCTTTTGCGTTTACAGCGCTTAGCAGCCGCATGGCTTGCACGAGCATTGCATTGCGGGGAGTCCGCGCTCGATGGCTTCACATTTTTTGACGTTTATAGACTGAAAGCTCCAAGGTAAACGACGGTTATTCGATTTATCGCTATCTAGCTGGCTCCAGCTACGGCGGGCGCTGTCGTTACCGTTGCCGAATGCAGTGACCCCACGGGCGGCGTGCCTGTGCTGCCTGCCGATATCGTTGTGCTCGAAAGCATGGCGTAAGTTGCATCCGAGTTGGATTTAATATGATGAATTCCGGCTCGATCCGGTGTGCGGCTTGAATCCTTTCCATGCCGAAAGCCCCAACAGTGGCCGGAAAATTTTGGGCCTTTCCCTATTTCAATGAGATACCAATCGGTCGCTCGGCGCTGCCCGGCGGCCGTTTCTGTTACTACACGGTACGGGGTAGCCTGATGGTTTCCGATTTCCTGAACAAGGCACTGCGCACGCAATACGTGCAACACGGACGAATTGTCCGCCTCGATACGCCGCTTGGCGAAGACTGGTTGGTCCCGCTTTATGTCCGGGGGCGCGCATGTCTTGGACGAGACTTCGAATTCACGATCGACGCAACGTCGACGCGGCTCGAAACGATTCCGGCGAAGGCGCTGATCCGGCAATCCGTGACGCTGTGGATCCGGCAAACGGATGGCAGCGAAATGCCGATTCACGGTTATGTGACGGCGTTCAGCCGCTTGGGCGGGGACGGAGCCAATACGTACTATCAACTCCGCTTCAATTCATTCCTCGCGCTGCTGCGCCTCGGCAGTGACCGACGCGACTGGATCGAGACACCCGCGCAACAAACCGTGTCCGATGTGCTGGGAAAGTATCCGCAGGCGACCGGTAACTTTACTTGGCAACTGCGTCAATCGTTGCGCTCGTATTCTCAGCGGATGCAATGGGAATCCGACTGGAATTACGTCCACCGTACCTTTGAAGAACTCGATCTTTTTCCGCGTTTCGATATCGCGCAGGACGGCAAGTCTCACAAGGTCGTCATTATGGACGATCTTTTCTCGGTTCCCGAGTTGAAGCAAAAGACCATTTTGTTTAGCCGCTCGGTACAAGACGAGGAATTCGACGGCCTGAGTGAGTGGATCGACTCGCAAGAAATTCAGTCGGCCGAACTCGATACGGGCACATTCGACTACAAGCGTCCGGACCTTTCGAAGCACGTCACGATGCCCGCGTTCGATCTTGACGATGTGCCGGGGCTGGGCGAGCAGTATGAATACACGGGGTCGCATACGTGGTCGGATCGCGACATGGGCGAGGCTCAGGCAAACGTTGTCACAGAAGAATGGCGCTCACGGGCGCAACGCTTCTACGGTGTGGGCGCATTGCGTTGCGCATGGCCTGGTCGCTATGGGGTGCTGACCGGGCACCCGGTGCATGATGCGCAGTCGGACCAGGATCGTGAAATGGCGATCCTCTCGGTAAGCTGGCTCATCCAGAATAACGTGCCGGGACTCGAGAACCTGATGCGTTTTCGCAGGAGCCTACGTGCTGACGTCGAGCAAGCGCGCGCGAGCGGTGCGGGTTCGTCCGTGCGCCATGACGACGGCGGCGTAGGATTTTTCCACGTCGAAATCGAAGCGCAACGGCGCCGCGTCGCGTTTCGTAGCCCATTCGAACACAAGAAACCGATCATGCAGCTTCAGACGGGCATCATCGGCGGGCCGGAGGACGAAGAAATTTATACGGATGCGATGCTGCGAGCGAAGGTCCGGCTGACGTCCAATCGACTCAATGACGGCGACCAAAACGTATCGGCATGGATACGCGCGGCGATGCCCGACGCGGGCCACAAGCGCGGCGGCATGTTTCCGCTGCGCAAGAACGACGAAGTTTTGATCGGCTTCATCAACGGTGATTGCGATCGCCCCGTGATTCTGTCGAGAATGCACGGCGGCGAAAGCATGCCGGAATGGCACACGCACGGGCTGACCTCGGGTTTGCTTTCGCGCGAATACGGCGGCGAAGGCTATAACCAACTCATGATGGACGACGCCAGTGGGCAGAACCGGGTGCATTTGTACTCGACGAGTTATAGCTCTCATTTGCACCTGGGCTACCTGATCCAGCATTCGGGCAATACGCGCGGCGCGTTCATCGGGCAGGGTTTCGATCTCAAGTCGTTGGGGTACGGTGCGGTGCGGGCCGAACAAGGGCTCTATGTGTCGACGCAACCTGTCGCCGCGCAACCGATGAGCGCGACGGCGGCATCCGAGCAACTGACCCGCGCCGAGGCGACGCTGGAAACAACATCGAAGGCGAGCCAGACGAATCGGGCGCAAAGCCAGCAAGACGGCCACAACGCGCTGAAAGCCTTCACCGACGCCACGCAGCACCCGGTTGCAGGCACGACCAAGGGCGGTCGCACGGCGGGTGGCGGCACGGGTAATGCGAACGGTTTCGCCAAACCGATCATGCTGCTGTCCAGTCCGGAAGGCATTGCCGCATCGACGCAAGGATCGGCGCACATCACGGCAAACAAGCAAACCAATGTGGTCGCCGGGGAGAACATCAACCTTGCCGCCGGACGAGCATTGCTCGCGAGTGTGCTGGAACAAATCAGCCTGTTTGCGGAAAAACTCGGCGTCAAGATCTACGCGGCGAGCGGCCCGATCGACCTTCAGGCGCAGAACGATTCGATGAGCTTGGCCGCCTCGCAAGATGTGAAGATAACGGCGGGCAAGAAGATGTACCTGTCGGCCGACGAAATTTGGATCGGCGCGAACGGTTCGTATATCAAACTAACAGCGAACACGATCGAGAACGCTACGTCGGGCCAGATTGTGGAAAAGTGCACGGATTGGGAGAAAGCCGGTGCGGCAAGCGGTACGCTGCAAAACCCGTTGCATTCGTCGCCGGTATCGATCGACGGCGGGCGTTTCACTCTGTTCTCCGGTTGAATCGCGGCCAGTATAGTGTCAAACATAAGAAATTCTGAAAGCCGAATCCGAGTCGGGAATCATGAGCAAGACAACGCACAAAAAGAAACACCATCCAGCGACCGCGCCGCAATCGGCCCCCAAACCGGCCGAGCCGGCCGATACACCGCTGAGCTGGGCCTACCCGTTCACGCCCGCAGACAGGAGCGACGCGGCCGACCCGATGACGTATTTCAAGGCGCTGGCGAAGTGCGGGACCGGCTTTTACCCGTTGGGCATCAGTGGCATGTGGCATGGGGGCGTGCACTTCGACAAAGGCAGTGCACAAATGCTGAAGCAGGACAGCGGCGTGCGCGCGATTGCGGACGGCAAGATCGTCGCGTACCGGCTGAACACGCAATATGAGGAAACGAAGTATCCAAACAACACTTCGGCGCACTACTCGACCGGCTTTGTACTGGTCCGGCATGAACTGAAATTGCCGCCTGTGCCGCCGAAACCGGCACCGAAAGAACCCGCGAAACCTGCGGCCCCTGCATCGGCTCCCGCGCCAGCATCGACTACCGCCACGCCAACACCCGCCCCGGCCGACAACCCCGCGCCGAGTAGCAAACCGGCGACCGACAAGCCCCTCGTGTTCTTCAGCCTGTACATGCACACGATGGATTGGAAGACCTATCAGAAGGCGATCGAACAGGCTCAATCTAAAGCGAAGCCGGACCCGACGCTTCCCGTGCCGATGTCGTATTGGGAAGGCGAGCGCTACTATCGAGTGGGCAACAAGGCGAAGGACAAGCAAGCTATCCCGAAGCCGAAAGCGCCTGCGCAGCCGCCCGCGAGGCGTACCGATGGGGCCGACGATCTGCCGATTAACAACACCCTCCAGAATGATCCGCCGCCCGCGAGTAGCGATCAAGATGTCGATCTACCGGCTCCCCAGACGGGGTTGCGCATTAGAGAACTGCCAGACGGCAAGAGCAAGATTATCGGCGTGTTGCCGACAGGAGCCGAAATCATTGCGGGCGAAGGCGATCCCGCCCATCCGGACTGGATCAAGATCAAGTCCATCAAATCGGGCACGGTTCTGTCTGCCGAAGTGGGCAAGCCGGTTTCTCCCCAAGCGCAGTGGAGCTATGTGTTCAAGGGGGAACTGGACGCCGTTGTCGATCCGCAGCCGTTGGATACGGTCGTGATCCTGAAGGAGCCGCAGCGTGTCAAGGCGGGCGAAGTCATCGCCCACGTCGGCCAGTATCAATGGCCTATGAAGGCCAGTACGATACCGCCGAAGCCGAACTATCCGATGCTGCATCTCGAAGTGTTCGCGGGGCCGGACCTGAAGGACTTCATCGATCGAAGCCGCGCGCGCGTGAAAGAACTGAACGACAAAAACAAACCGCTTCTGGAAATCGAGCCGGGGGCCAAACTGGTCAGCGAAATTCCCGCGCCGGACCAGAAATTGACCCAATCCGGGTTGAAGCTCGTGCCGATCGGCGACGCAAAGGGTTCGCGCTGGATCAAGGTGCAACCCAAGAGCGTGACCAATGTACCCGCGAAAGGCAAACAGAAGGCCCAACAAAAATTAGCGGACGTTGGCAATCCGCTGTGGGTCGAAAGCAGTCTGGCGAACACGATCAGCACGGCGAACGTAGCGGGATGGCAGAATTTTCCGCTGGACGTTTCCAAGGCAAGCGGACCGGGCGCGGACTTCAGGAACGTGTTACGCCGTACTGAACTCGACAAGCTCGGTGAGGGCAATGTCGCGGTCGACGACAAGGGTCATCATTGGTGGAACATCACGGTTGGCTCGAAGGACGGCTCCGGCCTGACTGGCTGGGTGTGCGATACCGATCACCCTCACGTACAACTTCGTAGTCCGTGGGAATGGCCGGGGTTCGCATTGGTGGACAACGGCAGCGTCAGCCCGGCCGACATGTTCAAACGCCATATCCATACGACCGGGCAATATTTGCCGGACGAGGAAGGCACCGAATTTGCTGTGGACGCGGTGAAGGTCAACGCTGGCGAATTCATCACGAAGATCGAACAGGCGATCGATACGGACCACGACGGGAAGGTGACGGCGCAAGAACTGAAGCACGCACTGGAAACGCAGTGGATGGCCGAAGCGATTTCGCATCTTGTGGTGCGTAATGAAACCGAATGGGGCGGTGGTCTAGGCAAGTGGGAAGAACTCAGCCCGCTCATGCAGAAGCAGACCGAGATGTGGAAGACGGAACTTGACCGGCTCGCGAAGCTTCAGTGGTGGGAGTCAATCAAGGGTGTTGATGGGTTCCCCACAGACCTTTCGCCTTGGCATCTTCATCCGATTGGGTTGATTGGGAATTTTGCGGGCACAGGATGCTGTGCAATTACGGTTGAGCTATTGGAAAAGGTGTATAAAAAATCGGGAGACTGGTTTACAGGGAAGGGAGGATCAAGGACATTTGTACAGGAGTTTCCGGAAAAATACCCGAATATATATAAATATGATAAATATAAATTCGTCTCGCTACTCAATGCTAAATTGAAGGAGTATGGCATTGTCGGGTGTTATCACAAAGCCCACTTTTTAGCGCAATGTTTCCATGAATCGGCTAGGTTCGAGACAACAATAGAGTTTGCCTCCGGTGAGGGATATAATCCTGGGGTGCATCCAGACGCTATTAAGAATGGAAATACTGTCGTCGGAGATGGACCTAAGTACAAAGGAAAGGGGCTAATTCAGTTAACGTGGAAAAATAACTATGCCGCATATTCCGATCACAGGAAGATCGATTTTGTGACAAATCCTGAGCTTATTGCTGCTGATATGGAAAATGCTATCGATGCATCTTGCTGGTATTGGCGCCATAAAGGGGCGCTTTCGGAAAAATATGAAGCCAAGGGCGATATAAATATTCTCATAGATCATGAGAAAAATAATGTTAGATTAATTACGCTGGCTGTCAATGGCGGGCATAATGGATTGCCTGAGCGTCAGGAGCTTTTTGATCGAATTAAGAAAGAGTGGGGGTTGGTGTGAGAATTTTTAAAAGAGATTTATCGTTTAAATTTGGGTTGACTTTTATGATTGCAGTGGGCGTCGTGTCAGTTGCTTCTACTGAAATTTATGCAAATGAGCTCTCAATAGATAAGGCGGGAAAAATCCGTGATTGTAGCGGTTCTTCAGTTTGCAAAGACATAGAGCCGACCGACGATCTTAAGAAGGCCATTGACGACGGTTACGAGAATTTGGCTGTTGTTGATATTTATAAGGATGGAAATAGGGAAATTGCTGCCACGAGTGGTGGGGGCGATAGCTGCTCGAAATTTTTTTCATATGACCATGCGTCGCGCAGATTTTCTGCCTTGAAATTCTCGGATCGAGATATATGTAATTTTAGAATCGACGGAGATAGTTTGATTAGTTCGTATCGGCTTGATGCGAAACAATATGAAGATATTTATAAGATAAAAAATGGAAAATATCAAATTGCAATAAGTGATGCGTGTGTTGGGTGCGATGAGATTTCTCGTTCTGTGTACGTGGACGGGAGGGTTTCCGAAAAATTAATCGTTACCAATCAACGGAATTATGCGCAACGTGCGCCGGTAACTACGGCGGTAGCCGTGAGTAAGGCAAGGTTGTACGACGATCATTCCGATTCTTCGGCGACGAAAATGTATTTGCTGAAAGGAGATAAAGTTCAGCTTGTTGAGTTTAATAGCGAAAACGGTCTTTGGTATCTTGTCAAATATCTTTCGCGGCGGCGTGGTGTCATACTTAAGTGGGTCAAGTGCGAGGATTTGACTATATGCAAATGACTTGGGAAATTTAATTGGATGGGTGATGTGGGCGGGGAGAATTCACGTGATTAATGTGATTAGAATTGGCGACGCCACTGATCACGGCGGCAACGTCGAAACGGGCTCGTCGTCGATGAAATTCGATGGCCGCTACGTCGCACGCAAAGGCGACCGCGTATCGTGTCCGCAGCATCCCGACGTGTCGCCGAACATCATCGAGGAAGGCGACGAATCGATGAAGGACAACGGCATTCCGATTGCGCGGCACGGCCATCGTGCTACATGCGGTTGTCACCTAATTTCGAGCCTCGTGTAACGCTACAACAGCGGCGCGATGCCCGGCCGCATCGGGCACCGCACGATCAGGGAACCGTCGTTCTTCGACAGCACGACGAGTTGCGTAAAGCTGTTGGCGGGCGCGTAGCGCGACAGGTAGAGGTCGAGCTGAAGGATCAGTGCGCCCATGCTGTTTTCAATGAACGCGTTCTCGTCCGCTGCCATCACGATTTCGAAGCCTCTCACAAGGGCTGAATGAGGCTTGATCGCCAGCAATCGTTCGACAACGCTCCGCTTGACGAACGAAATCGCACCGACGTGTTCGGCGCGTCGGTCTTTCGGCGCAAGCTGGCGCATGAGCTTCACGAAGTCCGGCCACCCCTCACGCGTCAACTGCGTCAGGTTGGCCGTCGTCAGCGCAATCACGCGCCACTGCGCTTCCGCCTCACGGGACGCGCTATAGGTCGGTGTCGGCTGTTTCAACAGCGTAATCCTGCAAGGCACTTGATCGTTTTCGTTTTTGAGGTCGCCATTGGGCGAGCCGATCCGCATCCGCGAGGGCCAGTCGCGGTTTGTGCACGTGAGGTCAGCGCTCAATTGCAGCGGCATCTTC
Organism: Burkholderia cenocepacia; assembly: GCF_014211915.1. Lineage (NCBI taxonomy): Bacteria > Pseudomonadati > Pseudomonadota > Betaproteobacteria > Burkholderiales > Burkholderiaceae > Burkholderia > Burkholderia cenocepacia. Next base: position 1,054,318 of record NZ_CP060040.1, on the reverse strand, counting down.
GCCGCCGCCGTCCCGTCCGCACGTAACAGTACGAGCAACGTTTCACATCCGGGACGATGGGTTGCCGCGTAGGGATCGTGACGCGCGAGCCAGAACCGTTCGCCGGTTCCCGCTTTCCACGCGTTCAGCGGCGGAATGTCGGTCCCGTCTGACGGGTCGCGAACCGCATCAATCGAATAGATGCCACGCATGGCCGGCCGGTTCGGCTTCGGTACAAGGGGGTAGTCCGCGACGATTTCGCCGCGCGACGACTTGACGCCCGCTTGCGCAAACAGGTTCACGATTGGCGTGCAGAACAACCGGAGGTTGTCCGCCGATAGCGGCGCGAGCGCCTGCGCGATGCGCGAATCGGCGTGCACGCCGTCAATTGCGAGATGGAGGGTGATGCGCCGCGCACGGTCCATTTGGGCGGGCTGAAGACATCGGTGTAAATGAACGTCAAGGAAATCGAACTTGTCTGGAAATCCGACGTGTTCGAGCAGCGGTTGAATGAGCGGTGAGGTTTGAGGCGGCGGCAGCAGCATGTCGGCCGGGCCGAACCCGACTGGTTTGACTGGTATCCCCGCAATTGGCATCCACCGTCCGCTGTCGTCCGCTTCAATAAATGTGCTCCGGACACGCAGCAGGACCGTATCCAGCAGCGCCACGACGCTTTGGCGCGCGCCGGTAAGGTGGATGCGCAGCACGTCGGGCGAAACCGCCCCGAGCGGGGCGGCGGCCGACTCGATGGCGATAGAAATGATGCTGGTTGTGTTCGGCGGCAAGGCCACGTGTGCCGGTGCGACGATGCTGCGGGAGAATCGAGCACTTGCGATGCGGATCGGCGCAAGCGTGACGTCATAGGCGGTTCGAAAGCGCACTTCGCCGCCGCGCGACGTGAGTTCCATCCCACGCGGCAAGACGACCGGTTTGTCGGGCAAATCCTTGGTCGGATCGAGACGAGCTATCGAGCATGCCGGGAACGGTCGCAGATAGTGCGGGTGCAGGACGTGAAGCAGCGCTTCGGTGAACATCGGTGCGCCATCGTCCAGGCTGGCCCGGATTTCGGCCGCGATCAGCGCGAACGCCTGCATCATTCGCTGGACGTGTGGGTCGTCCGTCTGTCCGCCTGTAAAGTTCAGGCGGGCGGCTATTCGTGGATACTTGTTGGAGAAAGTTGCGAACTGATCCTCCAGCTTCGTCAGTTCCTGTTCATAGTAGCCGCGCAACTTGTCGTGCATATCCAACGTCGTCAGGCCTCTGCAGGTCACGACGTGCGTCGTATTGTCCAACGGTCATCGTAGTCGAATCTTCATTCTGCGAGTTCCCGCTGCCCAATAGTCCGACGCCAAAATATGAGTCTGATGCGATTACGGCAACTGCACGACGGTGGGAAAAAGCCGCTTACGTTCACATGCAATTGATAGTCAGTAACCGATATCGATGGATTTTTGCGTCAGCCGAGGTTTCCTTAATCTCTGTGTGAATATGTTTCGCAGTGTGAACTTCGAGGGACGGCTCGTCGAGGTAAAGTCGGGACGGTAGCCGCTGCCGCGGAAAGACCCCGTCCGGAACCGGCGGGGCCGGTGAGGCATCTTGCTGAAAGGCGTCGAGGATCTAGGCGGCGACGATGCGTCGCACGACTCGTCGGGACACGCGATGATATGCGTGTTCGGCGCTGAACCTATTGCAGCGCGCGCTCCCGCACACCGCAGTCCGATCGGCGCCCTGCATCAAAACACGCACGCCTCGGTCGTCGTCAGCGTCGCAAACGGCCCGCCCAGCGTCGCATTATGATGCGCGACGATCCGCTCGGCCGGCAGCGCGAGCGTCTCCATGCAGGTATGCGCATCGGCCACGAGCACCGCGCGAAAGCCGAGATCGCCGGCCGCACGGCACGTCGTATCGACGCAGTACTGCGTCTTCATCCCCGCAATCACGATCTCGCCGATACCGGCTGCATGCAACCACTCGGCGAGTCGCGTGCCCGCGAAGCAGTTCGGCCGCGTCTTGTCGAACACGATGTCGCGAGCGGTATCGATCGCAAGCTCCGGCAGCAGCGCGGCCAGCGGCGCGTCGGGCGCGATCGGCGAGCCGGCCGGGCCGGTGTGACGCACGGCGAACACGGGCGCACCGCTCTCATGCGCGCGGCAAATCAGCCGATTGATGTTGGCCAGCACACGTTCGCCGTCATGCGGACGATCATCGCCATGAAACAACCCGATCTGCATGTCGATCACGAGCAGCGCTCGTTTCGGGGAAGGGGCTTCGGACATTGCGTTTCTCCTGAGTGGCCGATGCAGACGGAGAAACGACGAGACCCCGTCCGGAACCGGCGGGGCCTGTGGGAATCGGTGACGCTACGATCCTGCGCGCACTCGCCGCACGGGCCCGCCGAAGGCGGTCGTGCGCGTGGTCGTCGAAAGGGTGATCGTGGCGTTGTGCATGGATCGATGATGCCCGATGCGTGCGCGTGACATCAATCACGCTTCACGTGTCGCGCATCGCCCGCCGCTCAATCCAGCAGCTTCCCGGCCTTCTCGTCCATGCACCGAATCGCAAGCAGCGTCATCGCACCACACCCGATCGCATACCATGCCGGCGCATTCGGATTCCCGGTTGCCGCGATCAACCACGTGACGAAGAACTGCGCGAAGCCGCCGAAGATCGCGACGCCGACGCTATACACGAGCGCACCGCCGGTCGCACGCACGGCCCGCGGAAACAACTCGCCGAGCATCGCGCCGGTCGCACCGATGTTGATCGCATGCACGATCGACAGCGCGGCGATGATCGACAGCAGCGACGCGGCGCCCGGCCAGCGGTTCAGCGCGACGAACGCCGGATAGATCGCGGCCATCAGCACGATGCGCGTCCACCAGACGATCCGGTTGCGCCCGAACACGTCGGACAGGTGGCCGCCGATCGGCGTCACGAGCATCAGGATCGCCCCGGCGACGCAGCCGGCCGTCATCGACAGCCAGGTCGGCAGGTGCAGCACCTGCACGCCGTAGATCGCCATGTAGAACACGATGATGTAATGGATCGATGTGCCGCCGATCGTCACGCCGAGGCCCGCGAACACGGCCTTGCCGTGATGGCGCAGTACGTCGGCGAGCGGCAGCGATGCGACCGGCTCGTCGTGCCCGGTGGCGGGCGAGGGCACCGCCGCAGGCACTTCCTCGACGGTGCGGCGCAGCCAGTAGCCGAGCGGCACGAACAGCGTGCCGATGATGAACGGCACGCGCCAGCCCCAGCTTTCGAGTTGCGCGGCACTCAGCGTCGACGTCAGCGCCACGCCGGTGAGCGCGCCCGCGAGCGCGGCGAGCCCCTGGCTCGAGAACTGGAACGACGCATAGAAGCCGCGACGATGCTGCGGCGCCTGTTCGAGCAGCAGCGTCGTCGATGCGCCGACTTCGCCGCCCGACGCGAACCCCTGCAGCAGCCGTGCGAGCACGAGCAGCAGCGGCGCGGCGATGCCGATCTGCGCGAAGGTCGGTGCGACCGCGATCGTCGCGGTGCCGAGCGCCATCAGCAGCAGCGTGAGGATCATCGCCTTCTTGCGGCCGGCGCGGTCCGCATACATCCCGATCACGAGCCCGCCGAGCGGACGCGTGACGAAGCCGACCCCGAAGCTCGCGACCGCGAGCATCAACTGCCCGAACGACGAATGCACGGGAAAGAACAGCTTGCCGATCAGGAGCGCGAAGAAGCTGTAGACCGTGAAGTCGTAGAACTCGAGCGCGTTGCCGACGGCGGCGGCCGCGATCAGCCGGCGCTTCTTCGCGGCGGCGCGGGCATCGACCGGCGTGCCGGCGAACGGAAGGGCGGACGTTTCCATGGGGTTCCCCCGGGTTGGGCGCGAAACTGCGTGGTGAAGGGCCGTCAGGCCGCGAGCCAGGCTTCGGCGACGCGAACCCAGTAGCTCGCGCCGATCGCGAGGATGTCGTCGTTGAAGTCGTAGCCGGGGTTGTGCACCATGCAGCCGCCCTTGCTGCCGATCCCGTTGCCGATGAACGCGTAGCAGCCGGGGCGCGCTTCGAGCATGAACGCGAAATCCTCGCTGCCCATCAACGGCGCGGCGTCGGTTTCGACGCGTTCCGCGCCGAGCATCTGCCGCGCGACGTCGGCTGCGAACGCGGTCGGTTCCGCGTGATTGACGAGCACCGGGTAGCCGTAGTCGTAGTCGACTTCCGCGGTGACGCCGAAACTTTCCGCCTGGCCTTTCGCGAGCGCTTCGATGCGGCGCGCGAGCAGCGCGCGCACGTCGGCGTTCAGCGCGCGCACCGACAGTTTCATCACGACGGTTTCGGGAATGATGTTGAAGGTTTCGCCGGCCTGTACGCTGCCGACCGTGATCACCGCCGCGTGCTGCGCGTCGACCTCGCGCGCGACGATCGTCTGCAGCGCGACCATGATGCTGCCCGCGGCGGACATCGGATCGCGCGCGAAATGCGGCATCGCGCCGTGACCGCCGACGCCGCGCAGCGTGATCGTCACGCGGTCGGCCGACGCCATCGCGGCGCCGGTGCGGAACGCCATGTCGCCGGCCGCGCGGCCCGGCATGTTGTGGATCGCGAAGATCGCGTCGCACGGGAAACGGTCGAACAGGCCGTCGTCCATCATCGCCTTCGCGCCGCCGAAATTTTCCTCGGCCGGCTGGAAGATCAGGTGCAGCGTGCCGGAGAACTGACGCGTCGCCGCGAGATGGCGCGCCGCGCACAGCAGCATCGCGGTGTGTCCGTCATGGCCGCATGCGTGCATCTTGTTCGCGTGGCGGCTCGCGTACGGCAGGCCCGTGGTTTCCGCGAGCGGCAGCGCGTCCATGTCGGCGCGCAGCCCGACCGTGCGCGTGCCTTGCCCTTCGCGCAGCACGCCGACCACGCCCGTCTTGCCGATGCCGCGATGCACGTCGTAACCCCAACCGGTGAGCAACTCGGCGACGAGGTCGCTCGTGAGCGTCTCTTCGAATGCGAGTTCGGGATGGGCGTGGATGCGGCGGCGCACCTCGACGAGCTCGGGGGCGATCGCGGCGATGCCGGGGATGACGGGGTTCACGGCTTGCAGCATGGTGTCTCCTGTGGGGCGGGTGGAGCGTTTGACGCGCATATGACGACCAAGCATATAAATTTCTTTTGGGTACCAGAAGCTGCTAAATTGCTTTGGTGCACACCGTCGGTTGCCGCTCGGGAATACCCTGAGCCACTGCGTCGCGCCGCGCACAGGGTTTCCACGAATCACGCATTGCTCCATGAAATACCATCAGCTGAAAGCGTTCGTCACCGCCGCCGAGGAAGGCAGCATTCGCGCGGCCGCGCGGCGCCTGAACGTGTCGCCGGCCGCGCTGACGAAGGCGGTCAAGGAGCTGGAAATCGCGCTCGGCGTATCGCTCGTCGTGCGTACCGCGCGCGGTGTGCAGCTCACGGCGTTCGGCCAGCAACTGCAGGTGCGCGCGCGGCTGATCGTCGCCGAAATGCAGCGCGCCCGCGACGACATCGAGCAGGCGCAGGGCGCAATGACGGGTTCCGTCGCGGCGGCGATCACGCCCGCGGCGGCGGTGACGATCCTGCCTGACGCATTCCGCGCATTCCGGCGCCGCTTTCCGGTCGCGCGCGTCAATCTGGTCGAAGGGTTTCCGGGCGTCGCGCTGCCGCGCCTGCACGACGGTTCGCTCGATTTCGCGGTGGCCGTCGTCGTGCCCGAACTGCTGGCCGCCGAGTTCGATCATGCGGAGCTCTACGCGAGCCGCTCGCTGATCGTCGCGCGCAAAGGGCATCCGCTCGCGTCGGCCACGTCGCTCGCCGATCTCGTCGAGGCCGACTGGTTGATGAATCCGTCGCCGGAAAGCTCCACGCAGGTGCTGTTCAACTCGTTCGTCGCGTACGGGCTGCCGGTGCCCGCGCGTGTCGTCGAATGCCCGAGCTTCGGTCTTGCGCACAGCCTGATGACCGGTTGCGACCTGATCGCATCGATGCCCGAGCAATTGCTGCAAGGCGAGTGGGCGCGCGATCAGCTCGCGGTGCTGCCGATTCGCGAGCGCTTGCCGGCCGTATCGGTGCAGGTCGTTACGCGCCGCGACAGCCCGCTGACGCCGGCCGCGGCGATGCTGCTCGATTGCCTGCGAGATTCCGCGCGACGCAAGGGGCTGCGATGAACACATGCCCTGCATGGATCGCGTAGTGATCCTGATGATTGCGTGCCGGGCATGCGCTGGCCGCGTGCCATTGCGGCGCGCGTCGCGCAAGCCGGTATCATAGCGGCCGGCCCGCCGCTCCGGCCGGCCTCCTACTCCATCGCCATCAAGCATCCAGCAATCAGAGGCATCACATGACCAGTGCAACCCAATTCGACAACGTATCGGTCGTCAAGCGCGCGAACGTCTATTTCGACGGCAAGTGCGTGTCGCATACCGTGCTCTTCCCGGACGGCACGCGCAAGACGCTCGGCGTGATCCTGCCGTGCGCGCTCAACTTCGGCACGGATGCGCCCGAATTGATGGAAGTGCAGGCCGGCAAGTGCCGCGTGAAGCTCGACGGCAGCAGCGAATGGCAGACCTACGGCGCCGGCGAATCGTTCTCGGTGCCGGGCAAGAGCCGTTTCGACATCGAAGTGCTCGAGACGCTCGATTACGTCTGCAGCTACCTGTAAGACCCGCGCCCTGCGCGCGCGGCAAAGAAAAAGCCCCGCCGAAGCGGGGCTCGTCGCAAGCGGATGGCGCAAGGCCATCCGAAGCGCCTGTTCTCGTTACATCGTTACAGGCAGGCGTTGATGTCGCCGGCGGACGCTGCATCGCCGCGCACGCCGACCCAGGTCTTCGCACCCGGCTTCCACGACGGACGAACCATCGCGGCCGCGCCGTTCGGCGGCTGCTGGCCCGGCGCGTACACGTCGGTCGCGAGGCCGTTGGCCAGCACGTTCTGCGAGATCACCTGTTGTTGCGACTTGTCGGCCCAGGTCTTGGCGATGCACGCCGAGACATCGGGCGCGTCTTTCTGGCTTTGTCCCACGTTCTGCACGGCAGGTTCAGCGGCATGAGCAGAAATTGCCACGGTCAATGCGATGAGCGGTAAGTATTTCACGTTCACGTTATCTCCCTCGAGTCGTGATTGATTGAGTGGGATGCGCAGCAGTGCTGCGTGCAAGTGAGATCGCATCGGGCAGGCACGGTTCCGGTCATTCCGAAACAAGTTGTTAACGCGCTTGCCAAATGGCGGCTCGGATGCTGCGCATGTTGCTGCGGCGCGGCATGCGTACGGCTTGACGTCATGCGGCGCGCGGTCGGTGCGCTGCCCGGTCGTGGTGTGGTGAGTGAATGGTCGCGGCGGGCGGCATGTGCGTGCATGCCGCGCCGCGACTCTTTATTTGATGGCGAAGTGGAATGGCTGATGAATGGCCCCGTCGCATGAGCACCATGATGACAAACTTTCGTCTGGCGAATTGTTAACCAACTTTAAACGAAGGACAGCGGCGGGAGGCGATGCGGCACGCGACGGGCGCGCGGCATCGTGCAGCGAGGAGAGGTGGGGAAGCGATGCGCGGCGGGGCGCCGCGCACGCGGGCGTGTCAGCCGGCCTTGCGCGAACCGAAGTCGCGCAGGTTGACCGGGACGACCGGACGGAAGCGCTCGCGCTTGTGTTCGTCGTCGAAGTGCTGGAGCGCCGGCTTGATCAGGTCGCTGCGCGACACGATGCCCGTGATGCGCAGCGATTGCTCGTCGGCGACCACCGGCAGGCGTTCGAGGCCGAGCATCGCGAGGCGCGACGCGACGACACGGCAGGTTTCGTGCGCCAGCGCGACGGCCGGTGCGCGGTTGGCGAACGTGGCCGAGATCGGTGTGTCGGCGCGGGCCCGCGCGCGCTGGGCATCGAGCGTTGCACGGTCGACCAGGCCGAGCAGGCGGCCGTTCTGCACGACCGGGTACGCGCGGTGCGTCTGCGTCGTGCCGAAGTACTGCGTCTCGACGGTGTCGAGCGTCGCCGCGCCGTCGATCACGACGAGCCGATCGGCCGACGTCATCACTTCGCCGATGTCGTGCCGCTCGAGCGGATCGACGCCGTATTCGCGATAGATGTGATAGCCGCGGCGCGCGATCTTTTCCGTCATGATCGAGCGCTTCATCACGACGGTCGCGAAGCCGTGCGCGATGAGCGTCGCGGCGAGCAGCGGCAGCAGCGCATTGGCGTCGTGCGTGAGGCCGAACGCGAACACGATCGCGGTGAGCGGGGCGCCGAGCGTCGCGCCGAGCGTCGCGGCCATGCACACGAGCGGCCACAGCGCCGGATCGCCGCCCGGCAGCACCGGCGACAGCACGGTGCCGAGGCCTGCGCCGAGCATCAGCAACGGAGCGAGCACCCCGCCCGAGGTGCCGGAGCCGAGCGCGATCACCCACATCACGGCTTTCACGACCAGCAGTGCGAGCGCGATCTTCAGCGCGATGTGCTGGTGCAGCAGGTCGCCGATCACGTCGTAGCCGACCCCGAGCGCGCGCGGTTCGAGCCAGCCGCCGATGCCGATCACGATCGCGCCGAGCGCCGGCCACCACATCCAGTGCACGGGCAGTTTCGCGAAGGTGTCTTCTACGCGGTAGAGCGCCGCCGACAGGCCGCACGCGAGCATGCCGGACAGCAGGCCGGCGACGATGCACGACAGCAGCGCGACGGGCGTCGGCGCGGCGGTCGTCAGCGGAAACAGCGGATCGACGCCGAAGAACACCGCGCGTGCGAAGCCCGCCACCGCGCATGCCAGCGCGACCGGCAGGAAACTGCGCGGACGCCATTCGAACAGCAGCAGCTCGACCGCGAGCAGCACGGCGGCCACCGGCGTGCCGAACACGGCCGTCATGCCGGCGGCCGCGCCTGCGACGAGCAGCGTCTTGCGTTCGGCGGCGGTCACGTGCACGCATTGCGCGATCAGCGAACCGAGCGCGCCGCCCGTCATGATGATCGGGCCTTCGGCGCCGAACGGGCCGCCGCTGCCGATCACGACGCCGGACGACAGCGGCTTGAGGATCGCGACCTTCGGCGACATGCGGCTCTTGCCGAACAGGATCGCCTCGATCGCTTCCGGAATGCCGTGGCCGCGGATCTTCTCCGAGCCGAAACGCGCCATCAAGCCGACGATGAGCCCGCCGATCACCGGGACCGCGATCACCCATGCGCCCAGCGTGTTGGTCGCGGGCGAATGCTCGGCGAACGAGAACTGCCGGAAGAAGAACAGGTTCGTGAACAGGTGGATCAGGCTCAACAGCACGAACGCGGCAAGCGTGCTGAGCAGGCCGATCCCGGCGGCCAGCAACGCGATCCGGGGCAGGCGTTCGTTGGTCGAGAAATCGCGTTTGTGTGGGGCGGCGTTCATCGGAGTGGGAGTGAGAGTGGCAAGGGCAAGGGTCAGGAATCGATCTGGGGAACCTGGAACGCGCCCTTGAGCGACTTCAGCTCGGCGCGATGCATGGCTGCGAGACGGGCGAGCAGCGTTTCGCCGGCCGGTTCGAGGTGGACTTCGACCTGACGGCGGTCGGCTTCGCTCGGCTTGCGCTTCACGAGCCCGAGCGCTTCGCAGCGCGTCACCAGCGCCACGACGCCGTGGTGCTGCGCCTGCAGGCGTTCCGCGAGCTCGCCGATGGTCGCCCATTCGCGATGCGGATAGCCCTTGATGTGCAGCAGCAGCAGGTATTGCAGCGGCGTCACGCCTTCGCTTTGCGCGGCGCGTTCGGAGAAGCGCTCGAAGCGGCGCATCTGGTAGCGGAACTCGGACAGTTGCTGAAAATCGCTTTTCGCCAGCGCGCGTCGGGTATCGGTCATCGAGGTCGGGCAGTCGGTTACGGTGGCGATTAATATATCACAACATGATATAAATGGGCGCAATCTGGCGGAATGGATGTATTCCGCGTTGTGCGGGCGGGTACGAGGCGCGAGGCGTGATGCGCGCTACGCGGCCTCGAGCATTTGGGTCTGCTGATAAAGGCCCGTGACGAGATCCGTCTGCGTGATGATGCCGACGAGCCGGCGCGACGCATCGACGACCGGAATATGGTGGTGGCCCGAATGCGTAAACAGCGGCACGAGCGCCGTGATCGGCAGCGTTTCCGGCACCGACGCGACGTCGCGCGTCATCACGGACGCGACGCTCGCGGGCCGGCCGCCGAACGATTGCGGCAACCGTGCGGACAGGCGCTGCCACAGCGGGGCCGGACGGCGCGGTGGACGCGTGAGGTCGGCGCGCGTGACGATGCCGATGAGGCGGCCTTCGCCGTCGACCACGGGCAGCGCCTTCACGCGATGGCGGTCGAGCAGCGTGAGCGCGGCCGCGACCGATGTCGACGGCGCGACCTCGATCGCATGCTTCGTCATCAGGTCGGCGCACTTCAACTGGCCGAACGTGCGCGTATAAGCCTGCATTTCGGTTTCGCGCAGCAGCGTTTCGAGATCGTCCGGATCGACGTCGAGCCATTCGCTGCGACGCTTCAGCACTGCATCGAGGTCGCCGCGCGTGAAGCCGCCGCGCGCCGGTGCGGCGCCGCCGGCCTGCGGTTTCGCTTCGGGCCGCATGCCGCTGTGCGGGTAGCGGTGCCCGGTCAGCGCGTGATAGACGAGCGCGGCCGACAGCAGGATCGCCGATTGCAGCGCGATCGGCTGCAGGACGAAGCCGAAGCCGAGCGCATGAATCGCCGGGCCGCCGACCACGGCCGTGAGCGCGACGGCGCCCGATGGCGGATGCACGCAGCGCAGCGCGAACATGCCGCCGATCGCGCAGGCGATCGCGACCGCGGCGGCCGTGATCGGATCGGCGATCCATTGCGCGCACGCGACGCCGACCGTCGCCGCGACGAGATTGCCGCCGATGATCGACCAGGGCTGCGCGAGCGGGCTCGCCGGCACCGCGAACAGCAGCACGGCCGATGCCCCCATCGGCGCGACGAGCAGCGGCACGAGGCCCGGCACGCCGGGCAGCAGCCGCATCGTGACGCCGACCGTCGCGATGCCCACGAGCGCGCCGGCGCACGAGCGCAGGCGCTCGCGCCAGCCGAGGGTCATCGGATGGGGCATGAAGCTGTGCAGCCATTGCCGCAACGTGCGGCGCGACGGGGAGGAGCCTGACGACATGGACGGTAAGCGGTAAAAATCGACAACGCTGGGGTGCGGCGAGAAGCGTCGAATTATATCGTGTTGTGATACAAATTGCCGCGCCGCATCATGCCGTTGCACGCGCGCGACGCGCAAGCCTTGCAAATTCCTTTCATCTCGCGAGAGTTTGCGCGCGGGTAACCGCGCAAATTTGTCTGCAGCGGCGTACAATTCGGCGCACTGAATTCCCCCGTCATGCCAGAACCCCGTCCGCGATGCCCGCTCTCCTGCCTTCCCCCCGGCCCGGTGATCGATTCGACGTGGTTCTCGGCCGTGTTCCGTTGCGCCTCTGACGCGAACGCCGCCGACGCCTCCCCACTGACTCTCCCCAAGCCAATTCAATGGACATGCTCGAAAACATGCGCCTGTTCGTGCGCGTTGTCGAAGCCGGCAGTTTTACCGCCGTCGCGAAGGAAATCGACGCGACCACCGCGCAGGTGTCGCGCGCGGTCTCGAACCTCGAAGCCCACGTACAGACGCGCCTGCTGCATCGCACGACCCGCCACCTCGGCCTGACCGAAAGCGGCGAGCGCTATTTCGAGCGCGCGAAATCGATCCTCGCGGAACTCGACCACGCGAACGCGGAGGCGCGCAACGCGCTGTTGCGGCCGAGCGGCAAGATGCGCATCCATGCGATGACGGGGCTCGGGCAGAGTCATGTCGTGTCGTCGATCGTGCGTTACCAGGAGGACAACCCCGACGTGTCGGTCGAGCTGACGCTGGCGCAGCGGATGCCGAACCTGGTCGAAGAGGGGTATGACGTGTCGATCGTGACCGCGTCGCAATTGCCCGATTCGGGCTATGTCGCGCAGACCTGCGGCACGAGCTGCAGCGTACTGGTCGCGTCGCGCGAGTATCTGGCCCGGCACGGTACGCCGCAGACGCCCGACGAACTGCCGAACCACGTCTGCCTGCGCCTCGACACGCCGGCATCGCCGGCCGGCGAATGGCGGCTCGAGCGCAGCGACGGCGAGGAAGCCGTCTACGAGTTGCAGCCGGCGCCGTTCCAGGTCAACGTGCCGGACGCGCTGTGCGTCGCGGTGCGGGCCGGCCGCGGGATCGCATGCGTGGCGCTGTATACGGTGCTCGACGATATCCGGGAAGGGCGCCTGATCCGCGTGCTGCCGGAGTACCGGCTGCAGACGGTGAGCGTCTATGCCGTCTACGCGACGCGTCGCTATCTCGACGCGAAGATCCGCACCTTCCTCGACCACCTGCGCACGACGCTCACGCCCGCGCTGGAGAACGATCTGCGCGAACTCGACCGGCTGACGACCGAGCACGCGCCGGGCGGCCGCCAGCGCGCGTGATGGCGCCTGCGTGCCGCCGCGACACTCATGCGGCCGGCGCGATGCGGATGCGCTCGAAGCGGCCCGCGAGCCACGCGTACGCCGCAATGCCGATCAGCCCGTGCGCGGCGACGAACCACAACGCGCCGGCGAACGAACCCGTACTCGCGACGAAGTAGCCGATCACGAGCGGCGTGACGATCCCGGCGATGTTGCCGAGGCCGTTGAACACGCCGCCGCTCAGCCCGACCATGCCTTCCGGCGCCGTGTCGGCGAGCACGGCCCAGCCGACCGCCGCAAGCCCCTTGCCGAAGAACGCGATCGTCATCAGCGCGATCACGACCGCGTTCGACGATGCGCCGTTCGCGAGCACGAGCAGCGTCGCCATCGCCATCCCCGCGACGAACGGCGTCTTGCGCGCCTTCGATGGATGCATGCCGCGCCGGATCAGCCAGTCCGACAGCACGCCGCCGAGCACGCCGCCCGTGAAGCCGCAGATCGCCGGCAGCGCGGCGACCCAGCCGGCTTCCATGATCGTCATCCCGCGCCCCTTGATCAGGTAGATCGGGAACCACGTGATGAAGAAGTACGTGAGCGCCGTGATGCAGTACTGGCCGATGTAGATCGCCCACAGGTTCCGGTGGCGGAACAGTTGCGACACGTCGTGCCACGACACGCGCGGCCGCTCGCGCACGCGGTTCGCCTCCAGATCGACGAGTGCGCCGTGGGCGCGCAGGTAGTCGCGCTCCGCGTCGGTCATGCGCGGGTGGCCGTGCGGTTCGCGATACCACGCGAACCACAGCACGGCGAGCGCGATGCCGAGCAGCCCCATCCACAGGAAGACGTGCTCCCAGCCGAGTGCATGCGTGAGCCACGCCATCGCCGGCGTGAACAGCACGACGGCCATGTATTGCGCGGAATTGAACAGCGCCGACGCGGTGCCGCGTTCGGCGGTGGGGAACCAGCAGGCGACGATCCGCGAATTGGCCGGAAACGCCGGCGATTCGACGAGGCCGAGCATGAAGCGCATCACGAACAGCGCGAGCGTCGCGGCCGCGCCCTGCAACGCGAACCCGCCGACCGTGCCCTGCAGCATCGTGAATACCGACCACAGCAACAGGCTCAGGCCGTACACGCGTCGCGCGCCGAAGCGGTCGAGCAGCCAGCCGCCCGGAATCTGGCCGATCGCATAGGCCCACGCGAACGCCGAAAAGACGACGCCGAGCTGCACGGGCGTGAGCCCGAGGTCGTGCGCGACGCCGGTGCCGGCGATCGACATCGTCGCGCGGTCCGCATAGTTGACGACGGTGACCGCGAAAATCAGTGCGAGGACCGCATAACGGACGCGGCCGATCGTGCGCGACGCGGCGGGCGATGCGGCGAGCGCAGCGCCGCTGGATCGATTGGACATGCATGTCTCCTGGCCTTCGTCGTGCGAAGGCATCGGTGTTGTAACGGGAAGGGACGTGCCGCGCTCAGCGCGTGACGCTGGTCGGCGGGCGCTGGCCTGCGAAGCACGCGGCGAGGTTGGCGAGCACGATGCGGCCCATTTCCTCCCGCGTTTCATGCGTGGCGCTCGCGCGGTGCGGCTGCACGACGACGCGGTCGAGTTCGAGCAGGGCGGCCGGCACGTGCGGTTCGTTTGCGAACACGTCGAGACCGGCGCCGGCGATCGTGCCGTCGGCCAGCGCGCGCACGAGCGCGGCTTCGTCGACCAGTTTGCCGCGCGCGACGTTGATCAGGAATCCTTGGGGGCCGAGTGCCGCGAGCACGTCTGCCGTCACCAGCACGTTGCCGTGATCGGCCGAGGCCGCGATCACGAGCACGTCGCTGTCGCGCGCGAGCGCGGCGAGGTCGGGCACGAAACGATAGCCGCTGTCGCGATGCTCGCGCGGGCCGAAGTAGCTGACGGGCATCCGGAACGCCTGCGCGCGCTGCGCGATCGCGCGTCCGACGCGCCCGAGCCCGACGATGCCGAGCCGCTTGCCCGTGACCTGCGTCGCGAGCGGCTGGGCCGCCTTGCCCCAGCGGCCGGCGCGCACGATCCGCTCGCCGGCGCCGAGGTCGCGCAGGGTCATCAGGATCAGCCCCAGCGCCATGTCGGCGACGTCGTCGGTCAGCACGTCGGGCGTCGTGGTCACGTGGATGCCGCGCGCCCGGGCGCGGTCGAGATCGACCGCATCGGTGCCGATGCCGTTGATCGCGATGATCTGGAGCGCGCCGAGCCGGTCCATCAGCGCGGCGGACAGGCCGTTCGCGCCGCCCGTCACGACGCCGCGAATGCGTGGCGCCACGCGATCGAGCAGCGCGTCCGGCTGCTCGGCCGCATACAGCCGATGCACGGTGTAGCGGGCGGACAGTTCGGCGTCGATCGTGGCGGGCAGCGGCTGGGTCAGCAGGATGTCGATGGTCATGAAGGTCTCGGTCGTCGTGCGCGGCGCGGGCCGCGCATCAGGTGGAACCGAGTATAGAAATCGCATCGATATCGGTCTAACATCAAAAGACTATCGATTGATTCAAGATTTGAATGATTGAACTGCACCAGCTTCGCTGCTTCGTCGCGGTCGCCGAAGAACTGCATTTCGGCCGCGCGGCCAGGCGGCTCTTCATGACCCAGCCGCCGCTCAGCCGGCAAATCCAGTTGCTCGAGCACGCGCTCGGCATCGCGCTGCTCGAGCGCAGCAGCCGGCAGGTGAGCCTGACCGCGGCCGGCGAACGCTTCCTGCGCGACGCGCGGCACATCCTCGAATTCTCCGCGCGCGCCGAGCAGGCCGCGCAGCGCGTCGCGCACGGCGGGGCCGGACGCATCACGCTCGGTTTCACGGCGGTCAGTGCGTACCGGATGATCCCGGTGCTGCTCGCGCACGCGGCGCATGCGTTGCCGGACGTCGACGTCGAATTGCGCGAGATGGTGTCGACCGTGCAGATCGACGCGCTCGCGTCGCGGATGCTCGACGCGGGTTTCGTGCGCCAGCGCGCCGCGCGCCAGCCGCTCGAATACCGGCTCGTGCAGCGCGAACCGATGCTCGTCGCGGTCGCGGAAGGCGCACCGCTCGCGGCCTACGAGCAGATCGGCCCCGACGAGCTCGACCGGCAGCCGTTCATCGCGTACTCGCCGAACGAGGGCAAGTATTTCCACGACATGATCTCGGGGATGTTCGCGGGCGCCGGGCGGCTGCCGAACTACCTGCACTACGTCGGCCAGACGCATACGATCCTCGGCCTCGTGCGCGCGGGGCTCGGCGCGGCGCTGGTGCCGGCCTCGGCGCGCGAGCTTCATGTGGACGGCGTGGTGTTCCGGCCGCTGGCGGGCGTCAACGTGGCGGCCGAGTTGTATCTCGCGTGGCGCGCGGACAACGACAATCCGGCGCTGCCGGTGTTCAACGCGATGGTCGAGCGGTTTCTGACCGAGAGCACGGACGATCCGGGTGTTTAGCGACGCGCTTGCCTGCACGAGCGGGCTGCCGCGTACCGCGAAAAGTCGGTCGTCCGATGATCGAAAACACGACTCGAATTCTTTTCGACGCCTCGGGAATACGTAGAAAAACGGCGATTTTTCATACGAATTTCGCCTGAAACGAACCGCATACCCTTCAGACTTTCCATCGCGAACACGGGGAAACCCCCATTTTTCTCTCATCGGTCGTCGTATTACTGTATCGATACACTAAATCGATACAGTCGCGTCGCGAGACGCACTCGCACGGGAGACGACTCATGAATACCTACACCCGGCGGCGCTTTCTGCAGACGGTGTCCGCCGCCACGCTCGCGGCCGCGGGCGGCTTGCCGGAAAGCGTGCGCGCGCAGCAGCCGGTCGTCACGCTGCGCTGCTCGTCGTCGATGCCGGCCGACCAGAACGCCGCGCACTACGTGTGGTATGAGCGTCTCGCCGCGAACCTGAAGGCGAGCGTGGGCGACGCGATCCGGGTCGACTATTTTCCGAACAGCCAGCTCGGCAAGGAGAGCGATGTCGTGCAGCAGGTCAAGATCGGCGCGATCGACATGATGATCGCGGGCTCGTCGATCTGGGCCACGGTCGCGCCGGAGCTCGGGATGCTCGATCTCGGCTACCTGTTCGACAGCTACGCGCACGTCGCGAAGGCGCTCGACGGCCCGGTCGGCACGAGCCTGAACGCGCTGCTGCAAAAGCGCGCGGGATGCTCGGTGCTGACCTGGGGCTCGCATTTCGGCGGGCGCTGCGTGTTCACGAAGCAGCCGGTGACGGCGCTGTCCGGCCTGAAGGGGACGAAGCTGCGCGTGCTACCGACGCCCGCGTTCATGGACACTTTCAAGGCGATGGGCGCGGTGCCGACGCCGATTCCGTTCGGCGAGCTGTACATGGCCGTGCAGACGGGCGTCGTCGACGGTCTCGAACACGATCCCGCCACGGTGCTCGCGAGCCGCTTCGACGAGATCGTGAAGTCGTGCTGGCAATCGCGCCACGTGTTCGCGGCGATGACCGTCGTGATGGGGCGGCGTGCGCTCGACCGGATTCCGGCCAATCTGCGGCCCGCCTTCGACCGCGCGGTGGCCGACGCGACCGTGCAGCAGCGCGCGATTGCCGCGCAGAAGGCCGCGCAGGCGGAGCAGGCGCTGAAGCAGCGCGGCATGGCGTTTTACCCGCTGGCCGATGGCGAGCGCGCGGCGCTGCGGCAGACGATGCAAGACCGCCTGTATGCGGCGTTCGCGAAGCAGTATCCGGCTACCGCGCCGCTGTTTCCGGCGATTGCCGCCGCGCGGGGGTGAGCGATGGACATGCACTCCGTGTCGGGCGCCGCGCCGGCTCCCGCTGCCGGCCAGCCGGCGCATCGCGTCGCCCGCGTGCTGGATGCGATGCTGCGCTGGCTCGAGTATCTGTCGGCCGCGGTGCTCGCCGTCGACGTGCTGGTCGTGTTCGTGTCGGTCGTGTTCCGCTATTTCCTGCACGACCCGGTCGACTGGGCCGAGGAAGTGGCGAGCGCGCTGATGATCGTGCTGGTGTTCTTCGGCGCGGCGACGGTGCTGGGGCGCAGCCAGCATGTCGGCATCGACGTGTTCCGCGGCCGGCTGCCGGCACGCTGGCAGGGCGCGCTGATCCAGGTCGGCCACTGGATCGTGGCGGCCGTCGCGCTGAACCTGCTGGTGTCGTCGTGCCAGTTGCTCACGGATTCGTACGACCAGCTGACGACGGGCGGCCTGCCGGGCTGGATCAACGGGTATCCGATGATGTTCGGCGCGCTGTTCATGACCGTATTCGCGCTCGCCAATGCGCTGAACGCGCCGCGCCGCCGGGTGATCGGCACGTTCGTGTGCTGCGCGGCGCTCGCGGGCGCCGTGTACGGCTGGAACGCGCTGTGGCCCGCGCATGCGGTCGCGCCCGGCACGCTGCTGGTCGCGGGCTTCGTCGGCGGGCTGGTGCTCGGCGTGCCGATCGGGTTCGTGCTGGCGTTTTCTGCGCTGCTGTATTTCCTCGCCGATCCGACGCTGCCGCTGCTCGTCTACTCGCAACAGGTGATGGCCGGGGCCGACCACTTCGTGCTGCTCGCGGTGCCGTTCTTCGTGCTGGCGGGGCTGCTGATGGAGACCAACGGGATGTCCGCGCGGCTCGTCGAGTTGCTGCTGCGGATCTTCGGGCGCGTGCGGGGCGGGCTCGGCCTGATCGTGATCTTCGCGACGGCGTGCTTTTCCGGCGTGTCGGGCTCGAAGCTGGCCGATATCGCGGCGGTGGGCGGCGTCGTGATGCCGGCGGTGCGCCGCGCGCGGCAGGACCCGAACGAAACCGCCGCGCTGCTCGCGTGCAGCGCGGTGATGGCCGAGACGATTCCGCCGTGCGTGAACATGATCATCATGGGCTTCGTCGCGAACATCTCGATCGCCGGGCTGTTCGTCGCGGGGATCGTGCCGGCGGCCGTGCTGGCCGCGTCGCTCGCGGTCGTGACGGTGATCACGGGGCGCAAGATCGACGTGGCCGAGGTGTTCGGCGAGCGTCGCGCGTGGCTGCCGCTCGCGGGCGGCGCGCTCGTCGCGCTGGTCATGGTCGCGATGATCGGCAAGGGCGTGACGTCTGGGATCGCGACGTCGACCGAAGTGTCGGCGTTCGCGGTGGTCTACGCGCTCGTCGTGGGCTGGCTCGCGTTTCGCGAACTGACGTGGCGCTCGGTCGGCCGCGTGTTCGTGCGCGCCGCATCGATGGCGAGCGGTATCCTGTTCATCGTCGCGGCGGCGTCGAGCGTGTCGTTCGCGCTGTCGATCGAGCAGATTCCGGCCCTCGTCTCGGGCACAATGACGGCGTTTGCCCATCAATACGGCGCGACGATGTTCCTGCTGCTGTCGGCGCTGCTGATGATCGTGTTCGGCGCCGTGCTCGAAGGCGCGCCCGCGCTGATCATCTTCGGGCCGCTGCTCGCGCCGATCGCACTGCAGCTCGGTATCAATCCGCTGCATTTCGGCACGGTCGTGGTGGTGGCGATGGGGTTCGGGTTGTTCGCGCCGCCGGTCGGGCTCGGGCTGTTCACGACGTGCGCGATCACGGGCACCGAGGTTGGGCGCGTAGCCCGGCCGATGGTGAAATACCTGCTGGTGCTGTTCGCTGCTCTCGTGGCGCTGATCTTCGCACCGGCGTTTTCGTTGTGGCTGCCGGCCCATTTCGGCCTGTAGCCCGTTCCATGCAAGACGACATGAGTACGATTCAGGACGTGGCCCGTCATGCGGCCGTTTCGGTCAGCACGGTTTCGAACGTGCTCAACGGACGCACCGACCAGATGAAGCCGGAAACGCTCGAACGCGTGAAGGCGGCGATGGACGCGCTGCAGTACCGGCCGAGCACGCTCGCGCGCCAGCTCAAGACGGGGCAGACGCCGCTCGTCGGGCTGCTGGTGCCGTCGATGGCGAACCCGATGTACGGCTACATCGCACGCGAGATCGAGGCCTGCGCGCAGGAACGGTACGGCCATCGCGTGCTGATCGGCAATACGTACCGCGATGCGCGCAAGGAGGCGTCGTTCTTCGACGATCTCTACGCGCACGGCGTGCGACGCGTGATCGTGATCTCGTCGCTCGCCGACGAAAGCCACCTCGAGCGTGCGGCCGAGCGCGGGATGACGGTCGTCAGCTACGACCGTCGCGCGACACCCGGCGAGCAATCTAAGGTCGATCACGTGACGGCCGACAACGAGGCGGCCGCGCGGCTCGCGACGCGCCGGCTCGTCGAAGCGGGCCATACGCGGCTCGCGTTCGCGACGGTGGCCGGCGTCACCGTGAGCCGCAGCGACAAGATCCGCGGCTTTCTCGCCGTGGCGAGCGAGGCGGGCGGCGCCACCCAGGCGCGCGTGCTCGACGGCGGCCCCGCGAACGAATACGGCGACTCGGTGATCGTCGACGTCGGGCGTGCGCTCGGCGTCGAGCTCGCGGCCGATCCGGCGCGGCCGACCGGCATCGTCGCGGTCAACGACCTGTTCGCGCTCGGCCTGATGGCCGGGCTGCGCGACGGCGGCTTGCGGGTGCCGGACGATGTCTCCGTCATCGGGATGGACGGTCATTTCCTGTCGGCGATCTCGTGGCCGGCGCTCACCACGGTGCAACTGCCCGTCACCGAAATGGCCGGCGAGATGGTGCGGCGCGTGATGCGGCAGGAGGGCGACGCGCCGTCCGCATCCGGGCAATGCGTGTTCGCGGACGTGACGCTCGTGGAGCGCGCGTCGGTGGCGCCGCCGCCGACGCAGGCGGCCGGCACGCGGGGAGATCACGCATGACGCGCGTCTACGTCACGCATCCGACCGGGATGATCGACCACTACTACGGCGCCAGCGCGTTGCGCGCGCTGCGCGCGATCGCGGACGTCACCTGCAATCCGCACGATCGTGAACTCGGCACGGACGAACTGATTGCCGCCGCGCAGGGGTGCGACGCGATCATCGCGTACCGGCAGACGCCGGCGCCTCGCGCGCTGTTCGCGGGGCTGCCGGCCCTCGCCGCGTTCCTGCGTTGCGCGGTCGACATCCGGACGGTCGACGTCGCCGCGGCGAGTGCGTTCGGCGTGCTGGTCACGCAGGCGAGCCCCGGCTTCGGCCCGGCTGTCGCCGAGTGGGTCGTCGGCGCGATGATCGAGCTTGCGCGCGGGATCGGCGGCTACGCGGACGCGTACCACCGCGGCGCGCCGCCGGTGCCCCGGATGGGGCGAGAATTGCGCGGCAGCACGCTCGGCCTGATCGGCTACGGGCAGATCGCGCGCCATCTCGCCCCGGTCGCGACGGCGCTCGGCATGCGCGTGCTCGTCTGCGATCCATACGTGCGGGTCGACGCGCCTCCGCTCGAACAGGTCGACTTCGCCACGCTGCTGCGCGACGCGGATTTCGTCGTCTGCCTTGCGCCCGCCACGCCGGCCACCGCGAACCTGATCGATGCGGCGGCATTCGCCGCGATGAAGCCGGGCGCGTGCTTCATCAATGCGTCGCGCGGCGAACTCGTCGACGAACAGGCGCTGGCCGACGCGCTCGCCAGCGGCCGGCTGGCCGGTTGCGCGCTCGATGTCGGCCGCGCGGCGGACCAGATGCCCACCCCCGCGCTGGCCGCGCATTCGCGCGTCATCGCGACCCCGCACATCGGCGGCCTGACGCTGCCGGCGATCGAGCATCAGGCGCTGGAGACGGTCGACCAGCTCGCCGCGCTGCTCGACGGACGCGTGCCGACCGGCGCGGTCAACGCCGCGCAGGCGACGCGGCTCGCGCGCTGGCGCGCATCGCATGCGTCCGTCGCACCGGGCGGGCGATGACGCGCGACGAGGCGGGCGGCACGCGGTTCGCCAACGCGTGCGATTGCCATATCCACATCTACGACGATGCGTATCCGCTCGCGCCAACGGCGACGTTTCGACCGCCCCATGCGCCGGTGGCTGCCTATCGGCGCATGCAGCAGGCGCTCGGCCTCACGCGTGTGGTCGTCGTGCAGCCGACCGGCTATGGCTTCGACAATCGGTGCACGCTCGACGCCTTGGCCGCACTGGGCCCGCAGGCGCGCGGCGTCGCGACGGTACCGGTCGACGTGCCGGAGGCCGAGCTGGAACGTCTGCATGCCGCCGGCATGCGCGGCGTGCGCTTCATGATGCTGGCGGGCGGCACCGCGCAATGGCGCGATCTGGAGCAGATGGCCGCGCGGATCGCGCCGCTCGGCTGGCATATCGACCTGCAGTTCGATGGCCGCACGCTGGGCGAGATCGAGGCGACACTGTCGCGGCTACCGGCGCGTATCGTCATCGATCACACGGGCAAGTTCCTGACGCCCGTCGCGCCGGATGCGCCGTCCTTCCTGGCGCTGCGACGCCTGCTCGATCGCGGTCACGCATGGGTGAAGCTGTCCGCGCCGTACGAGACGTCGCGATCCGGCGCACCGGGCTACGACGATGTCGGGCGGCTTGCCGCCGTGCTCGCGCGCGGCCATTCGGCGCGCTGCGTGTGGGGCAGCAACTGGCCGCATCCGAACGCGTCGCCGCCGCCCGACGATGCACGTCTGCTCGGCTGGTTGCACGATTGCGCGGCCGACGACGCGATTGCCCGCGCGATCCTGGTCGACAACGCGGCTGCGCTTTATGGATTTCCCGCGGACACGCAGCGCGAAACCGCCGCGTCATGCGCCATCGCCCCCGTCCGGTAGCGGTGGCGTGAAGCGAGGTAGAGGGAGGCGACTTGAAGACGTGCGCGCGGCCCGGCGGAGAGCATCCGTCGGGCCGCGCGCAGCGGGACGTCAGTGGGTGAACGACAGGAACAGATAGGCGGCGAACAGCGCGACGTGCACGACGCCGTGCAGCACCGTCGTGCGCCCCTGGCTCAGCGTGAGCGTGCTGACCAGCAGCGTGAGCGCGAGCAGGACCGTCTCCATTGCGCCGATCCCGAGCGTGAGCGGCTGGCCGACCCAGATGAACACGGCCGCGACAGTCGGGATCGTGAGCCCGATGCTCGCGAGCGCCGAACCGAGCGCGAGGTTCATGCTGGTCTGCAGGCGGTTCGCGCGCGCGGCGGTGACGGCCGCGAGCCCTTCCGGCAGCAGCACGAGCGCGGCGATCACGATACCGACCGCGGCTTCGGGCGCGCCGAGCTTCAGCACCGCATGCTCGACGGCCGGCGACAGCAGCTTCGCGAGCAGCACGACCGCGACCAGGCTCGCGAACAGCAGCACCATGCTGGTGATCGCGGTGCGGTTGCTCGGCGCTGCCGCGTGCACCGCTTCGTTGGCGCTGTCGTGCGCGGCGAGGAAGTAGTCGCGGTGGCGCACGGTCTGCACGAACACGAATGCGCCATACAGCACGAGCGATGCGACGCCGGCGAACGCGAGCTGCGATTTCGAGAAGAACGGGCCCGGGGCGGCGCTCAGGTAGTTCGGCATCACGAGCGACAGCACCGACAGCGACGCGAGCACCGCGAGCGCCTTGCTCGCGCCGCGCCCCTGGAAGTCCTGTTCGCCGTGCTTCCATGCGCCGACCAGCAGGCAGATGCCGACGATGCCGTTGCAGATGATCATCACGGCGGCGTAGACGGTGTCGCGGGCGAGGCCCGATTTTTCCGGGCCTGCGCCGAGCATCACCGATACGATCAGCGCGACTTCGATGACGGTCACGGCGACCGCGAGCACGAGCGTGCCGAACGGTTCGCCGACACGGTGCGCGACGACTTCCGCATGGTGGACGGCGGCAAACACGGCGCCGGCGAGCGCGGCGGCGAATACCGCGATGACGAGGCCTTCGGCCGGCACGACGCGCGACAGCGCGAGTACCAGCCAGGCGGCAAGCGGGGCCCAGAGGGTCCAGCGCGGGAGCTGGTTGGACGAGAGCGGCATGGAGGGTTTCCTGATGCGAGTGGCGACGCGCGACGCGCCGTCACGGGTTGACGAAGCCCGGCCGTACTATCCGCCGAACGAGGACGATGAAACCGAAGGGGGCGACACGCAACGGTGCTGCCCTGGGTTCGCTGCCGCGAGGCGGCGAGGGGCGCGGGCGGGCCGAAGCCCGTCGCGGGATGAAACGGTTCGATGCGGCTGCCCGCGGACGGCGGGACGAGCACACGTGGCAACGCGCGGGCCGGAAGCCTGATTCGACCCCGAAAGGGAGCGATGGACAGCGGTGACGGCGCGACACGCGTTTCCCCTGGAATCCGGCAATTTGTCGAATTTTATCAGGCGTTCGGGGTCACTATCTCATATTCGAACGCTTACGTTGACCTTTCGGTTTACAAAAAGTGCCCCGCTCTTTCAATTTTTTGTCTTTGCAGTTTCCGTAACGGTCTCTCGCACGACACATTCGGGCTCGCCCTGACATAAATCTACCGACCGGTCGGTTTATAATCGCTCGCACTTCCACTTCATGACGGATCGCAAGCGATGGCTGTTTCCTCTGCACATTCGGTGAACTCGGGCGCGCTGGCGCCGTCGGCCGTCGTCGGCGTGATCGGCGCCGGCGCGATGGGCGCGGGCATTGCGCAGGTCGCGGCGGCGGCCGGCCATGCGGTGCTGCTGTACGACCTGAACGAAGCAGCCTGCGACAAGGCGCTGGCCGGCATCCGCGCCCAGTTCGCGCGGCTGGCGGAGAAGGGCCGGCTCGAACCGGCGCAGGCCGACGCAGCGGGCAATCGAATCCGCGCGGTGCGCGCGCTGGCCGATTTCGCGGGCGCCGCGCTGATCGTCGAGGCGGCGGCCGAACGGCTCGACGTGAAGCGCGAGATCTTCGCGACCCTCGAACGTCATGTCGATGACACCTGCGTGCTGGCGACCAACACGTCGTCGATCTCGATCACGTCGATCGCGGCCGGGCTGCGCGTGCCGCAGCGCGTCGCCGGCCTGCATTTCTTCAATCCGGCGCCGCTGATGGCGCTCGTCGAGGTGGTCAGCGGGCTCGCGACCGCGCCCGAGGTCGCCGGGATGCTTCATGCGACCGCCGCCGCGTTGGGCAAGCAACCGGTGATGGCGAAATCGACGCCGGGCTTCATCGTGAACCGCGTCGCACGGCCGTATTACGCGGAGGCGCTGCGTGTACTGAACGAGCAGGGCGGCACGCCGGCCACGATCGACGCGGTGATGCGCGAAGCCGGCGGGTTCCGGATGGGGCCGTTCGAGCTGATGGACCTGATCGGCCACGACGTGAATTTCGCGGTGACCGAGTCGGTGTTCCGCGCGTACTTCAACGACCCGCGCTACACGCCGTCGCTGATCCAGCAGGAGCTCGTGAACGCGGGCTTCCTCGGGCGCAAGTCCGGGCGCGGCTTCTATTCGTATGCGGACGGCGCGACGACGCCCGCGCCCGATCTCGAGCCGCCGCGCGCCGCGCCGGCGGAGATCGCGCTGTTTGCGCAGGACGGCCCGGCCGCCGCGCTGCACGCGCGCCTGGCCGAACGGATCGAAGGCGCGCGGCGCAACGGCGCGCATGCGGACGAACTGCTCGCCGTGGCCGGCCGCGCGTCGATCGCGCTGACCGATGGCCGCACCGCGACCGCGCGCGCCGCGCAAACAGGCGTGGCCGACCTCGTGCTCGTCGACCTGGCGCGCGATTACGCGCAGGCCGGGCTCGTCGCGCTGACGCGTGCGCTCCAGTGCAACGACGCCGCGTATGCGGACGCGGTCGGCCTGTTCCAGCAGGCGGGCTTTCGCGTGGTCGGCATCGCGGACGTGCCGGGGATGGTCGCGATGCGCACCGTCGCGATGCTCGCGAACGAAGCGGCCGATACGGTCAACCAGGGCGTGTGCTCGCCTGCCGATCTCGATCTCGCGATGGAGAAGGGCGTGAACTATCCGTGCGGCCCGCTTGCGTGGGCCGATGCGATCGGCGTCGGCCGCGTGCATCGCGTGCTGTCGAACCTGGCGGCGAGCTACGGCGAGGACCGCTATCGCGTGTCGCCGCGCGTCGCCGCGCTGCACGCGGCCGGCCGCACGTTCCGGTCGTAGCCGCCCGCGCCGTCACTTCGAACACGACAACGACCACTCCACTGGAGGAGCACCCCGATGACTCACCCGACGCATCCCGCCGCCGCCCTCGAGCCGATCGAGACCGCCAGCCGCGACGAACTGCAGGCGCTGCAGCTCGAACGCCTCAAATGGTCGCTGCGCCACGCATACGACAACGTCCCGCACTATCGGCGCACGTTCGATGCGGCGGGCGTGCATCCGGACGACCTGAAGTCGCTCGCCGATCTCGCGAAATTCCCGTTCTCGACCAAGACCGACCTGCGCGACAACTATCCGTTCGGCCTCTTCGCGATGCCGCGCGAGCAGGTCGTGCGCGTGCACGCGTCGAGCGGCACGACCGGCAAGCCGACCGTGGTCGGCTACACCGCGCGCGACATCGACACGTGGGCGAACGTGACCGCGCGCTCGATCCGCGCGGCCGGCGGCCGCCCGGGCGATACGCTGCACAACGCGTTCGGCTATGGTCTCTTCACCGGCGGTCTCGGGATTCACTACGGCGCGGAGCGGCTCGGCTGCATGGTCGTGCCGATGTCCGGCGGGCAGACCGAGAAACAGGTGCAGCTGATTCGCGATTTCGAGCCGAAGATCATCCTCGTCACGCCGTCTTACATGCTGAACCTGATCGACGAGATGGTGCGGCAGGGAATGGACCCGGCCGAATCGTCGCTGAAGATCGGCATCTTCGGCGCCGAGCCGTGGACGCAGGCGCTGCGCGACGAAGTGGAGACGCGCGTGGGCATCGACGCGCTCGACATCTACGGGCTGTCGGAAGTGATGGGCCCGGGCGTCGCGTGCGAATGCGTCGAGACGAAGGACGGCCCGGTGATCTGGGAAGACCATTTCTACCCGGAGATCATCGACCCCGTCACCGGTGAAGTGCTGCCCGACGGCAGCCAGGGCGAGCTCGTGTTCACGTCGTTGACGAAGGAGGCGATGCCGGTGATCCGCTACCGCACGCGCGACCTCACCGCGCTGCTGCCGCCGACCGCGCGCGCGATGCGCCGGCTCGCGAAGATCACGGGCCGCTCCGACGACATGCTGATCGTGCGCGGCGTGAACGTGTTCCCGAGCCAGATCGAGGAGATCGTCGTCGCGCTGCCGCAGTTGTCGGGCCAGTTCCAGATCACGCTGTCGCGCGACGGTCACATGGACCGGCTCGACCTCGCGGTCGAGTTGCGTTCCGAGGCGGCGGCGTCGGTGAGCGACGGCGATCGCGGGGCACTCGCGCGCGAGCTGCAACACCGGATCAAGACGATGGTCGGCGTGTCGTCCGGCGTGACGGTGCTGGCAGCCGGCGGTATCCCGGCGACCGCGACCGGCAAGGCGCGCCGCGTGATCGATCGCCGCCAGGCGGCGTGATTTCGATGTGTGCAGTTCTACCTGAGGAAATGGTTCGATGGATGGATTGAAGACCCTGGCCGTCACGGTCGATGCACGCGGCATCGCGACCGTCGCGCTGCAGCGCGGCGACGTGCTGAACGCGTTCGACGAGGCGATGATCGCGGAACTCACCGAGGCCTTCACGGCGCTCGGCCGACGCGACGACGTGCGCGCGATCGTGCTGCGTTCGGATGGCCGCGCCTTTTGCGCGGGCGCCGACCTGCAGTGGATGCAGCGCGCGAGCGCGAACGATGCGGCCGCGAATCTGCGCGACGCCGAGCGGTTCGCCGCGATGATGCGCGCGATCCGGCAGTGCCCGAAACCGACGGTCGCGCGCGTGCAGGGCCACGCGTTCGGCGGCGGTGTGGGCCTGTGCGCGGCGTGCGACATCGTGATTGCGAGCGACCACGCGCGCTTTTCGGTCAGCGAGGCGCGCTTCGGCATCCTGCCGGCCGTGATCGGCCCGTATCTGGTCGAGGCGGTCGGCCAGCGCCAGGCGCGCCGGCTCGCGCTGACCGCGACGCAGCTCGCGGCCGCCGAAGCCGTCGCGATCGGCCTGATCCATCAGGCCGTGCCGCTCGATGCGCTCGACGACACGCTCGAGCGCACGCTCGCGGAGTTGGGCCGCAACGGCCCGCACGCGCTGATGGAGATCAAGCGCTTTTTCGACGCGATCGGCGAGTACCCGCCGTCGGACGAACGCGCGGCGTTCACCGCGCAGACGATCTCCCGCGTGCGTGCGACGCCGGAAGCGAAGGAGGGCTTCGCGGCCTTCTTCGCAAAGCGGCCGCCGGCGTGGGAGGCGGGCGCCGAATAAGGCTGCACGACGAACCTCCACGACGATCGACGGCGAAGCCGGGCCGGCGGCATTTTGCGTCTCGGGCGCGAGCGCTTGCACTACAATGCGTGACCCCCGGCGCTGCCGGCCCCGTTCCGACCGATGCTTCGCACGATGATCGTCAACCGCCTTGTCTCCGAGATCCTGTTCGGCTTTACCGGCCTGATCGGCATCATCAATCCGATCGGCATCGCGTTCCTGTTTCTCGAACGGACCGAGACGCTCACCGCGCACGAACGGGATCTGCTCGCGAGGAAGGTCGCGTTCAATGCGTTCGTCGTGCTGATGGTCGCGTTCTTCGCCGGCACGCCGGTGCTGCATTTCTTCGGGATCTCGATGGAAGCGCTGCGGATCGGCGGCGGCTTCGCGGTCGCCGTGGCCGGCTGGCAGATGCTGAACGAACCCGACGGGCCGGGCGGCGGCGATACGCCGGTCAAGCCGATCGACGCGAACGCGATCATGACGCGCGCGTTCTTCCCGTTGACCGTGCCGCTGACGGTCGGCCCCGGCTCGATCGCGACCGCGATCGCGCTGAACGCGAACCGCACGCACAAGCTGTCGGAATTCATGCTGTCGAGCATCGTGTCGATCGCCGTGTCCGTGCTCGTCGCGCTCGTGATCTGGCAGGTCTACAGCCGCTCCGCGCTGCTCGCACGCTACCTCGGCAGCGAGGGGACCAAGGTCGCGAAGCGCGTGTCGGCGTTCCTGCTGCTGTGCATCGGCGTGCAGATCATGCTGACCGGCTTCTCCGCGTTCCTGCAGCCGCTCGCCGACCAGGCCAAGTAACCGGGGCGCCCGGTTCATCCTTCGAGGTTCAACCTTTCACGCAGCCTGCACGCGGCGCGCGCTCATACGCGTTCGCGGCGTGCGGGATACCATGCGACGTCTGGCGGATGCCGCGTGCATCCGGCCGCAACCCCAACTTGAGTGGCGAGGCGAGCAATGGAATACGTGAAATTCGGGTCGACCGGGCTGGACGTGTCGAAGCTGGTGCTGGGCTGCATGACGTTCGGCGAGCCGTCGCGCGGCACGCATCCGTGGACGCTGCCGGAAGCGGAAAGCCGCCCGATCATCCAGCGGGCGGTCGAGGCCGGCATCAACTTCTTCGATACGGCGAACATGTATTCGGACGGTACGTCGGAGGAGATCGTCGGCCGCGCGCTGCGCGATTTCGCGAAACGCGACGACGTCGTGATCGCGACCAAGGTGTTCTACCGGATGCGGCCGGGGCCGAACGGCGCGGGCCTGTCGCGCAAGGCGATCATGACCGACATCGACCAGAGCCTGAAGCGGCTCGGCACCGACTACGTCGATCTCTACCAGATTCACCGCTGGGATTACGGCACGCCGATCGAGGAGACGCTCGAGGCGCTGCACGACGTCGTGAAGGCCGGCAAGGCGCGCTATATCGGCGCATCGTCGATGTTCGCGTGGCAGTTCGCGAAGGCGCTGCACACGTCGAAGCAGAACGGCTGGACCCGCTTCGTCAGCATGCAGAACCACCTGAACCTGCTGTATCGCGAAGAGGAGCGCGAAATGCTGCCGCTGTGCGAGGACGAAGGCATCGCGGTGATCCCGTGGAGCCCGCTTGCACGCGGGCGCCTGACGCGCAACTGGGACGAAACGTCGGAACGGCAGCAGAAGGACGACGTCGGCCAGCGGCTGTACGACGCGACGGCCGATGCCGACAAGGCGGTCGTCGAGGCCGTCGCGGCGATCGCCGCCGCGCGCAACGTGCCGCGGGCGCAGGTCGCGCTGGCGTGGGTCGCGCAAAAGCGCGGCATGACCGCACCGATCGTCGGCATTTCGAAGCCGCAGCAACTGGACGACGCGCTCGGCGCGCTCGCGCTGAAGCTGACCGACGACGAAATCGCCACGCTCGAACGCCCGTACGTGCCGCACGCGGTGGCCGGGTTCAACTGAGCGGCGGCGCGGGCGACACAGGCGCCGTCGCCGCGCTCAGCGCGCGGCGGCGAGCATCGGATAGGTGAACAGGCCGAAGTGGACGACGTTCAGCCCCGCATGCGCGAGCGCGGCAGCGAGCAGGCCGCCGCGCCGCCACGCTAGCCCGTAGCCGACGCCGGCCACCGTGCCGAGCACGATCCATGGCCAGCCGCCCGCGGCGTGCGCGGCGCCGAACAGCAGCGCGCCGGCCGCGAGCGCGACCCACGGGCCCCATGAGCACGCGCGGAACGCGCGGGTCAGCCCGCCTTGCACGTAGCCGCGGAACAGCGCTTCCTCGGCGAGCGTCACCAGCAACACGTTATTCACGAGCCACAGCCAGCCCGACGGCGGCCATTTGGGGGCCCAGCCGACCATCCCGAACGCGAGCGCGCCGGCCAGGCACGCGATAGCCGTTGCGACGGCCGCCACCGCGCCGGTGCGCAGCGCGCGCGACAGCGCGACATCGGGCGCGACCCACGGCAGCGCCCACAGCAGCCACAGGCCGATGAGCGGCTTGTCGAAATTCAGGTACATCGTGAACGGCACGGCGTCCGGCGTGAAGTGGATCGGCCCGATCACGCGCGGATTGTGGAAGCCGGGAATCAGGTGCAGGCTCAGCGCGATCGCGAGCGCGGCAAAGACGAGGTGCGCGATGATGCGCACCGCGAGCGGGCGCTCGGGCAGCACGCCCCAGCCGGCCGCGATCAGCAGCGCGAGCGGCGCCAGCGTGATCGGCGCGATCTGGCCGAACGCCAGCGCGCCTGCATAGCCGAGCGCGGCGAGGCCGATGCTCAGGCCATGCAGCGGGCGATGCCACGCGAAGGCGGCGGCCGCGAACAGGGCGAGCCAGATCGTGGCACACGGAAGGAGCGAAAGGGACATGACGAAAAACGGATGGGCGGACGAGACGCCGCGCATCATACAGCAGGCGCCGTGACCCGCCGCCGGACAGCCGGCGCGCCGCGCGTCAGCGACCGGCGGTTTCGGTGACGCCGCCGCGGCCCGGGATGTCGACGCTGTTGCGCACGCGCATCCGCCGCCGGTACCAGAACGTCCACAGCAACAGGCAGGCAAACACCGTGTAGCCCATGACCGGCGACACGACCAGCACGCGTTCGACCGGCCAGTTGACGACCATCCACCAGCGCAGCAGCATCTCGACCGTCATGATGGCGCCCCACACGAACGTCATCAGCCGCAGCATCTGCCGCAGGCCCGGTTGCGCGTCCCAGACGGCTTCGAAGTGCGCGGCGCCGCCGTCCATCTCGCGGGCCACGGTGGCGCGGGCGAGATAGTAGATCAGCGGGCGTTCGCGGAACAGCGACAGCAGAAACACGATGCCGATCGTGCCAGAGCCGATCGATTCGCGCATCAGCAGCGTGCGCGGGCTGCCGCCGAACGCCATGCCGACGATCGACAGCGTGATGCCGAGCAACACGATGGCCGCCACCGCATCGACGCGGCGCGAGCGGATGAATTCAACGATCGACCAGATGATCGGCGGAACCGCCGACGCGTACAGCGCACCGGTTTCGCCGAAATACGGATGCGCGACCCGATAGGCCACCCAGGGCAGCACGAGGTTGACGAAGAGTTCGAGAATCAGTCCGGCTCGCGGTTTCACGATGCGCCATTCCACGCAGGTCGGGGCGAACGTACGCAACGCGTGGTTGCCCCCGGTTGTCCCGAAAAGGGTTCGATTCAGTATATCGAAGAATCGTGCGGGGTTGCGGTGTCGCCTGCCGCGACGGCATCGGCTGTAGCCGGTATGCGAGTGCATGGTCCGCCAGAAGGATCGGCGCACGCGACCGCTGCTGGGCCGGGGCGCGCTGCACGATCGCGTCGTCGCGTCGCGGCAAGGCGCCGATCGGAATGCGTTTGCGGTTGCGTTTGCGGTGCGCGAGCCTGCGCGGCGCGGCGTGAATCGAAGCCGCGGCCGCGCGCGGGCGGTCAGGCGATGGCCGGCTGGACGATGATCTTCACGTTGCGGTCCTTGTGGTTGACCAGTTCCTCGAAGCCGTGCGCGACGATGTCGCCGAGCGCGATGCGCCCGGTGATGAGCGGCTGCACGTCGATGCGGCCGTCGGCGATGAAGCGGATCACGTCCGCGAATTCGCCGTTGTACGCGAGCGAGCCGATCACTTCCTTCTCGGTCGACACGATGTCGAAGAAGTTGAACGGCGCCGGTTCCTCGAAGATGCCGACCATCACCGCCTTGCCGGCCTTGCGGATCACGTCGATCGCCAGTTTCGCGGTGGCCGTGTGCCCGATGCATTCGAACGACACGTCGGCGCCGTAGCCCCCGGTCAGCGCCCTGACTTCGGCGATCGCGTCGGACGTCTTCGGATCGATGACGACGCTCGCGCCCACCTCCAGCGCCTTCTGCTTGCGCGCGGCCGACATCTCCAGCGCGATCACGCGCCCGGCGCCCGCCGCCTTCGCGCACATGATCGTGCACAGGCCGATCGTGCCCGCGCCGACCACGACGACGGTCTGCCCGACGATGTTGCCGGCCTTCTTCACCGCGTGCAGCCCGACCGCGAGCGGTTCGATCAGCGCGCCGGCCTCGGTCGGGAAATTGTCGGGCAGCTTGTACAGCAGTTCGGCCGGCACGTTCACGTATTCGGCGAACGCACCGTTGTTCATCAGCCCGGTGAACGCGAGGTTCTCGCAGATGTTGTATAGCCCGTGCCGGCAATACCAGCAGGTGCCGCAATGCTGGCACGCGTCGGCCGTCACGCGGTCGCCGACCGCGTAGCCCGACACGCCCGCGCCGAGCTCGGCGATCTCGCCGCTGAACTCGTGGCCGAGGATGCACTGGCCCTTCAGGCCGGTCAGCGGATGCGGCGCGTCGACCGGGATGAACACCGGCCCGGCGACGTATTCGTGCAGGTCGGAGCCGCAGATGCCGCACCAGTGCACGCGGATCGTGACCCAGCCGGCGGGCGGGCGCTCCGGAACGGGAACCTCTTCGACGCGGATGTCGTGGCGGCCATGCCAGACGGCGGCCTTCATGCTGGATGTGATGTCGGGTGCCGGTGTACTCACGTTGTTGTCTCCGTCAGGTTGTCGTCGGGCGCGCGGCAATGCTGCCGGTGCGCCCGTCGCGCGATTGCGCGATCGACGGTATGCAGGAACGGGGCCAGCGTGAAGTGCGGTGGTGCGTGGCGGTCGACGGTGCGCGTGGCGTGCGTTGCACCATGTCACTTTCTGCCGACCGGAAGGGGTTCGGAACGAATGGGGCGCCGAATTTGCTGCGACAGCGAAACAGCGAGTCAAATGAGACGCCGGGACGTTCGTCTCAGCGCAATGAGACGAATCGCGAGACGAACCGCAACGGGGGGCGTTGCTCGATCCGCGTTCAGGCGAGCACTTCGTCCACGGCAACCGCGGCGAGCGATGTGAATCCGGCGGCACGGTACAGCGGCTGGCCGGCTTCGGTCGAGATGAGCCATACGCGGCGCGCGCCGCGGTGCTGTGCGTGCGCGACGATCGCGGCGAGCAGTTGCGTCGCAAGGCCGCGACGCCGGTAGGCATCCGCCGTTCCGACGCGGTCGACGACGATATCGCGCGGCGACGCGAAGCCGTAGCGCGCGGTGGCCGCGATCTGCCCGTCGAGCCGGTGCGCGAACAGGAACGCGGCCGGATTCGGCTGGAACGGCGGGAAGGCGCCGCTGGCGTTGAACGCGTCGATCGCGTCAGGCGTGTCGCAGGCCAGCGAGAGCGCGAGCGCGCCGTCACCGGACAGCCCGTCGATATCCGCGGCCATGAAATGCTCGTCGGTCAGCCGGCGCGTCCTGCCGTGCAGCGCGGGCGGCAGCGGGGCCGCGCCGTAGCGCGTGATCCACGCGCCGACGGCAAACGGGCCGGCGGCGGACACGGGCGCCCCCTCGATCGTGAAATGTTCGAAAGGCCGGCCCATCGCGCCGTCGAACTGTACGACATGGCCGTCAGGGCCGTCGTGCAGCGGCGCGTCGCGCCGGTCGCGCGCGGCGCAGTATCCGGCGATGAAGGTGCGCACGGCCGCCTTGCGGCGGGGGAAATCCGTCCAGGCTTCGTCGAGCGGGAACAGCGTGGCCGGTGCAGGGGAGGCGGTCGACATAAGGAGGGGCGCGGCGTTGTCGGACGAAGCGGACAGCTTAGACCAGGATGCCGTCGCGTGTCGCGCCGGCCATTGTCACCATCGCCGAAACGGATCGTTGCGCCCGCTGCCCCTTTACTTGAAGTTAACTTCAATTTGTATCATGTGCGCCAGTCCGATTGCGGTCGCGTGAGACATCCCGTTGCACGCCGCCGCTTCAACGGAGGTGAAGATGACCGAATCGCCTGTCGCGGCCGATGCCGCCACGCTGCCGGCGCGCAGCTACCGGGCCGCCGTCGCGAACGTCGTGCTGGCGAGCATCGTGTCGGCGCTGCACGTCGGCAAGGCGACGATCGGCTTGCCGTCGCTCCAGCACGAGTTCGGCGGCTCGCTCGCGTCGCTGAGCGGGATCATGTCGGTGTTTCCGTTCGTCGGCGTGTTCGGCGGGATCGCCGCCGGCCTGCTGGTGCGGCGCTGGGGCGACCGGCGGCTGCTGGTGACGGGCCTCGTCATCCTCGGCCTGTCGAGCGTGGCCGGCGCCTGGGCCGGCAGCTTCGCGCTGTTGCTGGCCACGCGCTTCGCGGAAGGCCTCGGGTTCGTGATCGTGGTGGTCGCTGCGCCGGCCGTGCTGAACCGCGTGACGCCGCCCGAACGGCGCAATTTCGCGTTCGGCCTGTGGAGCACCTTCATGCCGGCCGGCATGGCGCTGTCGATGCTGGTCGGGCCGCTGCTCGGCGGCTGGCGCAACGGCTGGCTCGCGGCCGCGGCGCTGACGCTCGTCGCGGCGGCCGCGGTGCCGGTCACGACGTCGGCCGACGCGCCGTCGCGGCAGGCGACGACGCGCATCGGCCCCGCGCTGCGCGCCGTGCTCGCGTCGCGCTCGACCACGCTCCTCGCACTGGGCTTCGCGACCTACAACGTGCAGTTCTTCGCGGTGATGACGTTCCTGCCGGTGTTCCTGATGCAGCGCCTCAGCGTCGCGATCGGCGCGGCGGGGCTGATCAGCGCGGCGATCGTCGCCGCGTGCGTGATCGGCAACCTGACGGCTGGCTGGCTGCTGTCGCGCGGGGCGCGACCCGGGATCGTGATGGCGGCGACGTCGGTCGCGATCGGCGCGGCGGGCGCGGGCCTCTTCAGCGCCGCGACACCCGCGCCGCTCGCGGTCGCGCTCGGGTTCGCGTTTTCGGCGATGGCCGGGATGCTGCCCGCGACCATTCTCGCGTGCGCGCCGGGCTCCGCCCCGTCGCCGTCGCTGGCGCCGCTCAGCATCGGCTGGGTCGTGCAGGGCAACTATCTCGGCCAGGTGATCGGGCCGCTGACGATCGGCGCGATCGTCGGTGCGTTCGGCTGGTCGGGCGGCATCGGGCTGATGCTCGCGGCCGCCGCCGTCGGCGCGGCGATCGGCCTGTCCCTGCTGCGCGAACCGATGGGCCGGCGCTGAACGCGCCGGCGTCGTTCAACCTGCACGGAAATTCGTCAAGCATGCTCAACACCATGGAAAGCCCGATCTGCGAAGAAGACCTGTCGTGCGACGCGTTCGACGAAGACGACGCGATGCCGTCGCGCGGCGGCGTGGTCGCGCATCCGCTCGTGACGATCGGCCGTGCGCCGATTCCGGAGCACGCGACGGCCGCGGCATCGCCGTTGCGCCCGCAACTGTTCGTCACGGTGCTGGAGGCGGGCGACGACGCACTGCTGGTGCGCTGGGTCGAGAGCGGCCGGTGTCACTACGGCGAGCAGCGCTGGCGGCTGCGCGTCGCGTTGCGGCCCGGCCGCTGCGCGCTTTCCGGGCAGCCGATCGAGCCGGGCGAGCCGGTGTTCCGGCCGGTGCGGCGACCGGTGCCGGCCAACGGCGACGAGATGATCTGCCCGGCGTCGGTGCCGGGTAGGGGCGGTGCGGCGTGCGACGCCACGCCGGAGGACGGCGACGCACGCCATCCGGCCGATGTTCGCGGCTGAACGTCGGCCGGCGGCGGCGCGACGTTACTTCTTCAGATCGTGCCGGTACTGGATGAAACCGGCATTGTTCGCGAGCTTGTCGTACAGCGCCCGCGCGGTCGTGTTGGTCTCGTGCGTGAGCCAGTACACGCGGCTCGCACCGGCTTCGCGCGCCCGTTCGTACACGGCCTCGATCAGCGCGCCGCCCGCGCCTTGCCCGCGTGCGTCGGGCGCCGTGTACAGATCCTGCAAGTAGCAGTACGGCCCTTCGGTCCAGCACGAACGGTGGTAGATCGCATGGACGATCCCGACCAGCGCACCCGACGCGTCGAACGCGCCGAGCACGAACATCGGCTCGGCCGGGTCCATCAGGCGCGCCCAGGTCGTCGCGAACACCGCGTCGCTCAGCGCGGTGTCATAGAACTTCTGGTAACCCTGCCACAGCGGACGCCACGCGGCTTCGTCGGCGGCGACCAGCGGGCGCACCGTGACGCGCGTGGCGCCGTTCGCGCGTCCGGCGGCATCGCGCGCGCTGGCCTGCGCGTGGCGGATCGCGGTGAGCGACTGGCGTTGGTTGCCTTGCGCGTCGAAGTTCTCCGGTGCGAGCCATGCTTCGAACGCGGCGCGCACATCCGGCCATTCGCCGTCGACGATCGAGAACCACGCGGTATCGCGATTGCGGCCGCGGTAGATGATCGCCTGCCGGAACGTGCCTTCGTAGCGGAAGCCGAGGCGGGCAGCCGCCTTGCGCGACGGCGCGTTCAGGTCGTCGCACTTCCATTCGTAGCGCCGGTAGCCGAGCGTGTCGAACGCGTACTTCATCAGCAGGAACTGCGCTTCAGTCGACACCGGCGTGCGCTTGAGCAGCGGCGAGAACGTGACCGAGCCGACCTCGATCACGCCGTTGGCCGGATCGATGCGCATCAGCGCGAGCGTGCCGACCGCGCGGCCCGTGGCGCGGTCGATTACCGTGTAGTGCAGCGGATCGGTGCTCGCCTGCGCGCCGCGCGCGTAGTCGCGGTAGCCGGATTCGTCGGCGTACGGGCCGTGCGCGAGATAGGTCCAGTCGCTGCCGTCGGGCGCCTGTGCGTAGGCGGCATACAGATCGGCGGCGTGGCGCTCGGCGTCGAGCGGTTCGAGCCGGCAGTAGCGGCCTTCGAGCACGATGCGCGCCGGGCGCGGACGCGCGGACCAGTCGGGAACGGGGTGGCCGATGGGCTGCTGGAAAGCGTTGGTGAGCGTGGGCAAGGTCGATCTCGCTTCGGTTGGCGGCCGGCGACATGCCGGCATGCAGACGATCGTAGTCCCGCCGAGGTACCATGAGAAGCGCCAGTGAGCGGTAAATTTATGGTGCCACGGTCTGGGGCCGCCGGCCGCGCGCCGGTCACCGTGCGACGCTTACCCGTGCGTCACATTCCGACTTTTTCACGCTGCGATGTTCCGATGACGACTGCCTTTCCTGCCGGCGACGCACCGTTGCTGCCGCTCGATGCGCCGCTGGCGCGCACGCCCGGCGCACCGTCGCTCCAGCGCCAGTTGCTGCGCCGTGTGCGCGACGCGATTCTCGGCGGCGCGATGCCGGCCGGCACGCGGCTGCCCGGCACGCGCGCGCTGGCCGAAACGCTCGGCGTGTCGCGCAATACGACGGCCGCCGTGTACGAGCAGCTCGTCGCCGAAGGCTTCCTGCAATCGGATCGTCGCGGCACGCGGGTCGTCGGGCTGTCGCGGCCCACGCCGCCGCGCCGGCGTGCCGCGCCGCCGGCCGTCGCGCAGCGGCTCGGCCGGATTCGCCCGAGCCTCGTCGGCACCGGCGAATCGGAGGGCTTTCGTCCGGGCGTGCCGGCGCTGTCGCATTTCCCGGTGGACGCGTGGCGGCATGCGATCGACCGCGCGTTGCGTCGCGCCGGCCGCGAGCTGCTGGCGTACGGCGATCCGCTCGGCGAGCCCGCGTTGCGCGAATCGATCGCGCGCCACCTGGCCGTCACGCGCGGCGTGCGCTGCGATCCCGAGCAGATCGTGATCACCGAAGGCGCACAAGGGGCGATCGCACTGTGCGCGCAACTGCTGACGAATCCGGGCGATACGGTGTGGGTCGAGGAGCCCGGCTATCGCGGCGCGCGCACCGCGATGCAGGCGGCCGACCTCGACGTCGTGCCGATGCCGGTCGACGCCGAAGGGCTGCGCGCGGAACCGGACGACTGGCGCGAGCGGACGCCGCGCCTCGTCTACACGACGCCGTCGAACCAGTTCCCGACCGGCGCCGTGCTGTCGATCTCGCGTCGGCTCGCGCTGATCGACGCGGCGCGCCGCCATCGCGCGTGGATCATCGAGGACGACTACGACAGCGAATTCCGTCACACCGGCGAGCCGATCGGCGCGATGCACGGGCTGGCGCCCGATTCGCCGGTCGTCTATCTCGGCTCGTTCAGCAAGACGATGTTTCCGGCGCTGCGGATCGGTTTTCTCGTGCTGCCCGACGCGTTGCTGGCTGCCGTGCGGCCGGCGCTACCGGAGATGCTGCGCGGCGGGACGCGCCACGTGCAGCTCGCGCTGGCCGACTTTATCGAGACGGGCGAGTACGGCCGGCATCTCGGGCGGATGCGCCGGCTGTATCGCGACCGGCGGCGGTTGCTGCTCGCCGCGCTCGAGCGCAGCCTGAGCGTGCCGCACCAGGTCGAGGGCGGCCCGTGCGGGCTGCATCTCGCGCTGCGGTTGCCGGCGCGGTATCGCGATCGCGCGATCGTCGAAGCGGCGCGCGCGCATGGCATCGGGCCGTTTCCGCTGTCGGGTTTCGCGATTGATGCGGCGCGGGCCGGCAACGGGCTCGTGCTCGGTTTCGGCAATACGTCGGCCGATGCGTTCGAGCCGATGTTGCGGATGGTGTCGGCGATCGCGGAGCGGGTGGGCGCGGGGATGCGTGACGGGATGGTTTCGCGGTCGGCGTTGCGCAACAGGCTGACGATCGGCCGCGGATCGCGGCGATGGCGGTGATGCCGGCACGCGCACCGATGCGTGGTGGATATTCGGATTGACGAACCGCGCACTTTGTTCGAAACGAATGCCTTCGCGGTTCCGCCGCCACGACGCCTCCCGGCATACGGGTTTCGATTCGTATGTTCCGACCGGCACGTGGGCTATAAATGGAGGCGTGTACCGGTGCTTGTCGGGCGCCTGCGCGTCTCGCGCAGGGGGGCGTCGCGGCTGCCGGGGGAGGTGGCACCGTGGTTTGCCAGACGCTTGCTCGCGCCGTGCTTCGCACCGCGTTGATCGGGGGCGTGTTTGCCGGATGTTTGCCGCTGCCCGCCGCCGTTGCCGGCACCCTCGCGCCACACGCCGCCCCGCCGGCGATGAAGGCGCGGCCACCCGCCGCGCCTTACGCGATGCCGGTCGATTTCCCGGCAATCGTCGAACGTTACGGCCCGGCGGTCGTGACCATCCTGGCCGCCACACCCGATCCGCAAACCGGCGGGCCGGCCTTTGCCGCGCTCGATCCCGACGATCCGCTCGCCGCGTTCTTCCGGCACGGCGCGCCGCCGCCCGCGCAGGGGCCGCAGGCGCCGGCACCCGATACGGCGGCACCGCGTGCGGTGTCCGGCAGCGGTTCGGGCTTCATCGTCAGCGCCGATGGCCTGATCCTCACGTCCGCCCATGTGGTCGACGAGGCGACCGACGTGACGGTGCGGCTCACCGACCGCCGCGAATTCAAGGCGACGGTGCTGGCCGTCGATCCGCAAAGCGATGTCGCCGTGCTGCGCGTCGACGCGACGAAGCTGCCGTTCGTGCGCATCGGCGATTCGTCGAAAGTCCGCGCGGGCGAACCGGTGATGACGATCGGCGCGCCGGACGGATCGGGCAATACGGTCACGGCCGGCATCGTCAGCGCGACGTCGCGGCGGTTGCCCGACGGCAGCGCATTCCCGTTCTTCGAGACCGACATCGCGCCGAACCCGGACAACTCCGGCGGCCCCGTGTTCAATCGCGCGGGCGACGTGATCGGCATCGCGGTGCAGGTCTATCCGGGCGCCGACCGCTACGCGAGCACGACGTTCGCCATCCCGATCGCATTCGCGGCCAAGGTGCGTGCCCAGTTGCGCGCGCAACAGCAGGCGCAGATGCAGGCGCAGCAGGCTCAGGCGCCCGCGCCGGATGCGCCGTCGGGCAATGCGTTCGGCGTCGACGTGCAGGACGTCGGCGTCGGTCTGGCCGCGGCGTTCGGGCTGCCGCGTCCGGCAGGCGCGCTCGTCAACGGCGTCGCGCCCGGCTCGCCGGCCGCCGCGGCCGGCCTGAAGCCCGGCGACGTGATCGTGAAGATGGGCGGCAAGGCGATCGGCCGTTCGGCCGAACTGAACGACCTTGCCGCCGCGCTGCCGCCCGGCGGCAAGGCGCCGCTACGGGTGATCCGCAACCGTGCGCCGGTAACGCTGACGATCACCGGCGCCGACGACGCGGGCGGCGGTACGCCCGCGACGGTCGGCATGGCCGCGCCGAAGGCCGCCGCGCAGCCGGGGCCGGGCACCGGCGATGCAGGCGACCACGGCGATCGCCTCGGCCTGACGATGCACGCGCTGAGCGACGCCGAGCGCCGGTCGACGGGGCTCGCGGTCGGGATGATGGTGGACGCGGTGCACGGCCCGGCCGCGCGCGCCGGCATCCAGCCGGGCGACGTCGTGCTGGAACTCAACGACACGCTGCTCGAGACGCCGGACGACGTGCCGATGCTCGAAGCGAGCGGCGGCAACGTGATCGCCGTGCTGATCCAGCGCAACAACGCGCGGAAGTTCGTGTCGGTGCGCACGCGGTAGCGCGTTGACGCGGCGGTTGTCGTCCGCCTAACATCGTCGGGTACCGCGAGCGGTCCGCCACGTATTCAGGAGCCATTCGGCATGAAAACCACTTGCTTCATCGTAGTCGTCCACAGGCGCAGGGTCCGGTAGCGGCACCGCGCCGGCACCCATGCGCCCCCGACTCGTTCGGGGGCTTTTTTTTGTGTTGCGCAAGGCCGCGCGGCCCGTGCGCGGGAGGGCATCCGCTTGTCATCGAACCTGTCGACCACTTCCGACCCGGCGTCACCCCGGCACGCCACGCTGATCGTGCTGTGCGCGTTGTCCGTGCTGCCGTTGAGCCTGTTCCTGCCGTCGCTGCCGGCGATCGTGCGCGACCTGCATACCGACTATGCGCTCGTCGCGCTGTCGCTCGGCGGCTATGCGGCGGTGGCCGCGTCGCTCGAATGCGTGACGGGGCCGCTGTCCGACCGGTTCGGGCGCCGGCCGATCGTGCTGACGAGCGTCGCGCTGTTCGCGCTCGGTTCGCTCGGTTGCGCGATGGCGACCGATATCCACGTGTTTCTCGGCTGCCGGCTGATGCAGGCGGCGATCACGTCGGTCTATCCGGTGTCGATGGCGGCGATCCGCGACAGCGGCGGCGGGGCGCGCGCGGCGAGCCGGATCGGCTACGCGGCGATGGCGGCCGCGTTCGCCCCGATGCTCGGCCCGACGCTCGGCGGCGCGCTCGACGAGACGGTCGGCTGGCGCGCGAGCTTCTGGCTGCTGGCCGTAGTCGGCACCGCGCTGTTGGCCTGGTGCGTGCGCGATCTCGCCGAAACCCATACGCGCCGGCCGTCGAGCTTCGGGCAGCAGCTTCGCGCGTATCCGGCGCTGCTGCGTGCGCGCCGTTTCTGGGCCTATGCGCTGTGCATGGCGTTCTCGACGGGCGCGTTCTATGCGTTCCTGGCCGGCGCGCCGCTCGCCGCGACAACACTGTTCGGCATCCCGCCCGCGGAGATCGGCTTCTACATGGGGACGATCACGGCCGGTTTCGTCTGCGGCAGCTTTCTGGCCGCGCGGGTCGCGCGCCGCCATGCGCTGGCCGCGACGATCCTGTGCGGGCGGATCGTCGCGTGTGCGGGGCCATTGATCGGGCTTGCGCTGCTGTTCGGCGGCGTGACCCATGCGCTCGCGTGGTTCGGGCCGTGCGTGCTGGTCGGCGTCGGCAACGGTCTGAGCAATCCCGGCGCCCATGCGGGCGCGGTGTCGGTACGCCCGGAACTGGCGGGCAGCGCGTCGGGCTTGGCCGGCGCGATGACGATCGGCGGCGGCGCCGCGCTGTCGTCGCTGACGGGCGCGCTGCTGACCCCGCGTAACGCAGGCTACCTGCCGCTCGCGATGATGCTGCTGTCGGCGGCGATCGCGCTGGCGGCCGCCGGGTGCGGGCGGGCGTTCGACGGGCAGGACGCCGGACGGTGAGCGCGGGTGCGCCCCGGTACCGGCGTGCGGCGGAATGACGGACAATCCGCCGCATGCCGGGACACGACGCACGATCCGCGCGCCGCGTACCCCGACGAGCGCGCAGGGCGACTGGACGAGGATGCGATGAGCGACTTTTCTGATTTCCAGCGGGATATTGCCGATGCCGCGAGGGCGACCTTCAGGGCGCTGCGGGCGCTGCACCCGGACGAGCATTTCTATACGTTCGCGTTGTACACGGACAGCGGCGCGATGACGGTGGTGCCGGCCGCCAATTCGGTCGAGGGGCTGCGCCGGGTCCGCGCGCAGCAGGCGGTGGCGGACGACGATCCGTGGTTCGTGTGGGGCGTGGCCGAGTGGGCGTACGCGGCGGCCGAGGCCTCGCCGTTCAACGCGATCTGTGGCCGGCTGGCCGACGAGGTGCTGAGCCCGCAGTTCGTCCGGTCGCGCTTCGCGGAATTTTCCCGGCAACTGCACACCGACATGATCGAGGCCTTGCGGCTGCTCGATCGCGACGGCGTGTTCGGCACGGGCGACGACCGGGCGGCCATCACGCTGTTCGTGTCGATCAGCGACGACGACGCTGCCGAGGCGCTGGAAAACGCGTCGGCGAAAGCGCTGAATCCGCCGGCCGTCGCCGACGCGTTCCTGCGCCGCTACGACTGACCGGCAACGCGGTATCGCCTGAGCGGCCCGGGCAGGCGGCCGCCCTGCATGGCGCGTTACGGCTTCGCGCCGACCACGAATTCGAACGTCGCGACGCCGTCGACGCCGCCCGTCACGCGGTCGCCCGGCTGCAGCGCGCCGACGCCGGCCGGCGTGCCGGTGAAGATCAGGTCGCCGGCCTTCAGCTCGACCGACCGCGACACGTACGCGATGACGTCGGGCACGGCCCAGATCATGTCGGCCAGGTCGCCTTGCTGGCGCGTGTCGCCGTTGACCGCGAGCCAGATGCGGCCGGCGGCCGGATGGCTGGTGGCGGCCGCCGGGCGCAGCGCGGTCACGGGGCCCGACGCGTCGAAACCCTTCGCCCAGTCCCACGGCCGGCTCAGCTTCTTCGCTTCGGCCTGCAGGTCGCGGCGCGTGAGGTCGACGCCGACGCCGTAGCCCCATACATGCGACAGTGCGTCGGCCGGGTCGATCGACCGGCCGTCCTTGCCGATCGCGACGACCAGCTCGATTTCATGGTGGAGATCGTTCGTCAGCGGCGGATAGGCGATCGTGCCGCTGGCCGGCACGATCGCGTCGGCCGGCTTCGTGAAGAAGAACGGCGGTTCGCGCTCGGGGTCGGCGCCCATTTCGCGGGCGTGGTCGGCGTAGTTGCGGCCGACGCAGAAGACGCGGCGCACCGGAAAACGTGCGGACGACTGTTCGACTTCGACGGAAGGACGCTCGGCGGCGTCGATGACATAGGCGGACATCGGATGGGCCTCGTTCGGTAGGAAGACGGATGGCCGGCGCACCGGCCGGCATGCGTGCAACGATACCCGACGCGCGTGCGCCGGGATGCGACGCAACTGCGTTTTACCGGGACAAAACTACGCGTCGGCGGCCGCTTGCGTGTCGTCGGC
Source organism: Burkholderia cenocepacia (assembly GCF_014211915.1). Lineage (NCBI taxonomy): Bacteria > Pseudomonadati > Pseudomonadota > Betaproteobacteria > Burkholderiales > Burkholderiaceae > Burkholderia > Burkholderia cenocepacia. The sequence continues at coordinate 1,011,006 of NZ_CP060040.1, read as the reverse complement.
GGCGGGCAATGCGGCGTTCGCGTCGCGGTACGCCTTCGGCGACACGCCGACCCGCGCGCGGAAGCGCCGCGCGAAATACCCTTCGTCGCGGAAGCCGACCGAGCGGGCGATGTCCGCGATGCGCCGGCTGGTGTGGGCCAGCAGCGACTGCGCGAGCGCGATCCGCCGATCGGTCACGAGATCGGTGAAGGTGCTGCCGGTTTCCTTGCGCACCAGGTGCGCGAGGTAGTTCGGCGACAGAAACGCAGCTTCGGCGGTCGCGGCGAGCGTCAGGTCCTCGCGGGTCAGGTTCGCCCGCACGTGGCGCAGCACGCGGGCCAGCGCGTCGCGCCGGCCGGCACGCTGGGCGCCGCGCTGCGCGAGCTTGTCGAGCGCGCCCGCGTACTGTGTGCAGACGAGCCCGATCAGCTGCAGCAGATAGCCGCGCAGCAGCGTGGTCGAGCCGAACGTACGCACGCGATCGGCATCGAGCATGCACAGCGCGAGGCGCCGCGCTTCGTCGTACGTATCGCCGGTCAGGATGAAATCGAGGTGCTCCTGGAAACGGAACGGCGTCAGCTCGGGGAAGCGGTGCGCGGGCACGTCCTCGAGATCGAGCGGATCGACGTCGAGATCGGCGCGCAGGAACGCCTGGCTGAAGTTGATCACGATGAAGTGCGCGCCTTCCGGATGCGGAATCAGGTGCTCGCGGTGCGGCAGCACGAACGCGAGCGCGCCGCGCGGAAACGGCCGCGTGACGCCGCCGATGCGCTGCTCGGTGTCGCCGCCGAGGTTGAACTGGATCTGGAAATACGCGTGCCGGTGCGGCTCGGTGATTGCCTGGCGCGACGCCTGGTCGCGGATGTAGAAGTCGAGCCGGTCGCTGCGTTCGGGCATCCCGTACAGGCGCGGCGGGGCGGTGGAGGGCATGAAGGATCGTGTTGTTCGTGACGCGGTTGAGCCGCGATGGTACAGCGAACCGGGCGCGACGGGGACGGGCGCGGCCCCGCGTCCCCGGTCAGCCTGCCGCGAGCGATGCGATCCGGCGCCGCAGCTCGGGCACGACCTCGGCGTCGAACCACGGATGGTGCTTGAACCATGCCTGGTTGCGCGGCGACGGATGCGGCAGCGGCAGGATCGCGGGGCCGTAGTCGCGCCAAGCCTGCACGGTGTCGGTCAGCGTCGCCTTGCGCGCGCCGCGCAGGAAATGCCGCTGCGCGTACTGGCCGATCAGCAGCGTGAGCCGGACCGACGGCAGTTCGGCCAGCAGCCGGTCCATCCACAGTGGCGCGCATTCGGGGCGCGGCGGGTTGTCGCCGCTCGCGCCGCGGCCCGGGTAGCAGAAGCCCATCGGCACGATCGCGAAGCGCGTCTCGTCGTAGAAGGTGTCGGCGTCGACGCCGAGCCAGCCGCGCAGCCGCTTGCCGCTCGCGTCGTCCCACGGAATGCCGCTGGCATGGACGCGTGCGCCCGGCGCTTGCCCGACGATCAGGATGCGTGCGTCGCGATGCGCGCGCACGACCGGGCGCGGGCCGAGCGGCAGGTCTGCTTCGCATGCACGGCACGCGCGGATTTCGGTGAGCAGCACGTCGAGCGGCGCGCGCGTTCGTTTCGGCATCGATTCGGAGCGGGGACGGAGTGGCAAGGCGGTGCCGTGCGAGCGGCATGGGCGGCACAGGCGGGCAGCGGCAAGGCCGCCGGCTCGGCGTGACCCCGGCGCGCACCGGCTGCACTGCGCGGTGCGCCTACGGCTACGCCCTACGCCTGCGACGGGCCCGCTGCGCCGCCTTCGGCGACCGCAGCATCATACAACGCGGTCTGCGCGATCGCCGCGGCGATGCCCGCGTCGTCGTGCGAGCCGTCGAGCATGCCCCAGCGCCGGTATTGCGACAGGAACCACAGGCCCTCGCGCGGATCGGGCCGGTTCACCGCGCCGCCGTCGTGAAAGCGGATCGGCAGCGGCGGCGTGGCGAACGGCCCCGCGCCGTAGTCGCCGAGCAGGCGCGGCGCGATCAGCCGGGCCGGCACGCCGAGCGCGTCGGGCGACGCGAGCCAGTCGGCCGCCTCGCGACGGTGCGCGGGGCTGTCGAGCCACGCGCACGCATCGACGAGCGTGCGGACCAGCGCACGCGCGGTGGCCGGATACAGCGCGACGAAATCGCGCCGCGTCGCGAGCACCTTCTCCGGATGATCGGGCCAGACCTCGCTCGTGACGGCGACGGTGCGGCCGGCGCCGCACGCTTCGGCCACCGCGTGCCACGGCTCGCCCGCGCAGAAGCCGTCGAGCTCGCCGCCCGCGAGCGCGGCGACCATTTCGGGCGGCGGGATCACGACGCTGCGCACGTCGCGCAGCGGATCGACGTCGTGCGACGCGAGCCACGCGTTCAGCCACATCGCGTGCGTGCCGGTCGGAAAGGTCTGCGCGAGCAGCGGCTTGCGGCCGAGCGTCGCGAACGCGGCGCGCACGTTGGCGGTTTCGCGGTACGCGTCGGCGAGGCCGCGCGACAGCGTGATCGCCTGGCCGTTACGGTTCAGCACCATCAGCGCGGCCATGTCGGCCTGCGGGCCGCCGATGCCGAGCTGCAGCCCGCAGACGAGCCCGTACAGCGCGTGCGCGGCATCGAGCTCGCCGCTGAGCAGCTTGTCGCGCACGGCCGCCCACGACGGCTGGCGACTCAATTCGAGCGTGAGGCCATGACGCGCGCCGAGGTTCAGGCGCTGCGCGACGATCAGCGGGGCCGCGTCGCTGAGCGCGACGAACCCGAGGCGAAGATGCGCGCGTTCCGGCGCGGCGGGAGGAGAGGTATGCATGGCACTCATGGCTGGGGTGACGCGTCGAGCAATTGTCGCGCGACGTCGACGATGCGCAGGCCCTGATCCATCGCGCGCTTGCGCAGCGCCGCATACGCATCGTGTTCGGAGAGCTTGCGCTGGTCCATCAGCACGCGTTTCGCACGGTCGATCAGCTTGCGTTCCGCGAGTTCGCGCTCGACGTCGGCCAGCCGGCGGCGCAGCGCATCGTCGTGCGAGAAGCGCGCGAGCGCGACTTCGAGAATCGGCGCGAGACGCTCGGCCGACAACCCTTCGACGAGATACGCACTGACACCCGCGCCGACCGCCGCGCGGATCAGTTCCTGGTCGGCGTCGTGGCTGAACATCAGCACGGGGCGCGGGGCGGTCGCATGCATGACGGCGAGCTGTTCGAGCGTGTCGCGCGACGGCGAATCGGTATCGATGATCACGACGTCGGGGCGTTGCTCCTCGACGGCCGCCGGCAGGCGCGCGGGCGTCGCGACGTCGTTCAGCATCTCGTAGCCGAGGCGCGCGAGCGCGTCGCCGAGTTCGCCGATCGGCTTGTCGGTGTCGGTGACGAGCAGCACGCGCAGGCGGGTGGGCAGGGCGGACGAACTCATGAGGCGGGCAACAGGGGCAGGGACGCGTCGATGCAGGGGGCGGACGATGCACGCAGGCCGCATGCGCGGCCGGAGGGGCAGGAACCGGGAAGCGGCCGAAGCCGTGCGATACCGCGCATGTCAGGCGGCTCGCGCAAGCGCCGCGCCGGTTGCCGTGCTCGCGCCTTGCGCGGCTGCTGCGCCGATCGCGCCGCCGACGAGGATCACGGCCGGGCTGCCCAGCCGCTCGGCTTCGATGCCGCGCGCGAGCGTGCCCAGCGTGCCGGTCCAGCGACGTTCGTCGGGCGTGCCGGCCCATTGCACGGCCGCCGCCGGCGTCGACGCGGGCAGCGCGGCGAGCAGGCCCGCCGCGATGCTGTCGACGCGGCTCATCCCCATGTAGATCGCGAGCGTCGTGCCGGTCGCCGCGAGCCGTGCCCAGTCGGGTTCGCCATGATCCTGGCGGTGCGCGGTGACGAACGTGACGCCCTGGCAGTGCTCGCGGTGCGTGAGCGAGATGCCGAGGCTCGCGGCGGCGGCGAATCCCGCCGAGATGCCGTTGACGATCTCGACCGGAATCGCGGCCGCGCGCAGCGTCGCGAGTTCCTCGCCAGCGCGCCCGAACAGCAGCGCGTCGCCGCCTTTCACGCGCACCACGTGCGCGCCGCGCAGCGCGTAGCGGCGCATCAGTTTCTCGATGAACGCCTGCGGCGTGGAGCGGCAGCCGCCGCGCTTGCCGACACGGATCACGCGCGCCCGCGGCGCGAGTTCGACGATGCCGGGCGCGACGAGATCGTCGAGCAGCAGCACGTCGGCGGCGGCCAGCGCCTTCACCGCCTTCAGCGTGAGGAGATCGGGATCGCCGGGGCCGGCGCCCAGCAGCGTGACTTTGCCTGTCGTCATGTCGTGTTCCTGTGCCGCATCGCATCGCTGCGGCGGTCTGATGTCGCGTTGTTGCTCGGCGGCGGAGGCGGTCGAAACGCACCGGCATCCGGCCGTGCCGTGCACGGAGGGACGCCGTTGTCCTGAAGGGCTCGCGGTGACGGGCGAGCAGGGTTTGCGGGGACTGCCCACCGGCGCCGTTGCCGGTGTGACGAAGGTTCAGCAATATCCGGGCCAACCGGCGCGACGACGCGGCCTGGGCGCGGCGCCGCGCACCGTGCGATGGCCGCGAGCGCGCATGTGCTCGCCACGCGCGCGCGGTCGCCATGCCGCATCGGTGTGCATCGTGCCCCGTCCGCGCGCACGCGATGCCGCACGACGACAGTGCTGCAGCGCACCACATCTGTGCCCCGGTGCATCGCGACGGAGAGCGCACCGCGCGCCGCGGTGACGTGCCCGATGCCCGCTGCGCCTTGTGCGGTGGGGCGCGCGGCGTGATCGACGCGGACATGGCACGTCGCTTGCGTTAGCTCGTTCGGACGGGTCAATGGCGATCCGTCCGCAGTACCGAATACCGACGCGCCCGGCAACGGGCTTCATGGGCAACGGCGTCCTACGTATCAGGTCTCGACGAGACCGGGTGCGCAGGACGCCGTTTTTCGTTTGGCGGATGACATGACCGACAAAGCTACCCGTATCGATCTCTTCAGCCTCCGCACCGCGCCGATGCGCGCGTTCCATCTGACGTGGATGGCGTTCTTCGTTTGCTTCTTCGCGTGGTTCGCGTGCGCGCCGCTGATGCCGCTGATCGCGCGCGAATTCCATCTCACGGCGGCGCAAGTCGCCAACATCAACATCGCCGCGGTGGCCGCGACGATCGCCGTGCGGCTGCTGGTCGGCCCGCTGTGCGACCGCTTCGGCCCGCGCCGCGTGTACGCGGGCCTGCTGCTGCTCGGCGCGATTCCCGTGTTCGCCGTGTCGTTCACGCACGACTACCTGTGGTTCCTGATCTGCCGGCTCGGCATCGGCGCGATCGGTGCGGGCTTCGTGATCACGCAATACCACACGTCGGTGATGTTCGCGCCGAATGTGGTCGGCACCGCGAACGCGACGACGGCCGGCTGGGGCAATGCCGGCGCGGGCGCGACGCAGGCGCTGATGCCGTTGCTCGTCGCCGCCGGGCTGATGCTCGGCTTCGGCGAGGATTCGTCGTGGCGCATCGCGCTGGTCGTGCCGGGCGTGGCGATGCTCGCGATGGCATGGGCGTACTGGCGCTTCACGCAGGACTGCCCGCAAGGCGATTTCGTCGCGCTGCGCAAGCAGGGCGTGACGGTCGACAGCGGCAAGAAGGGCGGCTGGGCGAGCTTCTTCAGGGCCTGCGGCAACTACCGCGTATGGATGCTGTTCGTCACGTACGGCGCGTGCTTCGGCGTCGAGGTGTTCATCCACAACATCGCCGCGCTGTACTACGTCGATCACTTCAAGCTGTCGCTGAAGGACGCCGGTTTCGCGGTCGGGATGTTCGGGCTGCTCGCCCTGTTCGCGCGCGCGCTCGGCGGCTGGCTGTCCGACAAGATCGCTGCCCGCCGCAGCCTCGACGTGCGCGCGACGCTGCTGTGCGCGCTGATCATCGGCGAAGGGCTCGGGCTGATCTGGTTCTCGCACGCGCAAGGCATCGGCATGGCCCTCGTCGCGATGCTGGCCTTCGGCCTGTTCACGCACATGGCGTGCGGCGCGACCTACGCGCTCGTGCCGTTCATCGACCGCAAGGCGCTCGGCGGCGTCGCGGGGATCGTCGGCGCGGGCGGCAACGTCGGCGCGGTGGCCGCGGCTTTCCTGCTGAAGGGTGTCGGCGACGTGCAGCAGACGCTGAGCCTGCTCGGCCTCGCGGTGACCGCGACCGCGTTGTGCGCGATGGCCGTGCGCTTCAGCGAAGAACACAAGGCGCGCGAAGCCGAGCTGCGCGATCGCGCGCTGGCCGCCGCCGGCGCCGCGAACTGATCGACCGAAGGAACCGTCATCATGAAACTCATCGTCATCGGCCACGGCATGGTCGGCCACAAGCTCCTCGAATGCGTCGCGGCGCAAGCCGGCGCGGCCGGCACGGCAGGCGCGCTGCAGGTCACCGTGCTCGGCGAGGAACCGCGCCCGGCCTACGATCGCGTGCACCTGTCGGAATTCTTCGCGGGCAAGTCGGCGGACGACCTGTCGCTGGTCGAACCGGGCTTCTTCGAGCGTCATCCGCAGTTCGACCTGCGCCTGAACGCGCAGGTCGCATCGATCGACCGCGCCGCGCATACGGTCACGCTCGCATCGGGCGAAACGCTCGCGTACGACAAGCTGGTGCTCGCCACCGGCTCGCGGCCGTTCGTGCCGCCGGTGCCGGGCCGCGAGCGCGCGGGCTGCTTCGTGTACCGGACGATCGAGGATCTCGAGGCGATGCAGGCGTGCGGCGCGCACGCGAAGCGCGGCGTCGTGATCGGCGGCGGGTTGCTCGGCCTCGAATGCGCGAAGGCGCTGCGCGACATGGGGCTCGATACGCACGTGGTCGAATTCGCGCCGCGCCTGATGGCCGTGCAGGTCGACGACGGCGGCGGCCGGATGCTGCGTTCGAAGATCGAGGCGCTCGGCGTGACCGTGCATACCGGCAAGAACACGCTCGAAATCGTCGACGGTGAGGAAGGCGCGCACCGGATGGCGTTCGCCGACGGCACGCATCTCGACACGGACATGATCGTGTTCTCGGCCGGCATCCGCGCGCGCGACGAACTGGCCCGCGCGTGCGGGCTCGACATCGGTCCGCGCGGCGGCGTCGCGATCGACGACGCGTGCCGCACGAGCGACGCCGACATCTATGCGATCGGCGAATGCGCGGCCTGGAACGGCACGGTGTACGGCCTCGTCGCGCCCGGCTACGACATGGCGCGCGTGGTCGCGAAGCAGCTCGCGGGCGACGCCGACGAAGCGGCGGCGGCCGCGTTCGCCGGCGCCGACATGAGCACGAAGCTGAAGCTGATGGGCGTCGACGTCGCGAGCATCGGCGACGCGCACGGCACGACGGCCGGCAGCCGCACCTACCAGTACGCGGATGAGCGCCGCCAGGTCTACAAGAAGCTCGTGGTGTCCGACTGCGGCAAGTTCCTGCACGGCGCGGTGATGGTCGGCGACGCCGCCGAGTACGGCACGCTGCTGCAGATGATGCTGAACCGCATCGAGCTGCCCGAGTCGCCGGAATTCCTGATCCTGCCGTCGTCGGACGGCGCCGCGAAGCCGGCGATCGGTGTCGACGCGCTGCCGGAAGGCGCGCAAATCTGCTCGTGCAACAACGTGTCGAAGTCGCAGATCTGCGCGGCCGTGGCCGACGGCGCGACGAGCCTCGGCGCGCTGAAGACCTGCACGGGCGCCGGCACGTCGTGCGGCGGCTGCGTGCCGCTCGTCACGCAGATCATGAAGGCCGAGATGAAGAAGCAGGGCCTCGCGGTCAACAACCATCTGTGCGAGCACTTCCCGTATTCGCGTCAGGAGCTGTTCCACCTGATCCGCGTCGAGCGCATCACGACGTTCGACGCACTGCTGCACAAGCACGGCCGCGGTCTCGGCTGCGACGTGTGCAAGCCGGCCGTCGCGGGCATCCTCGCGTCGTGTTTCAACGAGTTCGTGCTGAAGAAGGAGCACGCGGGGCTGCAGGATTCGAACGACTACTACCTCGCGAACATCCAGCGCGACGGCACGTATTCGGTCGTGCCGCGCATGCCGGGCGGCGAAGTCACGCCGGAAGGGCTGATCGCGGTCGGCCAGGTCGCGAAAAAATACGGCCTGTACACGAAGATCACGGGCGGCCAGCGCGTCGACCTGTTCGGTGCGCGCGTCGAGCAGCTGCCGTCGATCTGGGAGGAACTGATCGCGGCGGGCTTCGAATCGGGGCACGCGTACGGCAAGGCGCTGCGCACCGTGAAGTCGTGCGTCGGGTCGACGTGGTGCCGCTACGGCGTCGACGATTCGGTCGGCCTCGCGATCGACCTGGAGAACCGCTACAAGGGGCTGCGCGCGCCGCACAAGATCAAGTTCGGCGTGTCCGGCTGCACGCGCGAGTGCGCGGAAGCGCAAGGCAAGGACGTCGGCATCATCGCGACCGAGAAGGGCTGGAACCTGTACGTGTGCGGCAACGGCGGGATGAAGCCGCGCCACGCGGAACTGCTCGCGTCCGATCTCGATCGCGACACGCTGATCCGTTATATCGACCGCTTCCTGATGTTCTACGTGCGCACGGCCGACCGGCTGCAACGCACCAGCGTGTGGCGCGACAACCTCGAAGGCGGCCTCGACTACCTGATCGACGTCGTCGTGCACGACAAGCTCGCGATCGCGGCCGAGCTCGAAGCCGACATGCAGCACGTGGTCGACACCTACGAGTGCGAATGGAAGCGCGCCGTCACCGATCCGGAGACGCGCAAGCGCTTCCGCCACTTCGTGAACAGCGACGCGCCGGACACGACCATCGAATTCGTCGAGACGCGCGGCCAGATCCGGCCCGCGACGCCCGCCGAGCGCGCGGGCGGCAAGCCCGTGGCGATTCCGGTCGTCGCCGAACCCGCGACCGTTTGACCCCCGACCGACACCCCCGTCTTTCAAAGGAGCCCATCATGAACGATCGTCTTCCGCTGTCCTGGACCCGCGTGTGCCCGCTCGACGACATCGTGCCGAACACCGGCGTGTGCGCGCTCGTCAACGGCGAGCAGGTCGCCGTGTTTCACGTCGCGCATGCCGACGGCGGCGTGTTCGCGATCGACAACGTCGATCCCGTGTCGCAGGCCGCGGTGATGTCGCGCGGGCTGATCGGCAGCCTCGGCGAGCGCGTCGTCGTTGCGTCGCCACTGTACAAGCAGCACTTCGACCTGCGGACCGGCGAATGCCTGGAAGCGCCCGAGCAATCGGTGAACGCGTATCCGTCGCGGGTCGAGGACGGCTTCGTATGGATCGCGGCCTGAACGCCCGGGAGCACGCATGACCGCCACCCCCGTCAAGAGCGTGTGCCCGTACTGCGGCGTCGGCTGCGGGATGGTGCTGCACGTCGAGGACGGCGAAGTCGTCAAGGTATCCGGCGACGCCGACCATCCGGCCAACTTCGGGCGGCTCTGCACGAAGGGTTCGTCGGCGCACGTCGCGCTGCGCCGCTCGGGGCGGCTCGACCGCGCGTTCGTGCGCCGCGCGCGCGAGGACGACCTCGTGCCGTTGCCGGCGCGCGACGCGATCGCCGAGACCGCGCGGCGGCTGCGCGCGGTGCTCGATACGCACGGGCCCGATGCGCTGTCGTTCTACGTGTCGGGGCAGATGTCGATCGAGGCGCAGTACCTCGTCAACAAGCTCGCGAAGGGTTTCGTCGGCACCAACAACATCGAGTCGAACTCGCGGCTGTGCATGGCGAGCGCGAGCACCGGCTACAAGCAGTCGCTCGGCGCGGACGGGCCGCCCGGGTCGTACCAGGACTTCGATCGCGCGAACCTGTTCTTCGTGATCGGCGCGAACATGGCCGACTGTCACCCGATCCTGTTCCTGCGGATGATGGACCGCGTGAAGGCCGGCGCGAAGCTGATCGTCGTCGATCCGCGCCGCACCGGCACCGCCGACAAGGCCGACCTGTTCCTGCAGATCCGGCCGGGCACCGATCTCGCGCTGACCAACGGGCTCTTGCACCTGCTGCATGCGAACGGGCGCACCGACGCCGCGTTCATCGATACCTGCACCGAAGGCTGGGACGCGATGCCCGCGTTTCTCGCCGACTACACGCCCGAGCGGGTCGCCGAGATCACCGGGCTCGCGGAAGCCGACATCCGCACGGCCGCGCAATGGATCGGCGACGCGCAGGAATGGATGAGCTGCTGGACGATGGGGCTCAACCAGAGCACGCACGGCGTGTGGAACACCAACGCGATCTGCAACCTGCATCTCGCGACCGGCAAGATCTGTCGCCCGGGCAGCGGGCCGTTCTCGCTGACCGGCCAGCCGAACGCGATGGGCGGCCGCGAGATGGGCTACATGGGGCCGGGGCTGCCGGGCCAGCGCTCGGTGGCGTCCGACGACGACCGCCGCTTCGTCGAGAACCTGTGGCGCGTGCCCGCCGGCACGCTGCGCCAGGACACCGGCAACGGCACGGTCGACCTGTTCGAGCGGATGGCGGCCGGCGACATCAAGGCGTGCTGGATCGTCTGCACGAACCCGGTCGCGACCGTGCCCAACCGGCGCAACGTGATCGCCGGGTTACAGGCCGCGGAGCTCGTGATCGCGCAGGACGCGTTCCTCGACACCGAGACCAATCGCTACGCCGACATCCTGCTGCCCGGCGCGCTGTGGGCCGAAGGCGACGGCGTGATGATCAATTCCGAGCGCAACATGACGCTGATGCGCGCGGCGGTCGCGCCGCCCGGCGACGCGCTGCCCGACTGGCGCATCGTCGCGGAAGTCGCGCGTGCGATGGGGTTCGGCGACGCGTTCGACTATGCGTCGGCGGCCGACGTGTTCGACGAGATCGTGCGCTTCTCGAATCCGGCGACCGGCTACGACCTGCGCGGCGCGAGCCACGCGGCGCTGCGCGACGGGCCCGTGCAGTGGCCGGTCGCGCCGGGCGCCGCGCGCGAGCGGCACCCGATTCGCTACCTGAACGACGGCGTGAGCCAGCCGCTGCGCCTGGCAGCCGACGGCGGCGACGCGCCGCGCATCACGTTCCCGACGCCGGCGGGCAAGGCGCGCTTTTTCGCGCGGCCGCACGTCGATCCGGCCGAGCTGCCCGACGACACGTTCCCGATCGTGCTGAACACCGGGCGGTTGCAGCATCAGTGGCACACGATGACGAAGACCGGCAAGGTCGCGATGCTGAACAAGCTCAACCCGCGCCCGTTCGTCGAACTGCACCCGGACGATGCGAGCGCGCTGGGCATCGCCGCGAAGGACAGCGTCGAGATTCGTTCGGCGCGCGGCCGCGCGGTGCTGCCGGCCGTCGTGACGGACCGCGTGCGGCGCGGCAACTGCTTCGCGCCGATGCACTGGAACGACGTGTACGGCGATGACCTGTGCATCAACGCGGTGACGAACGACGCGATCGACCCGGAATCGCAGCAACCCGAACTGAAATACTGCGCGGTCGCGCTGACGCGCGTCGACACGGACGCGTTCGCGTCGGCCGACGACGACACGGCGCGCGCCGACGCACGCGCGGACGATGCACCGCCCGCGCCCGCGATCTCGCCGATCACGGCTTCACAGGAATCCGACATGGCAGACATCGACACTTTCGCGGCCGCGCTCGGCGTCGCCGATCTCGCGCCGCCGCCGTTGACCGACACCGAGCGGCTGTACGTGGCCGGCCTCGTCAGCGGACTGAAGGCGAGCGCCGGCCGTCGCGACGGCAGCGTGCCCGTGCTGCCGGCCGGCGCGCCGTTGACGCCGCCCGTGCGGTTCTGGCTCGACGGCATGCTCGCGGGCCTGTTCAGCCGCTCCGTGCCTGCCGGTGCGCAGACCGCTGCCGCGCCCGCGCTGCCGGCCGACGCCGCCGCGGCCGGCGGCGTGCGCATCGTGCGCCCGCGCCCGAAGGTCACGTTGTTGTGGGCGTCGCAGACCGGCAATATCGAATCGTTGACCGAGGATTACGCGACGAAGCTGATGAACGCGGGCTTCGAGATCCGCACCGCGTGCATGTCCGACTATCCGGTCGCGTCGCTCGCCGGCGCGCAATACGTGCTGCTGATGACGAGCACGTTCGGCGACGGCGATGCGCCGGACAACGGCAGCGAGTTCTGGGACGCGTTGCAGGCCGGCAGCGCCGCGCGCCTCGACGGCGTGCATTTCGCGGTGCTCGCGTTCGGCGACCGCAACTACGACCAGTTCTGCGGCCACGGCCGCCGGCTCGACGCTCGGCTCGCGGAACTCGGCGCGGCGCGCCTGTGCGCACGCGTCGATTGCGACGTCGAATTCCAGCACGATGCCGATCAGTGGCTCGAGCGCGTCGTCGCGCGCATCAAGGAGGCCGATGCCGCGCTGCACGCGGTGCCGTCCGGTGGATTGAGCCCGTCGGGGCTGTTGCCGACGAAAGCGCATCCGGCGCCGTCGAAGCTCGTCGCGAACCTGCGGCTGAACCGGCCGGGCGCGGCAAAAGACACGCGCTACGTATCGCTGTCGACCCAGGGCGCGAACCTCGAATACGAAACCGGCGACGCGCTCGGCGTATGGCCGACCAACTGTCCGGAACTGGTCGACGAACTGCTGTCCGTCACCGCGCTGAAGGCCGATGCGCCCGTGTCGGTCGCGGGTGTCGGCGAGATCCGGCTCGGCGACGCGCTCGCGCGCCACTTCGACATCACGCGCCCGCATCCCGACACGCTGGCCTTCATCGCGTCGCGCAGCGCGAACGGCGCGCTGAAGTCGCTGCTCGGCGAGGATCGCAAGGGCGACCTCAAGCAATGGCTGTGGGGCAGCAACTGGCGGACGTGCTGCACGAATACCCGGTCGAGCTGTCGGGCGCGGAGCTGGTCGGCATGCTCAAGCGCATGCAGCCACGCCTCTATTCGATCGCGTCGAGCCCGAGCGCGCACGAGGGCGAGATTCACCTGACCGTGTCGGCCGTGCGTTATCACAACGGCCGGCGCGCGCGCAAAGGCGTCGCGTCGACGTTCCTCGCCGATCGCGCGGACGACGGCCGCGTGCCCGTGTTCGTGCAGAAGTCCGCGCATTTCCGGCCGCCGGTGAACGGCGACGTGCCGATCGTGATGGTCGGCCCGGGCACCGGCGTCGCGCCGTTCCGCGGCTTTCTGCACGAGCGGCGGGCGCGCGGCGCGCGCGGGCGCAACTGGCTGTTCTTCGGCGAGCAGCACGCGCAGACCGACTTCTACTACGGCGACGAGTTGAGCGAGATGCGCGACAGCGGCTTCCTGACGCGGCTCGATCTCGCGTTCTCGCGCGACCAGGCCGACAAGGTCTACGTGCAGGACCGGATGCGCGAGCAGGGCGCCGAGCTGTTCGCGTGGCTGGAAGAGGGCGCGCACTTCTACGTGTGCGGCGACGCCGCGCGGATGGCCAAGGACGTCGATACGGCGCTGAAGGCGATCGTCGCCCGGCACGGCGGCATGTCGGACGAAGCCGCGAACGACTACGTCGCGCGGCTTTCGAAGGCGCGGCGCTACATGCGGGACGTGTACTGAATCGCGTGAGCGGCGGGCCGTTGCGTTGGCCCGCTGCTTCGCCGCCGGCTTACTGTTGCCGCTCCCACGCACGCGCCTGCTCGGCGCGCACGAACGCTTCCGATGAAGCCGGCAGCAGGTTGCGGAACGCGCCGCCGTCGCTGTCGATCACGTCGACCATCTTCGCGATCATTTCCTCCGGGTCGTGCTGTTCGAGCGGGAACGCCAGCCGCTCGGGCGTCACGGTATGCACGGCCGGATCGTGCCAGCGCCGCGTCGTTTCCATCATCCGGTCGTTGAAGCCGGTGCGGTACGGGCCCGGGTTCACGACCGCGACGCGGATGCCGTGCGGCGCCAGTTCCGCGTGCATCGCCTCGGCCACCGATTCGACCGCGTGCTTCGACGCGCAGTACGCGCCGGTGAACGGCCCCGTGATCAACCCCGCGATCGACGACACGAACACGATCTTGCCGTGCTTGCGCGCGAGCATTGCGCGTGCGATCTGCTGCGTGAGTTCGAGCGGCCCGAACACGTTCACGTCGAACAGCTCGCGGACGATCTCGACCGGCAGGTCGACAAGCGCACCGGCTTCGCCGACGCCCGCGTTGTTCACGAGCACGTCGATGGCGAGTTCGGCGGCGCGCGCGCGATCGTAGGCCGACGTGACGTCGAGCTTCACCGCACGCAACGGGGTGCCGCGCTGCGCGGCGGTGTCCGTCAGTGCGTCGATCTCGACGGCCGTGCGTACGCCGGCCGTCACGTCGTGACCGCGTTCGGCGAGCCGCAGCGCGACTTCGCGGCCGAAGCCGGTGCCCGCGCCGGTGATGAGGATGCGTTTCCGTGTCATGTGCTTACCTTGTGGTGTGAAGGGTTGCCTGAAAAAGGTCGCGGCAGTGCCGCGCGATCGCGGTGTCTTCGTCGACGCTGCCGCCCGAGACGCCGATCGCGCCGACGCAGCGCCCGTCGCCGTCGACGAGCGGCTCGCCGCCGCCGAACGTGACGAGCCCGCCGTGACTGTGTTCGATGCCGCGCAGCGGACCGTCGCCCGACATCGCGCCGAGCGCACCGGTCGACGCGCGAAAGCGCACCGCCGTCAGCGCCTTGCGCTGCGCGAGATCGATCGCGCCGAGAAAACAGTCGTCGGTACGCACGAACGCGAGCAGGTTCGCGCCGGCATCGACGACGGCGATCGCGACGCCGGCCACCTGCAGCGATACGGCATGCGCGAGCGCCGCGTCGACCGTGCGGCGGGCGACGGCGAGCGGCAGCGGGAGTGCGGCGGTGAGCGGGTTCATGCGAGGCTCCGAGGGGACGACAGCGCCAGTGTAGGCAGTTGCGGTATATGGGAGAATCCGCATTCTTCTCGAAGCAGTTTCAAGTTTTTTTAATGATGGACAAACGATGAGCAGACGCGATCCGATGGCCGGGCTGCACGTGTTCATGACCGTCGCGACGGCCGGCAACTTCACGCGGGCCGCGGCCGCGCTCGGCCTGACGCCGGCGGCCGTCAGCCTGGCGATCGGGCAACTCGAGGGCGAACTCAACGTGAAGCTGTTCAACCGCAGCACGCGCGGCGTGAGCCTCACCGAAGCCGGCCAGCGCTACTGGCGGCAGACCGAACCCGCTTACCGGCAGGTCATGCAGGCACGCGACGAACTGAAGGATGCGCGCAGCGAGCCGAACGGGCTGCTGCGCGTGACCGCGCTGCCGCTCGCGCGCTTGCTCGTGATCGCGCCGGTGCTCGCCACGTTCCGCGAGCGCTATCCGAAAGTCCGGCTCGAAATCCGCTACGACAACGAACTCGTCGACATCGCGAAGGATGGCTTCGATGCGGGGATTCGCCTGGCCGACCGATTGCAGCCGGGCATGATCGGCGTGCGGATCGCGCCGGCGCTGACGTGTGCGCTGGTCGCGTCGCCGGCCTATCTTGCGCGGCACGGCACGCCCGAGTCGATCGCCGCGCTGGCGCAGCATGCGTGCATCCGTTTCCGGTTTTCGGAGAGCGGGCGCCTGCACAAGTGGCTGCTGCAGGACGGGCGCCGCGATGTCGATCTCGATCCGGACGGCGTGTTCGTGACGAACGACGACGATGCGGTGATCGACGCGGCGCGGGTCGGTGTCGGCATCGCGTTCGCGTTCGTGCGCGAGAGGATCGAGCAGGACCTGCGCGACGGCACGCTCGTCGAGGTGCTGCCCGGCGCGTGCCGGACGCTGCCGCCAATGTGGCTGTATTACGTGAACCGCAAGCACGTGCCGGCCAAGCTGCGCGCGTTCATCGACGTGCTGCGCGAGCGCGAAGGCGCGGGCGCGGCGTAATCGCATCGGCCCCGGTCACTGCAGCAATGGATTGGGCGGTGCATGATGGCGGCTCCAGCCACGAAGCCATGGAGTCGCGTGATGACGGCATTCCCGTATTTCCCGATTCGAACCCTTTTGATTGCCACGGCGCTGGCTGCTGTCGCAATCGGTAGCGTGCCCGCCGTCGGCCAGACGTCGACGTCGACCGTGCCGGCCGGCTCGGCGGCGGCGACCCCCGACAACGCGATACTGCTGACGGTTTTCCTGAAACACGACCAGTCCCGTCCGCTGGCCGAGCTGAACGCGCAACTCGCGAAGCAGGGTTTCTACAAGGCGTTTCCGCCGCCGGGCGTCGAGGTCGTGAGCTGGACCGTGACGATGGGGATCGGGCAGATCGTCGTGCTGCGACTGCCGGCGTCGCGGCTGCGCGAGGTCAATCGCGTGCTCGAGGATACGGCGTGGGGCGCGTACCGGACCGAGTTCTATCCGACTTACGATTACAAGGCGATCGGTTTGGGGGAGCATGAGCGGGCGAAGTGACGCGTAGTGGCGTATTTCCGTACCGGTGGCGCGCCGGAATGAACGCGCCGAATCAATCCGCCGCCATTCCGAAATGCGCCGCGCCGTCGCGTTTTCGTCCTCGCCCGCCGGGCCCGGCGCGGCAGATTCCGCCCAAATGCATCACAAGTCATTCATCCGATGAAAAAACCGCCCCGGTTCCCGGTATGATGCGCACCTTGCGTTCGTGGGACGCCCGGTTTCTTTATGCGTTTCGATGCGCGAGAAACCACAAATCCGCACAAAGGCGACGTGAAAGATTCTGTAATATAAGTTCCGTATACTCGTAAGTTCTGATCCAGGCGCCTCGAGCCCGTCTTCGGCCGGCCGCCCATGCAGAACAACCAGATACGTCGCCGCCCGGCCAGCCCGCGCCGCGACACGCTATGCACCACCACTGAACACGTTATGTCTTCCCGCCACCCTGGTTCGCCCGGCCGTGCCGAGGCGGTGATCGCCCGTGCCCGGGCGCTGATCCGCAACGAGCGCGTGCTGTCGCCGCTGCTCGCGCTCGGCATCGGCCTGCTGCTGATCGTGGTTTTCCAGCATCTGTCGGAATCCGTCGACTACCGGTCGGTGATTCGCCAGTTGCGTCACATGTCCGCCAGCGAGTGGGGCGCGTCGCTGGCCGCGACGGCCCTCAGCTATCTCGCGCTCGTCGCCCGCGATGCGGTCGGCCTGCGTTATGTCGCGGCCAGGGTGCCGCGCGTCGCGCTGTGGATCGGCGCGATTGCCGGTTCCGCGCTCGGCAACGCGACCGGCTTCGGCGCGCTGACGGGCGGCGCGGTGCGCGCGCGCGTGTACGGCGTGTCGGGCGTCACGCCCGCCCAGATCGGCCGGATGACGGTGTTCACGAGCGGCACGCTGGCGCTTGCGATGGTGCTGATGACGGCGGTTGGCATGGTCTGCGTGCCGGAGGCGCTCGCCGCGATGCTGCACGTCGTGCCCGGCGTGCTCACGTGGACGGGCGCGGCACTGCTCATCGCGCTCGCCGCGCTGGTCGTGCTGTGCGGCAACACCGCGCGCCCGGTCGTCACGCGCTTCAAATGGCTGTCGTTCGACGTGCCGGCGCGGCGCGATCTCGTCGCGCAGGTCGTCTATGCGGTGCTCGACGTCGTTGCCGCGGGCCTCACGCTGTGGGTGTTGCTGCCGGCGGCTCCCGTCGGCTTCCCGACCTTCATCACCGTTTATGCGGCCGCGTTGCTGCTCGGGATGATCGGCCATACGCCGGGCGGGATCGGCGTGTTCGAAGCGGCGATGGTCTTCACGCTGGGCCGCGAAGTGCCCGCGCACGCGATGGTCGCCGCGCTGATCGCGTATCGCGCGATCTATTTCGGCGTGCCGCTCGTGCTGTCGGCCGGCTTGCTGGCCGGCTTCGAGGGCCGCGCGCTGCGGCGCCGGCTCGTGACGCGGCAGGCCGTGCGCGTGTCGCAACTGGCGCCGGTGTTCCTGAGCCTCGTGACCTTCGCGGTCGGCGGGATGCTGGTGATCTCGAGCGCGACGCCCGCGTTCTGGCACCGGATCGCGATCCTGCGCCACATCGTGCCGCTGTGGGTGCTCGAAGGCTCGCAGGTGATTTGCAGCGTGCTCGGCGTCGCGCTGCTGTTCGTCGCGCGCGGGCTGCTGCGCCGGCTCGACGGCGCGTGGTGGATGACATTTGCCTTGACGCTCGCGAGTCTCGCGCTGTCGCTGGCCAAGGGCCTCGCATTCGTCGAGGCAGGCGTGCTCGGCACGCTGCTCGTGCTGCTGCTCGTCAGCCGCCGCCGGTTCAACCGACATTCGTCGCTGCTTGCCGAACGCTTCACGGTGAGCTGGTTCGTGTCGGTGGCGATGGTGCTGATGCTGGCCGTGTGGGTGCTGTTCTTCGCATTCCGCGACGTGCCTTACACGCGCGATCTGTGGTCGCATTTCTCGTTCGATGCGCGCGCGCCGCGGGCGCTGCGCGCGACGCTCGCCGCCGGCGTATTCGTCGCGCTGTTCGCGCTGTGGCAATTGCTGCGTCCCGCCCCCGGCCGTTTCGTGAAGCCCGCCGAGCAGGACCTCATCGACGCGGAGCAGATCATCCGCGCGCAGGAATGCAGCGATGCTGGTCTCGCGCTGATGGGCGACAAGTCGTTCCTGTTTTCCGAATCGCGCCGTGCGTTCCTGATGTACGCGAAGAACGGCCGCACGTGGGCCGCGCTGCACGACCCGGTCGGGCCGCGCGAAGAGTGGCCGGCGCTGATCAGCAAGTTCATTGCGCTCGCGCATGCGCACAGCGGCCGCGCGGCGTTCTACCAGGTGCGCGCGAACGCGTTGCCGCTGTATCTCGATGCGGGGCTCACGCTGATGAAGCTCGGCGAAGAAGCGCATATCGCGCTCGACCAGTTCGACCTGAAGGGATCGAACCGTTCGCACCTGCGCTATGCGCTGCGTCGCGGCGACAAGGATGCGCTGACGGTCGAGGTGATCGCGCCGGGCGACGTGCCGGCCGCGCTGCCGGCGCTGCGCGACATCTCGGACGGCTGGCTCGACAGCCGCGATGCGCGCGAGAAAAGTTTCTCGGTGGCCGCGTTCCACGACGGCTATCTGTCGACGCAGTCGGTGATGCTGGTGCGGCAGGCCGACAAGCCGATCGCGTTCGTCACGTTCATGACGACCGACCTCAACACGGAGGCGACGGTCGGCGTGATGCGCCATCTGCCGGACGCATCGCCGTATGCGATGGAGTATCTGTTTACGCAGCTCGCGCTGCATCTGAAGGAAGCGGGTTTCCGCAAGCTGAGCCTGGGCATCGCGCCGTTCTCGGGAATGGGGGCGGCGAAGATGCCGTCGCCGTTCCACCGGCTCGGCCTGATGGTCTGGCGCTTCGGCGGCCGCTTCTACAACTTCCGCGGCTTGCGCGCTTTCAAGAGCAAGTTCGAACCGCACTGGGAGCCGCGTTATCTCGCGGCCTCGGGCTCGGTCGGCGTGTTCGTCACGCTGGCGGATCTGTCATTGCTGGCTGGAGGTCGGCGTTCATGATGTTGAAGAAGGTAAGCGCGCGGGCGGCAGTCGCCTGCGCGGGAATGATGCTGGCCGGCGCCGTGTGCGCCGCGCAGCCGGCCGACGTGAAAGCCGAAACCGTGTCCGGCGGCCGCTACGGGTCCGTGACCGTGACCAAGCCGAGCGGGCCGCTGCGCGGATTCGTCGTGCTGTTCTCGCGCGAGGCCGGCTGGCATGCCGCCGATCAGCAGGCGGCCGACGCGCTCGCGAAAGCCGGTGCGATGACGGTCGGCGTCGATTCCGGGCGTTACGCGGCGAATCTCGCCGCGAAGCAGGAGACCTGCCATCACCTCGACGGCGACGCCGAGGCGGTCAGCCATCAGCTCGAACGTCTCGCGCAGTCGTCGCGCTATTTCACGCCGATCGTCGCGGGCGTGGGCCAGGGCGGCGCGATCGCGAAGCAGATCCTCGCGATGGCGCCGGAGAACACGATCGCCGGCGTCGTCGCGGTCGGTCCGGCCGCGAAGCTCGATCCGCGCTTCAAGCCGTGCCCGCCCGATCCGACGATCGTGCGCCGCGCGATGCCGGGCTTCGTCGAAACGGCGGCCGCGGGCGACACCGCGAAGCTGGTGTCGCTCGTCACGTCGCACCTGCGCGACACCAGCGGCAGCAGCGACGAGCTCGACGTGTCCGACCTGCCGCTCGTCGAGCTGCCGGCCAAGGGCGGCAGCGACCGGCTCGCGATCGTGATCTCGGGCGACGGCGGCTGGCGCGATCTCGACAAGACGATCGCCGAGGCGCTGCAGCGCGACGGCGTGTCGGTGGTCGGCATCGACAGCCTGCGTTATTTCTGGAGCGAGAAGCCGCCGGCCCAGGTGAGTCGCGACCTGGCCCGCGTGATGCGCACCTACATGGCGCGCTGGCATGCGAGCCGCGTGGCGCTGGTCGGCTACTCGTTCGGCGCCGACGTGATGCCGTTCGCGTACAACCGGCTGCCGGCCGACCTGCGCGACAAGGTCGCGGTGATGTCGCTGCTCGGCTTCGCGCCGTCGGCCGATTTCCAGATCCGCGTGACGGGCTGGCTCGGCATGCCCGCGAGCGACAAGGCGCTGAAGGTCGCGCCGGAAATCGCGAAGGTGCCGCCGACGCTCGTGCAGTGCTTCTATGGCGCGGAAGAGACGGACACGATGTGCCCGGCACTCGCGAACACGGGCGCCGACGTGATCAAGACGCAGGGCGATCACCACTTCGGCCGCGATTACATCGCGCTCGAGAAGAAGATCCTCGGCGGGTTCGGCAAGCCGGTGGCGGCGCGCTGAATGCCAGGGACGCCCGCATGATGGCGGGCGCCGGCGGGTTTGCTTCCGGTTCATCGTACGGGCGGCCAGCGAGCCGCCCGTTTCATTTTCCGGGCTGCGCTGCGGCGTCCTGCGGCGGGAGGGCTGTTCTCGCGTCGCGCTGATGGAAGCCCTGAAATCGATCGAGCTGCCGCCGCGCGGCCGCGAGATCGGTGTCGTCGCCGAGCACCGCGCTCGAACCCCCCCTGCGTTGCGCGGTCACGCGTCGACGACGAGCGCCGGATCGAGCGCGCGGATGCGCTGGTCGATGAAGTAGCCGCCGCCTTCCTGGTAGCGCAGGAACAGGCGGCCGCACGTGCGGCAGCGGCTGACGGTGCAGCGGTTGTACGGGAAATGACGCGGCGCGATCGGCGCGTCGTCCGATGCATAGCGCGTGCCGGCCGGATGATATTCCGCGTAGGTCGGTTCGGCATCGCCCGGCGGCGCGAGCGTGGCCACTTCGATCAGTTGCGTGTCCGGCAGCGACAGCGGCAGGGTCGTCCAGCCGGCGAGCGAGGTCTTCGTGCACGTGCACGACTGCGTGACGTGCGCCGCTTCGTCCGTCAGTGTCAGCAGCGCGTCGTGATCGAGGTAGGGCAATCGGCTCATGGGCAATCGGGAAAGGGCGGCAGGACCTGCAATGTAACCCGCATGCGGAGCGGCTGCATGATCGTGACGCACGCAGCATGGCGCGGTGCGCTCGCGCACTACGTGATCAACCTGCCTTGCGGACCGACGGCTGCGCGACCAGTTCGCCGAGCACGCGGATCGCGCGCTCGATGTCGCGGCTCCACGGATGGCCGAAGTTCACGCGCACGCAGCGCTCGAACCCGTGCGCGGCCGAAAACAGCGGGCCCGGCGCGAAGCTGATGCCGCGCGCGATCGCCTCGCGATGCAGTTCCATCGCGTCGATCGCATCGGGAAACGCGAGCCACAGGAAATACCCGCCGTCGGGCCGCACCCATTCGACGCCGGCCGGCAGCCAGCGCCGCAGCGCGTCGTCCATCCGGTCGAGCTGCGCGTGCAGCGCGCCGCGCAGCTTGCGCAGGTGCCGGTCGTAGCCGCCGTGCTCGAGATAGTTCGCGATGCCGGCCTGCGCGGGGATGCTGGCCGACAGCGTCGTCATCAGCTTGAGCCGCTGCACCTTCTCCGCGAACCGGCC
The DNA here is from genome assembly GCF_014211915.1 of Burkholderia cenocepacia. NCBI lineage: Bacteria > Pseudomonadati > Pseudomonadota > Betaproteobacteria > Burkholderiales > Burkholderiaceae > Burkholderia > Burkholderia cenocepacia. The sequence goes on along the minus strand of NZ_CP060040.1, from coordinate 989,264 downwards.
AGCGGCGGCCCAGCCGATCCGGTAGCCGGGCGCGAGCGTCTTCGAGAACGAACTGCAGTGCATCACGAGGCCGTGACGGTCGAACGCGCGCGCGGGCAGCGGATAGTCCGGGCCGAAATGCAGTTCGCCGTACACGTCGTCCTCGATCAGCGGCACGTTGCGCGCCGCGAGCAATTCGACGAGCGCGCGCTTCTTTTCGGCGGTCAGCGTGACGCCGGTCGGATTCTGGAAATTGGTCATGAACCAGCACGCGCGGATGGCGTGCCGGTCAAGCGCGCTCGCGAGCGCGTCGAGATCGAGGCCGGTACGCGGATCGACGGGAATCTCGACCGCGCGCAGGTCGAGCCGCTCGATCGCCTGCAGCGCCGCATAGAAGCCCGGTGCTTCGACGGCGACGACGTCGCCGGGCCGCGTCACCGCCATCAGGCACAGGTTCAGCGCTTCGAGTGCGCCGTTCGTGACGACGATTTCGTCGATCGGCTGCGAGATGCCGGTGGCGAGATAGCGCCGCGCGATCTGCTGGCGCAGCGCTTCGTTGCCGGGTGGCAGGTCGACCACCGTGCTCCACGGGCTCACGAGCCGCGTGGCCTGCGCGAGCGACTTCGCCAGGCGCGGCAGCGGAAACAGTTGCGGCGCCGGGAACGCGGAACCGAGCGGCACGATGCCGGGCTGCGTGGCCGCATCGAGCACGGAGAACACGAGGTTGCTGATGTCGACCTTGCGCGTTGCACCCGCGCGGCTCGTACGGCGTTTCGTCGCCGGGCTCGTGGCCGGCTGTGCGCCCGGCGCGACGTAGTAGCCCGAGCGTTCGCGCGCGCGGATCAACCCCCACTGCTCGAGCAGGTAATACGCGCGAAACACCGTCGACTGGCTCACGCCATGTTGCGCGATGATTTGCCGCAGCGACGGCAGACGTGTACCGACGGCGAGGTTGCCGTTGCGGATGTCGTCGGCGATCGTATGGGCGAGGATTTCGTAGCGTTTCATCGGCGTGGGCGGGGCGCTTCGCCGCCGCGCGCGGGCCGGGGCGGCACCGCGCCCGGCGGGCGCGGCTCATTGTCCGATGCGTGGCCCGAAAAGGAAAGCGCGAGCGTTTCCGCGCTGCCGTCCCGCTGCGTCAGGCCGCGTTCGGCTCGACATTCCGTGCGCTGCTGCCGCGCCGCAGCGGCGGCAACGGTTCAACCTTGCCGACGATGAACAGGTACGACAGCGCACCGACCACGCACAGCGCGCCGGCCACCGCGAGCGGCACCACGAACGAGCCTTTCGTGATCGACAGCATCACGCCGGTGAAGGTCGTGATGAAGATGCCCGCGAGATTGCCCGCGAAGTTCTGGATGCCGCCGAGCGAGGCGACGTGCGCGGGCGTCGGCGCGACTTCGCCGACCAGCGTCCACACGTTGGCGCCGGCGAACGACAGGCTGGCATACGCGAGCGCGAACAGGCCGAGGCAGGCCCACACGTTTTCGACGAACGCGGACAGCGCGATCGACGACGACAGCAGCATGCCGAGCACGAGACAGGTCTTGCGCGCGGCGGTGGCGCTCCAGCCACGGCGGAACAGGCTGTCCGACACGTAGCCGCCGAGCCAGCCGCCGGGAATCGCGAGCAGCGCGGGCAGCATGCCCCACGTGCCGAGCGACGCGAGCGAGAAGCCGCGCGACTGCAGCAGGTAGCTCGGGAACCACGTGATGAAGAAGTAGATCGCGAAGTTCAGGCAGAACAGGCCGATCATCATCCCCCACACGGTGCGATAGCGGAACAGGTCCAGCCACGACACCTTCGGGCCGTCGGTTGCGGCCGCAACCGTCGGTGCGCCGCGTTGCGCGAGCAGCGCATCGACGGCGTCCGGCGCGACCGCGCGATAGCGTTCCGGGTCGCGATAGACGAACCACCACGCGAGCGCCCAGACGATGCCGATGCCGCCCGTGATCACGAACGACCCGCGCCAGCCGACGAGCGAGATCAGCCACGCGACGAGCGGCAGCGACAGCGCGGAGCCGACGCGCGAGCCGCTGTCGAAGATGCTGCTGGCCAGGCCGCGCTCGCTGCGCGGGAACCAGTTGAACGCGACCTTCGCGAACGACGGGATCGCGGCCGCTTCGCCGACGCCGAGCATCAGCCGCACGCCGACGAGTTGCGCGAGGCCGCGCGCGGCGCCCGTCGCGACGGTGAATACCGACCACCAGCCGACGGCCAGCGCGAGGCTCATGCGTACGCCGACCTTGTCGATGAACCAGCCGGCCGGCAATTGCAGGAACGCATAGGTCCAGAAGAACGCGCTCAGCACGAGCCCCATGCCGACCGCGTCGAGCCCGAGGTCGGCACGGATGCTGGGCGCCGCGATCGCGAGGTTCGCGCGATCGATGAAGTTGATGACGTTGGCCAGGAAGCACATCAGGATCATGACCCATCGAATGCGTGGCATGGCGGTGTCTCCGCGCGGAATGTCGTGACGGGCGACCGGCGATCCGCTGCGCCGGCCGCCTCGAAGGGCGGATTACCGCGATGCTTGCGGGGTGCGGTCGAACTTCGCCAGCGCTTCCCACAGGCCGTTCAGGTAGACGGCGCCGAGCGCGCGGTCGTAGAGGCCGTAGCCGGGCTTGCCCGTCTCGCCCCAGATCATGCGGCCGTGGTCGGGGCGCACGTAGCCGGTGAAGCCGGTGTCGTGGTACGCCTTCACGATCGCGGCGATGTCGAGCGAGCCGCAGCTCGACAGATGCGCGGTTTCCTCGAAATCGCCGTTCGCGTCGACCTTCACGTTGCGGATGTGCGCGAAATGGATGCGGCCCATCGCGCCGAACTCGCGCACGAGCGCTTCGACGTCGTTCTCGGGGCCCGCGCCGAGCGAGCCCGAGCACAGCGTCAGCCCGTTCGCGGGCGAGTCGACGATGCGCACGATCCGCGCGAGATCGTCGCGGTTCTTCACGATGCGCGGCAGCCCGAAGATCGGGCGCGGCGGATCGTCGGGATGGATCGCCATCTTCACGCCGGCTTCCTCGGCGACCGGAATGATCGCCTTCAGGAAGTATTCGAGATTGGCCCACAGCGCGTTCTCGTCGACGTCGCGGTAGTCGGCGAGCAGCGCCTGCAACTGTTCGGGCCGGTAGCTCGAATCCCAGCCGGGCAGCGCGATGCCGTCGTTCGGATCGATCCGGTCGACCGCGTCGGTGCTGAACGCGAGGCAGGTCGAGCCGTCGTCGAGTGTCTTCGACAGCTCGGTGCGGGTCCAGTCGAACACGGGCATGAAGTTGTAGCAGACGACGCGGATGCCGGCCGCGCCGAGATGGCGGATCGTTTGCCGGTAGTGGTCGATCAGGCGGTCGCGGGTTGGCTTGCCGAGCTTGATGTCCTCGTGCACCGGTACCGATTCGACGACGTCGAACTGCAGGCCGGCGCGCTCGATCGTCGCCTTCAGCGCGTCGATCTTGTGCGCGGGCCAGACCTCGCCCACGGGTTCGTCGTAGATCGCGGACACGATATGCGTGACGCCGGGGATCTGGCGGATGTATTGCAGCGAGACCGGATCGGACTCGCCGTACCAACGGAAAGACATCTTCACTGGAAAGGCTCCTGGCTGGCGGTTCATGCGTCGGACGAGCGGGGCGGCGGCGTGCCGGGCCGTCGTCGGTGTGCGGATTATGATTGGTATGCCAGTTGCGTGGGATAGTGGTTTACCAGTTGTCAGGCAAGCGATCACCCGTGATGCATTTCTGGAAGTGGCAAGCATAGGCTGGTCGATCGGTCGAACCGGCGGCGCAGCCAAATTGGTGTACCATTTTGTCGATCCGACGCCGCAGCGGCGCCGGCCAGCCTGTTGCGAGCCTTTCGATGACCGACCTTTCCAGCCTGCCCGCCAGCCGCGACACCGATGCCGCGGACCGCTCCTATATCGGCCTTGCGCGGCAGATTCACGCGATGGTGGCCGCCGGCGCGTTCGAAGCCGGCGCACGACTGCCGTCGGAGCGCAGTCTGGCCGACCAGTTCGGCGTGAGCCGTACGCAAGTGCGCGAGGCGATCATCGCGCTCGAGGTGCAGGGGGTCGTCGAGGTGCGGATCGGCTCGGGCATCTACGTGTCGGCGGCCGACGCCGCGCGGCCGGTCACGTTCGAAGTACCGCGCGGCCCCGGGCCGATCGAGACGCTGCGCGCGCGCGGGCTGATCGAGGCGGAAGTCGCGGCGCTCGCGGCGACCGAGCGCAAGGATGGCGATCTCGACCGCCTGTTTTTCTCGCTGACGACGATGCGCGAACAGATGAACGACAAGGCCGCATATGACGCGGCCGATCGCCAGTTCCACCTGCGCATCGCGGAATCGACCGGCAACACGGTGCTGCTGCACATGGTCACGGCGATGTGGGATTGCGCGCGCGCCGATCCGCTGTGGGACAAGATCGAGGAGCACTTTCACTCGCCCGCGCTGCGCGAGGCGTCGCAGGAGGATCACCAGCGGATCTTCGCGGCGATCATGGCGCGCGACGCGGCCAGTGCGCGCGACGCGATGCGCGCCCACCTGTCGCGCGTGATCGCCGAATTCACGCAGGCCTGGCGCTGACGTTCGTATTCGCGTCTCCGCGTCTCCGTGTCTCCGCGTCTCCGCGTGTTCGTGTGTTCGTGTGTTCGCGGCCCGACGCGGGCTCGTGTAATTGGGTCGCATTCAGCCGTGAGGCCTGCGAATATGCGTGACGTGCGGCTTGTTCCGATTGCGTGACCCTGCGTTTTATGGTCTCGTTGCGGGATATCGCATCGACTCGAAAAAGGACAGTCGAATGCAGCCGGGCGATTCACGCGGGGTGCGATTGATCAGGGGAATCGGTGCACGCGCGCGCGCCCGCGGCGCCGTGCGCACGCTGCTTGTCATGCTGACGCTTGGCTTACTGGCGCCCGTTCCGCCGGCCGTCGCGGCCTCTCCCGAAACCGTCAACGACAACGTGCTGCGCGTGCTGGCCTGGCCCGGTTATGCGGACAGCGATATCGTCAGCGCATTCGAGGCGCAGTTTCATGTGCGTGTCGAGGTGACGCTGGTCGATTCCGACGAAGCGCTGTGGACGCGGTTGCACAGCGCGTCGCCGCCGCCGTACGACGTGCTGGCCGCGAACACGGCCGAGATCCAGCGCTATGCGCATGAACACCTGCTTGCGCCGATCGACCTGTCGCGCATCGCGAACCGGCGGCGGCAGTTGCCGAATTTCCAGCAGCTCGCGACGATCGGCGGCCTCGTGCAGGACGGCGCGTCCTACGCGATCCCGTTCACGTATTCGTCGATGGGGCTGATCTACGATCGCAAGCAGGTGCCGGCCGCGCCGCGCTCGATGCGCGAGCTGTGGAATCCTCGCTATCGCGGCAAGGTGCTCGACTTCAACAGCGCGCAGCACAACTTCTCGTTCACGGCGCTGGCGCTCGGCTATTCCGATCCGTTCCGCCTGTCGCCCGCGCAGACGCTTGCCGTGGCCCGCAAGCTGATCGACCTGCGCCGCAACCTGCTGACGTACTACACGCTTCCCGAAGAAGCGACCGCGCTGTTCGTCCAGCATCGCGCGGCGCTGATGTTCGGCAACTACGGCACGCAGCAGGTGGAGCAGTTGCGTCGCGCCGGCGCGGACGTCGGGTACGTGATCCCGGACGAAGGCGCGCTCGCGTGGCTCGACTGCTGGGCCGTCACGCGCGGCGCGCAACGTCCCGAGCTTGCCTTCGCGTGGATCAACTACATGCTCGAACCGGCGATCGGCGCGCTGCTGACCGAGCGTCAGGGGCTCGCGAACACGCTCGAGCCGCCGCGCGGCCTGGATACCGGACACCAGCATCTCGTGTGGCTTCAGCCCGTGGAGGACATCGCGCGCCGCGAATCGCTGTGGAGCCGCATCGTGTCGGGCGACCGGCCGGAGCGATTCGGAAAATGATCCGGCTCGGCCTCACGTCGAAGCTGTCGTTGCTGTTCGCGTGCATCGGCGTGATCGCGGCCGGCACGACCGGCTACTCCGCGTATCGCGCCAACCGCGCGATGCTCGTGCAGGAAGCGCAGCACAGCCTGCTGATGTCGACGCAATTGCTCGGGCAGCGCTTCACCACCGCGCTTGCCGACGTGGCCGACGATGCGCTCGTGCTCGCGCAGTTGCCGTCGTCCGCGTCCGTCGCTGGCGGCGACAACCCGGACACCGCGCGACGCATGCGGCTCGAGCAGGTGTACTACAGCTTCATGCGCAATCATGCGGAATACCTGCAGATTCGCCTGATCGCGAGCGGGCATTTCGGGATCGAACGCATTCGCCTCGATCGCGATGCGCGCGGCATCGTCGTGCTGCCCGAAAGCGCGTTCCAGGAGAAAGGGCAGTTCTCCTATGTATTCGATACGCTCGCGACGGCGCCCGGCCATATCTATCTGTCGCCGATCGTGGTCAATCACGAGACGGGATCGCATGCGGCGGAAGGGCTGCCGATTCTGCGCGTGGGCACGCCGGTGGTCGACGCGGCCGGCCAGACGGTCGGCGCGCTCGTCGTCGACGTCGAGCTGTCGCGCGTGTTAGACCGGCTCGAACGCGATCTTCCGGACGACTATGCGGTTTATCTCGCGAACGAGTGGGGCGATTTTCTCGTGCATCCCGATCCGGCGCAGACGTTCGGCTTCGATCGCGGCCGGCGCGTGTTGATGCAGGACCGCTTTGCCGTCACGCGCGCGCTGTTCGACAGCGCGCGCACGAACGTGACGCTCAACGGACTCGCGCAGCCCGACGAAGCACCGGGACAGATGTTCGCGTTCGTGCGCACGCCGTTCGGGCAGGACGAGGGCAACCGCTTCGTCGTGCTCGGGATGGCTCGCCCGCTGGCCGACGTGCTCGCGCCGGCCGGCATGCTGGGCGAACGAATCGTCAGGATGGTGCTCGTATCGAGCGTGCTGGCGGTGATTCTCGCGATCCTGTTCGCGCGTGCGATCACGCGGCCGTTGCAGACCCTCGCGCGCGCCGCGACACACGTGTTCGACGACCCGGCCGCCGAACGGCTGCCGGTCGCGCGGGCCGACGAGATCGGCGTGCTCGCGCGCTGTTTCGACAGCATGCGCGTGGAGATCCGCACGCAGATGGCGATGCTGCGCGCGAAGCAGCTGGAGCTGACGCACCTTGCCGGTCACGATCCGCTGACCGGCCTGCCGAACCGCCTGCTGTTCATGGAGCATCTCGAGGCCGCGATCCGGCATGCGGCCGCGGTGCGCGAAGGGCTGGCGGTGATGTTCGTCGATCTCGACCGCTTCAAGCAGATCAATGACCAGCACGGACACTCGGCGGGCGACCGCACGCTCGTCGCGGTCGCGAAGCGTCTGAGCCAGGTGCTGCGCGCCGGCGACATGGCGGCACGGCTCGGCGGCGACGAATTCATCGTGCTGATTTCGGACGTGAGTTCACCCGCGGTGATCGGCGATGTCGCGTCGCGCATCCAGATCGTGATGGCCGAGGAGCTCGAGTTCGACGAAGGGCGCATGGCCGTCGGCGCGAGCATCGGCGTCAGCGAGTTTCCGGCGGATGGCGCGTCGGCCGAGGAGTTGCTCGTCAAGGCGGATGCGGCGATGTATGCGGCGAAGGCGTCCGCGCAGTGCGTGTGCGTGCGCTATCAGGATCTGGTCCGCGGAGGTACGCCGGACCAAACCGGTCGCGTCGCCTCGGACGGCACTCGCTGACGGCGGGCCGAAACGCAACGAGCCCGACGCGGGACGGGCTCGTTGCATCTGCGGGCCGCACGCGCGGGGCGTGCAGCGGCAGACTTAATGGCCGAAGTAGACCGAGTCGCGCGGGTTCTGCGCGCGGACGACCGGTGCGCCGCTCTCGGCGGTCGCGGCCGGTTGCGAGCCGGAGCCGCTGTTGTCGACGCCGTGCACGCGGGCTTGCGCAGCCTGGATGTCGGCGGGGTAATGCGGGCTCGACTGGCTGGGCTTGTAGCCGGCGTTTTCGAGCTGGACCAGTTCCTCGCGCACCTGGGCGCGCGTCACGGTGCTTTGTGCGAATGCGCCGAACGAGGCGGACAGGGCGACGGCGGCGGCGACTGCGGAAACGAGCGATTTCATGATGACCTCCGATGTTTATTTGGCTTTCCGCGTTCGACACCATGTCGTAAGCGGTTGATTACATCGTAGGCGTCGCGTGATCTAGGGTAAACGTGGGTTTGAGTGAAAGATCGTTGCGCTCGAGGTAATAATTTCGAGACAAACATCTTCTGTCCCCATGCGGTGTTGCCGGGATTGCAAGGGACAGGGGGGCGTGAACAGAAGGGATGCGCGCACGGGGGGACGCCCTGCGGGAAGGAGGGGGCGAACAACGTGCAACGGAGCGCGAGACGGCACGGTGGCTGGATCAGACCCCGTCGTCGTCGATTTCCTTGCGCTCGCGGCGTTCCTCGTTGCCGCGACGCGCGCGCAGGCGCTGGCGCGACAGGACCGCGATCACCTGCTGGGTCGGCGCGCCGGACGGCAACTCGTTGCGGATGCGATCGGGCACCATCGGCAGGCCCGCACGCTGGCGGCGCAGTGCCTTGGCGATTGCCCGGCGGCATTCGTCGCCGTGGCAATCCCATTCATCGCGGATTCTCTGGCAATAACGGCATTGTTCCATCCGAATAGTCTAACGCGTCTTCGGGAATGGAGCAGGGCGCGGTGCCGAACATGTCGCGTGCCGGGCGGCAGCGGCGACCGACGGTTCAGGGGCGGGCGATGTCAGGCTGAATCGGACTGCGAATCAAGTCGAATGGAACCGTTCACCGATACTATGGTTTCCCGTCCGTCTCCATACGGAATCCTTGCGCGCGGACGGGGCCGGTGCGCGTCATCGGAGCGACCAGATGCCCCAGATCGCGATCAACAAGCCAAGGCCCAATCCGCAGCCCAGCAACACATAGGTTTCCATTTCGTGCCTCTGAAAACGTGGCAACGCCGACGTCGGTATCAGCGTACGCGCAGCAAAGCCGGTCGCATATCGTCCGCGCTGTCGGTCGGAGCGATACGCCGGGTCTGCGAATACTACGCGTTGCAGCTTTCAGAACGCATGCTGCGTGCACGCTGCCCGTGCGGGCGGCAGGCGATCCGCCGTGCCGAAATGCGCCCGACTTCCAGATCATCCGCGACGCTGCGACGAGCACGAACAGCAGGGCGACCATCCTGAAAATCCCGGGCGATATCTTGTCCCGCAGCGGGCGAATCAGCCCCATGCCGGCATTCGCCGGCAGTTCAATATAATTCAAGTCGATCAGCCACTTCATGCGTGGCATACATACCCCCGAACGAGGAAACCTGATGACGCTTGCCCAGTTGCAGGCTCTGGCCGCCGTGGTCGAACTCGGCTCGCTGACGGCCGCGGCAGACCGGCTCAGCCGCAGTCAATCCGCGATCAGCCATGCGCTGACGGAGCTGGAAGACATCACGCAGGTCAAGCTGCTCTGGCGTGACCGGCAGCCGGTCGTTCTGACGGCGGCCGGCGAACGCCTGTGGCCGTATGTCCAGAGCGTGGTGCGGGAAGCGCAGATGCTGCGCCAGCAGTTCAGCCTGTCGCGCGGCAAGCTTGAAGGGAAGCTGGTGGTCGCGTCGCTGCCGAGCGTGTCGCTGGCGTTCGTCGTTCCCGCGCTCGAGGCGTTGAAGGAAATGCACCAGGGCGTGTCGGCGGTGCTGCTCGAAGGCACGGACAGCGAAGTCGAAGGGTGGATCGACGACGGGACGGCCGACGTCGGCGTGGTGGCCGGCACGAAGACGTTCGCGCACAACCTGCCGCTACTCGATGAGGATTTCGTCGCGGTGGCGGCCGACGACATGTTCGCCGGCCGCAAGAGCGTGTCGGCCAGGCAGTTGGCCGCGGCGCCGTTCATCTTCTCGAAGGCGGGGTGCGGGCCGGTGATCACGGATTACTTCGCGCGCGGCGGCGTGCCGCTTCGCGCGGCGTTCAACGTCGTCGAGATGCGCACCATCCTGTCGATGGCGGAGGCGGGCATGGGCGTGTCGATCGTGCCGCGCGTCACGCTCACGTACACGCCGTTCGGCGGCCGTGTGCTGGAACTGTCGCCGCGGCTGCATCGCTCCGTGCGACTGGCGTGGAACACCACGGGCAATGCGGTCACCGACGAGTTCGTGCGGCTCGTCGATGCGCAACGTGCGAAGGCGGGAAAGACGACCCGGACGCGCGCGAAAAAGGGCAGGTAGCAACCGGTCGGTACGATGCACGACGCTCATGGGGTGCTTGCAGTTTATTCATGCCGACGATAATCGAGATGCAATATATTGCTCGGACATCGTTGTCGTTACCCTGAAGGAGCGTGCCGTGCCGGCCTTGCCCACCCTGTTTGCGTTCGGACTCGTGTCGCTCGGCATGGTGCTGACGCCTGGACCGAACATGATCTATCTGGTTTCGCGCTCGATCTGCCAGGGCCGCCGCGCCGGGCTGATATCGCTCGGCGGCGTCGCACTGGGATTCGTGTTCTACATGGTGTGCGCGGCAGTGGGCATCACCGCGCTGGTGATGACCGTGCCGTACGCATACGATGCGCTGCGCTTTGCCGGCGCGCTGTATCTGGCGTACCTGGCGTGGCAGGCGCTGAAGCCGGGCGGGCGCTCCGCGTTCCAGGTCCGGCAGTTGCCGCACGACAGCCGCGTCAGGCTGTTCACGATGGGCTTCGTCACGAACCTCGCGAACCCGAAGATCGCGGTGATGTATCTGTCGTTGCTGCCGCAGTTCATCGTGCCGGGGCACGGCAGCGTGCTCGCGCAATCGCTGGCGCTCGGCTGCGTGCAGATCGCGGTGAGCGTCAGCGTCAACGCGCTGATTGCCTGCGCGGCCGGTTCGATCGCAGGCTTTCTCGCGGGGCGGCCGCTGTGGGCGGCGGTTCAGCGCTGGTTGATGGGGACGGTGCTGGCCGGGCTGGCCGTGCGGATCGCGCTGGAATCGCAGAGGTAGCCCGGCGGCCCCAGTTCGGGGCATGGCCGACCGCTGCGTTCGGACCTTCCGTCGACGGCGCCGGGCATCGTTATCCGTGGCAGTTACCTTCGGTTTCCCTACCGATCGGCACGGGCTCGGCCTCGTCACGACGCCGGCTGCGCGTCGCGAGCCAGCACAGGATCGAGCCGCCGCACACCATCGATGCGCCTTGCCAGAATTCGATCGACAGCGGCGCATGCAGCAGCGTGGCGGCGAGGGCGGCGGCGAGCACCGGCGTGAAGTACGATGCGCCGACGATGACCGTCACGTTGCCGTGCATGATGCCGGTGTTCCAGGCTGCGTAGCCGAAGCCGAGCGCCGACGCCGCCAGCACGAGATACACGATCGCGCGAAAACTGAACGTCATGCCGCCGCCGCCTTCGATCGCGAACTTGATCCAGAGCACCGCGGCGACCAGCATGAAGAACGGCGTGACGCCGTTCTTGCCGTCGGCGATGCGCGCGGTCACCGTGCAATAGGCGGCCCAGATCAGCGCGCCGAACAATGCCAGGCCGTAGCTCAGCGGATTGTCCGCGACGTTGCGCAGCATGCCGGCGGGATCGAGCCCCTGGTCGCCGCCGAGCACCCAGCAGATGCCGAGCATCGACAGCAGGACGCCCGGCACGACCAGCAGGTTCGCGCGCTGCCGGTTGAATACGATGGCGGCGACCAACGTAAGGCTCGGCCACAGATAGTTGACCATCGCGACTTCGATCGCTTGCCGACCGTTGCTCGCATAGCCGATCGACAGCGCCAGGCACAGCTCGTACGACACGAACAGCAGCCCGCCCCAGAGCAGATAGCTTTTCGGGAAGCGGCTCAGGTCGGGGAAGCCGATCGAGAACAGCAGCAGCACGGACGCCACCGTATAGATCATCGCCGCGCCGCCGGTCGCGCCGAGGCTTTCGCTGACGCCCCGCACGAGCGCGACCACCGACGCCCATAACAGCACCGCGCCGAGCCCGACGAGCGTTGCCTTCTTCTTGCGTTTCATGCGTGCTGCCTGTTTCAACATGCCAGTTCGATTTCGGATGATTCGGCTCGGCTCGCGCGTGCCGTCAGCGCGGGCCGCGATACAAAGGGAAGATTTCGCCGGAAACGCGCATTTTACGGGGACGCGGCCGTTGCAGCGAGGCGGCCGGACTGGCGTGCACGATCGACTCAGTCGCGCGAGCCGATCACGCGTCGTCGATATGCCACGGTGCGTCGATTCCCGACAGCGCGCGTCCGATCGCGTCGAGCATCGCGTTTCGCGTCGGGCCCAGCGTCGTGACAAGGCGGAAAACGGCTGCTTCGATCGACAGATCGATCAGCGGCCAGCCGCTGGCCGCATCGAGAATTTCAAGCCGCCGTTCGTGGGGATCAACGTCGATGTCGCGATGCGCTTGCCGCAGCACGTTGGCGACGGCGTCGAATGGGGCGGCCGAAGATGGCGTGTAAATGCGGTATTCGAAACTCATCTGCATGGGCCGGAGTGCGACGCGGGCAGTCTGACCCGCGCCGCGCGTTCCGGCCGTCGACGGCCGCGCATCGGGCGCTCGTCGCAGCGGGCGCCCGATGCGTCGATCACCGCTCGCGCCGCTTCTTGCTCAACTCGATCGTCTCGAACAGCTCGTACTGCGCGGTCGGATGCTGGTCGGCGCCCGGCGCGTGGTAGTAGCGCATCGTGATCGTCGTGTGGCCGCCCGGCTTGCCCGGATCGTGGTCGAACACCGCGATCCCGTAGCCGGTGCCCGTATCGCGACGCGCGGACCAGATCGCGTCCTCGAGCGCATCGGCCGGCTGACGCACGAACGTGTTCGGCGCGGTGCCCGGCACCGGCCGGTTCGGCTTCGTGAATACCTTCGCCTGCGCAAAACCGGTCGACGGGTTTTCGCCGTACACGTCGAGCGGCGCGCTGGTGCCGCCGCCGCCGAGGATCAGGTGGATCGTGCCGTGGCTCGTGTCGAACTTCGTGCGGTCCGGGTCGTTCGAGCCGACCGGGCGCGGCTGCAGCGTTTCGACCACTTCACCGGTTTGCGCATCGACGCCCGCGCGGTGATTGCAGCCGCGCACCGGGTAGCTGCGCTCGTAGTCGTGATCGTGGCCGCACAGCACGAGGTCGACGCCGTAACGGTCGAACAGCGGCAGCCACGCTTCGCGAATGCCCTTGTCGGAGCCGTTGCCCGTTTTCGACGAACTGAGCGCGTCCTGATGCATCTGCACGACGATCCAGTCGATGTCGTCGTCGTGCGCGGCGTGACGCAGCGTGCGTTCGAGCCAGCGCGTCTGCTCGCCGTTGCTGTAGCCGCGCACGTAGAACGACGTGCCGGGCTCGATCGGCGGGCGGCCGGTGCTCGCGGCCGGCACGAGCGGCGCCGGGCCGCCGACGAACGCGGCGGCATCCTGGTACACGACGTCGTCGGCGTCGAGCGACACGAACAGCACCGAGCTCACGCGGAAGCTGTACCAGCGGCCCGGGAAATGCGTGCCGTTCTCGGGCAGCGTATAGCGTGCGAGGTACGAGTCGAGCCCCTGCGGACCGTTGTTGAATTCGATCTCGTGATTGCCGGGGCACGGCATCCACGGGCGGTTCGCAGCCGACGTCTGGTTGTTGTTGCCGAAATCGCGCCACACCTCGGGCTGGTGCGCCGGGTTCAGGTTCGCATAGCAGAGGTCGCCGTTCAGCAGGTGAAACAGCGGCTGGAACTGTTCGACGGCCTGCACCGCGAAGCGGCTCTGCGGCGACGACAGCACCCACGCGCCGTTCGGCGTCGCGAGATCGCCGTAGCTCGTGAAACGGAACGGCGCCCGGCCGCGCGGCGCAGTCGAGAAATTCGCGGAGAACGGCTGCGCGGCGTTGCTGTCGTTGTCGGCCGTGATCTCGTAGCGGTAGCGCGTATCCGGCTTCAGTCCGTGCACGCGCGCGTGGTACGCGAATACGGTCTCGCCGTTCAGGCCGTCCGTGTACAGGCGCTGGACGCCGTGCACGGTGCGCCCCGGCTCGCCGTCGGCGACGATGCGCGCGCGCGGATTGACGGCGGGGGCGAGCGACGCCCAAGAGATCACGACTTCCGACGTCGGGTCGTTGCTCCACGTCAGGTGAACCTGCTCGGGCGTGCCGTCCGGATTCGACGCGGCGGCGCGGGCGGCCGCAAGCCCGCCGGCAGCGGTGGCGAGGCTGGAGATGCCGGCGAGTTTCAGGAAGCCGCGACGCGACACGGAGGCGGCCGGCTCGTTCGGCTGGTCAGGGAAAGTGTCCTGGTTCGACATGGTCGGTGTATTCGTTTGATGGGGCGCGAGGGGAACCGCGCGGCCATGCGCAAGCACGGCCGGGGCGTGGGCCGGAAACGAGCGGGGTCCCGGTCGCCTGCATTGTCGAAGGGCAGTTTTGCCGCGTTGTGACAGTACCGCAACCCCGCATGCGTGGCGGCCGATACGTACGATCGCGCGGCGCGCGCCGCCAGTCGACATCGACGCCGCGGCGGCCCCCGAAATTTATTCGCCGATATCGCGACGGATTTCTTCCGCCTGCTCCGTTTAATGCATGAACGACCGCCACCGGTCGATGCCCGTTATTTCGGAGTCTTTCATGAAACTTTCTGTTCCATTGCGATGGGCCGCCGCAGGCATGGCTGCGCTCGCGACGTCCGCCGTATTCGCGCAAGCCGTGATCGTCGCGCCTTATGCACCGCCGCCGCCGCGTGTCGAAGTGATGCCGGCGGCCCGTGCGGGTTACGTATGGGATCAGGGGCACTGGCACTGGCGGCAGGGTCGCTACGTATGGATTCCGGGCCACTGGCAGGTCGTGCGCGTCGGTTACCACTGGGTGCCCGGGCATTGGGACGCGCGCGGCCCGGCCTGGCGCTGGGTACCGGGCCACTGGGCCTGACGTGCACGCCGCCGCGCGGCACGCGAGGCCGGCGCAGCGGACTTTTCATGCAACATCATGAGTCGAAGCGATGCCCTTTCGAACCATCGTGATACTGGCGGCCGCAGCCATCGTGCTGGCCGGCTGCGTCGTGGTGCCGGCCCGTCCGGTGTATTACCGGCCCGCGCCGGTCGTCGTATATTGAGCGCGCCGGCCGACGGTCGCGCGGCCGGCAGACAGGGTCGACATGCGGCGCGAACCGGATGTCGATGAAACCGACACGGCCGACACCGTGTGCGATGCCGGGAGCGACGCGCGCGGCGATGCCGAACCGTCGGAACCGCCGGCATGGCGCCATTCGGCGATGGCCCGACGCATGCAAGGAGAGCACGACGATGAGCTTCAGCCGGGCGGTGGGGATACCTGCCGTGACAGGGCGGCGCCCGCGCGCCGCGCGACGGAGCAGGCGGCGTTGAACGATCGCGGCGACCGCGATCCGGACGCGGAACTCGTCGCGCGCGTCGGCGCGCGCGATGCGTCGGCGGTACGCGTGCTCGTCGCGCGCAAGCTGCCGCGGCTGCTCGCATTGGCGACGCGCATGCTCGGCGACCGGAACGAAGCCGAGGACGTCGCGCAGGAGACGTTCTTGCGAATCTGGAACCAGGCGCCGCGCTGGCGCGAAGGCGAAGCCCGCTTCGACACGTGGCTGCATCGCGTCGTGCTGAACCTGTGCTACGACCGGTTGCGCGGCCGGCGCGAGGAGCCCGTCGACACGCTGCCCGACGTGCCGGATACACAGCCGGAGCCGGCCGCGCATGCGGAACTGCGTTCGCGCGACGCACGCGTGCGGCAGGCGCTGGCCGCGTTGCCGCCGCGGCAGCGGGAAGCGCTGGTGCTCCAGTACTATCAGGAAATGTCGAACGTGGAAGCGGCCAACCTGATGGGCATCACCGTCGATGCGCTGGAAAGCCTGCTCGCCCGTGCGCGGCGCAACCTGCGCGCGCAACTGGCCAGCGATCCACCTAGCGAGGACAAGCGATGACACCCGAACGATTCCGTACCATCGTCGCCGCGTACGGCTCGGACGCGCGGCGCTGGCCGCAAGCCGAGCGCGCGGCGGCCGAAGCGTGGGCGCAAGCACATCCGCGCGACGCATTGGAAGCACTCGACGAGGCGGCCGAACTCGATGCGTGGCTGATGCAGGACACGGTCGCGCCGCCCGCGCCGGCGCTGGTTGAACGTATCGTCGCCACGGCGCCCGCGCCGCAACGCGCGCGAAGCCGTGGGAGAGTGTGGTGGTCGGGCGCCGCGTTCGCGGGCATCGGGCTGGCCGGCGCGCTTGCCGGTGCGGTCGCCGTGTCGATGCTGATGCTCGGCAGCGCGCCGATCGCGCAACACGAACCGGGCTACCTGACGACGACCTTCGGCGGCCCGAGCATCGACGGAGCCGACGAATGAGCGAACGCAGCTGGAAATTCATTCTCGTCGGCTCGGTCGTGTTGAATGTGTTCATGCTCGGCGCGATCGGCGGCGGCGCGTATCAGTGGTTCTCGACTCACCGCGACCTGCATGCGGCGGGCACGCCCGCATCGCGCACCGCGTTGCGTTTCGCCGCCGACGAATTGCCCGATGCGCGGCAGCGCGAGTTCGCCGCCGCGCTGAAGGCGGCGCGCAAGAGCGGCCGCGATTTCGCGCGGGAAGGGCGCGACGGCCGGCTCACCGTGCTCGACCTGCTCGCCGCGCCGCAACTCGATCGCGCGGCGATCGATGCGGCGCTCGACCGCACGCGCGCGGCCGACACCGCGATGCGGGCACAGGTCGAGCGCAGCGTCGTCGATTTCGCGGCGACGCTGACACCCGACGAGCGCGCGAAGTTCGTCGACGGGTTGCAGCGCAGCGGCAACTGGCGTCTGCCGCCAAAGCTGCAGAAGAAGCCGGACGCATCGGCGAGCGAGTAAACCGGCTAAACCACGCGGGCGGCATGCGATCCGCATGTCGCTCGCGCGTCATGCGTGTGCCGGGTCCGGCGAATCGCGCGGTCGTTCTCCATTGACGATGCCTGCCGCCGCGCAGCGAGAATCTTCCGGCCGGCGTTCCCTCGATCAAAAAGAATATTTGCCCTTCCCGCGACGGATTTCCCGGTGTGCTTGCGTTGAACGTGAGTACGCACCGCAAGAGAGCCCGTCATGGACCACCCGAACGACTCCACGCCGGCCGCGATCGCGCTGAACCGCTTCGGTCTCGGCGCACGCGCCGACGAAGCGCCGCCCGCCGACCCGAAAGCGGCACTCGTCGCGCAATTCGACCGCTACGACGCACGACCCGCCGCATGGGCCGGCGAACCGGACGCAATCACGCTCGCCACGCGCTTTGCCGATGCACGCAACGCGATGAAGAGCGACGACCCCGCCGCGAAGCGCGCGACCGAGCAATCGATCCGCCGCGACGGCTACGACGCGTATCGCAGCGCCGTCGCCGCGCGCATGAACAGCGCACTGACCACGCCCGCGCCGTTCGTCGAACGTCTCGTGCATTTCTGGGCGAACCATTTCGCGGTATCGGTCGACAAGGGGCAGGTGGCTGCGTACGCGGGCGTATTCGAACGCGACGCGATCCGCCCGCACGTGCTCGGCCGTTTCGAGGACATGCTCGTCGCTGTCGAGCAGCATCCCGCGATGCAGGTGTTCCTCGACCAGGCGCGTTCGGTCGGCCCCGACAGTCCGGCCGCGCTGCGTGCGCAGGCACGCAATCCGGCGGCGAAGCGCGGGCTCAACGAGAACCTCGCGCGCGAAATCATGGAACTGCATACGCTCGGCGTGCGCACCGGCTACACGCAAGCCGACGTGACGGAATTCGCGCGCGCATTGACCGGCTGGAGCATCGCCGGCGGGCGCGGGCCGCAACCGGGCGATGCGGCGCCCGGCGCATTCGTGTTTCGCCCGAACCTGCACGAACCCGGCACGCGCACGGTAATGGGCCGCACGTACGATCAACCGGGCGAAGCGCAGGCGCGCGCGATCCTGCACGACCTCGCGCGATCGGAGGCGACGGGCCGGCACGTCGCGTTTCAGCTCGCCCGTCATTTCGTCGCCGACAACCCGCCGCCCGCGCTGACCGACCGGCTCGCGCGCGCATTCGACACGAGCGGTGACGATCTGCCGACCGTCTATCGCGCGCTCGTCGACGCGCCGGACGCGTGGTCGCCGGTCGACCGCAAGTTCAAGACACCGTGGGAGTGGGCCGTATCGTCGCTGCGCGGGCTCGGCTGGCGCGACACCGGTGATCTCAAGGCCGCGCCGCTGCTCGCGCAGCTCGGCCAGCCGGTGTGGCGGCCGGGCTCGCCGGCCGGCTACGACGACGTCGCCGCGAGCTGGGCGGCGCCCGACGCGCTCGTGCGCCGCGTCGAGATTGCGCAGCGTCTGGCCGCGCGCACGGGCGACCGGCTCGACCCGCGCACGCTCGGCAACACGCTGCTCGCCGGTTCGCTGAGCGCGCCGACCGCGACCGCGCTCGCGCGCGCCGAAAGCGCGACGACGTCGCTCGCGCTGCTGCTTGTCTCGCCCGATTTCCAACGGAGATGATCATGGCACTGTCCCGCCGACAATTCCTCAGCGTCGTCGCCGCCGGCGCGGGCGCGATTCTCGTCGCGCCGCGGATCGTATTCGCGAACGTCGAGACCGACCGTCGCTTCGTGTTCGTGATCCAGCGCGGCGCGGCCGACGGCCTGAACATCGTCGTCCCGTATGCGGAGCCCGCGTATGCGTCGCTGCGCGGCCCGCTCGCGATCGACACGGCGGCGGCAACGCGGCTCGACGGTACGTTCGCGCTGCATCCGTCGCTCGCACAGACCGCGCAGCTGTACCGCGACGGTCAGGCGCTGTTCGTCCATGCGATCGCGTCGCCGTATCGCGACCGCTCGCATTTCGACGGCCAGAACGTGCTCGAAACGGGCGGCCGTGCGCCGTACCAGGTGAAGGACGGCTGGCTGAACCGGCTCGCCGCGCTGCTGCCGGCGACGCGCGACAACGCGATCGCATTCGCGCCGACCGTGCCGCTCGCGCTGCGCGGCACGGTGCAGGCCGCGTCGTATGCGCCGTCCGGCTTGCCCGCCGCGCCGGACGATCTGCTCACGCGCGTGTCGGCGCTCTACGAAGCCGACGCGCAGCTCGGCCCGTTGTGGCAATCCGCGATGGAAGCACGCGGTCTCGCCGGCGATGCGCATGCACGGCAGGACCCGGCCGGCGTCGGCAAGCTCGCCGCGACGTTTCTCGCGCGTGACGACGGTCCGCGGATCGCGATGATCGAGACGGGCGGCTGGGATACCCATAGCGCGCAGAACGCGCGGCTCGCGAATCAGTTGAAGGCGCTCGACACGATGCTCGCCGCATTGCGCGACGGCCTCGGGCCCGCGTGGCAGCAGACCACGGTGCTGGTCGCGACCGAGTTCGGCCGCACGGCCGCGGTGAACGGCACGGGCGGCACCGATCACGGGCAGGCATCGGTCGCGATGCTGGCGGGCGGCGCGGTCGCGGGCGGGCGCGTGATCGCCGACTGGCCGGGGCTGCGCCCCGGCGATCTGTACGAAGGGCGCGACTTGAAGCCGACCGCATCGCTCGACGCGCTGATCGCTGGCGCGGCCGCCGACAGCCTGCGGCTCGACCCGCGCCGCACCGCGTCCGCATTGTTCGCGGAAAGCGGCCCGGCGCGGCCGATGAGCGGCCTGATTCATGGGGGCGCGTGATGCGGCGCAAGCCCGCGCTCGGCCCGCTCAACTCATGACACAACAGGGAGAATCGACAATGAAGATCCGATCCGTTTCGCTCGCCGTATTGGTGAGCGCGAGTGCCGTGCTGATGTCCGCCTGCGTGGTCGAGCCCGTGCGGCCGCCGCAGCCGGCGCCCGTCGTCGAGGTGGCGCCGCCACCGCCCGCGCCCGGCTATCGCTGGGCGAAGGGGCATTATCGGTGGGCCGGCAATCACTGGGCGTGGGTGCCGGGGCACTGGGTTGGCGTGTACTGACACGGCAAGCGTACCGACGTGCTGCTATGCGGCTAAATCAACCTGCCGGTGGCAAGCGACCGTGCTAAATGCCGCAGCAACGGCGGCCTCTACCTCGCACGCTGAGCGGCGCAACGCAGCCTAGTCCCACCCGATCCGGTGCTTCTCTTCCGTCTCGCGATGGCGCCAGTCGTCGTCCGCATGAAGATACTGACTCGTCGTCGTGAGCGATACATGGCCGAGGTTGTCGCGCACGAGCCGCAGGTCGACGCGGCCGTCGGCCATGTGCGAGCCCGCGCTGTGGCGCAGCCAGTGCGCGGACGCCTGTTCGAGCACGCGCGCCGCCTGCTCGCCGGTTTTGCCGTTCGCGCGCAGCCGGCCGGCCGCGTGCCGGAACACCTGCTTCACGATGCGGTGCAGCGCCGCGCGCGTGAGCGGCTTGCGCGCCTGACCGAACGGCAGCACGAGCGGCGTCGGCTCGCCGTCGAGCGGTAGCGCGGGCAGGCCGTGCGTGCGCCGATAGCGCGCCAGCTCGGCCATCATCTCGTCGGTGGCCGGCACGAGCCGCTGCCGGCCGCCTTTGCCCGTCACGTCGAGCCACCAGCGTTCGTGCCCGTTCGCATCGCGCCGGCAGAAGAATTGCCCCATCGTCGTATCGGCCGCTTCGGTGATGCGCAACCCGCCGAGATACAGCAGCGTGAAGAGCCAGCGCGCGCGATCAGCATGGAAGCACGCGCGCGCATCGTCGCGCGGCATCGCGGCGATCGCGTCCTTCACCGATTGCCACAGCGGCTGCCCGAGATGGCGCGTGACGCGCGGCGCGGGCCGGCGCTGCCGTTGTCGCGACAACGCGAGCGGGTTGCCGGCGAGATAGCCGGCCTGCACGAGCCACGAGAACATCACGTTCAGGATCACCAGCGCCTGCCGCTGGCTGGCGGCCGACAGCGGCCCGTAGAACGGCCGCCAGCGCGGATCGTCGCGCGGATGCTTGCGGCCGCCGTTCGCGCACCACAGCTCGGCCGGCGCGGGCGCGAGCAGGAATTGCCGGTAGACGACGAGATCCTCGTGCGTGAGCGACGACAGCGGCTTGCCGCACGCGATCACGGCCCACAGCAACAGGCGCTCGGCTTCCTTGCGGTAGTTCTGGAACGTGGTCGGCGTATCGACGAAGCGCGCGAGCCACGCGCGCACGGCGTCGAGGTCGTTGGTCGCGGCGATCTGCGGATGCGCACTGCCCGAGCGATTGGTGCCCGTGCGTCCGTCGAGCGCGGCCGGCACGACGAGCGTATCGATCGGCAGCGGGCGCAGCGCGGTGTCGGACGAGGCGGATGAGGTCATGCGAGGGAAACGCGCTGCGCGAACCGCGCGGGCGTGGCCGGCGAACGAAGGCAGTGCGTCGAAGCGTATCGGGAAGCGCCGATGGTACACGATCGCCACACTGTGATGCCGCCGTCGATGGCGATCGGCTGGCCGGTGACGAAGCGCGCGGCGGAACTGGAACACGCTAACGTATCGGCTCGCGCGCGACATTACTTGAAGGAGAGCGGTCGAACGCGCCCTGTAAGGTGTTTGTGAACTTTCTCGCGGGGCAGTTCGTCTAATCGGCCCTCCAACGCTCCCAGAGGAACACCAGATGATTCGTCACTCCAGAAGGCTGCTTGGCGCGGCCGTCATTGCCGGCAGCATGCTCGTCGCCGGATGCCAGACCGATGCGGTGGCCACCGCGCCGAACGCCACGCGTCCGGCCGACGGCAAGCCCGTGACCAAAACCGTCTACGTCGCGCCGCAGTCCGCGCGCTGCACGGGCGTCGCGCCGATGGAGTGCCTGCAGGTGCGCAGCAGCCCGGGCGAGCCGTGGAGCTTGTGGTACGCGGGCATCGAAGGGTTTGCGTACCAGCCCGGCTACCTGTACACGCTCGAAGTCGACGAGTACCGCGTCGCGCAGCCGCCGGCCGACGGTTCGTCGATCCGCTGGGTGCTCAAGCGCGTCGTCGAGCGCCGGCAGGTGAACTGACGGCCGCGATCACGCGGAAGGCCGCGCCGTCGCCTTGACCGGCGGCGCGGCCGTATCGATCCGCCGGAACACGACGGACGACAGCAGCGTCACCACGCCCATGCACGCGAACGACAGCATGAACCCGTGCGCCATCGAGCCCCGATAGGCGGCGAACAGGTTGACGAGCCCGCCGCCGATCGACACGCCCAGCCCCATCGCCAGCATCTGCATCATCGTGAACAGGCTGTTGCCGCTGCCGGCGTCGGCATGCGACAGTCCCTTGAGCGTCACGCCGTTCATCGCCGCGAACTGCATCGAATTCGCCGCGCCGAACACGATCAGCAGCACACCTTCCAGCACCGGCGCGGGCCGCGCCGACACCAGCGCGAACCCCGCGATCGCGCAGCCGACGATTCCCGTATTCACGACCAGAAACGCCGCATAGCCGAAGCGCTTCACGAGCGGCGCGATCCACCGTTTCGCGATGACGCCCGCGATCGCGGCCGGCAGCATCATCAACCCCGATCGCAGCGGCGTATAGCCAAGCTGCACCTGCATCAGCAGTGGCAGCATGAACGGCACCGAACTCGTGCCGATCCGGCACAGCAGGTTGCCGAGCAGCCCCGAGCCGAAGTTCGGCTCGCGGAACAACCCGAGCCGGAACAGCGGCTGCGTGCGTCGCCGCGCATGGGGCAGGTACGCGAGCGCGCTCGCCAGGCCGAGCCCGGCGAGCGCGGCCGACCACGCGGCGCGGTGCGTGGACATCGGCGGGTCGATCGCAAGCGACAGCGCGATCATCGCGGCCGAAAGCAACGCACAGCCGACGAAGTCGAACGGCGGCGGTTGCGTCGCCTGGTCGTGCGGCAGGTAGCGCTGCACGGCGATGAAGCCGACCACGCCGACCGGCACGTTGACGATGAACACCCAGTGCCACGAAATCGCCTGGGTGAGCCAGCCGCCGAGCGTCGGCCCGACGATCGGGCCGAGCTGGCCGGCGATCGACACGAACGCGATCGCCGCGACGTATTGTTCGCCCGGCACGCGGCGCAGCACGGCGAGCCGCCCGATCGGCAGCAGCATCGAGCCGCCGATGCCCTGCACGGCGCGCGCGACGACGAGCTGGCCGAGCGTATGCGACGCCGCGCAGCCGATCGACGCGAGCACGAACACGAGGATCGCGACCGAGAACACGCGGCGCGTGCCGAACCGGTCGGCGAGCCAGCCGGAGGCCGGCGTGAGCATCGCCATCGTCAGCGTGTAGACGACCACGACGGGCTGCATCGCAAGCGGTGACGCATGCAGGCTTTGGGCGATGGAGGGCAGCGCGGTGTTGACGATCGTCGTATCGAGCGACTGCATGAACATTGCAGCGGCGACGATCCAGAGCAGCACGGAATGTGTGGGTTCCCGGGACATGGCGAAATCGGTGGTGCGAAAAGCCCGGCGCGTACCGGACTTCGAGCGCTCGATGGTACCGATTCCGGTGGTCATCGGAAAGTGGTATCACCGAGCGCATCGAGGACATGTTCGTCGTCGGCGGTTTCAACCGCCCCAGGACCGAGATCGAGCGGCTGTCCGCCGCGCATCGGCTGATCGGGCCGGTCGCGCGGGTGGGCGTGCATGCCCCCGACAAGATGCTTGCGCACGCATCGGTATTCACCCTGTCTCGTTACGCGGGATAGCGCATCGGCGTCGCGTGCGACCGGTACGAGGTCGCACTTTTGCAACGCTTTTTCAACGTATCCATCGGCGCACGCTTGATCGCAACGGCGACCGCCACGCGCTGATGGCCGTCCAGCCTCTTTCCACCTGCATTGTGCGATCGAAGCCAGATGCCGACGATCGCGTGTTTCGGCGTCGCGCGCCGAATACGGATACGTTCCTGAAACATTTCCCGTCAATTGCGATTCCCGCCACGACCCGTCCCGACGGATGGTGCTTTTTCCGCCTCGGTCAGCGCCGCATGGCACGCGCTTTGCGGTTCATCCGATGCCGCCGGCGCAGACGAATTTCGCCAGAACGATCCGCGCCTCCGCGGCATGTAACGACATCGAAACAAACGGGGAATCGGATCGGGTCGCGCGCGCCGTGTGCCACGGTGCATGCGCAGCGCATGTCGTATCGGTCATGCGCACGGCGCAACGCGTCCCCGGTCCGTCGAACAGCAAGCGTGCTTGCAAGGTGTCGTGCCGGGGTTCGCATCGCGCATCGCGACGAAGGTCGCATGTACGTGGCGTCGCGCCCGGCACATGTCGGGGGAGGCGCCCGTGAAAACGATAGTGAATCAATGGGCAGCGGTCGCGGTGGTGTTCGCCGCGAGCGCGCACGCGCAGGAAATCTACCTGCAGGGCGGCACGCAGGGCGTCGGCATCGGAGCGGCCGTGAGCTTCAATTCGATGCTGGGCGCGCACGCGGATTTCAACGCGATCAATCTGACGCATGACTTCACGGTGGCCGGCAATCGCTATCAGGACGACCTGAAGCTGCGCCAGGGCGGCATCTATGCCGACATCTTCCCGTGGCGAGGCAGCGGCTTCCGCGCGACGCTGGGGCTGCGCTTCAACGACGACGAACTTCACGGCGTGTCGGTGCCGACCAATGGAACCTATGTGTTCGGCGGCAAGCGCTATCCGGCGCTGCCGGGTATGTATGCGGTCGCGCAAGCGCGCTATCCGACCGTGATGCCGTATGTCGGAATCGGCTACGGACATCGACCGGCGTCGAAAGGGCTCGGGTTCGTCGCCGATATCGGCGTCGCGTACGGGATGCCGAAATGTTCGTACACGCTGTCGCCGGAACTCGCCGCGGCGGCCGGACCGGCGAAGAGCCAGGTGCTGGTCGCGAGCGGGCTCGATTCGCTGCGGCAAATGATGTCGCGCTATCGGTGGTATCCGGTCCTGCAGATCGGCATCTCGTATCGCTTCTGAGTCCTGAGTCGCGGGCGGCTCACAGCGTGACGGGTTGGCGCTCGCGAGCGGGCTCGGCCGCTCGGCGCGCCGGGCGTGCGTCGTTGCGTCTTGCGATGAACGGATGCTCGACGTAGCGGTAAGTCAGCAGCGCGCACAAGACGGCAACCAGCGCGCATGCCAGCGCGAGCGCCCAGATGGCTGAATCGCCGGCGGAATTGATCGGGAAAACGAACTTGTCGACTGCGTGGACGATCATGTACACGATCACCATGTGGATCATGTAGATGCTGAAGCTGGCGGTGCCGAGCAACGCGAGCGGCCGGGTCCTCAGTACACCGTAGAACGTATTCCCGCATGCAATGCAGAGAAACACCGGAAGCAGCGGCAGCGCGCCTTCGATCGAATAGCGCTCTTCCGGGGACGGAGACAGCGCGAGAATCAGCAGCGCGACGGTCGCCGCCGGTTTCGTGGCGAGCCGCGCGCAGATCGCGGGGTGCCGCGACACCTCGTAGGCCAGGGCGCCGAACGCGAACAGCAGCGCCATGCCGCCGGGCGGCCCGAACAACGCGGCACAGGCCGAGACGATCGCGAGCGCGAGCAGTTTGCGCCACGCACGTGTGGCGACGAACCACGCGAGAAACGGGACGGCGACGTAGAACCGCCATTCGTACGCGAGGGTCCACCAGACGCCGCTCAGATAGGGTGTTCGCTCCGCTCCGTTGATCGGGAACGAGCCGAACCAGCCGAGCGAAACGGCCTTGAGCAGGTCGGCCAGCAACTGCGTCGGTGCGCCGACGGCGTTGCCGGGAAACCAGTAAAGCGTGCAGGCGACGATGACGGCCGCGTAGAACAGATAGAGCGGCGCGAGGCGTCGCACGCGCCCGACGAAGAAGGTCCGCACGTCGAGCGTCCCTCTGCATGCGCGTTCCCAGAACAGCAGCCCGGTGACCATGAAGAACATCGCGACCGGAATCGTCCCGAGATTGCGCAGGAAATCGGTGCCGGCCCCCCAGACGCCGGTCGACAGCAACGCCTGGTTGCACGCGAAGTGATGGAAGACCACGGAGGTGGCGAGGATGCCGCGGAAACCGTCGAGATTGCGATAGCGCATCGACAGCGACTTGTCGACGGCCGACCGATAGAACGGCACGTGTCGGGCGACGAGCCACGCGATGATCGCCACGGCCGCAAGGCATGCCGGGAAGTAGAGTTTGTCGGGTGTCGGGGAGAACAGGGTTTGCAGGGCTGGCGTAACAAAGTCCACTGAAGAGCGTCTCGTGTCTTGGATCGGGATTTCAGGCACGGATGGTCCGCGTCGATGCAAGGTCTTCTGCGCGCTTCGCACGGCGTTCGATCGCCGGTCTTGTGATTCGATGGTATCAAACGATCGCGACGGCCGCGGCCCGGTGTGCAACACGATGTTTCAGCGTGAATCGGTGCGACGTCCGTGCTCGCAGCCCATGTCGCCAACGGCGCCCGCGCCGCAAATCCCGTTCCTCGCCGGCCGGACATGCGTCGTGATCGACGCGCTCGACTGGCCATTCGGCCGGCTTCCCCATCGTCCCGCGCCGGCTTACCTTGAGCGACAGCAGTTCGATGCGTCGGGCCAGTGGCGGAACGTGGATGGCTTCATGCCGTCCGCTGCGGCTGGCTCACGCCGACTCCAGGGTCCGTCCGGTCACGAAGGTGATAGCAATGCTTGCAATTTGCCTTCGTGGCGCTATCATTGATAGCAAATCTGGATGGAGGTAGTCATGGCAAATCTTCTGGTGCGTAACGTGGATGACACTATCGTTCAAAGCCTGCGCGAGCAGGCGGCGGCCAATGGCAGGAGCGCCGAGGCCGAACATCGAGCCATTCTGGCCGAAGCGCTCGGCCGGCCGAAGCGGCGGACATTTGCGCAAGTGCTGCTGAGCATGCCGGAGGTGGGCGAGGACGCGGATTTCCAACGTGTTCAGGATTCAGGCGAGGTCAGGCGTGTTTTTGATTGATACCAACGTCATTAGCGAAATCAGGAAGGGCAGGCGAACCAATCGCGGCGTGCGGGCGTTCTTCAGGCAGGCCGAAGCCGACGCCAGCCCGCTTTACCTGTCCGTCGTGACGGTGGCCGAGCTGCGGCGCGGTGTCGACCTGATCCGTCATCGCGGCGATCATAGCCAGGCGTCGGCGCTCGAGGCCTGGATCGCGATGATCCTGTCCGGCTATGCGCCGAACATCCTGCCGGTCGATATCGAGACCAGCCAGATGTGGGGGCATTTGCGGGTGCCCGACCCAACGCACGAACTCGACAAGCTGATCGCGGCCACCGCGCTGATCAACGATCTGACGGTCGTCACGCGCAACGTCGACGATTTCGCTCGCACTGGCGTCCGGTTGCTGAATCCGTTCGACTAGCGGCGCGGCAGCGGCTGGCCATCGCGCGAGGTCAAGGGAGGCAGGCTAGCGAGCGACGTATGGCTCTCGTAGGCAGTTCGGCGCGACCGCCACAATTCATGCCCGGTACCGAATGCATCAGAGCCGAAGTAAAAACGCGCAAGCCGGCGGAAAATCAGGGGCATGTCGAGACAGGCTCCATTGGCTGGCAACACTTGCCGCAGAAGGCGCAGGAGCATTTGCGCTTGTGCGCCGCATCAAAATAACTTGACGAAACGGCCGCTACCGCGTAGTGTCCGAGACCGAAGTCGTCAAGAAGTTCGATTGCTCATCATTGGCCGCACACCGTGCGGCAGTCGTTGGTCTCTCCCTCTTTGATTCTTTCTGTGCCCGTCGCGGGCGCATGTTCAATTATTTGTATTAAGGAAGTATTTGTGGATACCGGTACCGTCAAGTGGTTCAACGAAACCAAGGGCTTTGGTTTCATTTCCCCGGACAACGGCGGCGACGATCTGTTCGCCCATTTCTCGGAAATTCGCGGCACGGGCTTCAAGACCCTGGCCGAAGGCCAGAAGGTCAGCTTCGAAGTGAAGCGTGGCCCGAAGGGTCTGCAAGCGTCGAACATCACGCCGCAGTAAGCCGCATCGGCATCGGTCGCCAAGCGGCGGCCGCTGCCGGATGGAGTATCGCGCGGGGCGCCGCTTGACGGCGGCCGGCGCGTTCCGATGCGCACGACCGATGCATCGCGACATTCACGATGCATCGGTCGTGACGCCTCCCTCATCGCATGCCTGAACCGCATGCGACGCAACGCCCTCGTGACACGCACGTCGTTTCGCGAGCGCATCACCGCTTCAACGCATCAACCCGAGCAGACCGCCGCCATGCCTCAGCTGGCGCGGTCCCGACTTGCGCGGCGCTGCTGGCGCCGCAGCCACTGACCGCCCGAACGCCGCAACGCGCCGGGCTCCGATCGCAAGACAGGCCCGAGGCCCGTCTGAACGAACCGATCCCGGCTGCCTGCCGGCCGCCGTCCCGTTTGCGGGAGCCGGCGCCGGGCAGTCGCCGCGGCCGCGGTCAATCACCTTGTCTGGAGGAATTGGTTTGGCAAAAGAAGAACTGCTGGAACTGGACGGAATCGTCGACGAAGTGCTGCCGGACAGCAAATATCGTGTCACGCTGGAAAACGGCGTCGTGGTTGGCGCGTACGCGTCGGGCCGCATGCGCAAGAACCACATCCGCATTCTCGCGGGCGATCGCGTGACGCTGGAACTGTCGGTGTACGACCTCACCAAGGGCCGCATCAACTTCCGGCACAAGGACGCGAATTCCCCGCGTCCGCCGCGAAGCGGGCAGCCGCGCCGCTAAGCGGCCACGACCGGTGCGCCTCAACGCGTACCGATCGACACCTGTCCGGCTCATGGCCGGACGAACCGGATGAGCGGCGCACGGTGTGCCGTTCGTCGGTCGCCGGCGGCGCCATTGCGTCGCGGCGGCTTCTTCTGCTTCTCCCGCCTTTACCGGCGCCGCGTGTGTACTACGCTCTGGCGGCCGCGTCCTGCAGAAAATCCTCGATCACCATCGCGAATACGGCGGATATTCCTGCGTCGGGTAATGCCCGCAATTCGGTATCGTCAGGAGCCGCGCGTGAATGAAGGGGCGCCGTGCATGCCTGGCACGGATGGGGCACGTCATGCCGCCCGCCGCACGCTGACTGCCGATACCACCGCGCCCGTCAATTGAACCGCCGCGCCGGCGAACATCGCCACGTGCAGCCCGGCCGCACCGCCGTGTGCGGCTGCGAACGCCGTGCCGAGTACCGCGATCCCGAGCGTCGCGCCGGCCATCCGCGCGACGTTGACGAGCGCGCTCGCGGTGCCCGAGCGCGCCGCGTCGACCGCGCCGACCGCGACCGTCATCAGCGGGCCCGTCGCGATCCCCATCCCGAGCCCCGTCAATGCGAGCCCGATTTCGGCGCCGAGCAGGCTCGACGAGCTGGCCGACGCGCCGATCGAGGCGAGTCCGCTCGCGATCACCGCGACGCCGCCGGCCGTCGTCGCGCGTGTGCCGATACGTTCCGACAATGGTCCCGAGCACGGCGACACGGCGACGAACACGAGCGCCATCGGCAGCAATGCGAGGCCCGCGCCGGTCGAATCGAGCCGGCCGATGCTTTGCCACGTCAGCGGCAGCAGGAACAGCACACCGTACATCCCGAACGTCATGCCGGTGGTCGCGACGATCGCGCCGCGAAACGCGCTGATCCGGAAAATGTCGAGCGGCACCAGCGCGGCTTCGCCGTGGCGGCGCTCGATCGCCACGAACCCGGCGAATGACGCGACTGCGATGCAGCCGGCGATCGTGCAGGCGACCGGCGCCTCGCGGAACACGATCGCCGCATACGCGAGCGCGCCGAGCGCGAGTGCGCCCGTGACTTGCGCCGCGCCGTCGAAATGCCGGCCGTGCGGATCGGACGATTCGGGCACGGCCGGGATCGCGAGCAGCATCGCTGCGATGCTCAGTGGCACGACGACAAAAAAGATGCTGCGCCAGCCGAAGTGCCGGATCAGCACGCCGCCGAGCGTCGGGCCGATCGCCATCGCGACGCCGTTGCACGCAGCCCAGATGCCGAGCGCGCGGCCGCGTTCGACCGGATCGCGCCACACGACGCGCACGACCGCAAGCGACGCCGGCAGCAACAGGGCCGCGCCGACGCCGGCCAGTGCGCGTGCGGCGATCAGCACCGACACCGACGGCGCGAGCGCGCACAGCAGCGACGCGATCGTGAAGACCGCCGTGCCGGCCATGAAGACGCGACGGCGGCCGTACAGGTCGGCGAGCAGCCCGCCGGTCAGCAGCAGCACCGCGTACGTGAGGTTGTAGCTGTCGACGACCCATTGCAATGCGCCGACACCGGCATGGAAATAGGCGCCGATCGCACGCGTCGCAAGGTTGACGACGGCGGTATCGACCTGAGCCACGAGTACCGCGATGCACAGCGTGAGCAGCGTCACGCCGCGGCGTTCGAGCGCGTGGTTGGCGAGTTCTCCGGTATGGGCCATGGCGACGTTCCTCGGCGGGCGATCGTGCGACCTTAAGCGCTGCCTGCTGCCAGCGGGGTGTCAGCAGGTCAAAAAAGCGCGTAGCGCGCAAGCCGCATGCCCACGCGTCAGATGACGAATGGGGCTTGCGCGCGGTTTCCGTCGGCATCGATGTGGTGGTGGGGGACGGTGCGACGATCGCG
Organism: Burkholderia cenocepacia; assembly: GCF_014211915.1. Lineage (NCBI taxonomy): Bacteria > Pseudomonadati > Pseudomonadota > Betaproteobacteria > Burkholderiales > Burkholderiaceae > Burkholderia > Burkholderia cenocepacia. The sequence continues at coordinate 958,953 of NZ_CP060040.1, read as the reverse complement.
GCGGCCAGTGCATTCGTGAAGGCCGGCTACGACGTGCCGCGCGGCGTGCTGCTTGCGCGGGCATGCCGGCACGTGTCGTGAGGCAGCCGAGCGACGGCGAACGGCACGCGGCTTTCTATTGGCAACGATCACGTCGATCGTCGGTTGAATGGAGGGCGCTGCCAACCGCCCGCGATTCATCCGGTGTCGCGCTTGATCGCGCGAAATCCTTCCGTCGTCGACACGAACTCCGAAAACCCGAAGGCGGACAACGCGTGCCGAAGGCACCCGGAAAGCGGCGTGCCGTAAACGGCCAGGATCGCATAGCCGTCGCGATGCATCGCGTCGCCGTGATGGTCGTCCACCGCATCCAGTATTCCGGCGCACCAGCTTTCGCGGTCGTCGCCATGACGCTGGAACAGGGTCACGCCGCCTTCGGCGGCTCGATCCAGCTCTGCCCGACGCGTATTCCAGATCCGTCTGATCACGGGATCGTTCGCGTCGCTCGTCACGACCCACGTATGCCGTGCGTGCGCGGGGATGTCGCGAATCCGCTCGCCGCTGTCGGGATCGACGATCAGTGCGATCGTGTCTCGTTTCGTCATGGTGGTCCGCGTTGCCGCTGCGAGATCGATGTTCTTTTACGCGTGCCGGTCGATCGGGTCCATACCGGATCGATTGCGTCACGCATCGCCATTGGCTTAAGATCGGCGGGAGATCATCCCACGCCTTCAGCGTCAATGAAAAAGAGCATAAGCCTGCGGGTCGCCGTCATCGCTTCGGCCGTTGCCGTGTACAGCGTCTACATGCATATCCAGCAGCTGATCAGCGGCTGTATGTGGGTCAGGGGCCATCAGCGCTGCAGTTTCGAAAACAGTACGAATTTCCAGGGACTGATGGATCTGGACCTGATGATCACCTGTTGCTGGGTCGCCGCGGCGGTGGTCGGATGGATTTCCGTTGCGCAGGGTACGAAAAAGCCGGGTTGACGGCGTCACGCGCGTCCTCTTGGACGATTACGACATGACCGCTCGATCAGGCTGGCTCTGTCAATCCGTGACAACGCGCATTCGCTGAGGAGCGGAGACGATGCGCTCGATGCATTCGCGCCCGAATGCCCGACTTCGTTGCCGGCGGACGAGATGATGTTGGTCTTCGGCGAGAGGCGTTGCATCGCGCGCCGCGCGAAGGGAGGTTCCCGTGCAATTTCCGACAGGATCAGTGGTCGCGCTCAGTTCGGCCGCGGCGACGATGTTCTCGATGGGCATGCTGTTTCTTGGCTACTGGGGGTTGCACGAGGCGCTGCCTTGGCGATTCGGCGACTACGTCGTGATCGTGCCGGCGCTGGCGGGGTTCGCGTGCCTGGCCAGCGTGCCGTTTCTCGCGACGTCGCCGATGAAAAAACCCGACGACGAGTCGCGAATGTTCGTCGCGCGGCGCGTGTTTCTGTGCGGCGCAGGCGCGGTGTGGTGTGCGATCGTCGCATCGCTGATCGTGTGAGAACAAGGGTTTCAGGAACAGCCCCGCGAACGCATCCCGAAACGTCTTACGTGAGGCCGCAACGCGCGGTTTTCACGCCGCCATTCCCGCTTTGCTTTCCCTCATCCCGTGCACTAGATTCGAAGCGTTCGTCCGTTTCAGCGCGCGAGGTGGAGCCATGACGCCGTGGGAAATTCAGGGAACCGAAATGATCAGTTGCAATTGCTCATACGGTTGCCCTTGTCAGTTCAATGCGCTGCCGACCAACGGCAACTGCGAAGCGATGGGGGCGATTTCGATCGACAGCGGCCACTACGGCGACGTGGTGCTCGACGGCGTCAGGATCGCGGTGGTGTTCCAGTGGCCGGGCGCCGTGCACGAAGGCAAGGGAAAGTGCCAGCCGATCGTCGACGAGCGTGCCAGTCCGGCGCAGCGCGATGCCGTGCTGAAGATCATGACCGGTCAGGACACCGATCCATTCGCGACGATGTTCTCGGTGTATGCGTCGACGCTCGAGCACGCGTTCGATCCAATCTTCACGAAGATCGATTTCGACGTCGATGTCGATGCGCGGCGCGGCCGGATTCACGTCGACGGGGTGTTCGATGCGACCGGCGAACCCATCCGCAATCCGGTGACGGGGGCCGAGCATCGCGTGCGGATCGACCTGCCGCACGGGTTCGAATACGAGCTGGCCGAGATCGGTTCGGGCACGGGGCGCTCGCAGGGCAACATCGCGCTGAATCTCGACGGAACCTATGCGCAATTCGCGCGGCTGCATCTGAACAATCACGGGCTGATCCGGCATCGCGCCGCGGCATGACGCCGTTCGACTCCTGGTTCGCGCGCGAGCGGGCCGTCACGCTGCTCGGCATGGCCGCGCTCGTGGGGCTGTGCTGGTTCTATCTGTGGACCGGCGCGGGAACCGGCATGTCGGCGCGGGAGATGACGACCGTCGCGCTGTTTCCGCATCGGCTGGCGGACGGCATGGGCAGCATGGACCCGTCTCTGCCGACCGTGATCGCGATGTGGTGGGTGATGATGATCGCGATGATGACGCCCGGCGCGGCGCCGCTCGTGATGCTGTACCGGCGCGTGCTGCGGCAGCACGGCGACGGGGCGGCGGGATCGGCGTTCACGTCGGTCGCGCTGCTGGCCGGCTATCTGACGACATGGCTGGCGTTCTCGATCGGCGCGGCGTTGCTTCAGGCGGTGCTGCAGCCGGCCGGGCTGATCTCCGCGATGATGCTGTGGTCGAAGAGTGCGCTGCTTTCCGCGATCGTGCTGGCGCTGGCCGGACTCTACCAATTCTCGCCGCTGAAACGTGCGTGCCTGCGGCAATGCCGTGCGCCGGCGGCATTCCTGGTCGCGCACTGGCGTCCGGGCGTTGCCGGCAGTTTCCTGCTGGGGGCGCGGCACGGCATGGTTTGCGTGGGCTGCTGCTGGTTGCTGATGGCGCTGCTGTTCGTCGGCGGCGTGATGAACGTCACATGGATCGTCGCGTTGTCGCTGTTCGTGTTCGTGGAAAAGGTGCTGCCCGGCGGCGATCGTATCGGCCGTGTGCTGGGTGCCGTGCTGATCGCATGGGCCGGTGTGACGTTGATCGTGTGATGCGTAGCGCCGGCTGGCGGGGGAAACGCGCCGGGCCCGACGGGAGACGCTCGATGAAAACCTGTTTTCACGCCGTCGTCGTGTCGTACGCGATGGCGATCGTTGCGACGTTGGCGCTCGCGAGTGGCGACATGTCCGGCATGAAGTCAGCCGACACGACCATGTCGGTGCCGGATACGAAGCTGACCGATGCCGAAGTCAAGGAAATCGACGCCGGCCGCCAGCTCGTGACGCTGAAGCACGGCGCCCTCGACAACATCGGAATGCCGCCGATGACGATGGCGTTCAAGGCCGGCGACGCGGCGATGATCCCGTCGCTGCATATGGGCGACAGGGTCCGGGTTCGAGTGGAAAACGTCAACGGCACACTGACGATCGTGAAACTGGTGAAGCGACCGTGACGACTATGTGGCCCGTGTACGGATGGACGACGTCGGTTTTTCCTGGTTCGTGCTACGTAACGCAGGGCCGGTGTTACGTCGGCGTTATCGGAATGCCAGGGCGGACCGCGCCGCGAGGCACGATCCGCACGTGATGCGCCATGCCGCGCAGTGCGGCGCGGACGGCTATCGCAGGGTGATTGTGAAATTGTGAAGAAGGCCGTTGGAAATGGCACGGTAGATGCTTGTTGGGGTGATCGCGCTGAATAGCGAACGGGGGCTTCCATGCAAGATCACTTCATCAAGGCGAACGTTGCGTTCGCCGCCATTGCCGCGGCGTGCGCGCTCGCGGCATGCGGCGGCGGCGACATTACGGCACCGACGCTGGCCGGTAACAACATCGGGACGAGTACGAGCGGGACCAGTGGCACGAGTGGGACCAGTGGCACGAGTGGATCAAGTGGCACGAGCGGTACCAGCGGAACTAGTGGAACTAGCGGAACTAGCGGAACTAGCGGGACTAGCGGAGCTAGTGGAACTAGCGGAACTAGCGGAACTAGCGGAACTAGCGGAACTAGCGGAACTAGCGGAACTAGCGGAACTAGCGGAACTAGCGGAACTAGCGGAACTAGCGGAACTAGCGGAACTAGCGGAACTAGCGGAACTAGCGGAACTAGCGGAACTAGCGGAACTAGCGGAACTAGCGGAACTAGCGGAACTAGCGGAACTAGCGGAACTAGCGGAACTAGCGGAACTAGCGGAACTAGCGGAACTAGCGGAACTAGCGGAACCAGCGGAACCAGCGGAACCAGCGGAACCAGCGGAACCAGTGGAACCAGTGGAACCAGTGGAACCAGTGGAACCAGTGGCACGAGTGGAACCAGCGGCACAGGCGGCACCAGCGGAACCAGCGGCACACCCGGCACCAACGGCATCATCAGTTCCGTCGGCGCAGTCGTGCTGGCTGCGGGCGCGACGCTCGGCGACGTGACGCTGCCGGGCGTCGGCAAGGCGGTGACGGCCGGGCCGGCCGACACGGTCACCGGCGTCGGCACGATCGTCCGCGATACGACGAACGCCGTGAGCAACGGTATCGGTCAGATCGGCTTTACGCCGAACCCGGTCGGCAGGACGGTAATGGGCCTTGGCACCCTCGTCGGCTCGACCGGCAACCCGGTCAACGGCCTCAGCGAAACGGTGAAGGCGCTCGGCTCTGGCCCGCTGTCACCGCTCGCGCCGATCACGGCGCCCGTCGGTGGCCTGCTCGACACGGTGGCCGGCGGCCTGAAGTCGGGCGGCACCATGCTCGGCGCGGCCCTGTCGTCGGCCCCGGTCCAGCAGGCGACGCAGGCGATCAGCACCGCGATCACGCCGCTCGTGACGACGGCGGGCCAGCTCACGCAGCAGGTCGGCACCGCAACCGGCCTCGGGCAGCCGGTCGCGGGCCTGCTCGGGCAGGTCGGCGGCGCGATCACGTCGGCCGGATGGAAGGTGACGTCCACGTCGCCGCAGCCGATCGTCGGCGCGGTCGGCGGCCTGGTTCGGGCAGTCGGCAACACGGTGACCAATACAGGCGGGCTCGTGAACCCGAGCGGCCCGAACGGCGCGGTGCCGGTTGCCGGTCTGGTGACGAGCGTGGTCGGCGGCATCCCGGCGACCGTGCACGATGGCTCGGCGACCGGTACGAGCGGCGGCGGCTCGCCGCTGGGCGGTCTCGCCAATCCGCTCGCGCCGGTGACGTCGCTGGTGGGCGGCCTGCTCGGCGGTGCGATCGGCAAATAGCCGGCCCGTACCGATCGTCATGCGAGGGGAACGCGATGCATGACGGGGGCCGGCGACCATCGGTCGTCGCCGGTTCGGCCGGTCGCGTCGGACGGTCCCGAAACCGCGGCCCGCTACCGACGCGTGTCGCCGGGCTTCGACGACGGCCGCGCCATCCCGCGCGCCGGCAACGGCGTCGACATCACGATCGACGTGCGCGTCTCGCCGTACAGGTTGACCCGTTCGATCAGTTGTTCGAGATGGGCCATGCTGACGGCGACGAACCGCATCACGTACGAATCCGCGCCCGTCACGTGATGGCATTCGACGACTTCGGGAATCGTCTCCAGCAGCTTGAGGAACTTCGCTTTCGCCGGTTGCGGCACCGTGATGCCGATCAGCGCGCTCACCGGATAGCCGGCCGCGGACGGATTGATCCGGGCGGTGTAGCCGTCGATCACACCGGCCGCTTCAAGACGCTTCACGCGCTCCGTCACCGCCGGCACCGACAGGTGAACCTGGCGCGCGAGCTCCGTATAGCTGATGCGCCCGTTGTCCTGCAACAGCGCCAGCACCTTCCAGTCCAGATCGTCCATTGCGGTTGGAGTTTTTAAGGGAGAGCCGCCATTTTTCCTTAAAAACCGCATTCAGCGGGGGCCGGACTTTCCCTACGATGCCTGTTCGAGCCACTGGATGTTGCAAGGAGCAGGCGATGTTGTTCATCAAATCCGTCGTGATGGGGCTGTCGATCGCGGTGCCGGTCGGCCCGATCGGCATGCTGTGCATTCAGCGCAGCCTGAGCCGCGGCTTCCAGGCGGGCTTCGCGACGGGCATCGGCGCAGCGTGCGCCGATGCGATTTACGGCCTGCTCGGCGCGCTGGGCGTCGCGGGCATCGTCACCGCGTTCCCGATGCTGACCGTCGGCCTGAAAATCGGCGGCGGCGCGTTTCTCGTCTGGCTCGCATGGACCATCGCACGCCAGGCGCCGGCCGCGCCGGCGGGGCAACGCGACCTGCCGCGGTCGACCGTCCTGCGCGATTTCCTGACGACGTTCGGCCTCACGCTGTCGAACCCGATGACGATCGTGTCGTTCGTCGGGATCTTTGCGGCGCTCGGCCCGTTGCCAGGGGCGCGGGAAGGCGCGATGTGGGCGACCGTCGCGTGGATGGTGGCCGGCGTGTTCATCGGTTCGGCCATGTGGTGGCTGTGCCTGAGCAGCGCGAGCGCCGCGCTGCGCACGAAGCTGTCGTTCGCGTTCATGCACGGGCTGTCGCGTGTGTCGGCGGCCGTCGTCGCGGTATTCGGCGCGATCCAGCTGGTCGCGGGCGTGCGCGGGCTGATCTAGGCGCGCGTGCCGGTGGGGTTCCTTGCGCCGATGTGCGTGGCCATCAGAACGTATAGCTGACCTTGCCGAACGCGGTGCGCCCGAGCGTGTTGTAGCCGTACGCGGTCATGTATTGCCGGTCGAACAGGTTCGACAGCGACGCCGACACGGTCAGGTGCGCATTGATCCGGTACGACGCGCGCAGGCTCACCGTCAGGTACGACGCCAGATACTGCCGGTTGGCCGGATCGTCGAACGTCGAGCCGCCGTACAGCAGCGACGCGCCCGTGCTGAGCGCGTGCAGCTTCAGTTCGTCCCACGTGTGGTCGACGTTCAGGCTGACCGTCTGGCGCGGCCGGCGGCTGAGCCAGGTCTGGTTGGTTTCGTCCTGCGGATTCAGGATGCCGACCGCGACGCTCACCGGCGTCGAACGGCCGATCGTCCCCTTGTACGACAGGTCGATGCCGCGAATGTGCGAACGGCCGATGTTCATCGGCGAGAACGTCGCCGGGTTGTACGCGATCAGGTTGTTGACGCGCGTGTCGTAGATCGCCGCGGTGAACATGCCGTACGCCGTGTTCGCGTCGAGCGCGGCCTCGACCGACGTGCTGCGTTCCGGGCTGAGGTTCGGATTGCCGTAGCCGGGGTAGTACAGGTCGTTGAAGGTCGGCAGGCGGAACGCATTGCCGTACGACACGCGCGCCGTGTAGACCGGCGTGATCGCCCACGACAGCGCGGCGTTGCCGGTGTTCACCGCTTGCCCGGCGATGATCTCGTGACGGCCGGCCACGAACATCGTCACGCGGCCGAACGTCGCCGACTGGTGCAGCGAGAACGCGGAATCGTTGCGCGTCGGCACGCCGCCGGGAATGTCGACCGGCAGGAACGCCTGCTCGCGCGTGAAGTCGTACGCGAGCTTCGATTCGCCCGACAGCGGCAGGCCGAACAGGTGAAACCCGTGCTCCTGATGGGTCAGCGACGTCGACGTGCTGATGCGCTGCGAATTGATCTGGTCCGTCGCGAGCGCCGGGTTGTCCGCGTAGATGAACTGGCGGTCGTTCGCATAGCCGAACGACTGATCGAACTGCGTATCGGGCGTGATGTCGAGATGGAACGCGACGCCGGTCGTCAACTGGTGATCGAGCTCGCGATTCGCGTAGCCGCTGTTGTCGTAGGACAGATCGGAGCGGTGGTACAGCGCGAACGTCGAGATCGACCAGTTGTCGCGCGCATAGCCCAGCCGCGCATCGAGATCCTGCGCGTGATACGGATTGCGGCCGTCTTCGTGGCCGTAGAAGAACGGCCGCGTCGCATCGATGCCGGCCGTGTTGTAGTCGTGCAGCCCGAGCGAGTAGGTGAGCCCGCCGAGCGCGGCCAGCGGCCCCGTCGGCGGCACCGTGCCCGACGTGCGGAACTGCGTGTCGAACGTCTTGTTCGAGCCGCCGCCGAACGACACGGTGGTCCGGTTCGGCTGGTTGGCGGCGCGGCGCGTGAAGAGCTGCACGACGCCGCCCATCGCGTTGTTGCCGAACGACGCGGCGGCCGGCCCGGAGATCACTTCGACGCGCTCGAACGCTTCGGTCGGCAGGTCGGCCCACGGCGCGATGCCGGTGGTCGGCGAGCCGATCCGGATGCCGTCGATGAACACGGCGACCTGGCTCGCCGACGAGCCGCGGATGCTGACCGATGCGGACGAGCCGGGCCCGCCGTTCTGCGCGACGGTCACGCCCGGCAGCGTCGCAAGCGCCTGCGTGATGCTCGGGTCGGCGGGCGACAGCCGGTCGAGATCCTCGCGCGTGAGCACCTGCGTCGATGCATAGCGGCGGTCGAACGATTCGGGCAGATGCCGTGTGTCGGTCACGCTGATCGTCGGCAGGTCCGCGCCTGACGCAGGCGCGGCGGGCTGCGCCTGCGCCGTGTCGCCAGCCGCATGGGCGAGCGGGGAAAGCAGCGCGGTAGCGGCGGACGTGGCAAGCAGGTGACGAATATTCATGAGACAGCGGGACCAAGCGTGTGGCGTGTACGGCGATCGTGAGCCGAGGGCGGGCAAGGGGCGCATGCCGACGGCGTGTCGGTGCGACGCTTCCGGTCGGGAAGCGGATTCGGGAACGATGGACATCTGACGGATCCTGAGGTCGGGTCGTCCATGCAACGGGCGGCCGCCGGGGGCGGCGCCTGGCGCATCGGGACACCCCGCCCGGTGCGGCTGCTGGACCTCGGGTCGATGGCAGGTCTCCTGGCTCGCGGGTCGTCGTCCGTGCGGGCCTTCCCGGTTTCCCAGTGGCATGCGGTGGCACGGATTCGCCGCTCACAGTTGCGGGGGCAGCCGCAGCTTCGAGGCGTTGCCTCGCCTGCGTTCCCTTTTGATCCCGTCTCCGGGAACCATCAGCGCGCAAGGGTAATGGCGCGCCCTCCGGCGCGTCAATCGTGCGGCCGGGTGGGGATGTAAAAAAACGTCATTGTCCGGCGGCGGAGTGCCGGATTCGCTCGCGCTCTCCCGACGGTACAACGTTTCACGTCTGATGAAACCGGCGGGTCGAGCGCGTGACTTCGCGCCGGGCGCGACTGGCTGATTCCGCCACCGGGGACGATCGACAGCGCACGGCAGCGGCGCACCGACGATCTCCACGGCACCCGTGGTCCGTCGCTGCCGACGTTCGTTCTGAATGCCGCGGCGGCGCGTCGTTACATGTGCGTGCCGCCATGCGCGCGGCCGCCCGGGTCGCCGCCGCGATCGGGCGGCGTATTGTTCTGATCGATCTTCGCGAGCACGAAGCCGGCGGGCGGCAACGCGGCGGGCGAACGGTGCACTGCTTGCCCGGCTGCGGGGTGAGGCGCGGCGGCGGGAAAACCGGATGACGTCACATCCGGTTGAGCGAACGCCGGCAGGGAGGCGGCCGCGAGGGCGGCGGCGGCGATCGCGTGCGTATTCATGGCGACTCCTTCACGACTGAATTCAGGACGACGTAATCAGTCTAGGGCGCGAAACTAAACGCGCCGTGAAGGGGCGGCGGCACGCATGACAGGATCTTCATGCGCGCCGCGACGGTCAGGCGGGCGCCGACACCAGCGCGCAGAAGTTCTCGAGATCGACGTTGCCGCCGCTGATCACCACGCCGACGCGCTTGCCCTGCAGCGCATCCTTCATCCGCCGCACGGCGGCGAACGACAGGCAGCCGGTCGGCTCGACGACGATCTTCATCCGCGTGGCGAAGAAACGCATGGACTCGACCAGTTCCGCGTCCGTCGCGGTCAGGATGTCGTCGACGTCGCGGCGCAGGATCGGGAACGTCAGGTTGCCGAGGTGCTGCGTCTGCGCGCCGTCGGCGATCGTGCGCGGTGTGTCGATATGCACGATCGTGCCGGACCGGAACGATTGCTGGGCGTCGTTGCCGGCTTCCGGCTCGACGCCGTACAGCTTCGCGTGCGGCGACAGCGCGCGCGTGGCGAGCGCGGTGCCCGACAGCAACCCGCCGCCGCCGAGCGGCGTGAACACCGCGTCGAGCGGGCCGACTTCGTCGAACAGTTCCTTGGCCGCGGTGCCCTGGCCGGCGATCACGTCAGGGTGATCGTAGGGCGGAACCAGCGTGAGCCCATGCTTTTCCGCGAGATCGCGCCCGATCTGCTCGCGATCCTCGGTATAGCGGTCGTAGGTCACGACATTGCCGCCGTAGCCGCGTGTCGCGGCCATCTTCGCGGCCGGCGCGTCCTGCGGCATCACGATCGTCGCGGGAATGCCGAGGATGCGCGCCGACAGCGCGACCGCCTGCGCATGGTTGCCCGACGAGAACGCGACGACGCCGTGACGGCGCTGTTCCGCGTTGAAGCGCGACAGTGCGTTGAACGCGCCGCGGAACTTGAAGGCGCCCATGCGCTGCAGGTTCTCGCACTTGAAGAACACCTGCGCGCCGAGCGCGTCGTCGATCGTCCGCGACGTCATCACCGGCGTGCGGTGCGCATGGCCTTCGAGCCGGGCCGCGGCGGCGACGACGTCGTCGTACGTAGGGAGAGTCGGAGAATTCATGGTCGCTCGAGAGTCGAAAAGGTCAGTCAACGGGAAACTCAAAACGGCAATACCGGACGCGCGGCGTCACTTCGCGTCGTTGTAGACGGTCGCGCGCGACACGCCGAGATGCTGCGACACGATCTCCATCGCGCGGCGCACCTCGAGGAAGCCGTCGGCCTTCAGCGTCTGCATCAGTTCACGGCGCTGGTCGGTCTTCAGCTCGCGCGGCGTCGTCGCGAGGCGCGTCGCGAATGCGTCGATGCGCTGCCGGATCGCGTCCGCGCCGGCCGGGTCCAGCGTCTCGACGACGGTCTCGCCATCGGTGCGGCAGAACTGGTTCAGCATGCCCTGGAAGCCGCGGAACAGCGTGACGTCGGCGTTCAGGCACAGCGCGGCGACGTAGCGCCCGCTCGAATCCTTGATGCCGATCGACGTGCTTTTCGCGGTGCGGCCGTCGGCGAAGCGGTTCGGGTAGTTCGCGAGCACCTGCGGGAAATCGTCGTCGGCGATGCGGGCGAGGCCGAGTTCGGTCGCGGGATCGCCGACCGCGCGGCCGGACAGGTTGTTGTGGATCGCGAGGATCGCGTGCTCCGGCGTGCGGAGGTCGTGCACGACGACCTCGGTGAACGGCGCGAACATCTCGCCGAGTCCTTCGGCGATGCGCTGTACCTGTTCGATCAGCGACGCCTGCTCCGACGGCAGCGCTTTGCGGTTCGTGCTCATGCGTGGTCCTGGGGGCGGGTGTGTCGGTCGTTTCGGGCCGCGTGATGTCGACCAGCAGCGGGCGCGCGATCCGGACATAGTCGGCCGCGTCGAGCACGACCGAGCGGTCGAGGCGGCCGGCGTTGAACGCGATCTCGGTGTTGCGCTCGACCAGCGCGGGATCGACCACGAGCGTCACGTTCGCATCGAATACGAACGGCGGCACGGCACCCATCACGCAGCGCGTGACGGCGGCCGCGACGTCAGGCGACGCGAGCGTCGCCTTGCGCCGGCCCACCGCATCGGCGACCTTGCGGAAGTCGATTTTCAGGTGCCCGGGAATCACCGCGAGCGCGGTGGTGTCGCCGCCATCCTTGAACGTGCAGAGCATTGCCTTCGCGCCCTGTTCGGGGCGGGTGCCGCGCAGTGCGGCGATCGCGTCGGATTTGCCTTCCGCCGGATGCTCGAGCACGCGGAAACGCGCGCCGGATGTATTCAGCAGTTCGCACAGCGTGTCGAAAACGGAAGAGTCGTTCATGTCGCTCCGGGGCGGGCAGGCCAATGCGTCGATATGCGTGGCTCAAAGAATCGTCCAAGTATAGACGTTTTGTCATAACCATGACAAAGGGGAGTGGCCGTCGTTGCCCCGCCTTGTCGACGCGTGCTCATTCTTCAGCAGCCGAAAGGGCATTTCATATTGCGGAAGTCGCGCGAAATTCCTGCCGCCACGTTTTACCGCCGCTTGAAACCGTGTTTTGCATCGCAAAAACGCGTGACTATCTCATTGAAAAATAACGAAAATTTATATCTTATGTCTTATATAAGACTTGACCGAAATTTCGCTGGGCGGGATTACTATTGAGTCCATGCAGTTCGCTTCGTCACACGCGGCGGGCACGCTGAAACCTTTACTCAAATGCGCTTCGTTCCCAGGAGATAGACATGTCCCAATATCAAGACGACATCAAGGCAGTGGCTGGCTTGAAGGAAAACCACGGCAGCGCGTGGAACGCCATCAGCCCCGAGTATGCGGCCCGCATGCGTGCCCAGAACAAGTTCAAGACCGGCCTGGACATCGCGAAGTACACCGCGAAGATCATGCGCGCCGACATGGCCGCGTACGATGCCGATCCGTCCAAGTACACGCAGTCGCTGGGTTGCTGGCACGGCTTCATCGGCCAGCAGAAGATGATTTCCATCAAGAAGCACTTCAACAGCACCGAACGCCGCTACCTGTACCTGTCGGGCTGGATGGTCGCCGCGCTGCGTTCGGAATTCGGCCCGCTGCCGGACCAGTCGATGCACGAAAAGACCTCGGTCAGCGCGCTGATCCGCGAGCTGTACACGTTCCTGCGCCAGGCCGACGCCCGTGAGCTGGGCGGCCTGTTCCGCGAGCTGGATGCCGCGAAGGACGCGACCGCCAAGGCCGCGATCCAGCAAAAGATCGACAACCACGTCACGCACGTCGTGCCGATCATCGCCGACATCGACGCCGGCTTCGGCAACGCGGAAGCGACCTACCTGCTGGCCAAGCAGTTCATCGAAGCGGGCGCGTGCTGCATCCAGATCGAAAACCAGGTGTCGGACGAGAAGCAGTGCGGCCACCAGGACGGCAAGGTCACGGTGCCGCACGAAGACTTCCTCGCGAAGATCCGCGCGATTCGCTACGCATTCCTGGAGCTGGGCGTGGACGACGGCATCATCGTCGCCCGTACCGATTCGCTGGGCGCCGGCCTGACCAAGCAGATCGCCGTGACGAACCAGCCGGGCGACCTGGGCGATCAATACAACTCGTTCCTCGATTGCGAGGAACTGTCGGCCGACCAACTGGGCAACGGTGACGTCGTCATCAAGCGCGACGGCAAGCTGCTGCGTCCGAAGCGCCTGCCGAGCAACCTGTTCCAGTTCCGCGCCGGCACGGGCGAAGCGCGTTGCGTGCTCGACTGCATCACGTCGCTGCAGAACGGCGCCGACCTGCTGTGGATCGAAACCGAAAAACCGCATATCGCACAGATCGGCGGCATGGTCAGCGAGATCCGCAAGGTGATCCCGAACGCGAAGCTGGTGTACAACAACAGCCCGTCGTTCAACTGGACGCTGAACTTCCGCCAGCAGGCGTACGACGCGATGAAGGCCGAAGGCAAGGACGTGTCGGCTTACGACCGTGCGCAGCTGATGAGCGTCGAATACGACGAAACCGAACTGGCCAAGCTCGCCGACGAGAAGATCCGTACGTTCCAGGCCGATGCATCGCGTGAAGCAGGCATCTTCCACCACCTGATCACGCTGCCGACGTACCACACGGCAGCGCTGTCGACCGACAACCTGGCCAAGGAATACTTCGGCGACCAGGGCATGCTCGGCTACGTGGCAGGCGTGCAGCGCAAGGAAATCCGCCAGGGCATCGCGTGCGTGAAGCACCAGAACATGTCGGGTTCGGACATCGGCGACGACCACAAGGAATACTTCAGCGGCGAAGCGGCGCTGAAGGCAGCGGGCAAGGACAACACGATGAATCAGTTCTGATCGTCGTCGGACCCGCAACACGACACCAGCCCCGCGGGGCTGGCGTTTTTTTGTCTGCTCGAACCCGGCACGTTATCCGCGCACGACTTTTACGACGTACGGGCATTCGGACAGGATGTTTGTGTACACAACCTAATTCAGGGTTTGCCTGAGTAGCGAAAACGCGAATTCGTGCGACCCGCGTTAGCGTTGTGCATACGGACGAGTGGCAGGTTGAAATTGCCGCTCGAGCGAAACCCTTGCGGGGCGGTCGTCGCGCTCGTTTCGTCCCCAAAGCGGGCACAACGTCGCCGTAAAAAGCAGCTGTCTGCAACGCGCATGCCGGCGCGCAGTCACAGTTGTTTCTTGTTGCAACGCAACGCCCGCCCAATAACGGCGATGGTATGCTGGCCGGCATGGAGTTGTATGGCAGGTTGCTTGCATGGCGAAACTCGCGTTCGCACCCTCTAACGAGACTTCAGCTTCTCTCGCACGCATCGCGGCATCGACGCGCGCTCCGCTCGCGCGTCCCGTCCTCGCGCCGTATCTTCCTGCGCTCCGCACGCATTCCCCATCTCGCGGGCTCGCCCCGCATCCCCATCCCGCCCAATAAATCTGGAGACATCCCCATGTCGCAAAACACTTTGGCCGAAGCAACGCACGGCCCGCTGATTGCTCCGCCGGTTTTCGTCAAACATCGCAAGCTGATCGACTGGGTGTCGCGCATCGCGGCACTGACGGAGCCCGAGCGCGTCGTGTGGTGTGACGGTTCGCAGGAAGAATACGATGCGCTGTGCCAGGCGATGGTCGATCAGGGCACGCTGACGCGCCTGAATCCGGCGAAGCGCCCGAACTCGTATCTCGCGCAATCCGATCCGTCGGACGTCGCGCGCGTCGAGGATCGCACGTTCATCTGCGCGGCCTCGCGCGACGACGTCGGGCCGACCAACAACTGGATCGAGCCGGCCGAAATGCGCGAGACGTTGAACGGGCTGTTCCGCGGCTCGATGCGCGGCCGCACGCTGTACGTCGTGCCGTTCTCGATGGGCCCGCTCGGCTCGCCGATCGCGCACGTCGGCGTCGAGTTGTCGGACAGCCCGTACGTCGCGGTGAACATGCGGATCATGACGCGCATGGGGCGCGACGTGTACGACGTGCTCGGCGAGGATGGCGACTTCGTGCCGTGCGTGCACAGCGTCGGCCATCCGCTCGAAGCCGGCCAGCAGGACGTGCCGTGGCCGTGCAATCCGGTCAAGTACATCGTGCATTTCCCCGAAACGCGCGAGATCTGGAGCTTCGGCTCGGGCTACGGCGGCAACGCGCTGCTCGGCAAGAAGTGCTTCGCACTGCGCATCGCGTCGACGATGGGCCGCGATCAGGGCTGGCTCGCGGAACACATGCTGATCCTCGGCGTGACGTCGCCGGCCGGCAAGAAGTATCACGTCGCGGCCGCGTTCCCGTCCGCGTGCGGCAAGACCAATTTCGCGATGCTGATTCCGCCGCAGGGCTTCGACGGCTGGAAGGTCACGACGATCGGCGACGACATCGCGTGGCTGAAGCCCGGCCGCGACGGCCGCCTGTATGCGATCAACCCGGAAGCCGGTTTCTTCGGCGTCGCGCCGGGCACGGGCGTGAAGACCAACCCGAACGCGATCGCCACGCTGAAGGAAAACGTGATCTTCACGAACGTCGCGCTGACGGAAGACGGCGACGTGTGGTGGGAAGGGCTGACCGACACCCCACCCGCGAAGCTGACCGACTGGCAGGGCAATCCGTGGACGCCGGAGATCGGCAAGGAAACCGGCCGCAAGGCCGCGCATCCGAACTCGCGCTTCACCGCGCCGGCCGCGCAGTGCCCGTCGATCGACGACGATTGGGAAAACCCGGCCGGCGTGCCGATCGACGCGTTCATCTTCGGCGGCCGCCGCTCGACGACGGTGCCGCTCGTGACCGAGGCGCGCGACTGGGTCGAAGGCGTGTACATGGCCGCGACGATGGGCTCCGAGACGACCGCGGCAGCCGTCGGCCAGCAGGGCGTCGTGCGCCGCGATCCGTTCGCGATGCTGCCGTTCTGCGGCTACAACGTCAGCGATTATTTCGCGCACTGGCTCGACATCGGCAAGCAACTTGAAGCCGCCGGCGCGAAGCTGCCGAAGATCTACTGCGTGAACTGGTTCCGCAAGGATGCGAACGGCAAGTTCGTGTGGCCGGGCTTCGGCGAGAACATGCGCGTGCTGAAGTGGATGCTCGATCGGCTCGAAGGCACGGGCGGTGGCGGCGAGCATGCGTTCGGCGTGTCGCCTGCGTATGAAGACCTGCACTGGGACGGCCTCGATTTCACGCGCGATCAGTTCGATGCGGTGACGTCGATGAACGCCGACGAATGGCGCGAGGAGCTGAAGCTGCACGCGGCGTTGTTCGATACGTTGAAGCTGCGCTTGCCGGCTGAAATGACCGGCACGATGAAGAAGATCGAGCAGCGTATCGGCGGTTGACGGTACGCAGCGTCATCGTCTTTGGCGTCCCGTCGCCGCCATTGCTCGTCGGCGGCGGGACGTTTTCATTTGGGCGTCGCGCGCGCCGCTATTCACTCACTGAGCACCGAAATGCGCGACGCATTGCGTAGCGCCGCGTAGCCTCGCCGGCCCTGAAACGAACGACGCCCCGAGCCATCGATCGCATGGCCCGGGGCGTCGTCGTTTCCCGCAGTCAACTGGTCGTCAGCCGAGATCGAGCGCGTTCGTCAGGTCGCCCGGCGGCGTCTCGCCACGCGCGGCGAACGCGTTGTTGCGCAGCACCACGCCGTCGAGCGGGGCGAGGCCGTGCACGCGGCTGATGAAGCGCAGGATCGAGTTCGTGTCGTACAGCGTGTGATCGACGAAGCCCTTTTTCGCGAACGGCGAGATCACGAGTGCCGGAATCCGCGAGCCGGGGCCCCAGCGGTCGCCGACTGGCGGCGCGACGTGATCCCACCAGCCGCCGTTTTCGTCGTGGGTCATCACGATCACGGTGTTCTCCCATTGCGGCCCGCGCCGGATATGGTCGATCACGGTCGCGATGTGACGGTCGCCCGATTCGATGTCCGCATAACCCGCGTGCATGTTCAGGTTGCCCTGCGGCTTGTAGAAGGTGACGGCCGGCAGGCGGCCCGCGTCGATGTCGGCGATGAAATGGTTGGTCGACGGCTCGTCGCCGAGCCCCGCGTCGCGCAGATGCTTGCGGCGTGCTTCGGTGCCCGGCGCGTAGTTCACGAAGTAGTTGAACGGCTGGTGGTGGTACTGGAAATCGGGCACCGTGCCGGTGTCGCGATGCTCGAGCGCGTACTGCCACGCACCGCTGTACCACGCCCAGTCGATGTTCTTTTCCGACAGGCGGTCGCCGATCGTCGCGTAGCCCTGCGGCGGCATCACGCGATGGTCGGCCGGGTCCGCATACGCGGCGTTGCCCGGATCGGGCGGCGGCACGTAGCTCGGCTGGTACGGCGGCGCCATCGTGTTGACGCCGTAGCCGTCCGGCGTCAGCGGGCCATCGACCGCGAACTTCGGCGGGCCGTCCAGCGCGGACGCGGGCGAATCGTCGGCGAGCTTCAGGCGCGTGCCGGTCGGGTCGTCACCTTCGACCTTCGACAGCAGCTTCGCCGCATGCGGATGCTTGTGCGCGTCCGGATACAGCGGCGGCTGCGCGGAGATCAGGAACATGTGGTTCATCCACGAACCGCCGAAGGCCGCCATGAAGAAGTTGTCGCACAGCGTGTATTGCCGCGCGAGATTCCACAGCCGCAGCGTGTCGGCCGAATTGCGGTAATGGCCCATCACGAGGCCGCCCGAATCGGCCCATGCGGCGAACTGGTTGTTGCGGCCGCCCGCGATCTGCATCTGGTTCTGGTAGAAGCGGTGCCACAGGTCGCGCGTGATCACGCCGTTCGGCAGCGGCTGGCCTTGCGCGTCGGTAATCCGGAACGGCGCATTCGGCAGCTTGTCGATGTCGCGCTCCGCGAGCGCGTAGCGCTTGCCGTCCACTTCCTGCGCCTGCGGCACGAGCCCGCCCCAGATCTTCGGCAGCACCGGCAGCGGCGTCTTGCCGTCGCGATCGAGCTGCTGCGCATGTTCGGGCCGTACTTCACTCAGCGGATGAAGTACCCCCGGGAAATCGCCGTACAGGTTCGCGAAGCTGCGATTTTCCGCATAGATCACGACGATGTGGCGCACGCGCTGGCGCAGCGCTTCGTCGATGCGCAGGTCGGCGGCCGAGCGCGGCGCGTTGCCCGCGGTGGTTTCGCAGCCGGCGAGCGCGACACCGGCACCGAGCGCGGCGAGGCCGCCGAGCACACGGCGGCGGTCGGGATCGGCGGGAAGGTCGTCGGGGCGATCGGGGGTGTCGTTCACGTCGTGGGCTCCTCGAATGGGCGGGTGGGCTTTGTCGTTCGATGTGCGCCGGCGCCGCGCGGGCAGCCGCGACGCAGGGCGGAAGGCAACGGCCGCTATCGCGCGCGGCGGCGCGACACGGCTGTCACGAAAATGTCATGAACGCGACTATAACGCGGCAAGGGGGCGGATGAAAGTCGTTCGTCGGACGATTCGACGCGTGCACGGCGAGCGGTGCGCGACGCCCGCACGCGAACTAGACTGGAATCAGGGGCGGCGCGTCACGGCGTGCCGCCCGGGCGAGGATCGCCCCGGCGACGCCGGCCGACGGTGTTGCCGAGGCGGTATCGATGGGACGAACGACGCGAGACAGCGAGGCGACGATGGCGTGGATGCATGCCGTTTTCGGCTGGTCGTCGCGGCCGCAGCCGCGTACCCGTTGCGCGGGTTGCGCGCGCGTGCCGGCGTGAGCGCACGTCGCGCAGCAGATACGGCCGGCCCGATGCCATGGACAGGAAATTCGACTACCCGGGATTGCTGATCGCGGCGGGCTTTTTCGTGCTGTTCGCCGCGCAGTTGCTGATGCTGCACCCGACGTCGACACCGATTGCGTACAGCGATTTTCACCGGCTCGTCGCCGCGCGGCTCGTCGACGATCTCGAGATCGGCCCGGCGTCGATCTCGGGCACGTTGAAGATGCCGCAGGCCGGCACGATGCTGCCGGCGTCCGACGCCGCGGTCGTGCGGCAAGCCGGCACGCCGTGGCGCTTCACGACCAGCCGCGTGAGCGACGAACACCTGATCGACACGCTGACCGCCGCCGGCATCCGCTATCACGGCACGCCCGATACCGGCTGGATCACGTCGCTCGCGTCGTGGTTGCTACCGCTCGTGCTGCTCGTGTTCGTGTGGAACATGATGCTGCGCAAGCGCGGCGGGCTGCAGGACTTCACCGGGATGGGCAAGAGCCGCGCACGCGTGTACGTGCAGCAGGAAACCGGCATCACGTTCGACGACATCGCGGGCATCGACGAAGCGAAGGCTGAACTGCAGCAACTGGTCGCGTTCCTGCGCAATCCCGATCGCTACCAGCGGCTCGGCGGCAAGATTCCGAAAGGCGTGCTCGTCGTCGGCGCGCCGGGCACGGGCAAGACGCTGCTCGCGCGTGCGGTGGCCGGCGAGGCGGCCGTGCCGTTCTTCTCGATCAGCGGCTCGGCGTTCGTCGAGATGTTCGTCGGCGTGGGCGCCGCGCGCGTGCGCGACCTGTTCGAGCAGGCGCAGCAGAAGGCGCCGTGCATCGTATTCGTCGACGAGCTCGATGCGCTCGGCAAGGTGCGCGGCGTCGGCCCGATGTCGGGCAACGACGAACGCGAACAGACGCTCAACCAGTTGCTGGTCGAGATGGACGGCTTCCAGGCCGGCTCCGGCGTGATCATCATGGCCGCGACGAACCGGCCCGAGATTCTCGACCCCGCACTGCTGCGGCCGGGCCGCTTCGATCGTCACATCGCGATCGACCGGCCCGACGTGAACGGCCGCCGCCAGATCCTCGGCGTGCACGTGAAGCGCGTGAAGCTCGCGGCCGACGTCGATCTCGGCGAGCTTGCATCGCGCACGCCGGGCTTCGTCGGCGCCGATCTCGCGAACGTCGTCAACGAGGCCGCGCTGCATGCGGCCGAACTCGGGAAGCCGGCGATCGGCATGGCCGACTTCGACGAGGCGATCGACCGCGCGCTGACGGGCCTCGAGCGCAAGAGCCGCGTGATGAACGAGCAGGAGAAGCTGACGATCGCGTATCACGAAGCCGGCCATGCGCTCGTCGCGGAGAGCCGCGCGCATTGCGACCCGGTGAAGAAGGTGTCGATCATTCCGCGCGGCGTCGCGGCACTCGGCTACACGCAACAGGTGCCGACCGAGGATCGCTACGTCCTGCGTCGCAGCGAGTTGCTCGACCGGATCGACGCGCTGCTCGGCGGGCGCGTGGCGGAAGAACTCGTGTTCGGCGATGTGTCGACCGGCGCGCAGAACGACCTCGAACGCGCGACCGCGATGGCGCGCCACATGGTCATGCAATACGGAATGAGCGAGAAGATCGGGCTTGCGACGTTCGACGACGGCGACGCACGCCAGGGCATGCCCGGCGCATGGCATGCGGGCGACGGCCGCTGCAGCGAGCACACCGCGCGCATGATCGACGACGAGGTGCGCACGCTGCTGACCGATGCGCATGCGCGCGTCGCGGCGACGCTCGGCGAACGACGCGACGCGCTCGAACGCATCGCGCGACGGTTGCTGCAATGCGAGGTGCTCGAACGCGACGTGCTGCAGGCGCTGATCGACGGGCGCAGCGAACCGCCGTCGGCGACGGCGGCAGCGTTACCCGGTGACGAAACGAGCGCACGAGGCGGCGCGATCGAAACGGAGCAGGCGTCTACCGTCGAGCGCGATTTCATCGCGTACCGACGGCCGCACGAACCCGATCATTGAAGCGCGCTGCGCGGACCGGCGAGCGTCGCGTGTCGATCTGCCGACACTGCGCGTTTTCTTTCCCTTCTTTCCCGCCACGGCGCCGCCATGAGCGACGCACACGTATCGGTCGAACGTCGTGGGTCGTGCTCGAATGCCCGCCGGGACGACGGACGCGTGAACGCGCGCCAGCGCGTCAGGATTCGGTCGCGGCCGCGACTTCGGCCGCTTCGGTGAGCGCTTCGAGAAAGCGCGTGCGCCACCAGTGCACGTCGGTCTTGCGCATGATCGCCATCAGCGCCGCGTGACGCTGGCGGCGCTCTTCGAGCGGCATCGTGAGCGCGCGCTGGATCGCCTGCGCGGTGCCTTGCGTGTCGTACGGATTGACGAGCAGCGCCGACTTCAGTTGCTCGGCCGCGCCCGCGAAACGCGACAGCACGAGCACGCCCGGGTCGGCCGCGTCCTGCGCCGCGAGGAACTCTTTCGCGACGAGGTTCATCCCGTCACGCAGCGGCGTGACGAGCGCGACCCGGCTTGCACGGTAGAGGCCGGGGAGCCGCTTGCGCGCGACGGTGCGGTGAATGTAGCGCATCGGCATCCATTCGAGCTCGCCGTAGTCGCCGTTGATCGCGCCGCACAGACTGTCCATTTCGCGCCGCAGGTCGTCGTAGGCGCCGAGATCCTCGCGGCTCGGCGCGGCGATCTGGATCAGCGTCGCGCGGTCGCGGTTCTCCGGATAGTGTTCGAGCAACTCGCGGAACGCATGCACGCGCTGCGGCAGCCCTTTCGTGTAATCGAGCCGGTCGACCCCGACCAGCAACTGACGGCGCGAATATTCGTCGCGCATGCGCTCGAACATGTCGAGGCCGTCGCGATCGCGCGCGAGCGCTTCGAATTCGTCGACGTTGATGCCGATCGGGAACGCACCGGCCGACAGCGTGCGGCCGAACGCGCGCAGCCGGCCGTCGGGCAGCCGCGCCGCGCCGGCTTCGGCCTCGACGTAATGCTCGAAGTGGAGCAGATCCGATTCGGTCTGGAAGCCGACGAGGTCGTACGCGAACAGCGAGCGCATCAGCCATTCGTGTTCCGGGATCGCGGCCATGATCGGCGGCGGCGGCATCGGGATGTGCAGGAAAAAGCCGATCGGATTCGTGCAGCCCATCGCGCGCAGCTCGGCCGCGAGCGGAATCAGCTGATAGTCGTGCACCCAGATGACGTCGTCGGGGCGCAGCAGCGTGCGCAGCTTGCGCGCGAACAGCTGGTTCACGCGTCGGTAGCCGTCGGCGAAACGCCGGTCGAACTGCGCGAGATCGAGCCGGTAGTGAAACACCGGCCACAGCACGTTGTTCGAGTAGCCGAGATAGTAAGCGTCGTAATCCTGCGGATCGAGGTCGACCGTCGCGAGCTGGATGCCGCCGACGTTCTGGATCTGCACGTCGTCGCCATGCGTGGCCTGATCGTCGCCGCCGCGTAGCCTGCCGCTCCAGCCGAACCAGACGCCGCCGGTTTCCTGCAGGCTGTCCTTCACGGCGACGGCGAGACCGCCTGCCGCGGCTTTACGGGGATCTGCGATGCGATTGGATACGACGACGAGTCGGCTCACCAGCTCTCCTGACGATTGTTGGGGAAGGGGGCGTGCGGCCAGGCGCGAGAGACAGACGCCGCCATCGGTGCGCGGTGCGCGAGACGATGGGGCCGCATGGCGATCGGACGGGAGTCAGGGAATGCGATTCGCCGTCCGGTCGAAAAGTACTTTTTTAGGATACTCGTCATTCGTGCGTTTTAAAAGTCTGTATCGATGCACGATGCGGGCGCGCATGTCGGGCGCTATCCATGACGAGGGTGCTGCAACGCGCGAGGCCCTAGCGGGACCGAAATTTGCGCGTCGCTGCGGAAGCAGTGTGCGCAAGGCCATGCGGGGAGTGGGGCGAAGGACGCGCATGGCGGCATGCGCAATCGACTGCAACGATTTTCGATGAGGGATGCGGCGGTTACGCGGTGCGTGCCAGCGTGACCCAGACGGACGAGCGTAACCGCATGCGCATCGTCGTCTGGTTCGCGCATGCCGTTACGCGGCAGCCGGTTGCCAGTGACGCACGTCGGCTTCCTGCTCACGCGCGCCCGGCGACGCGCCATGTGAGCCGGACGGCATCCGGAACGCGGCGACCGTTTCGGACAACTCGCGGCCCTGCGCCTCGAGCGACTTCGATGCGGCTGCCGCATGCTCGACGAGCGCGGCGTTCTGCTGCGTCGTCTCGTCCATCTGCGTGATCGTCAGGTTCACCTGGTCGATGCCGCGGCTTTGCTCGGCGGATGCGGCCGCGATCTCGCCCATGATGTCGGTCACGCGCGCCACGGCTTGCGTGACGTCGGACATCGTCTTGCCGGCTTCGCCCGCGAGCGCCGAGCCGTCGCGGATCGTCTGCACCGACGCGGTGATCAGTTCCTTGATTTCCTTGGCCGCGGTCGACGAGCGCTGCGCGAGATTGCGCACCTCGCTCGCGACGACCGCGAAGCCGCGGCCCTGTTCGCCCGCGCGGGCGGCTTCGACCGCCGCGTTGAGCGCGAGGATGTTGGTCTGGAACGCGATGCCTTCGATGATGCCCGTGATGTCGGCGATCTTCGACGAGCTGTGGCCGATCTCCGTCATCGTGTCGACCACGCGGCCGACCACCGAGCTGCCGCGGTGCGCGACGTCCGATGCATTCGCGGCGAGCGTGCTGGCCTGTTGCGCGTTTTCCGCGTTCAGGCGCACCGTCGACGTGAATTCCTCCATCGTCGCCGCGGTTTCCTGCAGCGACGCGGCCTGTTCCTCGGTGCGCTGGCTCAGGTCGAGGTTGCCCGATGCGATCTCGCTCACCGCGTGCGCGATGCTGTTCGACGAGTCGCGCACGCGGCCGACGATGCCGATCAGCCGTTCGTTCATCGTCCGCAGCGCGTCGAGCAGGTCGCGCGTTTCGTCGTTGCCGCGCACCTCGATACGGCTGCCGAGATCGCCGTTCGCCACCGTGCGGGCGACGTCCACGGCCGCGCCGATCGGCACCGTGATCTTGCGTGTGAGCCACAGGCCGCCGCAGGCCGCTATCGCGACGGCGATCAGGCAGATGCCGGCCAGCAGGTTGCGCTCCGCCGTGTAGCGATCCGCGAAGGCCTGCGCGATTTCGAGTTCGCGTTCATGCGTGAAGGTCGCGTAGGCGTCGGTTGCGCGCACCAGTTGCGCGAGCAACGGGCGGCAGTTGTCCTCGATGTCGGCGATTGCGTCGTCCTTCTTGCCGGCCTGCGCGAGTCCGACGATGCGCAGCGCAACGGGCCCGTAGCCGGCCTCGATGCGCACGATGTCGGCCACCAGTTCGCGTGCGCGATCGGAGGTGTCGGTCGCGTTCGCCATGAGTTCCTTGAGCTTCGCGAGATGGTCCTGCACGTCCTTGTGCGCGTGGTTCACCTCGGCCAGTTCGGCTTCGACGTCGGCCGGCCGGGTGACGAGCACGAGGTTGCGCGCGGCGATCGCGCGCCGGTCGACCGCGGTGCGGATTTGCGCGGACAGGTTCGCCCGCGCGTTGATGCCGTTCATGTAGCGTGAAAACTCGGCGTTCGTATCGGACAGTGCCTTGAGGGCCATGCCCGACACGATCACGACGACCGCGGCGAGCAGGCCGAAGCCGCCGAGGAGTTTCGTTTTGATGCTCATTCTGGCGATTTTCACGTTGTGCCCCTGTGCGTGTGGTTGGCAAATGGAATTTATCGTTCGACCAGATACGGAATCGTGCCGGCTTTAACGGGTATTCGGGATGATTCTTTACCCGTCAAAACCCTTACATTCTGTTTTCGATCGAACAAAGCCTTGTCGTACGGGCATTCTTGATCTCGATCAAAAGAGGCGAGGGGCGATATTTACTGAATTGTTTATGCGAGGTATTTGAAACCGGATTTACTGGTAAAACAATAAACGTCATCTTTATAGTAATTGTCTGATGAGTTCATTCTAAATTACCGGTGAATGCCGGAATTTCATTGCGGAGGAATGGGGAATGGAAGCCGATATGCGTGTTCACGACGATCGGCGTGAATGATGCGACTGTCTGACGGACAAACGGAAAGGACGCGGCGGCGTCGGGTTCGCCCCGGAAAGCGGCCCGCGACGGGCGCCGCGAGCCATGCGAGGGTCAGAACGTGGTGCGCAATCCGGCCATCACGCTGCGCCCGCCTTGCGGGGCGAAGCCGCGCACGACCGACGTCGAGTAGCGGATCTCCTGGTTCGTCAGGTTGTCGCCGCGCAGGTAGGCGAGCCAGTGCGTCGGGCCGACGCGGAATTTGTACGTCAGCATCACGCCGAGCGACGTATAACCGTCCGTCGAGAAGTCGTCGTCGGGCACGCGATGCTGCGACCACGCGTGCGTGATCTGCGCCCGCGCGCCGAACGGGCCATAACCGTAGTCGGCCGCGAGCGTCGCGCGCAGCGGCGCGATGCGCGGCAGCGGCTGGCCCGTGTCGACGTTGCGCGCGTGCGTATAGTCGGCCGTCAGTTCGAGATCGACCGTGTGGCCGCGCCGCGAGAACGCACGCCACTTGCCGTCCAGCTCGACGCCGTAGAACTCGGCGCGCACGCCGCGGTAGATTGCCTCGTTGAGCGAGCCGTCGGTGCCGGGCGCGACGGGCTCGCCGTCGTCGTCCACCACGCGGCCCGTGTTGTACTCGGTCAGATAGTTCGAGAAGCGGTTGTAGAACACGCCGACGCTGCCGCGGTTCGGCCCGCTCGCATAGCGCAGCGACAGGTCGGTCGACACGGCCTTTTCCTTCGACGCGTTCGGGTTGCCGATCAGGAACTGGCCGGTCGCATCGTGCGGACCGTTCGAATACAGCTCGTAGAAGGTCGGCGCGCGTTCGGTGTAGGCGACGTTCGCCGCGATCGACCATACCGGCGTCAGCGAGAACAGCGCACCGGCCGACAGGCTGCCCGCATTGAAGTCGCGCGGCTGCGCGCCCGCGAATTTCTCGACGCCCGCCGGATCGGGATCGACCTTCACGTGCTCGAAGCGGCCGCCGAGGCTCAGCTTCAGCGCCGGGACGACCTGCCATTCCTCGAGGCCGAACAGCGCGACGCTGTTGGTGCGGGTGGACGGCACGAGCATTTCGTCGCCGAGCGCCGAGAACGTATTCTGGCCGAACTGCACGCCGATCGCGCCTTCGAACGGCCCGATCTTTCGATGGCGTGCCTCGATGCGCGCCTCGTAGCCGCGATTGCGGAAGGTGGTCGCCGTCTCGCCGTTGTCCACTTCCTTGTGGCGGTAGTCGGTGTACGCGAAATCGAATTTCAGCTTCGTGAACGGCCCGCTCAGGTTGCGCACCTCGGACGCGAACGCGAGGCGTTCCTGGCGCATCCGCAGCCGCACGTCGCTTTCCGCGACGGAGCCGTAGTTCGATTCGTAGCCGCTGTACGACAGGCCCGCGAAACCGTCCGCCCACGTGTACGACGCGCCGACCGCGCCGCCGTGCACGCGCCCGTCGCTGTTCGGCACGTTGCCTTCCGGTTGCGGCGTGTCGGGGCCGTCGATCGCGCGCTGCTGGCTGCTGCGCGCATAGCCGGGAATCCGCAGCTTGCTGGTTTCGCGATCGAATGCGTCGACGTGGAACGCGAAGCGGCCGTTGCCGCCTTCGACCTGCGCGGCGCCGGCGCGCACGGAATTCGCGCCGCCGTAGCGGGCGTCGAGCGCGCCCGTCACGCCTTCGATCGCTTCGCGCGGAATCCGGTTGTCGATCGTGTTGACCACGCCGCCCACCGCGTTGCCGCCGTACAGCAGCGCGGGGGCCGCGCACGATCTCGACGCGCTCGATCGACAGCGGGTCCTGCGGCACCGCGTGATCGTACGACAGCGACGACGCGTCATACGCCGCGACGCCGTTCTGCAGCAGCCGGATCCGGTCGCCGTCCATCCCGCGGATGATCGGGCGGCCGACCATCGGCCCGTAGGTGGTGGTCGACACGCCGGGCAGCCCGTTGAGCGTTTCGCCGAGCGAATCGGCCTGGCGGCGCGTCAGCGCGTCGCCGGAAAGCTGGACGGTCGGCGCGATCAGTTCGGTGTCGCCGAGCGGGTTCGCGGTCACGAAGATCGGTGCGAGCGGTGCGGGTGCGGCGGCAGGCGTGCCGGACGCGGCGGGCGCATCGGTCTGCGCGTGGGCGACGGCGGCGCACAGCATCAGCGACAGGGACGAGAGCGGGCGAAGCGGTAAGCGAGGGAGGTCGCGCATGGTCGGTGAATCGGTTGGAATCGGATCGGATAACGAGCGATGCGGGCCACTGCTGGATACGATATATTGTTGCGTCGCTGACGCGCAGTGACCCGTTGGAACATGGCTCGGCAAGGCGCGGCCACCTGGTTGGAACGGCATCCGGTGGACGAGCACGCGAAATGATATGTTATATCATGTCAAAATCCAAGCCGAATGGCAGGATCTCGTCGGGTTTCTGTCGGAACGGTGAAAGGGTGGCGCGAGCAGCGGGGCGGTCTGTAATCGACGGCTCGAGCTTTCGCGTCGAACGATGCCGATCGTGGCGAAGCCGCGTTGACCGCTGCATCCGTTCCGATACGTTGACGCGTATCAACGTGCTCCGGTGCCGAAACCGGATACTGGGTCGCTCATCGACCAGACAGGAGCAACGCATGACCCAGACCATGAAAGCGGCCGTGGTACACGCGTTCGGCGAGCCGTTGCGCATCGACGAAGTGCCGATCCCCGCACCGGGGCCCGGCCAGATTCTCGTCAACATCAAGGCGTCGGGCGTCTGCCATACCGATCTGCACGCGGCCGACGGCGACTGGCCCGTCAAGCCGTCGCTGCCGTTCATCCCGGGCCACGAAGGCGTGGGAATCGTCGCGGCGGTCGGCGCGGGCGTCACGCACGTGCGCGAGGGCGATCGCGTCGGCGTGCCGTGGCTCTATACGGCCTGCGGCCATTGCGAGTACTGCTGCACGGGCTGGGAAACGCTGTGCCATGGGCAGCAGAACACCGGCTATTCGGTGAACGGCAGCTACGCGGAATACGTGCTGGCCGATCCCGACTACGTCGGCCAGTTGCCCGCGCAGGTCGCGTTCGACGAGATCGCGCCGATCCTGTGCGCGGGTGTCACGGTCTACAAGGGCATTCGCGTCACCGACACGCGCCCGGGCCAGTGGCTCGCGATTTCCGGCATCGGCGGCCTCGGGCACGTGGCCGTGCAGTATGCGCGTGCGATGGGCCTGCACGTCGCGGCCATCGACATTTCCCCCGACAAGCTCGCGCTGGCGCGGCAACTGGGCGCCCATCTGACGATCGATGCGTCGATCGACGACCCCGCGAAAGTGATCCAGAAGGAAATCGGCGGCGCGCACGGCGTGCTCGTCACGGCCGTATCGCGCAGCGCGTTCGCGCAGGCGCTCGGGATGGTCCGGCGTGGCGGCACGGTGGCGCTCAACGGTTTGCCGCCGGGCGATTTCCCGCTGCCGATCTTCTCGACCGTGCTGAACGGCATCACCGTGCGCGGGTCGATCGTCGGCACGCGGCGCGATCTGCAGGAATCGCTCGATTTCGCGGCGGACGGCCTGGTGCGCGCGCACATCCACCGCGACCGGCTCGGCAACATCAACGACGTATTCGCGAAGCTGCGGGAAGGGAAGGTCGACGGGCGCATCGTGCTGACCGACATGCATTGATGCGCTGGAGCTGCGCCCGCCGCCGCGCGACGCATGGCGTCGGAGCGGCGGCGAGGTGGCCAGGCGCGCGTTACGGCGCGAAGAACACGTCGGTGCGGTTCGTCAGGTTGCCCGCGTTGGTCTGCACGAAGAACGGATGGAACGACGACGACGGGAGAACGTCGAGCCCCTGGTAGTCGCCGATGAAGAACCCTTCGGCGTTGGGCGCGAGCTTCATGTCGAACGGGCCGCCGACGCGCCGCTCGTCGGCGAACGTGGCGCCGCCGTCGTGCGAGATCTTGCGCCAGAAGCCGGTCGGCAGCGTCGTCGTGTTGCCGGCCTGCAGGTCGCGGAAGTCGTAGTGCGTGACCATCACCGCGCCCGTGTTGTCGACGCGCGCCGACGGATTGAACGCGGGGCGCCCGGTCGGCGTGTTCACCTGTTGCGGCGTGCTCCAGGTCGCGCCGCCATCCTTCGACGTCGATAGCGCGATCTCGTCGTACGCGCCGCCGTTGAAGCGGCTGTCCTGCCACACGACGTAGAGCTGCCCGGATGCGGGATCGATCGCGGGTTCGGGAATGATGTCGCCGGTGCGCACGGGTTCGCCGGTGTTCGGGTCCGTGACGCCGACCGTCTGCAGCCCCGCGATGATCTGCGGCTTGGTCCACGTCGCGCCGTCGTCGGTCGACTTGATGAACGCGACCTTGCCGGCCGCCTTGCTGAACGGCGGCTGGATCAGGTCGAAGAAATCGTAGAGCGTGCCGCTCTTCGGATCGACGACGATCTGGTTGCCGATCGTCTGCTGGCGCGACGGCACGTCGACGATCACCTTCGCGGCGCTCCACGTCTTGCCGCCGTCGGTCGTCTTCGAGAACAGCGTCGGCCCGCGATACGCCTTCGTGTGCAGGTTCGCGTACGGGTTGCCGTTCGGCAGCTCGAGACGGTCCCATACCGCGTAGGCGGTGCCGGCCTTCACCGGGTTGGCGGTCACCGATTCCTTGTCGTTGAAGAACTGCGTCGTCGGTTCGTCGTTCGCGATCAGCACGGCCGGGTTGCTCCACGTTTGCCCACCGTCGGTCGAGACCGACGCGCCGACCGCGTTGGCGTTGTTCGACTGGTTGAACGAGATCGATACCGAGTAGGCGGTGCCGTCCGGCCCGAACGAGACCCACGGATCGGACGCGCGCTCGTATTTCAGTCCGCCCGGCGCGCATGCGCTGAACGGCTGCGGCGTGCGCGCCCAGGTCGCGCCGGCGTCGAACGTGTAGCCGGCGACGAGCCCGTGGGCGCCGCCGTTCGACCAGCGGTCCTGCTGCCACACGCCGATCATGTTGTTCGGGTTCGCCGGATTGACCGCGAGCCACGGTTCGACTTCTGCATTCACGTAGTTGGTGCCCGGGCCGCCGATGGTGCACGCGGCGAACGGGCTCGGGCCGGACACGACGACGGGTTCGGCGTGCGCCACGGCAGCGGCGGCCAGCGCCATCGCGGCGGACAGACGGGTGACAAGCGGATGGGACACGATCATGCGTCGCATGGACGACTCCTCGGTGAGGGGCGGATGCGATGGCGGGGCACGACGAGACGACGCGAGCCGGGGCGCGGCGAATCGTGCCGCGCACGTCGTGACGTGCCGTTCAGCTTGCCGTTTCAGTCATCGCGATCCGCGTGCGCTGGATGCCGCCAGCGCTTCGGTTAAGACTCCTCTTCGTTTTCAATGCTTGTCGGGTGTGTCTGCGATGTCGACCCGACGGGAACGCCAGTCCGGGCATGCGACGAATGTGTCGAAGTGGATTGCAATGTAGGCGATTCGAATGCCGCGCAACAGACGGTTTTTTGTAACAGGACGTAGCCGGAAAGCGTTGCCGGAAGCAGGCGTCCGGCATGCAAGATTTGCCGTTGCGGCGGCATGAAAATCGAATCGAAAACGCGAATCGCAATCGCTTGCGATTGATGTCCGGCACGCGCCGACTGTGAGCGCGTGATGCGCTGCTCAGCGCTCCGCCGGAAAGCGCTCCTGCAACGTGTGCAACCAGCGCGCGACGACGTCGAGTTCGGCGTCGGAAAACCCGTCGCACAGCTTCCCGTTGAGTTCGCGCAGCAGCACGCGCGCACGCTTGAGCGCCGCGTGGCCTGCGTCGGTCAGGTACAGCCGCGTCGCGCGGCCGTCGTCCGAATCGGCATGACGCGTGATGAGGCCGGCTTTCGCCATCCGGTCGGCGAGCCCCGTCATCGCGGACGGCGCCAGTTGCAATGCGGCGCCGACTTCACCGATCAGCGCGCCGTCCTGCCTGGCGAGACAGAACAGTGCACCGGCCTGCGCGGCGCTCGCGCGCGTTTCGGTTTCGGCCTTGCGGTCGATCCAGCGCTGCACGCGTCGCTGGCCGATGTTCAACATGAAAAACAGTCGTCGGTCTTCGCTCAAGCTGGGTTCCCGGCTGCAATGGAAAGAGAGGGACGGCCCGCGGTGCGCGGCGTGTCGAGCGCCTGCGCGAGCCAGTCGGCGACGTCGGGCCACAGCACGGTGCCGGGCCGGCTTCGAAAGAAGCCCATGTGCCCGACCGGGCCGCTGCCCGCCGCGCGCGGATCGATCTGGCGGCGTTCGACCTTCGCGCGGGTCAGATAGCTTACCAGCAGGCCGATCGCGGCAGGGTTCGCCCACGGATCGTCGTCGAAGCCGAGCGCGAGGATCGGCAACTGCTGCTTCGAGAAGCGTTCGGCCGCGCCGAGCGTCGGATCGTCGAAGAAGTAGTGAGGCAGCGTCGTCCAGCGGCTCCATTCGCGGAACACGCCGGCCGGCAGATCCTCGCCGAGCCCGAGCCGCTTGCCGGGCACGTAGCCGAGCAACGCGGACGTCAGCGGGCCGAGCACGCGCAGGATCAGCCGCACCTTCAGGCGCTCGGCCGCCTGCGCGATCAGCCGCGTGCTGCCCGCATGCGCGGCGACCAGCACGGCCGCGCGCAGATGCGTCGTCGCGCCGGACAGCCCGATCGCGTGGCCGCCGACGCTGTGGCCGACCGCCAGCAACGGCAGCCCTTCATACGCGTGCCGGGCCCACGCGGTCGCCGCGCCCACGTCGAGCTCCATCCAGTCGCGCATGCGGGCCTGCAGCGCGCCCAAACGCGCCGGCCGCGATGCGCCGATGCCGCGATAGTCGTAGGTCAACGCCGCGAAACCGCGTTCGGTCAGGAAGCGCGCGAAGCCCGCATACAGCCGCTCGGGCACGGCCGTCGCCGGATGGATCAGGACCAGCGCGCGCGGCGTCGCATCCGGCGACCACAGCGTGCCGTGCAGCACGTAGCCGTCCGCAGCGGAAAATTCGATGGGTTCGGAGCTCATGGGCGTCCTCGCTCGGGTAGTTATTTCGTATGCGAAATATAGTTCGTAATTTATTTCGTGCACGAAATATCTGTCGAGGAACCCTTCGAACTTCGGGAGGCGTCGGCAGACGACGAGCAGTGCACGCACGCGAGCGAGTCATAAAATATTTGCATCTTTGCATAGAAGAATATTGCGTTTGTGTCATGAAGTGGATCGACGTATCTTCACCGGTTCCATCCGTTGCGCCGGCGGTTTCCGCACGGCGGACAAACCTTCCGGGAGATCATGTTGCTGAGCCGAATCGTCACGGCGCTCTTGCTGGCGCTCGCCGCGCAGCCGGGCATCGCCAAAGACACCGTCACGTTGCGTGTCGGTGAACAGAACTACTTCAACATCCAGGCGTCGATGGAGGCGTCCGGCGCGCTGAAGGACCTGCCTTACACGATCGAGTGGAAGCACTTCCAGGCCGCCGCGCCGGTGGCCGAAAGCCTGAACGGCAACGCGATCGACCTCGGCTTCCTCGGCGATTCCGCGCTGCTCACGCTGGCCGCGCGCGGCGCGCCGGTCAAGGTCGTCGCGGTGTCGCGGCAGAGCCTCGACGGCGTAGCGATCCTCGTGCCGAAGAACTCGCCGGTGCGCACCGTGGCCGATCTGCAAGGCAAGACCATCGCGGTATGGCGCGGCGCGTGGAGCCAGCAGCTCGTGCTGCGTGCGCTCGAACACGCGGGGTTGCGCGCCGATTCGGTGAAGTACGCGTACCTGATGCCGATCGACGCGACCAATGCGCTCGCGAACGGCTCGGTCGACGCGGTGTCGCTGTGGGAGCCGTTCGTCAGCACGCTCGCATTGCGGCAGGGGCGCGCCCCGTGACGACCGCGCAGGGGCTGATGCCGGCGCTGAGCTTCGTCGCCGCGAACGAGCAGGCCGCGACAGGCAAGCGCGCCGAGATCACCGATTTCCTGCGGCGCGTGGTGGTCGCGCGCCAGTGGGTCGACAGCCATCCGCGCGAGTATGCGGAGCTGTGGGCGAAACGCGCGAATCTCGAACCCGACGTCGCGTACCGCTGGCTCAACAATGCCCGGCAGCGTGTCGGCCCGGTCGACGAGACGGCCGCGAAGGACGCGCAGAACACGGCCGACTTCCTGCACAAGTCCGGCGTGATTCCGACCGCGTACGACACGTCGAAGCTGCTCGACCGCTCGTACGCAGGCGTGTTCGCGGCGCCCGCGCAGAAGACCGCCGCCGCGCAGTGACCGTGCGGCCCGCTACACGATTCCCGCCATTCCTGATCGACATACCCGAGGACATCCCGACATGCCAGTCGACATCATCGGCATGATCACCGCGACGCCCGGCGCGGAGGTCGACGTACCGGGCGGCGCGGCCGTCCAGCCCGACTACGTGCGCCGCTTCGCGCAGGCGCACGAGGCCGCCGGCTTCGACCAGATCCTGATCGGCCATTTCAGCAACGCGGCGGACGGCTTCATCGTCGCGTCGTTCGCGGCCGCCGCGACCGAACGCATCCGCCTGCTGCTCGCGCACCGGCCGGGCGTGATCGTGCCGTCGGCCGCCGCGCGGCAGATCGCGACGCTCGACGTGTTCAGCGGCGGCAGGCTCGCGCTGAACGTGGTGTCCGGCGGCGACGACGCCGACTTGCAGCGCGACGGCGATTTCGTGCCGCACGATGCGCGCTATCGCCGCACCGGCGAATATCTCGACGTGCTGAAACGGATCTGGCTGGCCGATGCGCCGGTCGATCACGACGGCGCGTTCTACCGGCTGCGCGGCGCGTCGCCGCTCGTGAAGGGCGCGCAGCGGCCGCACGTACCGATCTATTTCGGCGGCTCGTCGCCCGCCGCGCTTGCCGTTGCGGGCGAGCATGCGGATGTCTACATGACGTGGGGCGAGCCGCTCGATGCGGTGCGCGAGCAGATCGCGCGCGTGCGGGCCGCCGCCGCGCCGTTCGGACGCGCGCCGCGCATCAGCGTGTCGTTCCGGCCGATCGTCGCCGATACCGAGGCGGCCGCGTGGGAGAAGGCCGAGGCGATCCGCGAGCGCGTGCGTGCGGCGCGGCTCGCGAACGGCCAGCCGATCGCCGGTCACGCGCCGCAGAATGCGGGCTCGCAGCGGCTGATGGCCGCCGCCGCGCAGGGCGACGTGCTCGACGAGCGGCTGTGGATGGGGGTTGCGAACCTGACCGGCGCGCGCTGGAATTCGACCGCGCTGGTCGGCACGCCCGAGCAGGTCGCGCGAGCGCTGGGCGCGTATTACCGGCTCGGCGTATCGACGTTCCTGATTCGCGGTTTCGATCCGCTCGACGATGCACTGGCCTACGGGCGCGACCTGATTCCGGCGATTCATGCGCACATTGCGGAACTCGACCGCTATCAGGCGGCGGTGCCGGCGTAGACGAACGACCGATCGATCGAATCGCGCCGGCGTGTCCGCCACGACATGCCGGCGCGATTGTCTTGAGCGACACGCTCAGAACGACGGCAACCCCGGCGGATTGGTCTCCGCCCGCGCGATCGCCTCGCTCTGCAAACCCCAGCGCGCCAGCGCCTGCCCGTAGCGGCCGTTGCCGATCAGCGCATTGGTGGCGAGCGTCAGCGCGGGCGCGAGCCCGCTGCCGCGGCGCGTCGCGATCGCGACGTCCGCATTCGCCGGCCAGCCTGCATTGACGACGCCGACGCGGCGGATCTTGCCGGTGCGCGCGGCCTCGTACGCGAGCGACGCGTTCGGGTTCAGCTCCGCATCCGCGCGGCCCGACAGCAGCGCGACGCGCGCGGTCGCATCGTCGTCGAAATAGAGCAGTTCGGCCGGCTTCAGCCCTTGCGCGACGTTGCGCTTGCTCCATTCGAGCAGGATGCGCTCCTGGCTCGTGCCGGCGCCGGTGATGATCCGCAGGCCCGCGATGTCCTTCGGCTCCGCGATCTTCGCGATCGGGTTGGCGGTGCGCACGTAGAAGCCGTGCAGCCCGAGCCGGTAGGTCGTGAAATCGTATTTCTCCTTGCGCTTCTCGGTCACGCCGACGTTCGAGATCACCGCGTCGTACTTGCCGGACGTCAGCCCCAGCGGCCAGTCGGCCCACGCGATCGGCAGTAGCACGAGTGTACGGCCGAGCGCGTCCGCGACCAGTTGCGCATAGTCGGGATCGGCACCGACCACGGTGCGCGCGTCGGTCGCATAGGTCGACACGGGCGGCGCGTGCGGCGAGATCGCGACCGTGAACGCGCCGTCGCGCACCCAGCGGTAGCCGCTGGCCGCGCGGATGGCCGCGTCGTCGGGGCTCGCGCGCAGGCGGCCGGCCTGACGCGGGTCGAGGTCGGCGGTGGCGGCCGCCGCGCGTGCCGCGTGCCACGGCAGGCCCGATGCCGCGACCAGCGCGGCCGTGATGAACTGGCGTCGATCGGTCATCGCGCGGCACCTCGCAGGTCGAAAGCGGCGCGCATCACAGCACCCGCGACAGGAACGCGCGGGTGCGCGAATGCGACGGCGCGTCGAGCACGACCGCGGGCGGCCCGGCCTCGACGATGCGCCCGCGTTCCATGAACAGCACGTTGTCCGCCACTTCGCGTGCGAAGCCGATTTCGTGCGTGACGATCACGAGCGTCGTGCCCGAGCGCGCGAGTTCCTTGATCACGTCGAGCACTTCGTTGACGAGTTCCGGATCGAGCGCCGACGTCGGCTCGTCGAACAGCAGCACCTTCGGACGCAACGCGAGCGCCCGCGCGATCGCGACGCGTTGCTGCTGGCCGCCGGACAACTGGCGCGGGTACGCATCGGCTTTATCCGCGAGGCCGACCCGCGCGAGCAGCGTGCGCGCGGTGTGCTCGGCCGCATCGCGCGTCACGCCGGCGACGGCGATCGGCGCTTCGATCAGGTTCTCGAGCACCGTCAGGTGCGGGAACAGGTTGAAGTTCTGGAACACCATGCCGACGGCCGTGCGCCGCTTCAGCACGTCGCGTTCGCTCAGTTCGTGCAGCACGTCGCCGTCGCGGCGATAGCCGATCAGTTCGCCGTCGATGTCGATGAAACCGTCGTCGACGCGTTCGAGATGGTTGATCGTGCGCAGCAGCGTCGACTTGCCGGAGCCGGACGGGCCGACGATCACGGTCACGCTGCCCCGCGGCGCGACGAATGACACGTTGTCGAGCACGCGCTGCATGCCGAACTGCTTCGACACGCCATGCACGGCCACTTCGCCGCCGGTGCGCGACACGGCGGCCGCGGTATCGGTGCGCGTGTCGTCTGCGGCCTGCGCATTCGACGCCGCACGGCGTGACGCGACACGCCGCCACAGCCCGCCGAGGCGCGCAAGCGCGAACGTGACCACCGACGGCGGCGGATTGCGGAGCGCGCCGCGTGCATAGTGCCGCTCCACCTGCACCTGGATCGCGGACAGCACGGTCAGGATGATCAGGTACCAGACGGTCGCGACCATCAGCAGCGGAATCACTTCGAGGTTGCGGCGATAGATCACCTGCACCGTGTAGAACAGTTCGGGCATCGCGAGCACGTACACCATCGACGTGCCTTTCGCGAGCGAGATCAGGTCGTTGAATGCGGTCGGCAGGATCGCGCGCATCGCCTGCGGCAGCACGATCCGCGACGTCTGGCGGCCGCGCGGCAGCCCGAGCGCGGCGGCGGCTTCGAGCTGCCCCTGGTCGACCGCGAGAATGCCGCCGCGGATCACCTCCGCGGAGAACGCCGCGTGGTTCAGCGTGAGGCCGAGCACGGCCGCGAGGAACGGGCTGATGAGGTCGGTGGTCGGCGTGTCGAACCACACGATGTCGGTGAACGGCACGCCGAGCCGCACGTGCTCGTACAGGTAGCCGAGGTTGTTCAGGATCAGCAGCAGCACGATCAGCGGAATCGAGCGGAACAGCCACACGAAGGTCCATGCGCTCGCGGACAGCAGGCGCGAGCGCGACAACCGGGCCAGCGCGACGAACGCGCCGAGCACGAAGCCGAACACCGCGCCGAGCAGCGTCAGCACCAGCGTGCGCGCGAGCCCCGACAGCACCGGCGGCGACAGGAACCATTCGGCGAACACCGGCCAGCCCCACTGCGGGTTGCCGAGGAGCGAATACAGCGTGATCGCGATCAGCACGAGCGCGAGCACGGTGCCGGCCGTGCGCGACCGGTGGCGCGCGGGCACGATCCGCAAACGCGTGCCGGCCTCGCGTGCGTCGGGGGAAGAGAGCGGCGGCAGCGCGCCGCCGAGGTGGGTCGTGTCGCTCATGTCGTTGGAATCCTCGAATCGATCGATCGGCGGGCGCGCCGCCGTGCATGGGCGGCGCGGCGGCGTCAGGCGTGCGCTTCGGCGGCCGTTTCCTGGGCGGCACCGGGCGTCGCGTAGCGGCTCGCCTTGCGCGGCAGACCGAGGTGGTCGCGCAGCGTGGCGCCGGGCAGGTCGCGGCTGTAGCGGCCGCGCGCCTCGAGCACCGGAATCACGAGTTCGATGAAATCGTCGACGCCCTGCGCCTGGACCGGAAAACCGAGGATGAAGCCGTCGCCGGCGCCTGCGTCGTGCCAGCGGATCAGTTCGTCGGCGACGTGTTCGGCCGTGCCGATGAAGTTCGGCCGCGGCGTCGCGACCGCGAGCGCGGTTTCGCGCAGCGACAGGCCCTTGCGTTTCGCATCGGCCTTGATGCGGTCGGTGGTCGAGCGGAAGCTGTTGCGGCCGAGCTCGCCGAGTTCCGGGAACGGCGCGTCGAGCGCGTACTGCGTGAAATCGTGGTGATCGAAATAGCGGCCGAGGTACGCGAGCGCCTCGTCGATCGTCAGCAGGTCGCGGATCGCCTGGTATTTGTCTTCCGCTTCGGCGGCCGTGCGACCGACGATCGGCCCGACGCCCGGGAAGATCTTCACGTCGCCGGCCTGCCGCCCGTGTTCGATCGCGCTCTGTTTCACGCGCTGCGTGAACGCGGCCGTTTCCTCGATCGACGGCGAATGCGTGAACACGGCGTCCGCGTATTTGCCCGCGAGGCCGATGCCGGTGTCGGACGAGCCGGCCTGGAAGATCACCGGCTGCCCCTGCGGCGAGCGCTGGATGTTCAGCGGGCCCGCAACCTGGAAAAAGCGGCCCTGGTGATCGAGCGTATGCAGCTTGTCGCGATCGAAGAAGCGGCCGGTCGCGCGGTCGCGCACGAAGGCGTCGTCGTCCCAGCTGTCCCACAGGCCCTGCACGACCTCGAGGTATTCGTCGGCGATCTCGTAGCGCAGTTCGTGATCCGGGTGCGTCTTGCCGAAATTCTTCGCGGTGCCTTCGAGCGGCGTCGTCACGACGTTCCAGCCCGCGCGACCGCCACTGATCGCGTCGAGCGACGCGAGCTGGCGCGCGACCGTGAACGGCTCGCTGTACGACGTCGAGATCGTGCCCGCGAGCCCGATCTTCTTCGTCGCGACCGCGAGCGCCGACAGCACCGTCAGCGGCTCGAAGCGGTTCAGGAAGTGCGGGATCGACTTCTCGTTGATGTAGAGGCCGTCCGCGACGAACGCAAAGGTGATGCCGGCGGCTTCCGCCTTGCGCGCGACGCCGATCATGAAGTCGAGGTTGATGCTGGCGTCGGGCGGGTTGCTCGGATGCCGCCACGCGTTCATGTGGCTGCCTGCGCCTTGCAGCATCAGGCCGAAGGGAATCGATCGTCGGGTCGTCATGATGGGAATGTCACGCGTTCTGGTCAGGGGAGAGGGAGCGGTCGGCCGCGAGGGCCGTCTGCAACGGCGTGGTGGACAGCGCGCCGCCGAGCCATTCGGTAGACGCGAGCCGCGCCGCGTAGTCGGATACCGGCGAATCGATCACGAACGCATCGACGTCGAGCCGCCGGCTCAGCGCGTCGAGCGCGCGGTGCACGCCGTCGGGCGTATCGGCCAGCACCGTCGGGCGCAACTCGTCGATCCGGTAGTCGGACGCGCCGCTTTGCCGCGCGAATTCCGCGGCCGCCTGCGCGCTGCCGAGGTTGAAGCTCTGGCCGCCCGCGAACTGCAGCTTGAAGATCTTCAGCGGCCCGATCAGTTGTTCGGCCTCGTCGCGCGTCGGCGCGGCGACCGCGTACAGCGCGACGAGCGGCTTCTCGCCGCCCGCGCCGCGGTACGCGTCGAGCGAGCGTTCGAGATTCGCGTCGTCGCCGTTGAAATGGCCCGCGTAGCAGAAGCGCCAGCCGTTGCGCGCGGCGAGCGCGCCGCTGTCCGGCGAGCCGCCGAGCAGGATGCGTTCGGGCGACTGCGGCGGCACCGGCATCGCGACCGCGCCGGCGAGCGGATGATCTTCGGCCACGCCCCAGCCGAGAAACGCGTCGAGCTCCGCGAGCTGCCCCGCGAAATCGGGCTTGCGCGCCTTGTCGTGGAACCACTGCAGCGCGCGCGTGGTCAGCGGCAGCCCGCCGGGCGCCTTGCCGATGCCGAGATCGACGCGGCCCGGCGCGAGCGCGGCCAGCAGCTTGAAGGTTTCCGCGACCTTGAACGGGCTGTAGTGCTGCAGCATCACGCCGCCCGAGCCGATCCGGATGCGCGACGTGTGCGCGAGCAGGTGCGCGACGACGACCTCCGGCGCCGAACTCGCGAAGCCCGGCGTGCCGTGATGCTCGGCGACCCAGAAGCGCGCGTAGCCGAGCTGTTCGGCGCGGCGCGCGAGCGTGGTGGTGAAGCGCAGCGCATCGGCGGCGTTCGCGCCGTCGGCGATCGGACTCTTGTCCAGCAACGAAAGCGAATAAGACATGGTGAGCGGCGTTCCTGCGTGAGCGTGGATGGACGGTTGCGGGCGCGCGGCGCTCAGCTTTTCGGCAGCCCGGGCGGATTCGTACGCGACTGGTCGATCGCTTCGGACGCGAGGTTCCAGCGGTCGAGCACCTGTTGGTAGCGGCCGCTCTTGATCAGGCCGTTCAGCGCGACGGTCAGCGGCTCGGCGAGGCCGCTGCCGCGGCGCGTCGCGATCGCGATGTCGGCCGTGCGCGGCCAACCGCCGCTGATCGCGCCGACGAGCCGCGTCTTGCCTTGCTGCGCGCTTTGATACGCGAGCACCGAATTCACGCTGAACACCGCGTCCGCCCGGCCCGACTGCACGGCGACGATGCGCATCGCCTGGTCGTCGTAATACTGGATCTGCACGGGTTTCAGCCCGTGCGCGACGTTCTCGCGGTCCCACGCGAGCAGGATCTTTTCCTGGTTGGTGCCGGCGTCGGTCACGATGCGCAGCCCCGCGACGTCCTTCGGCTCGCGGATCGCCTGGATCTTGCTGTCGTTGCGCACGTAGAAGCCGACCTGGTCCTTGCGGTAGGTCGAGAAATCGAACTTCTGCTTGCGCTCCTCGGTGACGGTCACGTTCGAGATCACCGCGTCGACTTTCCCCGATTCGAGCGCCAGCGGCCAGTCGGCCCACGCGAGCGCGACGATCTTCAGCTTGCGGCCGAGGCTGTCGGACACGAGCTGGCCGACGTCGGCATCGAAGCCGATCACCGTGCGCGCGTCGGTCGCATACGAGCTGATCGGCGGCAGGCTCGGCGCGATGCCGATCGTCAGCGTGCCGGGCTCGGCGAACTTGAACGACGCGGGCACCGCGCGCTCGACCGCCGCATCGGCCGCGCCACGCGGGCGGCCGCGCTGCTCGGGGCTTAGGTCGAACGTCGCGGCGGTCGCGGCCATCGCGGCCGCGAAGGCGCTCAGGCCGATCAGTGCGGTGGCCAGCGTGCGCACGGCACGGAAAGAAAGCGGTACGGCTCGATGCATGAAAACGTCCTGTCGTGGCAGCGTGGAATCGTTGAAAGCGGGAAGGGCGAGATGAAAGGCGGGATGTCGCGCGCTCAGCGCGGCAGCACCGGTTCGGGCACGGGCGCCCACAGGTCGGCCAGCGTCGACGTGCGCGACGGATCGACGAGATCCTTGCCGAAACGCAGGTGGAAATACGCTTCCGGGTCGATCGACGAATCGAACAGCCGCGTATAGCCGGTGCGGTCGTACAGTGCCCACGCTTCGGGCTGGCGAAAGCCGGTGGTCAGGTAGAGGCGGCGGTAGCCCTGTTGCACGGCGCGCAGTTCGAGCGCTTCGACGATGAGTCGCGCGAGGCCCTGGCGGCGCAGGTCGGCGCGCGTCCAGATGCGTTTCAGTTCGGCGGTCTGCGCGTCGTAGCGCTTGAACGCGCCGCCGCCGATCGTCTCGCCGTCGCGCAGCAGCAGCACGAACGCGCCTTCGGGCGGCGCGAACAGTTCGGCCGGATAGCGCGCGAGTTCGTCGCGGGCCGACGCGCGGCTGTCGGGGCGGTACGCGTTGTAACGGGTTGAATACTCGTCGATCAGCGCGTCGATCAGCGGCTGCGCGCGGACGTCGAGCGGCGTCGTGTCGATGATGCGGTCGTTCGTGGCCATGGGCATCGCGAAGGGCGCGCGATGCGGACGTTCCTGGCGGGGTGCGGGCACGCGGCCCGTCCGGTCTGTTCCGTTATCGCGACGCAGTTGTCGTGATGGCGGCGGCTGTCGTGCTTCGTGCGATGCATCCGGCGCGCCGCCGCCGTTTTGAACACGTTAGCGGCGCGGCCGGCAAAGGCGAACGAAGCAATTTCGATAAGGATTTCGCGGAAGGTGGAAGAAGGCTTGCAGAGGGAGTGGGGTGCGGCGAACGGGCGTGGCGGGAGCCGTGCCCGTTTGATGGATGTACGGCCTCGACGACCGGCACGATGGTGTCGTTTCGTGGCCGACGGGCGATGCCGATTCGGCGCTGGCTCGTCACGCTTGTGCGCACCAGGCCGGGGCCCGCCGCCATGGCGGCGACGGGTTCTCCTCGATGTGTCGCGTCAGCGCGGGGCGCTGATCGACGACGACAGCGTTCAGGCCGCTGCCGCCTGCTGAATCGCGTCCTGCTGATCGCCACCCAGGATATCGACGAGACTGGTCAGCATCCGTGCCAGTTCGCCCGTCATCAGCGTGAAATCCGAGTCGAAGCGCTCGTCGTCGTTCTGCGCGGTGGGGTCCGCCGCTTCCTTGATCACGTCGAGCGGCGTGACACGCTTGATCGTCAGCGACGGCGTCAGCACGAACGAGATCCGGTCATTCCACGTCATCGCGAGGCGCATGCATTGCTTGCCGGCTTCGATGTGCCGGCGCATGTCGTTCGCTTCCAGCGCGTGGCCGACGTATCGCACCGTGGCGCCGCCTTCGCCGCTCGAGCGCAACTCGGCGTCCTGGTCCACGGTGAAGCCGCCCGGCGCTTCGCCGGACAGCAGCCAGTCCGTCATCGCGGCGACCGGCGAGCGCGCGACATGAACGCCGGCGAGCGGCAACGGGTCGATCGATTTGACGAGCAGGCTGCGGACGTCGTCGGCAAGCGCCTGTGCCGCCGCGTCGATGACGAGCCAGCCATTCGCCGTGTCGATCCACACGCGGGTATCGCGGCGAATGCTGAACGCGCGCGGCAGCAGTTCGTCGGTCACCTGCTCCTTGAGTTCGCGCAGTTGTTTCCGGCCGACCTTGAAGCCCTGCTGTTCCTCGACTTCGAGCGCGCGTGCCTTGGTGACCTGATTGACGACCGATGCCGGGAGCAGCTTCTTTTCGGCACGAAACAGCAGCAGCATCTGCCGGTTGTTCGAATACACGAGTGCGCCGTCGTCACGCGGCGACGCCCAGCCGACGCGCTGCATCTCGACGCTGCTGCCCGGCTGGAACGCGTGAGGCGCCAGCCATTTTTCCATCTGGTCGGGGGTGACGGCCCAGGGTGCGGGAAGACGGTGAAGCTGGAGATTCTTGAACCACATAGGCGTACGGGCAAAGCGCGTCATTCTATATGACGGGGGCGGTCAGTGGCCGGAAGGGCCCCCGGTTAGCCGCTGACGGCCCCGGGCTCGTACCTGGAAACGGTCATTGGACGGGGGCCAGCTAGCTCAAAGACCGGTGCGCCCGTCGGCACGATCAACCGATTCAGAGGCTATGCGCGTTGCTCCATGCCTTTCAACTTCCGCCAGAATTCGCCGGCCTACCGTGCCGCCAAAGCGCAGAACAGTAGAAGAACCTTGAATACGTAACCGGCGTTGCGCAGGGGAATGAGTCGCCGGTGTCGTCCGACTGACGGTTAGCGTGTCCGC
The DNA here is from genome assembly GCF_014211915.1 of Burkholderia cenocepacia. Classification (NCBI taxonomy): domain Bacteria; kingdom Pseudomonadati; phylum Pseudomonadota; class Betaproteobacteria; order Burkholderiales; family Burkholderiaceae; genus Burkholderia; species Burkholderia cenocepacia. The sequence continues at coordinate 916,314 of NZ_CP060040.1, read as the reverse complement.
ACTGGCGGCGTACGATGGTCGTGAACGCGTCAGTCGGGTGCCTCACTCGATGACACGTGGCGGCGTCGACAACTCCGCCAGCTGAAACAGACAATCCCCGCGCCGCACCTGCGCGGGCACCCGCTTGCACACCACCTCGCCATCGCCGTTGAACCGGTGCAGCACCGGTTCGCGCAACGGCGTATCGGGGAAATGCACCCACGCGGCCGGCTGCCCGGCCTTCACCTGATCGCCGAGTTCGACGAGCGGTTCATACAGCCCGCGCTCGTACGCATAGACGAAATGGCGATCGCCGTCGACGCGCATGAAACGCGGGACGGTCGGCGGCGCGTCGGGCACGAGCGCGCCGTGCAGCAGCCCGATGTAGCCGAGGTAATGCAGCAGCCCTTGGCGGCCGAGCCGGATCAGCGACGGATCGGCCATGCCGGCGCCGCCGAGCTCGGTGACGATCGAGATCGCGCCTTGCCGGCGCGCGGCCGACGCCGAATGCACGGGATTCGGTGCGTGCAGCAGCGCGTTGTGCAAGCCGAACGCGACCAGCAGCCCGTTGAGCTTCGCGGCTTCTTCGGCGTCGAGCGGATCGATCGCGAGCATGTTGCCGCCCTGGTACAGCAGCGAGCTGCCGCCCGAATGCAGGTCGACCAGGTACTGCGCGCGCGACAGCAGCACATGCTCGATGTAGTGGGCGATCATCTGCGTCGGCGTGCCGGTCGGGTCGCCGGGAAAGCTGCGGTTCAGGTTGCCTTCGTCGAGCGGCGACACGCGCAGGCCCGCATCCGCCGCCGGGAAATTCGCCATCGGCAACAGGATCAATTGCCCGCTGACCATGTCGGGTTCGATTTCGCGCATCAGTTGCGACACGATGATCTGGCCTTCGTACTCGTCGCCGTGGTTGCCGGCCATCACGAGCGCGACCGGGCCGTCGCCGTTGCGGATCGACACGATCGGGATCGGCAGCCAGCCGTAGGCGGAGCGGTGCACGGAGTGCGGCAGGCGCAGGTAGCCCGCGTGCTTGCCTTGCGCGTCGAGATCGATTTCGCAGTGGATGGGATTGCGGGGAGAGGAAGAGGCGGTCATGGCGGTATCGTTCGATGAACGGAATCTGCCATCTTATAGGGGAAACCGGCACCGCGCGGCGCGGCGGGCGGGATCAGCGGGGCTGCACGTGACTGCGGGCGCGTGCACTGCCGTGCGTTGCCGGGCCGATACGCGAGCCCGCGCGATGTTGCAGCGATGAAGCCATGCCGGCGTGCCGGCCGGCTGCATTCACGCGCCGGCTTTCGCGCCAGCCCGTGTCGGGACAGGGCCGGCGCGCACGACGCGCTTATCGGCCGGATGTTTCAGCTTCGAGACGTCCTTCTTCCCACAGCGCCCAGAGCCGGCTGCCGGCGCGATACGGATTCGCACGCCGCGCGGCGTGATCGGCGACGCCCTGGCGAAACGCGCCGTACAGCGTGAGCGGCGGATTGTCGATGCATGCGGCTTCGTACGCGGCCGGCATCCGGCGGTCGGACACGAGCCGGCGGATCAGCGAGGCGCCGTCGATCACGGCCTGTTCGTCGATGATTTCGGTTCGTGCGAGGACGTCGACGGTATTCATGTTGGGCTCCCTGAAACGTTCTTTCCCCATCAAGGAGCAATAAGAGTGCCAACCGCGAAATGCCGCACTCGGCCTCGATCGTGCGGGCTTCTGCAGTCATCTTTCGGCATGCCGGACGGCGATGTTACGGAACACGTCACGTGACACGCGAACGCACGGCACCACGTGCGAACCGGCAAAGTGTTTCGGAATTGAATCGCGGGAGGGTGCGGCGGGTACGGCAAGGACGAACGCGCGGCGGAGTGCCGCGTCGCCGGTTCAACTGGCGGCGGCCGGCGCCATGCGGCGGCTGCCGCTCGAGTAGAAGCAGTAGATGCCCTTGCCGGCCGACTTCGCGTCGTACAGCGCGCTGTCGGCCTGCCGGATCAGCTCGTCGGGCGAGCCGTGCCCGTCGTCGAGCGCGATGCCGATGCTGATGCCGATGCAGACGGTCTCGCCGATCGACAGCGCGTACGGCGCCGAAATCTGCCGGATGATCCGCGCGGCGAGGATCGAGCACGCTTGCATCGTCGTGTCGTCGATCGCGACGATGAATTCGTCGCCGCCGATGCGCGCGGCGAGCTCGCCCGGCGGCAGCGTCTTGCCGAGCCGCTCGGCGACTTGCGTGAGCACTTCGTCGCCGGCCTGGTGGCCGAAGCGGTCGTTGATCGACTTGAAACCGTCGAGGTCGAGATACATGACGGCGAATGCCGGGCTCGGCAGCCGCGGCCGGCGCGCGAGCATTCGCTTGAGCTCGGCGTGCAGTTCGTGGCGATTCGGCAGCCCCGTCAGCGCGTCGTGTCGCGCGAGGTGCCGGATGTGCTGTTCAGTCTGACGGCGTGTGGTGACGTCCTCGACGATGATCACCGCGTTGCCGTCCGGCACGCGGTGGCGCGTCAGTTCGAGCTGGCGGCCGTCGGCGAGCGCGATGTCGAGCGGCCCGGGTTCGTGGCGGCTCAGCCAGCTGTCGCACTGCGCGGCGAGGCCGGCGCCGCCGGGATCGATCACGGCATCGGTGCCGAGCGCGGCGACCACGGCGGGCAACGGCGTATCGAGCATGATCTCGCGCGGCGAGCCGAACAGTTGCGCGGTGCGCCGGTTCGCGACGATCACGCGGCTGTCGCCGTCGATCATGCAAAGGCCGTGCGGCATGTAGGTGAGGGCGGCGTCGAAGCGGGCGACGAGTTCGGCGTTGCGCTGGCGCGCGGCGATCAGCGCGACGAGCACGCGGTAGTGGCGCTGGACGACCGTGCGCATTGCCGCGAGATAGATCGCGAGCGGCGGCACCAGCAGCCAGGCACCCGGCCGAGGGGCCAGCAGCGCACCGACGCCGATCGGCAGCACGCCGAGCACGACCTGCGTCATCGCGAGCCGCGGCAGCGCCGAATTGCGCGACGCGATCCCGCCGAACACGCCGCCTGCGACCATCACGGACAGCGTGCCGAGTTCGACGTCGGTGGCCTGCACGCAGCCCATCACGCCGAGGCCGAGCACGAAGCAGGCAACGAGCGACACCGGCGCATAGCGCTTCGCCCAGTATTCGGCGCGATCGTCGCCGGCGTTGCGCCGTACCGTGTAGGCCCGTGCGATCGACAGGCGCGCAATGAGCAGGCCGACGTCGACGACGAGCCACGCGAGGCACCACAGCTGCTGCAGCCGGATCAGCGCGACGGCCGCGACGAAGCCGCTCGCGAGCCCGGACAGCGCCATCGGGCGCACGTCCTCGAACAGCGTCACGAGCATCGACGGACGCAGCGCGGCCGTCACGCGGTGGTTGCCGGAGGGGGAGTGGCGAGAACGGAGTTCAGGAGAGCCGCCCTGACTGCCATGATTATTGACCTCGACACGATGTCTCGATGGCTGGCGGCGCCCGCACGGCACGTGGCGGAAGCCCGGCCGAGCCGGATGCGCACGACATTACCTTGACGTCCTCCTCTCCCCAAAGGGAGAGAATTCCCACACCTGGCGATGCACGTCCGCATCGGAGAATGTTCAGCGCAGCGTTGATATCTCGATCATGCTCGACACCACAGTCACTGCAGGCCCATTCTCTTACTCGCAGTCCTGCGATACCTTTCGGCCGCGTCGTGCTGTCTCTCGACCCGCACGACGAACAGGACTGGGTCGAACCGCTTTCGTCGACTTCCTCGAACGTGGCTCCGTGCGCGATCGCTTTGTAGCGGAGCTTGTTTCGGAAGGACGACCAGGACGCGTCGTAGACGCTTTTCGCCATCCTGGTTCTGGCAAGTTTGACGGCAGATACGTTGCCAACCGCGATGTAATCGAAACGCCGCACCAGATCGAGCGCGAGCTTCTGCGTGTCGTTGCAGAAGTTCCAGACGTAGTTCACCGCGCGGCTCTGCTTGTTGAGCAGTCCGTTGAGCGATTTCACCCGGTAGCGGTAGACAAGAATCATGCACGTAATCCTAACCCGGGGAAGAAGCTGCCTGTCAACAGCACGCCTTTCCTCCCCGTTCTGAAGGACGGCGTTTCTCGGAGCAACTGATGAAAAACGGCGGCGGCGCGGGCCGCCCGGCGGCACCGCGCATTGCGTCGTGCGCGGTCGTCAGTCCCGGCTGCGAGCGGCTTGCGGATTCGGCGGCGCAAAGGCCGGTTCGTTGCGAACGGAACGATGTACGACGGCATCCGGCCGCACGCAAACGGCCAACGGATCGCCCCGCGACCACCCGCCGCAGCCCGGCTGAAACCCGTCATAAGAAATCCAATAAGTATTTCATGCGGGAAATACTATAGGCGATATATCAAAAACAATGCCAGAATGCGCGCCGCTCCGAACGCCGCGACACCCGATCGCCGTCCGAGCCGCATCAGGAGGTTCTCCCCCAATGAAAAACCACGGCCTGTCACGTCGGGGTTTTCTGAAAGCCAGCGTGCTGGCGGGCGTCGCGGTGTATGTCGCGCCCATCGGCAGCCGCGCGTTCGCGGCGCTCTTCGAAGAAAAACTCCTCACCCCGGTCAAATGGGATAGCGTCACCGGCATCCCCCAATTCCGCATCGACGGCATCGCGAAGGTCACCGGCTCGAAAGTGTTCGCCCGCGACGTGCGCGCCGCCGACATGCCGCACTGGCCGCAGCAGCAGTCGCACGCGCTGATCCTGCGCGTCACGCAGGCCGACCGCACGTACGAAGGCTTCGACCTGTCGCTGCTCGGCGACGAGCTGAAGCCGGACCGCGTGGTCACGGCCGACGATCTCGCGCGCGACGGCGTCGCATTCCCGGCGTTCTACGGCGACGACATGCTGCTACCGGCCGGCAAGACGCCCGCGTATCTCGGTCATGCGGTCGCGATCCTCATCTATCACGACTTCGCGCGTTTCCGCTTCGCGAAGAACGCGCTCAAGTTCCGCGACGACGTGATCCGCTACGGCGCGGTCACGGGCCCGCTCGAGCGCGATCCGTGGGGCACCTTCCGCTACGTGCGCGTGGGCGGCAAGACGGCCTATGACGACGACGTCTATTCGAGCCTGAAGGACGCGCCGATTTTCCCGAGCATGATGCGCAAGCACCTGCCGGTCTGGCCGGACGGCAAGGAGCACGGCAAGCTCGACGAGCAGGGCATGTTCCTCGCCGGGCAGATCGCGAGCGAGCTCGACCATCCGTCAGCCGACTGGCTCGTGTTCGACCGCGAATACAACACGCAGTCGGTCGATACGGCCGCGCTCGAACCCGACAACGCGAACTGCTGGTACGACGCCGCGACGCAGTCGCTGCACCTCGTCGTGCCGACGCAGTCGCCGCTCGAAGTGTCGGAGAATGCGGCCGCGATGGTCGCGAAATGCCGCTTCCCGGTGAAGAAGCTGTTCGTGCATCCGTGCTACACGGTCGGCTACGGCTCGAAGGATCACTTCAACGTGCCGTTCTACGGCCTCGTCTGCGCACTGTACGCGGACGGCCGCCCGGTGCGTTTCGCGAACGACCGCTACGAGCAGTTCCAGACGTCGCTGAAGCGTCACGCGTTCAAGATGCATTACCGGATCGCGGTCGACCGCAATACGGGCCTGCTGCAGTCGTTCAAGGGCGAGTTCGAGGCGAACGGCGGCGGCCGCTCGAACTTCTCGCCGTCGGTCGCGATGGTCGGCGCCACCGCCGCGCAATCGATCTACTACTTCCCGAAGAGCGACCTCGCGGCCGTCGCGATCGCATCGCGTGCGATCGACGCCGGTTCCGCGCGCGGCTACGGCACGCTGCAGAGCATGGCCGCGACCGAGATGGCGGTCGACGAGATCGCCGCGCAACTGAACATCGACCCGATCGAGTTCCGTCTGCGCAACGCGCTGCGTTCGGGAATGAAGAACACGCAGGGGGCGATTCCCGCCGGCGCGCTGCGCGTCGACGAAGTGCTGGAGCGCGCGAAGCAGCATCCGCTGTGGACGCGTCGTGCCGCGCGCAAGGCGGAGTTCGAGGCCGCGCATCCGGGCAAGCGCTACGGCGTGGGCTTCGCGTGCGTGCAGAAGGATTTCGGCACGGGCGCGGAAGCGTCGTTCGCGAAGGTCGAGTTCGACGCGCACGGCAAGGTGTCGCTGCAGCACACGGCGGCCGAGATCGGCACCGGGATGTCGACGTCGCAGGCTGTGGCGGTCGCGAAATGGCTCGGCCGTCCGGCGACCGACGTGCGCGTGGCCGTGACCGAATGGCCGGATCTGCCGGTCGAGACGAGCGGCGACCCGTACCTGATGTCGCAGGCCGACCAGGATCGCCTGAGCGCGAACCCGCGCTGGTCGCCGGGCTATGCGTCGCCGTCGAGCGCGACGAACTCCGCGTACTACTTCACGCACAGCACGCGCGAAGCCGCGCGCGCCGTGTTCCGCTACGGGCTGTGGCCGGCCGCGATGTCGATCTGGACGCGGGGCTTGGGCGGCGGCCAGGCCGCGCCGTACACGATCCGCATCGAGGATGCACGCTGGGTCGACGGCAAGCTGACCGCCGACGGCCTCGAGCCGCTGACGTTCGAACAGCTCGCGAAGCAGGCGCATGCGCTCGGCCTGCCGACCGGCGCCGTCGTGCACGTGTTCAACCGCTGGCAATGGACCGACGCCGAATTCGAGGTAGGCGGCACGGTCGAACGTCTGCCGATCGACGGGCTGTCGCTGCGTGTCGGCGCGCCGAAGGCGGGCGCCGACGACGGCCCGGTGCGGGGCACCGCCGCGCCGGCCGGCGCGACCGCGCTGCGCGGGACGCTGCCGCCGACCGCGAACGGCTACCGCGTGCTGGACCGCAAGCGCGTGTTCATCCCGCCGACGAGCCGCAACAACGCGGCCGTCACGTACTACACGGCGGTCGGCACGCTCGTCGAGCTGGCCGTGCACGAAGCGACCGGCAAGGTCGAACTGCTCACGCACCACTCGATCATGGAATGCGGCAACCAGATTTCGCCGCAGCTCGTGTCGGGCCAGTTGCAGGGCGGTCTCGCGATGGGCATCGGCCATGCGCTGCACGAGTACCTGCCGCTCTACGAGGACGGCCCCGGCAACGGTACGTGGAACTTCAACCGTTACCGGTTGCCGCGCGCGTCCGACGTCGCCGTCTGGACCCAAACGGGCGACGTGCTGCCGCCGCTGTCCGAGACCGATCCGCCGAAGGGTGTCGCCGAAGTGGTGATGATCCCCGTCGTCGGCGCGATCGTGAACGGCATCGCGCACGCGATCGGCCATCGCTTCACCGACCTGCCGGTGACCCCGCAAAAGATTCAGGAGGTGCTCGCATGACGACCGCCCAAACCGCGGCTTCGGCCGCGAGCGCCAGCGCGGCAGCGACCGCCGCTTCCGCACCGACCGCGGCTTCGGCCGCCCCGGCGCCCGCTCCGGCTGCGCCGGCATCGGCATCGGCTGCCGTCGAGCGTCCGCTCGTCCGGTTCCAGCAGAAGCCGCTGTCGGTCAAGATCAACGGTAAGGCCGTCGGCCCGATGCAGGTGCCGGAAGGGCTGATGATGATCGAGTTCCTGCACGAGTACGTGGGCCTCACCGGCTCGCGGCTCGGCTGCGGGCAGGGCATCTGCCACGCGTGCGTCGTGATCGTCGACCAGCCGGACGGCACGAGCGAGGAAATGCGCACCTGCATTACCGGCGCGCACTTCTTCCACGGCCGTTCGATCCGCACGATCGAAGGCCACGCGAAGCGCAACGAAGCCGGCGAAGTGGTCGAGCTGTCGCCGATCCAGCAGAAATTCCTCGAGCATTTCAGCTTCCAGTGCGGCTATTGCACGCCGGGCTTCGTCAACGCGGCGACCGTGCTGATCGAACGCCTGAAGCGCGAGCCGGTCGCGAAGGCCGACGTGGAACGCACGATCACCGATGCGCTCGACGCGCACCTCTGCCGCTGCACGGGCTATGTCCGCTACTACGAAGCCGTCAAGGACGTGGTGCTGACGACGCCGGGACTCGTGAAGGACGCCGCATGAAACGCACACTCGCTCATCGTGTCGCGCGGGCCGCGGGCCTGCCCGCGCTCGCTGCGGCCTGCGCGCTGTTGCTCGCCGCCTGCGGCGGCCACGACGCGCCGGCGTCGAATGCGGCGTCCGGCGCGCCCGGCGCCGACCCGATCGCGCGCGGCCGCTATCTCGTCAAGGCCGCCGACTGCGCGGCGTGCCACACCGCGAAGGACGGCGCGCCGTTCGCCGGCGGCGCGGCGCTCGAATCGCCGTTCGGCACGTTCTACGGCTCGAACATCACGCCCGACAAGGATCACGGGATCGGCAACTGGAGCGCGGACGACTTCTACGCCGCGCTGCATGACGGCAAGGCGCCGGGCAAGCGCCTGTATCCGTCGATGCCGTACACGTCGTACCGGCAGATCACGCGCGCCGACGCCGACGCGATGTACGCGTACCTGATGACGGTCAGGCCGGTCGCGCAGGAAAACCGCGCGCACGACCTGAAGTTCCCGTACAACCTGCGCTTCGGCATGGTGTTCTGGGACATGCTGTTCCTGAAGGACAGCCTGCCGGATGCGTCGACCGGACAATCCGCGGACTGGCAGCGCGGCCGCTATCTCGCCGGCGCGCTCGGCCACTGCGCGGAATGCCACACGCCGCGCGCGTTCACGGGCCAGCTCGATGGCGCGAAGCCGTTCGCGGGCGCCGCGCTCGGCCGCGTGGCCGCGCCCGACATCACGCCGGCCGGCCTGGCCGCGCGCGGCTGGACGGGCACCGATCTGCAGACGTTCTTCGGCGTCGGCATCGCACCGCAAGGCTCGGCGTTCGGCGAGATGTATCCGGTCGTGCACCTGAGCACGCAGTACCTGACGAAGGACGACTTGCGCGGGCTGTCGACGTACCTGCTCGGCGATACGCCGCCCGCGCCGCAACCGGTGAAGCCGGTGTCCGCCGACGCCGCGCAACTGGCCGCCGGCCGCTCGGTGTATCTCGCGGTGTGTGCGGGCTGTCACGGCTTCAACGGCGAGGGCAAGCCGCACGTGGCGGTGCCGATGAACGGCAACTCGACGGTGCGTCAGGCCGACTCGCGCAACCTGCTGGTCGCGATGCTCGACGGTATCGACGAGCAGAAGTTCGCCGGTTTCGAAAACCTGCAGCCGATGCCGGGTTTCGCGAAAACGTTGAGCGATGACGAACTCGCGCAACTCGCGAACTACCTGCGGGCGACGTGGGGCGGCCAGCCCGCGAACGTCACGCCGGCCGACGTGAAGGCGATGCGTTGAGTCGTGCCGTGGGGTAGAGCGTCGCGCGCGAGCGGCCGGCTTCCGGTGCTCGCGCGCGATTTCGTCGCCTCACTTTCCTCGCGGCGGCGCGTCAGTAGCCGCCACCACCCCCTCCACCTCCGCTGCCTCCGGAGCCGCCATACCGGCTCATGCCCGGCCCTTGCGACGTACCGCTGCCCGACGACGTACAGCCCGCCGACAGCACGAGCACCAGCGCCGCGATCAGCGCCGCAACCAACGTTGCCGATTTCATTGCGATCTCCTTGCCGCGCGCAGGCGACAGGAAAGGCGGTTCGCGTGAACCGCGCGTCTGCGCGATGAGAAGACGTTTCGGCGGGGCGTTTATTCCATGCTTTTTGCGTATCGCCGCGGCAGCGCCTGGATCAACGATAGACGAGATCGGCGCGGCGGTTTTGCGCCCATGCCTCCTCGTCGTGGCCGAGCGCGACGGGCTTTTCCTTGCCGAGACTGACGGCCTCGAGTTGCGTCGCCGGCACGCCGAGCGTTTCCAGTGTGCTCGCCACGGCCTGCGAGCGGCGCTGGCCGAGCGCGAGGTTGTATTCGGACGTGCCGCGCTCGTCGGTGTTGCCCTGGATCAGCACGCGCCGCGCCGGATGGCTGCGCAGGTAGTCGGCGTGCGCCTGCAGCAGCGACTGGAATTCGGGCTTCACCGAGTACTGGTCGAAGTCGAAGTAGATGCTGCGCTTGGCGAGCGGGCTGTTCGGATTGTTCAGATCGTCGGCCGTCACCGTCGCGACGGTTTCGCTCGAAGGCTCCGGCGCCGCGGCGGCATTCTCGGGCGTTTTCGCCGCGTTGTGGCAACCGGCCAGCAGGACGAAAGTTGCCAGGACCGCGATTCGGTTCATTTTGCTCATCGTTCTTCTCCAGCGGTTGACTGCGTTGAAAGCGGGGCGCGTGCCATTCGCACGCAACCGTCCGGTCGCCATGGCGCGAAAGGTCCGGCTCCGTTGCCGTGATGCAGGCTCGTAAGCCGGTGGTGCGCCAAATGAAAGAATGTTGCGACCGGAACGCCGGATCGAGGCGTCGCTGCAAACAGATTAGGAAAAATGTCACAACGTGCCCAGTTTCTCCGCATTTTTTGCGCAAACGCGACAGTCGGGAGGCATTCTTGCTTGCGCCGGCGGTGCGCGGCAAGCGACGCCTGCCACAGCGAAAAAGGCCGCGCACGGGGCGCGGCCTTGTCGTTGCCGGTCATGGCGATCGGGTGATGCGGGAAGCATTCGCCGGATACAGTCGGTCGACCGCGTGACGCCGCGGCGCACGCCGTATCGTCAGAACTTGTGCCGAAGCCCCAGTGCGACGACGACCTGGTTGCTGTTCGCGGAAGGCGTCAAGGTCCAGACGGTCGCGTTGAACGCCGGATTGCCGTTGCCGCCGCTCACGCTCTGGTAAGTGCCTTCGAGATACGCGTCCGTGCGCTTCGACAGCACGTAGCCGGCCTGCGCGACGACCTGGTTCCATTTCGGGCGCGTCTGGCCCGTGCGGGTGTCGAAGCGGCCCATCGTGTACGTGTACGCGGCGGCGACGCTCAGCGCGCGCGTGACGAAGTAGCGTCCGTCGATCGAGAAGTTGTCGAACACCAGCGATTCGCCCTTCAGCGGCGCGATGTTGCCGCCCTGGAGCACGCCCGTCACGCCGTCGGTGGCGGAATGCGACCACGCGGCGCCGACCGAGTGCGGGCCGAACGCATAACGGCCGGCCATCGCCCAGATCTGCTGGTTGCCGCCCGTGATCGTCGCCGAGCCGTCGACCGTGCTCAGTGCGCCGTCCGGGTTCGGCGCGTTGCGGTCGCGGCTGATCTTCAGGTAGCCGGCGCCGAGCTTCACCGGCCCGTTCTCGTACGACACCCCCGTGCTCCACACCGCATTGTTGGAGAACTGGCCGGCCGCGTTCGAGAAGCCGACCATCGCGCCGAATCTCAACCCGCGAACCGTCGGGCTCGCGTACTTCACGGCGTTGTTGATGCGCAGGTTGCGGTTCGAATCGTCGTTGTCGTACGGGTGGACCGCGAGATTGCCGCCCCAGCCGGGGCCGGACGCGCCGAGCGGCGTCACGTAATCGAGGATCAGGTCGTACTGGCGTCCGAAGGACAGCGTGCCGGCCGTCTGCGAACTCACGCCGACCCACGCCTGGCGGCCGAACAGGTCGACGCCTTTCTGCGACAGCTTGCCGGTGGTGCCCGAGAAGCCGTTTTCGAGCGCGAAGACCGCAGCCATTCCGCCGCCGAGATCCTCGCGGCCGCGCAGCCCCCAGCGCGACGCGTTCAGTGCGCCGCTCGTCATCGCGACGCTGCCGCCGCCGGGCGAGCCGGCACCGCGCGTGCGCTGGTTGGTCGAGTAGGTGATCGACGTGTCGATCAGGCCGTACAGCGTCACGCTGCTCTGGGCATGCGCGACATCCGGCACGAAGCTGCTCAGGCAGGCGGCAATGACGGTCCCGCGACGCGTGCGCCGGCATGCTGGTTCATTTGGCAGGAATGCATAGGAGTTTGTTGTTGGTCCGGCCTCGCGGCCGATGGGTCGAGCGGCCATTATTGGAGATCGTGCGGCGGTCGATTAAGGCGTTGCACAGGAAAGGTCCTCTGCGGAATCGGTCGGAATCGCGGGGGTGTCGATGGCTGGGAGGCGGGCGCGGCGTACGGTTCGGCGCGCCATCGCGCGACGATGGTGTGCCGAACGTCTAGCGGCGGGCGAGTGGCAGCGCCGCGTCGGCACCGCCGCTTCGATAGGCGGCGCGCACGGCATTCACACTCGCCTCGAGCGCTTCCGGCGAGTGCCACGGTCTCAGCCGGACGACGACGCGCGGCAACGCGGCCGGAGCTCGACGCCGGATTCGACGGCGGCGGCGAGAAACCGTTCGGCCGGCGCGGCGCGGTTCAACTGCAGTGTTGGAACACCGACGAAAAGCCGGCTGACGTCGTCGGGGTGGTAGTGCATCGCGATTAGCGGGGTGATCGATCGGGAGACGCCGTCCGGACTGCTTACTGATTGCCGGACATCAGCGCCGTGTAACGCCGCTGCATTTCGTCGGGTTCGACCGTTTCGATCGTATGCCCGATCAGCCAATCGTAACCGAACGGATCGCGGATCCTGCCCGAGCGCTCGCCGTAGAACTGGTCCTGGAGTGCGCGCGTCACGTGCGCGCCGGCCGCGACGGCGGCGGCGATCGTCGCATCGGCGTCGTCGACATGAAGATGGAGCACCATCGGCGCGTTGCCGTCCGGGTCGAGTGCGAACAGGTCGTATTCCGGGAACTCGTCCGAGATCATCAGCGTGCACGGCCCGAGCTGCAATTCGGCGTGGCCGATGCGCCCCGACGGCTCGACGAGCCGGAATTTCTCCTGCGCGCCGAATGCCTTCGCATAGAACGCGATGGCGTCCTCCGCGCTTTTGGCGCGCAGATACGGAAAGACTTCGTGAATCGCCATGGTGCCCTCCGGTGGGTGGTGTGGTCGATCCTACCGGCATCCGGCGGGGCGGCCGGTGAGGATCATGTCTTGTACCGTGTCGTGAACGGCGAACCCACGTCGATTCTACAAACGAATCGGGTAGTGGGCGCAAGGCCGGTTTCGATCGACGGGCATCGGCGATCGGCGCGCAAACCGGTCGGCGACTGGCCGCGGCGTCAAGCGGCACGCACTGCGATGGGACGAAATCCCGAGACTGGAATCCACCACGATCAGACGCAACTCCACCTGCCGCGATATGGAGCGGGGCAGAATAGGGCGAGCGCGGCGCATGCCGCGGCGTTGTCGGCCGCGCGCCGATTCATGAAAACCTGTCGAGTCTCCATGGCGTTTCCGATGCCTCCTATCTTGCGTCCCATCCGGTCGGTGTCTCGAACGACGGCCGGCATTGCCTTCGTCGTCAGTCTGCTGTCCGGCTGCGCTGCGATGTCTTCATCTGCGCCGGTCGACCCCCAGCAGCAGTTCGTTGCGGAGCAGCGAAATGCGAACGAGCGGTACTACCAGACCCTCGCGGCGTACAAGCCCATTTTCCAGAATCCCGGCAACTATAGTCGAGCGGAGGTGCTGGAAAAGTACGACGCGGTGCTCTATCAATACTCGCTCGCCGCGGTGAGTTGGGTTCGCACGATCTATCCTGCCGCGCGGCAGACGCTGCCGCCATCCCTGCAACCGTTGCCTGCGTCGTCCGGGCCGCTCAGCCTGGCGGACGTGAACCGACGTTACGAATACGCGCTTGGCATGAACGCCGGCATGTGGGAGATCAGCATGGCCGCGGACTTCGGCAAGCCGTCGAAACTGGCGGTGCCGAGATATGACGGGCCGTTGCTTTTCATGCCGTTCGCACCGCCTTTGCCGCCGCTGCAGGATGTTCGCGATCCGCGGTTCGCGCGGCTGGTGACCATGACGAAGAAGGTGGACGACGCGCAGAAGGCGGACCTGGCTCGACAGAACGCGGCGAACGCGAGACAGATGGCGGAGAACGCCGCGATGCACGCGGCAAACCACCCGCCGGGACCGAATCCGCTGGACTCGATCGATCCACGGACCGGGTTGCCGTATCCGGCACCGCAACAAGACACGCAGCGCTGGTGCACGATGATGGGCAATGGCGTAGGTGGTCGGGTTCCGTGTTGACGCATGGAGATTGATCGCGCATGTGCGGCCACGGGATTACGCCCGAATTACGACTTCTTGTCCGGAAAGTCGGTGGGCGAGGGCGTCTGCAGATCGCTAAATACTTCGGCCGCTTGTGCGAGCGCGATGCGCCTGGTTGTGACGCCTACCGTGCCGGATCTTGCGCGAGTAATAGGCCTGTAAGACTGGCGCCTGCAAGGTTGCGAAGGTGCGGTAGGCACTGGCGCAGACGGGCTTCTCGTTGGTGGAGAAGCGGCTTCGTCGACAGCCGACTCGATTGATACTGCGCGGGTGACGTCGGGAAGCTCACGCGGCCCAGACGACGAGACAGGTTTGAGCCGCGATCCGACCGGACTCGAAAATGGCCACGCATATTCGGTCCGATTCGTGCGGAGCCTTCTCAAGGCTCTCAATCAGAACTCGTCAACCACCCGATATCGGTTAATCATCTGGTACCACTTCCACGGGCCCGACATCATGTATTCGAAGTCGGTGGCGAACTCTCGGACGCCAGTATCCGGATGCTGGCGCAAGCTGCTGCAGAGATCGGCCGTCTGCTGCATCTTTTCGCGGTGCATGTCGCAGGCACGTTGGATCGCGTGCTCCGCGGATATACCGTATTCGTGAGCCAGCACATCCACGACGTTCCAGCGCAGTTGCCGGGGCGATTGCGCATCGCGCAGGTAGCTCGCGATGTCGTTGTCGATGCCGTACAGAAAATCGCCGAGCAGGTTCAGCTCGCGCAGCGCGGGGCTGCCCCAATGTGCGCTCGAAATCGGTCGGTCGCTGCCCATGTCGATCATCGACGCGAACAGGCTCGACCCGGCCGTGTTGCCGCGGATCACCAGGAAATCCTGCAGCGTGGGCATGGTTCCCTTGACGCGGTAGCCGAGTTCGCACCCGTTGCCGTGCAGCCAGCGCAGGATACCCATGTCGAATCGGTAGAGTTGCTCGCCAGTGGCGACCTTGTGCAGCCGAAGCAGGATGTCCTGCAACGCCACCCAATACGGTTCCTGAACGTCGAGGGGCTGCTGCGGCGCATCGGCGATTTTTTGGAAGCGGGCGAGATTGGCCGTCGTTTGCGAGAAATCGCCCCGGCTGGCCGGGCCTTCGAACCCGGACTCGTCGAACTGCAGGATCCATGTGCACAGATGGCCGGCGGGTTCCAGCGTCTCGAACGGCATGCGCGGATAGCAGAGGGATGTCAGCAAGCCCGTTTGCGCCGCATGGAACAACGTCCACTCGCGCTCCGTCCGTACCAACCCGAATTTCTGAACCCAGGCTTCGATGCTCGCGTCGAGTTGCGCACGCATGGGATTGACGTCCTGAAGCAGCGGGCAATAGCGCTCGGGAATCACCAGGGTGTCCGGCACTGGGGTGAGCTGGCGCGGATCATTCATGGGCGGCACTCCGAGATGTCATGCGGGCGGGTTCAATGCGCGGGACGCCGGACCTGTTCGTCGTCACGCTGTCGACCGTCTCCATTCCCGGCGGATAAAACTGCGCCGCCCATTTCCGATATTCGAGGACGGAGCGATCCATGGGCGTGGTGGCAGGGTGGGGCCGATGAGTCTTGTAGTCCCAGATGCGCTTGTCGCGCATGTTCTGCATGTGAAACCACGGTTCATAGAGTCTGACGACGAGGGTGTTGAGCAGCAGGCGAAGCAGGCGTGGGAGGGCATCGAATGCAGCGATGCGGGCGACATGACTCCATCTGAGCGTCCATTTGGCCGGCCCGATCTGGGTGAAAGCGCCAAGCGTCCGGATTTCCAGTCCGATGCCGGGAAATTCGAGTTCACCGATCAGATAGCCAATGCCATACCAACTGGCGCGGAAGTTGAACGGCCACCGGTTCTCGTACATCGTCTTCGTGTAGGCAACCATAATGGGGCCATCGATCGTCACCTCCGGCATGACGGGCGCGCGGAAGTGATGAACGTGCGCCATATGGCCCATGTCGGCGCCGTTTTCGGCCGAATCCTGCATATGTCCTGCGATGACCGTACAGCGGTACACGGTGCGGGAGAATTCCATGCTGTCGAAGGCCGGGATATCCCACATCGGTGGATTGCCGTCGAAGTCGTACCAGACCCACGCCATTCCACCGGTTTCACGCAAGTACCATCTGCTCAACCGCAGACCCGGCGATGGGGGTTCGTTTTTCGGGCGCAGGCACGCGCCATCGGGCCCGAACGCATAACCGTGAAAGGGGCAGACGAGGTTTTCGCCCTTCACTTTGCCGCCGTGGCCGAGGTGCGCACCGAAATGCGGACAATACGAATTGATTGCGTTCAGCACGCCGGATCGAGTCCGGTACAGCACGATTTCACCGTCGGCGAGCGGGAAGGTCCGTACCGTCCCCGACTTGACGTCGTGGCTGTAACACACCGCAAACCAGCCCCTCGGATACGGTTGGACGCTGCGCTTTTCGACCGTGACGCAACGATGCTGGATAGGAATGGCCGGACAGTTCATCTCGTCTCTCCCGTTCAGGTTTCGTTCACGCGCTCGAGGCCTCGACGGCTATCGGCGACGGATTCATGGGTCGGGTAGAACTGGGCCGCCCAGCGTCGAAACGCCATGATGGGTCCGTCGCCGGGCACCAGCCTGGCTTCGTGGTTGTAGCGGCGGTGATTCCAGATCTTGATGTCGTTGCCGATCTGGTATCGGAACCACACCCTGAGCGCCAGCACCAGCGTATCCTGCAGCCCGCGTCGCAGCGGGCCTGGCCACCGGTCGAGCGCGTCGACGTGAATGAAATTCAGTACCCGGGCGCGCCATTCGAGCGGTGCGGTCGGAACCGGGCAACTGAGCACCTTCAACTGCACGCGCAGCGTCGGCACGTCGATTTCGCCGATCATGTATCCGAGGCCGCAGTACGTGTTCCGGAAATGCAGCCACTGCCTGGAAGCGTGCGTCGTGATCTCGTACGTCAGTCTGGGACCCGCGGCCCGAAAGGCGCTGACCTGCGCGTCGGCAAACTGGTGAACGCGCACCAGATGCAACCTGTCGATGCCGTTTTCGGCGATGTCCTGTACGTATCCGGGAATGTCGAAGGTGTTCCGGTCCGCGCGGGAGAACGCCCGGAGGTCGAGCTCCGGCACATCCCACGTGGGCGCCCGGCGTTCGGCGTCGTGCCACACGAACACCACGCCGTTGACTTCACGCAGCGGCCATTCGGTCAGTCGGGGCCGCCGTGCAAGGGCGGGCTGTCTCGATCCGGCTGGCATTGTCCGCCCGGCGCAAAGGAAAGCCCGTGATACGGGCAGACGAGATGCTCGCCGTCGACCTTGCCGCCATGGCCGAGATGGGCGCCCAGATGCGGACAATACGGGCTGATGGCTTTGGCGGCGCCGGACTGCGTACGGTAGACGACAAGTTCGCCACCCATGAATGGAACGGTCTGTATGCGGCCTGGTTTGAGATCGCGGCTGAAGCACGCGCCGAACCAGCCGTTCGGGTAGGGCAGCGGACTGCGCGCATCCACCACCGGGCTGTGTCGGGGCAAGATCGGGTAGGTCGGATTCCGCATGGGACATCTCCGAATGCGACGGTTGCGCAAATGACTCGTCACGCGGCGCTCGAGGCTTGCCACGCGCCGGACGGCGAGCGGATCAGGTATGCGGCGCGAGCGCCGATGCGGTGCCGTGCAGCAACTCGGCCGGCAGCGGAAAGACCGCTGTTTCACGCCGTCCGGCCATGGTTTCGATCTCCAGCGGTGTGTACGTCTGCAATGCCGCAATTACCTCGTCGACCAATGTTTCGGGTGCGGATGCACCCGACGTGATGCCCACGGTTGCGATGCCCTGGAACCACTGCGGCCCCAGCTCACCGGCATCGGCGATCAAGTGGCTAGGGATGCCCGATTCGAGCGCGATCTCGTGCAGTCGTACGGTGTTCGAGCTGTAGCGGGCGCCAATCACCAGCATCAGTTCGACTCTGCGGCAAAGTTCGCGTACGGCCGTTTGCCGGTTCTGCGTGGCATAACAGATGTCGTGGACATTCGGGCCGACGATGCCTGGATATCGCTGTTTGAGCGCGTAGATGATGTCGCGTGTGTCGTCCACGCTGAGTGTGGTCTGCGTGATATAGGCCAGCGGCGCGTCGGCGGCAAACGGCAGGGCCGCCACATCTGCCTTGCTTTCCACCAGGACCGTCGCGTCCGGTGCCTGGTCCAGCGTGCCGACGACTTCGGGGTGTCCGGCGTGCCCGATCAACACGACGGTCTTCCCTTGCGACGCATAACGCCGGGCCTGGACGTGAACCTTGGCGACGAGCGGGCAGGTGGCGTCGAGCACATGCAAGCCGCGCTGGCGCGCTTCTGCCTCCACCATTTGACCCACACCATGGGCACTGAACACGGTCACCGCCTGTTCGGGAATGTCGTCGAGGGACTCGACGAAGACTGCACCTTTGCGCTTGAGGCCGTCTACGACTCGCCGGTTGTGGACGATTTCGTGCCGAACGTAGACGGGAGCACCGTATTTTTCCAGTGCCCGATCGACAATGTCGATTGCGCGTACGACTCCGGCGCAAAAGCCGCGAGGTTCGGCAAGGATGACGCGCATGTTGAAATCTCCGGGAAAGGTGCGATATGTCGATAAACGCGGAACAGGGTGCCGTCATGGCCGACCGGCGAATCCATCCGCTGTCGCGTAAGAGCGTGGTTCTCTGCCGGCGCCGAGCGTTTGCTTCAGATTCAGCGCGGCGTGCCGCGCATTGATCAGCGGTTGTTCGCAAAAGCTGCGCGCGGGGCCTGGCGGCAGCGCGTCAAGGTACGCCTGCGCCAGTGCGAGCTCTCGCTCGACATAACCGAGCATCTCGGGCAAGCCCCAGCCGTGCGGCCAGAAATCGACCCCGCGCCCGGTGTCTTCGTCGCGATCGATCAGGATGTTGACGGCCTGCAGCGCGCGGCCGTATCCGATGGCGTCGGTACGGTTGGTATCGGTGTGATTGAACCAGCCCCACAGATCGCTGAGTAGCAGTACCAGCGTGCCGGCCACCGCATAGGTATACCGGTTCAGGTCCTGCTCGGTCCGGATCGCGAAATCCGATTCGACCCAGTCCGCCATTCGCTCTGCCATGACGGAAAACGTGTCCAGTACGCGAGGCGCGATGTCGATCGGCGCGAGCGTGACCCATTGGCCCAGTTGCAGCGAAACCGGCGGGAGAACGTCCTCATAGCCTTCAAATGCAGTCTGAAAATCCGCCGGGGAGAAATGGGTTTGCAGGATGGCGCTGACCCGCCGAAGCAAGCGAGCACGGTCCGCGGCGGCCATGGTCGGATGATCTTCGATTTCGTCGATGCCGCGCATGCACAGGTAGGCGCACGACGCCGCCTCGTTCAGCCTGGGCGGCAGGCCGACTACGGGCAGATACCATGTCTTGCTGTACTGCCGGATCATGTCATGGGCTTTCGAGAGCGGAACCATCTTTTTCTCCCGGTGGGAAGGAAAGGTTGCGGGCCAAGGGTTGCGGCAGGGTTAGGACACCAGGCTCATGCGCGTCATTGTTCGGGGCGAACGACAAGAGGCGGCGACGTCATTGAAAAAGCGATCGATGGATCGCACCAGCCCATCGACATCGAGGCCGCAGGCGGCCAGCAGCATGGCCGGGTCGCCATGCTCGATGAACTGGTCCGGCAGGCCGAGTTGTAATACGGGAATCGGCACACGATGCGCGGCCAGCACTTCCAGACAGGCGGAACCCGCACCACCGGCGATGCAACCTTCCTCTACCGTGACGAGTACGTCGTGCTGGTCGGCGAGGGTACGCACCAGATCGATATCCAGCGGCCTGATGAAGCGCATGTTCGCCACCGTGGCATCCAGTTGCTTGCCGGCTTTCAGTCCAGCCCCCACCATGGAGCCGAAAGCCAGGATCGCGATGCGGGCGCCTGGTGGCTGCGACGAGGTACGTATCACCGCGCCCTTGCCGATCGGGATGGGCTGCATCTCTCGAACGGGCGGCACGCCGGGGCCGCAGCCGCGCGGATAGCGCACGGCCGCGGGGCCATCGTGATCGAGCGCGGTATGCAGCATCTGGCGGCACTCGTTTTCGTCCGCCGGCGCCATGAGAACGAGATCCGGGATGCATCGCAGGAACGCAATGTCGAACGCACCCATGTGGGTCGCGCCGTCCGCGCCGACGATGCCTGCCCGGTCGATCGCAAACGTGACCGGCAGCCGTTGGATCGCGATGTCGTGGATCAACTGGTCGTATCCGCGCTGCAGGAACGTCGAGTAGATCGCTACCACGGGTTTCAGTCCGTCGGCCGCCAGCCCGCCGGCGAACGTGATCGCGTGCTGTTCGGCGATGCCGACGTCGAAATAGCGGTCCGGGAAGCGTCGTTCGAAGTCGACCAGCCCCGACCCTTCACGCATCGCCGGGGTGATCGCCACGACACGGCGATCGCGTTCGGCCTCGTCGCACAGCCAGTTGCCGAACACCTGCGTGTAAGTCGGCTTTCCGGGGGCGAGGGCGGCACGATACCCACGTCGGGATCGAATTTGCCGGGGCCGTGATACAGGACGGGATCCTTCTCCGCAAGCGCATAGCCGCGCCCTTGCGGGTGATGACGTGGAGCAGTTGGGGCCCCTTGAGCGTGCGCATCGTTTCGAGTGCGGGAATAAGCGCGTCGAGATCGTGGCCGTCGATCGGGCCGACGTAATTGAAGCCGAATTCCTCGAACAGCGTGGCGGGCAGCAGCACCCCCTTCACTTGTGCCTCGAGCCGGTGCGCGGCGCCCGCGAGAGGCGCCGGCATGGCTTGCAGCACCGACTTCGCATCCGCCTTCCGTCGATTGAGAAAACGGTTCGCCGTCAGCTTCGCGAAGCAGTCTCGCAGCGCGCCTACCGTCGGCGAAATCGACATGTCGTTGTCGTTCAGCACGACGAGAAGGCGCAGGTCCTTGCATCCCGCCAGGTTGTTCATCGCCTCGAAAGCGATGCCGGCGCTCAACGCGCCGTCGCCGATCACCGCCACGCAATGCCGCGCTTCGCCGTTGATCCGGGCGGCATGCGCCATGCCGAGCACGGCGGAGATCGACGTGCTGGAGTGCGCGGTGCCGAACGCGTCGTACGGCGATTCGCTGCGGCGCGGAAAACCGGAAATGCCGCCGCCTTGCCGCAGTGTCTTCATCGCCTCGCGCCGACCGGTCAGGATCTTGTGCGGATAGGACTGGTGCCCGACGTCCCAGACGATGCGATCGCGCGGCGTATCGAATACGTAGTGCAGCGCGATGGCCAGTTCGACGGAACCGAGATTGGACGCGAGATGCCCGCCGGTGGCGGCGACGCTGTGCAGCACGAAATCGCGCAGTTGGGTCGCGAGATCAGGCAATTGTGTGCGCGCGAGCTTCCTGAGGTCGGCCGGCGTGTAGATTGCACTCAAGGCGTTCATGTCCGTATCCCGGGGCGATCGGGCGCGGATGGGTTATAGCGATGCCGACAGGAGCACGGCGCCATCGAACCGAACCCGCGCGTGAATTTCGCGAAGCAGCGGCCGGGCTGGTGCACATGGCTTTTGGTATCGGCCCAAACCTGGGCGCCGTCTTCGTTCGCCAGAATCAGCATTTCTTCCATTTGCTTTCGCCTGAATGGATTCGCCATTTAAAAAATGAAAAGCCGCCATCGAAAATGGAATTCGATTCGGTAGGGTGCAATGCAATGCGACAGATTTCCTTGAAAATCGGATATTGAATTTCAGCGATCAAGATGAAAACGACACTTGCATTCCTGCAATCGTTGAAATGGAAGGCGTGATTCGAAAAGAGCCATGTCATTACCCATATGCAGACCGCCTGCCGATGATGCTGCCCCGTTACGAAGCAAGGCAGACAGGTGGTGGTTGCTATGCAGGTTGTAAATCAGGAAGCGTTTCCGTTAGACAACGGTTTACAAGCCGGAACGATCTGAGTTGGCTCTTTATCGAATTTATGTTTGGTTAAATCTAGGAGGGTGATTCGTGAATGTCAAGAATCAAACCCCATCTGATTTGGTAATAATGGATAGGGGGAGGCATGTGGGATTTATTATATAGGCGCCATTTTTTTGGAATTTTATATAATTCCAGAGGCAGATGAATTTCGCGAAATGATCACCCGGTTCGGAAGCCGGTAGGGCAGACAGCTACGCCTCGATAATCAAGGTGTGGTTGTTGATCTCCTTGGCGGCTGGGCTGCCGAACCAGCAATGTCGCATGCTCTGGACGCGAGATTGCGGCGCCGGACGGCCCATTAAGGCGGGAGGCGACCATTCCATCTAAAAAGCTACTACATCAAATGTCATACCCGGATTCAGATGTCGTAGCGCCAGCTAAATACAGATGTCGCATGTTTCATCGATCTTTCCATCCTTTAACGTTGAAGCGCCGAGCCTGAAGCAGCAGGGCGCTTACGTTCATCAGCGGGCCTTCGCAGACCGCCGCTCAGTTCCTGCTTTTGATGTGGCCTTCCAGATATACGCTCGCGTCGCCTCGAAGTAGCTGAAGGTCGATTCGGTCTGCGTGAAGTGCAGCATCATCAACCGGCTCGTCGCATCGTCGACGTATACCAGCAGCGTGCAGGCCGGCGCCCGTTCCTCGAACCACCGATGATCGCTGCCGTCGATCTGGATCAGTTCACCGAGGCAGGCCCGGCGTGCTCGCGGCTGGTAGACCTTGGGGGCGTTGCCGGCGCGGTATCCAGAACCCGGCGTCCGTCATCAGCCTTCTGACCGTTTCCTTCGACAACTGCAGCCCGTGGCATTCCCACAGCTTCTCGCAAGCCAGTGTTGGCCCGAAATCTGCGTAGCGCTTACGAATCAGGCTCAAGGCGCGATGAGCGAGATCCTCAGGCAGCTGATGGTTGCTCGCGTGGCCACGACGCTGCGAAACCAGCCCGCCCGGGCCAGCCACGCGATACCGGGCGACCAGCCGTTCAATCTGCCGTCGACTGATCCCGAGCCGCTCCGCGGCTCGCCAAGGCATCAGACGCTGCTCGATCACGGCTTCCACGACCTTCAGACGATCCAGCTCCCGCATGCTCATGGTGATCAGTCCAGGTGATGTGCTCCGGCAGTTCAAACCGCCGCCAGCATGCGCCGAAACCCTCGAACTACGACATTTCAACTTTGCTCAGATGCGACATTACAACTTTGCTCTTACATCAAAAATGTCGATAATTCACGTTATGTAAAGTCTGATCGCTAGCTTTCCCGATTGATTTCATCGGCTACGCACGACATTTGTCTGAGCATAAATGTAAGGTTTACGTTAGTTTACCGTCGCTCTTTGCAGTCCAGCAGGTTTTCTAGTGTCCGACCTCCGTCATGGCACGCTGCAGGAGCTTCTCGACCTCATCGACGGGCTGACCGTCAGCGATATCGCGCGCACGTTGCGCTGTTGCTCACGCACAGTCCGCAACTACCTCGCCGGCCGCTCACCAATACCGTGGCATCGCATTGAATTGCTGCGTTTATTGGCATGTGAGGCACCCGGCGAGCATACCGTTGTGCCGAGAAACGTCGAAGCTCCTGTAGTAGCCAACATCGAACCAGATCCGGCCGCGCCGGATGTAACGCCTGACGAAATGCTCGCCTGGGTTGGCGTCCATGCGTCGCATTACCTTTCGAGTCAGCGCAGCCTGGCGTATTACATTCGCGGCTGGAGCGTCGTCGATAAGATTCGGCGCGCGAAGCAGGAAGGCACGTTCAGCGCCGTCCTGGCGCGTTGGCGCACGCTCGCGCTCGAACTGCCACGCATGTGGCGTTCCGGCCCAATGTGGGCCGGCATCGGGCCGCCCGCTTACGTCGAAAGGTAATCGGGTTCGTCGGTGCCAGGCACTTCACGAACCCTGATGGCTCAGCCACAAAAAACCTCACCCTGTTACGTTGGCCAAACAACGTATTCTTTGCATCCTATTGATGGGCACTCTTGCGCTCACGAACTAGGTCGGGACAGGAGGCGCGGCAGAACCCGCACAAGACCAGCATTAATTTCAGTAATGATTTTTCGATCTGCGGTAGGTATCGCTCTGAAATTGTGGAAAATCAAATTTCTTACGTCATAAAGAAGATCTCCGCACTGCTCACTTTTGTACGCTTTATTTGCGCCGGCGAGGAGTGTCTTGCACGCAGAACAAATGTCCGCGAGCAAGTCTGCCGAGATTGATGATACCGATATCGAGGCTCTAATTCTATCTCGTTCAGCGCTTAATTCTTGGATGGGTGTAACAAGCTCTCTGAGATCGGAGGCTGTTCCGCTAAAATTATTAATCGCTTCTTTTAATTGTTGAAGTCTCTCAGAAAATACAGCTTGCATGAGCACTTCAAAAACTTGATATTGAAGCAGAAACGTCGCTATCGGATTTGCCTCATATGGGAGCATTTCGGTGTACAAGTTTTTGAAGTATGGTTCGCCCACATACTCCTTCCATACCGGATGAATTTTTAGATTTTTACCTTTGGGTAAATCCTTGAAAGCGAAGCTGCATGACGCAGAACGCCCTGGACTGTAAACGGAGTATCCGTATGAAAATAGACCGGGCAAATAGGAGTCTATATTAAAGTTGGGTTGTGCGCGAGGATTTACAACTAAGATGGAAACGCCGTCCTCGTAAAAATCGGATATTTTGTAGTCGTATGCGTCAATTGATTCTGTCAGTTGAGAATATCCCGCTGCGTCCTCTACAAGTTGCCAAAAGATAGAGGCCGCCACAGCTTGAAAATACTCATCATCGCTACGGGCGTGCTCGCGAGAGTCGAGCGCACGAATGGGCGTTAGAAGCCCAACGCGCTCATCGGCTGCAATATCAAAGATATCGTAAATCTGTCCCTCGCCAGGAACCGTCGACACAAAGAAGAACAGTTGATAGTCACGGGCTACGCGGTCTGCGTAAGGGCGTGTGACGACAATTTCCCCTTCGTAATCTTCCGAATTCACATCGGCACGCAACTCTCGACCATCCAAGCTGGCTCGATAAGACGAGAGGTGCGCGGTCTCCCCGTTTGCGGTCCGAACTCTTAACACATCACCCCCTTCAAAATACTTGACTCTTGTATTTCTGGAGGGCAAGCGGGATTGATTCGTAAAGACTTAAATACCCATCGCCCGATGGATTAAATAGCTCCCTAAAATAATATTGAAAATACATGCGCTGCGCGTTACCGATTTTTTTTGCGTTATCGGCAATCCAGCGCATTGATTTATTGAATTCAGCTAAGAACATTTGAGTTTCGCTGCCGATCGAAACTTGGGAAAGCACTGATATCACGTCCTGAAAACCTTCGATAACATCATTGTCTTTTAACTTCCCAATTGCCGCCCCAAATCCGGCCAAAGCTTGTTGCTTCTTAAATACTTGGGTCGCGGTTTTTCCCCATACTGTGCCCTCCCCAAATCGCGCCTCATCTAGCGATTCGTCATCCATTAATTCATTGACTCGTATTACGAACTGATGAAATGATGCGACAAATTCTCGGAAAAGATCTTTTCCGGAATTTTCTTGCGAGAGCTTCTCAAGACTTTTGATGTTCTCGAGGAGATCTGCGCGCTCCAGAGGCAATTCATTTCGCTCCAGGTAGCAATTAAATCCCTCTATAACCTCTTTGAAGTTATAGGCATTGAGACCTTTGGCCTTGGTTGCATCAACTTCCCGCGTGAGAACGACTCCTGCGATTTCTTCTTTAGAGTAATCAAGATAAAGCATTTCAATTTGCTGGCGCAGGGACATTGGGGTTTGCCCGGTGTTAAGCGTCAGCATTCTGTATAAAATGCCCAGTCGATTGATGCCGAGATATATTTCGCATCGAATCGGTAATTCTCGATAAGATTTTAGCCCCACATCATCGCCACGTCGCTTAAACTCATCTTCAATGTCGATGAATGAGTGGCTTCGCTGGAGTCCGTCCAAGATCATTAGATGATCGACATGCCCCTCCAGGGCTGATTTAAGGTTTTCGTTTGTTAGTTCCTTGGGGTCCGGCGAAGAGAGTGCTAGTACGATCGGCGGTATGACGCAACCTTGAACCGCGTCTGTCTTTAATAGCGAGTATATTGTTTTTGAGCTGGAGACACGCTTTCTCTGAAACTCGTTGTTGTCAAGGACTGTTCGAGCCAAATCGATATAGTCGCCAATCGATATTTCGATCAAGTAATTCGTTGCGTTGATCCGACCGTCGTGAAGTTTCGATGCGATGCGCATTGTTTTCCCTATTCTTAGGTCATTGCCCCACCGGAGTCACTGTGCAGCGGCTAGATGGGACTGGTGTGAAGATTCTACCGCACGCTATAGCTAAAATTTCCGACTCGCCCGTAAGCTCACCCCCTTGTTTCGCGATCGGCGGACACTGCATCCGGACCCAGCAGAGGGGCGCTACGAGCGCCCACGTCATCCGCTGGCTTGCAAGCGTGTCGCAGAGCTACAAGCACGTATAGCCGAAATACAATCATGTGGAAATCCGCTCCGTGCCAAGTTGGTCATTTCTTGTTCGTCCGAAAGTGCGACCGATGCCGATCCGTCGTCGGATCGTCGCGCATTTCCAGCTCCACGTCGGTCACGAAACCATCGTTTCCGATTCGGTGCGTTGCCTTCTTCACCAGCCACGCCGTTTCGTCGATTTCCGGTTTGAATCCGCTCACCGTAATAGGGGTTTCTGGAAACAAGTCGGCCTGGCCACGCGCGAGCGAGTAGTCAAGCGTCGCCTGGCTGCGTTGCGTGCGCGTGAATTCTGCTTGCGCTGCAGCGCGTGCTTCGGCCTCGGTCGCGTAGTCCTCCGGCAGCACCTTCACGTTGTGATTGTTTTCGCCGCCGCCGATGACTGATTTCCGTTTCGCCTTTCCGTTCGAATGGTAGTGCGCGCGCACGGCCGAGAAATTTTCGCGCTCGGACACATGATAGCGGTGCGTGTCACCATCGACACGACCGGCATGGGCCAGGGCGTCTATCAGCTCGTCCGAAAGTTCTACCCCGGCGCGGTCGCTATCAATTACTCGCCCGAGGTGAAAACCCGCCTGGTTCTCAAGGGCCAGTCGGTGATTCGCAACGGCCGATTTCAGTTCGACGCCGGATGGACAGACCTGGCGGCCGCCTTCATGGCGATCAAACAGACCATCACGGCCGGCGGCCACCGCGCGACGTACACGGCCGACCGCTCCGAGGAAACCGGCCACGCCGACCTGGCGTGGGCGTGCCTGCATGCGATCGACCGCGAACCGCTCGACGGCGGCGGCCTGAATTCTCAATCCTTCATGGAGATTTATTCGTGAGCGAGCGCACGCGCGGCCGCCACACGGCCGCAGCATCCTCGCATCTCGCGCCGGTCGCGCCAGCGCCGGCGCGTGCCGAAGTGTTCACCTTCGACGATCCGATTCCGGTCATGGATCGTGCCGAAATTCTCGACTACGTTGAATGTTGGTCGAATGGTCAGTGGTTCGAGCCGCCGGTGAGCTTTCACGGGATTGCGAAGTCATTTCGCGCGAGCACACACCACAGCTCCGCGCTGTACTTCAAAGCGAACGTATTGGCGTCGACGTTCCGGCCGCACCGGTTGCTTTCGCGCGCGCAATTCGGGCGCCTGGCGCTCGAATTCATGGTGTTCGGTAACGGCTATCTCGAACGGCGACGGAATCGGCTCGGTAACACACTACGCCTTGAGAACTCACTCGCGAAGTACACCCGCCGGAAGGCCGACTTCAGCGGCTACGTATACGCGAACGGCTGGCGGATCGAACATGAATTCGAGCCGGACAGCGTGTTTCATGTGATGCAGTCGGATATCAACCAAGAGGTGTACGGCCTGCCGGAATATCTCAGCTCGCTCCATTCGGCCTGGCTCAACGAATCGTCGACGCTGTTCCGCCGGAAGTATTACGAGAACGGAAGCCATGCGGGCTCCATCCTGTACATGACGGACGCCGCGCAAACTCAGAGCGACGTGGACAACATGCGCTCCGCGTTGAAGAACAGCAAGGGACCGGGCAATTTCCGAAACGTGTTCATGTATGCACCGGGCGGCAAGAAGGACGGCATCCAGCTTATCCCCGTTTCCGAGGTTGCCGCGAAGGATGAATTTTTCAATATCAAGAACGTGACGCGCGACGACTTGCTCGCCGCGCATCGCGTGCCGCCGCAGCTGCTCGGCATCGTGCCGAGCAATTCGGGCGGGTTTGGCACGCCCGACACCGCTGCGCGCGTGTTCGGGCGAAATGAGATTGTGCCGCTGCAGTCGCGGTTCCTGGAATTGAACGACTGGCTCGGCGAAGAAGTCGTGAGCTTCGATCCGTACGCCATTCCGCCGGCGTCGCCCGCGGCATAGGCGACGGCGGGCCGGCGCGACATACGCGGCCGGCCCCGGCGCGCTACGCGTGCGCTGCAGCGCGTGCGCGTGTTGGTGTCGGTGCCGGCACCGGCGCCGCTTCGGCCGCCGGCTGTGCCGGCGCAACGGTCAGGTGCAATCCCAACGCACCGACAACCTTCATGATCGTTGCAAACTCCGCGTTCCCACCTTCTGACAGCGCCCGATAGAGCGCTTCGCGCTTTACGCCGGACTCGCGCGCAAGCGCGGTCATGCCGCGCGCCTTTGCGACGTTCCCGAGCGCGGCCTGGATCAGGCGCGGATCGCCATCTTCGAACGCTTGCGCCAGGTAGTGACGAATCGTTTCCTCGTCCTTCAGGTACTTCGAGCCGTCGAATTCGGCCAGTTCGCTGATTTTCATACTCAATCCTCCAGTTCGCCGGCGATTTGCTTCGCCGTCTTGATGTCCTTCTTCTGCGTCGACTTGTCCCCGCCGCACAACACCACGACGATGATTTTTCCGCGCCGCACGAAGTAGGCCCGGTATCCCGGCCCTACGTCGATCTTCATTTCATTGACGCCGTCACCGACTGCGCGCCACTGGCCGAGGTTGCCGAGCTTCGCCCGCTCGATGCGCAGGCTGATTGCCGCGCTGCCGACTGGATCGCGAAGCCCGTCGAGCCAGCTATCAAATTGGGGGGTCAAGACTTTGAACATAGCGCAATTGTAACCCATGGGGGACACTATGGCTACTGCTTTGTGCGGTTCGCCGGTTCGGCGCCGGACGCGGCGGGCGGCAGTCGGACCAGTGGCCGCCCGCGCATCATTTCCGCACGGTTTTTCGCGTTATGTGTAGGGGGCGTATAGACGGCCTATACCGGGTTGTCCGTTGACTGGCAGCCGAGCCGTCGGATGCCGCCAGCGAAGCCGCTGTAGGGGTGACAGCGCGCTGAGCGGGCACCCTCAGGGGCGGGCGGGGGTACTGGCACGCCGGCGGCACCGGCGCCACTGCGCAGTCCCCTCCCCGCCTGCCCGCTTCATTTATCAGGGCACTTTCTATGCACCTGGGCGGCGGACCGCGGGCGGCAACTAGCGCGGGCCTGCGGCCGTTTCACGATGCGATATTTCTGTGCGCTTCCATGCAGTCGCGGCGAGCGGCTACAGGTCAGTGAACTTGAACGGGCCTTCGTATTTAAACAAGCTTTTTAGAATTTCAGCCGTTCGAGCGAGAATATGTTTATTCGAGTTTAACTTTTTAGAAATATCCTCGAAAGAAACGTAGCAAATCTCCAAAACATCGTCCGCCACGAAGAATAAATAAAAATCATCTGGGGCGATCGGTCTCTCTGTTTTGATTCGCGTCCCAATAGCTGCAACCAATTTCTTCTGGAACTCGGGCAGCAGTACGTCAATTCGCTCGCTGTCCTTCATTATGTTTTTGTAAAATTCTTCAGTTTTCCCCTTGACGAGTTTCACATTTGCCTCGTGCAGCCTATCGTATTCGGACAGCAAGGATGGAAAGTCATTCTTTGTCACGAACCAAATTTTAGAGAAAACATCATCGTCCTTAAATATGTATCGGCCGATATAGGGAATCCGCTCAGCAAATTCGGCGCCAATTCCAGAATCTGAAAAATCAAATCTAATAAATTTGGTATCAGCAAGGGAAATGAGATTGTATTGATAAAACCTCGGCACTTTTCTACCCTTGCTCCCTCTATTCAAATAGTGCTGCTGCGCCTTCATAAGCGACATGACCGACTCGAACATCGCAGGGGAGTCTGAGGGTTTTCCTTGATCTTTTCCCTTCGCCCCGTCTTCGCGCTGCGCGCCCATTTCCATAGGTTGAAGTGCAAAAACCTCAAATTCCGGTTTATCTAAAATTCCATTCACCCGGCGGCTTGCGGCAAATCGAGGGTAAATATTTCTCCAGTTTTCTTTTTCGATATAGTACTGCATCGGTTTGTTGTCAGTCCAAAAATGAAATGGATCGTAGACGATGTTCGGATTCGAGTGGTCCGCCGATCTTGCAAGGAAGCCCCATGCCGCATTTGCGCTCTTTTTGCAGCTAATTATTAGTGCTGTTACGACCTTTACCGGAGTATTGCTGATCTTGTAGGCAACAATATCGATCTCCCGCGGCTGATCGCGATCAGAATCAATGTAGTACATTCCAGAAATGATCGTCCAACCTCGGGATTTTAATATTGCCGAAATTTCATACTCAAGCGGGTAGCCGGTTTTCTTTACCCCGGCAATCATTTTGTCTAGATCCAAATCGTGCGTCATCATGTCCCCGTGGCAAATTCGATAGGAAATCGCCTTTGCGACGCACGCACTGCGAGCCGGCGCGTGCGCCACCGTGGCTACCTCTAGTCGATATCAACATGATAGCGCCGAGTCGACGCTCCAGACCCTCTCAGCGCTCAGCGAGTGTGAGACTCCGTTACATAACCGGCTGCTGCAAGCGCAAGCACTGCATTCCTCGAAATTCCGAGTTTGTGAGCGCAATCGTCAATGCGTTGCAGCAAGTGCCGGTCAATATCAAGGCTTATCTTCTTCTTTGTTGGCCTACGAACGGATGACTGTTCGGCAGTCGGGCGATGTGACGCCACAGAGGGCGCGTCCGGTGCGGCAGAAATGAAGGCCTCAGCCTCTGCGCTGATGCGTATCGCCGGCTTTCGCGTAATGGACATATGAACCCCTATCGTTCTGATATCGATTCGATGTGGTTTCGCTTCTTGTTTGATGTTGGGCCGATACCGGCCCGCGCTTATGCACCGGCAGCCGACTTATCCAGCACCCCGAACACCGCGTCTTGCAGTCGCTCAATTTCCGCGCACGCGGTTGTATCGCGGCGCCCCATTTCCTCGACGTGCAAACCGACCGCGCTGGCGTTGGCGTACGCCTTTCGCCGATACAGACGGCACGGCAGCAGGTCGAATGCGTCGTAGCTGGCAATAGCCGCTTCCGCTTCGCGGTTGTCGGCGCCCTGAGTGTCCGCCGCGTTCAGGAAGGCGAGCGCGCGGACCCGGTTCACCTTGCGCGCCTCGCCGAGTAGTTTCGCCATGTCATCCAGCGCCCAGACATCGAACGAGCGCGGCATGACCGGGATCAGCACCACGTCGGCGACCGCGAGCGCGGCACGAAATGCGCTCGAATCGCGCGCGCCGATATCGATAACGACGTGATCGTATTTCTGCGAGTTCGCCAGGATCGCGCGGTGCAGCTCCTGCCCGTCATCGCAGTACAGCGACGCCAGGCCAAGGAGACCGGCATCGCTGCGCACGAGCGCGGCGCCGGCGCTTGAGCCTTGCGGATCACCGTCGACCAGCCAGGCACGCTGGCCGGCAAGCATGACGCCGAGCGCGAGCTGCACGGCAACCGTCGATTTCCCTACCCCGCCCTTCGGATTTCCGACCGCTACAATCATCTATCACCCCTATATCAAAACGATATCGAATCGATATCGATGCACTATCTGTTGGATGGCACGTCGATATCCCTCTATGGCACCGCTATACAAGCGGAATCTGTTCGCCGAGCCGCGGCCGCCGCTCAATAGGCGCGGCCAGGTCTAGGCCAAGTCGTGCGCGGTACGTGTGACCGCACACGACGTCGTCGCACTGGTAGTCGATTTCCCACTCCAGCTCGGTTTTCTGTTCGAGCACGCGCGCGATGCCGCGCGCGCCGCAATGCGGGCATGCAATCGTGAATCTCATGCGCCGACCTCCAGATACGACTGGACCCTGACGACCTCTCAGCCCATCAAACCCCAAACAACGCCAACCCCGCCACCACGATGCCGATCGCGGCCACGCCGATCGACAGCCCCTGCATCCATGATCGTCGCGTGAGGATCGTGATAGCTGCCACCGCTTTCGCTGCGGCGATGTCTCCGGGTAAAGCGCAGGTGCGTCAACGCATCTGCCGCCATTCCTGCCATCCGACGCATGCGAAACCATCCATGAGGCCGGACAGGTTCGAATGTTTCAAATATATGCAATTCAATCCGGATTGTTTTAATTTCGATTAAATTCCCGTCTTCCGCCAGCCTTGTCATCCGTCATTTCATTTCCTATAAATCACTGGTGCCGAGTCAATCGAAAATACAGCGGCGACACTCGAGACAATCACCCCAATAGAAGGAAATTGAATGCCTGGCATTCGATAATGCCAATGCTCCGGCATGTCCCGCCGCTCGGACGTGACCGCTGGCGTTATCCGGCGCCATCATGGTCGATCTGCCATCGTCCAGCCGGATTGGAGCACCACCGAATTCGCCGGAATCGCGGCCTTTGACGATGCCGGCGCGCCATGCGTCCGAAACGCATGGTGCTGTTCTCGAAGGCACGGGGAAGCATCCAACCTCTTCAAGGTGAAAAAAATGAGTCTCAATCCGATTGAAAATCAGCCACACGGGACCTTTGCAGAATTCGCCAACACGGCCCCTGTTTCTGCCACCGAGGTCGATACATTCAAAATGGCGCTCTATCACGACGGTGTGCAGTTAGGCTGGCTTGGCCAAAACAGCGGCGAATGGGCCGTTCTCGTCGATTCCGCCGCGAAAGCGTTGACGCTGGAACAGTACCCTTATAACGGCGTGACGTATTATCGGATCCTCGGCACCAGTCGATATATGTCCGTCAGCAATAACGCCTACGTGGGTTTCTATAACTGGATAGGCGCGCGCGGATGGACGCGTCAGGGCTCTATTTTGATTTCCGATTTCAACCACCAGAAACTGTCGCTCTATTCCAAGGACAACGCGTATTTGTATGCGTGGGATGCCTACACCGTGCTCGATGTGAGATTCGACGGGCAATAACGCACGACGCTTCGCCCGCTGGCTTGAATTTCCGGCGGCGATACGGCGCAGGAAGCGGAGCATCCCCCGGCGACACGGGCGGGATGCCCGCCGGGTTGCGCCATTCGCATTCATCCCACGATCAAAAAGGGAAACGCAATGACCTTCAAGATTCTCAGTTGCGATGGCGGCGGTATCCGGGGATTGATCACCGCCCTGCTCATCCAGGACCTCGACCGGCGCAGCCGGATCATCGCGAGTGCCGACGGCTTTGCCGGCACATCCACGGGCGGCCTGATCGCCCTGGGGCTCGCCTGCGGCGTATCCATTTCCGAGATCGTCGATATCTACAGGACGAAGGGCCCGGTGATCTTTCGGGAAAACGGGGCGTGGCTGGCGCAAAAGCAAGCGCTCGAACAGCACCCGCAAGCACTCGAACAAGGCACGGTCCTGGCTGGCCCGGGCGTGTTCCAGTGCCAGTATGTCAACACCGGGCTACAGGAGATCGCCAAGTCGCTGGTCGGCAACGGCAAGCTGGCCGATCTGTCCCGCTTCGTCGCAATCAACTCGGCGCGCCTGTGGGATCCGCCCACCAAGAGCTGGGCTCCGTGCACCTTCTCCAACGGAAACGGCAACGCCTACCGTAACGTCAGCCTGTTCGATGCCGCACTTGCCACGTCGGCTGCGCCGACGTATTTCCCGCCGTACGAAATCGCCGGGCTTGGCTATTTCGCCGATGGCGGCGTGTTTGCGAACAATCCTTCCGTGTCCGCCATTGCCGAGGCGCTGGCGAGCCGTCGCGCAGGCAGCCTGGACGATGTGCGTCTGTTGTCGCTCGGCACCGGAACCAGCCCCGTGGGCATTCCCCCGGACGCCGTCGGCAACCCGTTGACCTGGGGCGTTTCGAAATGGCTGTGGCCGCTCGAAAGCGGGCGCGTACCGGCGGCAGCCCTGCTCGGGCTGACGATGGATACGACGGCGGCGATCGCCGCACAACAGGCCGGGCAGATACTGAACGCCAATTACCAGCGCGGAAATTTCGTGCTCGGTCAATCCATCGCACTGGACGACTGGCGCAAGGTGCCGGAACTGGAGAAGGAAACCCAGGCGTACATGAGGACCGCCGAGTGGCAACGTGTTTGCCAGTGGGTGGAGCAATTCTGGCGCTGATCGCAACGTCGATAGCCGGGCTTTCGTGAGCAGCAGGCGCTGCAGGTGCCGATGGCGAACGAATCGGAAACAACGAGGCCGGGCAGAACGCCCGGCGCTCGGCAAGGCCAGCCGCGTGTGTACCGCGCAAATGGCGGCACGCACGCGGCCAACCGGCCATCAGACCACTCTCAGACGGCCATCACCGTCACCGACTTCGTGACGAGATACGGCTCCAGCGCTTCCGGCCCGCCTTCCGACCCGTAGCCCGAATCCTTCACGCCGCCGAACGGCATTTCCGGCCACGGCGTGGCCGGCTGGTTGATCCACAGCATCCCGACTTCGAGGCGCTGCGTCAGCAGATGCACGTTCGCGAACGAACGCGTGAACGCGTAGCCGGCCAGACCGAACGGCAGACGGTTCGCCTCGGCGATCGCATCCTCGAGCTTGTCGAAGCCGCGAATCGCCGCGACCGGGCCGAACGGCTCGTTGTTGAACACGTCCGCTTCGAGCGGCACGTTCGCGATCACGGTCGGCGCGAAGAAGTTGCCTTCCGCGCCGATCCGCTCGCCGCCGGTCTCGATGCTCGCGCCGACCTTGCGCGCGTTGTCGACGACCGACGCCATCGCGGTCAGGCGCCGCGGGTTCGCGAGCGCGCCGAGCGTCGTGCCTTCCTCGAGGCCGTTGCCGACCTTCAGCCCTTCGGCATGCTTGACCAGCGCGCGGGTGAATTCGTCGCGGATGCTGTTGTGCACGAGAAAGCGCGTCGGCGAAATGCAGACCTGCCCCGCGTTGCGGAATTTCGCCCCGCCGGCGGCCTTCACCGCGAGCGCGACGTCCGCATCCTCGGCGACGATCACCGGCGCGTGGCCGCCCAACTCCATCGTCGCGCGCTTCATGTGCTGGCCCGCGAGTGCGGCCAATTGCTTGCCGACCGGCGTCGAACCCGTGAACGTGACCTTGCGGATCACCGGGTGCGGAATCAGGTACGACGAGATTTCAGCCGGATCGCCGAACACGAGGCCGATCACGCCGGCCGGCACGCCTGCGTCGACGAACGCGCGCAGCAACGCGGCCGGCGAGGCGGGCGTTTCTTCCGGCGCCTTCACGAGGAACGAACAGCCGGTCGCGAGCGCGGCGCTCAGCTTGCGCACGACCTGGTTGACCGGGAAGTTCCACGGCGTGAACGCCGCTACCGGGCCGACCGGCTCCTTCACGACCGTCTGTTGCGCATTGAGGTTGCGCGGCGGCACGATCCGGCCGTACACGCGGCGGCCTTCGTCCGCGAACCATTCGATGATGTCGGCCGCCGACAGCACTTCGACGCGCGCTTCGGTGAGCGGCTTGCCCTGCTCCTGCGTCATCAGCTGCGCGATCGCGTCGGCGCGTTCGCGCACCAGCGCGGCCGCCTTGCGCATCGTCGCCGCGCGTTCGTGCGCGGGCACCTTGCGCCATGCCTCGAAGCCGCGTTGCGCGGCGGCGAGCGCACGGTCGAGATCTGCGATGCCCGCGTGGGCCACCTTGCCGATCGGCTTGCCGGTCGCCGGGTTCACGACGTCGATCGTCTTGCCGCTCGCGGCGTCGACCCACTCGCCGTCGATCAGCAGTTGCGTATCCGTATAAGTCACGTTAGCCATCCAGACACCCCTACATTGCGTCGATAAAACGCGCGCTGCCGCGAACGGTCGCGCGCCGGTTGACAGAAACAGAAAAAGCCACGCCGCCGGGGGCAGGCACGCGCCCGGCGGCGTCGACGGCAGGCACGCCGGCCCGCCGTCGTTTTGCAGCGCACCGCGCTCAGTGCGCGGCCGCCGTCGCCTTGCGGAGTTTCGCGACGTCCGCCGCCTGCACGGCCGGCGCGCCGTTGTTCCAGCCGGCGCGCATGAACGTCAGCACGTCGGCGACCTGCTGGTCGTTCAACTGGTTCGAGAACGCCGGCATCGGATACGCGGACGGCACGCCACCGATCACGAGCGTGTCGCTGCCGTTAAGCGTCACGTTGATCAGCGACGACGCATCGGCCTCGAGCACGTTCGGATTGCCGGCGAGCGGCGCGAGCAGCGGCGCATAACCGCGGCCGTCCACCCCGTGGCAATGCAGGCAGTAAGCGTTATACACCTTCGCGCCCGGATCGGCTGCCGGCCGGCCCAGTGCGACCTGCGTCGCCTTCGGATCATAGCGGTACGGCGGTGCGCCCGTGCCGCCTGTCGCCGGCAGCGACTTCAGGTAGCGCGAGATGGAAGCCAGATCGTCGTCGGTCAGTTCCTGCGTGCTGTGGTTGATCACGCTCACCATCGAGCCGAACGCGGTCGCGTGCTGATTCGCGCCGGTCTTCAGGAACTGCGCGACGTCCGCCTCGTTCCAGCGGCCGAGCCCGGTGTTGTGCTCGCCGGTCAGGTTCGACGCGAACCAGTTGTCGATCGCGGCGCCGGACAGGAACGCCGCGCCGCTTTCGTCGAGTGCCTTCTCCTGGAAGCCGACACCGCGCGGCGTGTGGCACGACCCGCAGTGCCCGAGCCCCTGCACGAGATACGCGCCGCGGTTCCACATCGCGTCCTTGGCCGGCTTGTCCGCGTACGGCGTCGTGTCGAGGAACACCATGTTCCACAACGCGAGCGGCCAGCGCATGTTGAGCGGCCACGGGATGTCGGACGGCCGGTTCGCCTGCTTCACCGGTTCGACGCCGTGCATGAAGTACGCATACAGCGCCTTCACGTCGTCGTCCTTCAGCTTCGCGTACGACGGATACGGCATCGCCGGATACAGGTTGTGACCGTCCTTCGCGACGCCCTTGCGCAACGCGCTGGCGAAATCTGCTTCGGTATAGCCGCCGATGCCCGTCTCCGGGTCGGGCGTGATGTTGGTCGTGTAGATCGCGCCCATCGGCGTGACCATCTTCAGGCCGCCCGCGAACGGCGTGCCGCGCGGCGCGGTATGGCACGCGACGCAGTCGCCGGCTTTCGCCAGATACGCGCCGCGGGCGACGAGCGCGCTGTCGGCGGGCGCCGTCTGCGCGGCATGCGCAGCCGTGCCGATCACCAGAGCGGATAGCGCGAACAGCGACGCGCGGAGCGTGTTCAGGTTCAGGGTGAGATATCGCATGGTCGTCTCCTCCCCTCAGGCCGTTTTCAGCTGGTTGCCGACCGGCAGCTTGCGCAGCCGCGTGCCGGTGGCCGCGAAGATCGCGTTCGACAGTGCCGCCGCGGTCGCGGCCGTGCCCGGCTCGCCGATCCCGCCCGGCGCCTCGCCGCTCTTCACCAGATGGACTTCGATCGGCGGCACCTCGTTGATTCGCATCATCCGGTAGTCGTTGAAGTTGGTCTGCACGACGCGGCCGTCCTCGATCGTGATCTCGCCGTACAGCGCGCCCGTGATCCCGAAG
Organism: Burkholderia cenocepacia; assembly: GCF_014211915.1. NCBI lineage: Bacteria > Pseudomonadati > Pseudomonadota > Betaproteobacteria > Burkholderiales > Burkholderiaceae > Burkholderia > Burkholderia cenocepacia. The sequence continues at coordinate 878,829 of NZ_CP060040.1, read as the reverse complement.
ATGATGCCGCCCTGCACCTGCGCCTCGATCGTGTTCGGATTCACATACATCCCGCAATCGACCGCGCACACGGCGCGCTTGACCTGCACCTCGCCGCCGTCCACCGCGACGTCGATGACGATCGAGAAGAAGCTGCCGAACGCGTGCATCACCGACACGCCGCGCCCTTGCCCCTTCGGCAGCGATGTGCCCCAGCCGGCCGCCTTCGTCGCGACGTCGAGCACGTTGCGGGCGCGCGGCGTCTTGTCGAGCAGCGCGCGGCGGTACTGCACCGGGTCGGTCTTGGTCTGCGCGGCCAGTTCGTCGATGAAGCTTTCGACGACGAACGTGCTGCGCGTCGGCCCGACGCCGCGCCAGAACGCGGTGGGCACGTGGCGCGGCTCCTGGCGCACGTAGTCGACCAGCTGGTTCGGCAGGTCGTACGGCAGTTCGGCCGCGACCTCGACCGCGTCGGGATCGACGCCGTCCTTGACCGCGGGCGGCGCGAAGCGCGCGAGGATCGACGAGCCGACGATCCGGTGCTGCCACGCGACCGGCTTGCCGTTCGCGTCGAGGCCGGCCGAGATCGCGTCGTGGTAGCACGGTCGGTACATGTCGTGCTGGACGTCTTCCTCGCGCGTCCAGATCACCTTCACCGGTGCGTTGACCTGTTTGCCGACCTTCACGGCCTGGCCGATCATGTCTGTCTCGAGCCGTCGGCCGAATCCGCCGCCGAGCAGGTGGTTGTGCACGACGATCTTGTCCGGCGACAGCCCGGTCAACTGCTGTGCCGTGTCGCGGGCGCGGGTCGGCACCTGCGTGCCGACCCAGATCTCGCAGCCGTCGCCACGCACGTGCACCGTGCAGTTCACCGGCTCCATCGTCGCGTGGGCGAGCAGCGGCTGTTCGTAGACGGCGTCGACGCGCGTCTTCGCGTTCGCGAACGCCTTGCCGACGTCGCCTTCCTTGCGGGCGACCGCGCCCTTGCCGTTCGCCGCCGCCTGCGCGAGATCCGCGAACAGGTCCTTGGTCGACACCTTCGCGCCCGCGCCTTCGTTCCACTTCACGACGAGCGCCGACGCGCCGCGCTTCGCGGCCCACGTGTGATCGCCGACCACCGCGACCGCGTTGTCGACGCGCACGACCTGGCGCACGCCGGGGATCTTCCTCGCGGCCGTGTCGTCGACGCTCGCGACCGTGCCGCCGAACACCGGACTGTTCACGATCACCGCGTACAGCATGCCGGGCAGGCGCACGTCGAGCCCGAACTGCGCGGTGCCGTCGACCTTCTCCGGCGAATCGAGGCGCTTCGCGGGCGTGCCGATCAGCTTGAAATCCGCCGGCTTCTTCAGCACGACGTCCTTCGGCACCGGCAGCTTCGCCGCAGCGTCGGCCAGCTGGCCATACGATGCGCGCCGGCCGCTCGGCGGATGCTGCACTTCGCCGTTCGCCGCGCGGCAGCTCGCCGGATCGACGTTCCATTGCTTCGCGGCCGCCGAGACCAGCAGCGTGCGCGCGGTGGCGCCCGCCTGGCGCAGCGGGTCCCACGCGTAGCGTACCGACGTCGAGCCGCCGGTGAGCTGGCCGCCGAGCAACGGATCGAGGAACAGCTTCTCGTTCGGCGGCGCATGATCGAGCGTCACGCTCGACAGCGGCACTTCGAGTTCTTCCGCGATCAGCATCGGCAGCGCCGTATAGACGCCCTGCCCCATCTCGACCTTCGGCATCACGAGCGTGACCTTGCCGGCGCGGTCGATCTGCACGAATGCGTTCGGCGCGAACACGCCGGGCTGCGCGGGTTCGGCCGCATCGCCGCCGATCACCGAGCGGCGCGCATCGTCGCCCGCCGCCGGCAGGCTGAAGCCGAGCAGCAAGCCGCCGCCGGCTGCGGCGCCGAGCGACATGCCGAGTTTAAGAAACGACCGGCGCGATACGCCCGCAGTCGCCCGGCCTGCTTCGATCAGTCCTCGCGACATGTCAGGCCTCCTTCGCGGCTTGTTTGACGGCCGCGCGAATCCGGTGGTACGTGCCGCAGCGGCAGATGTTGCCGGCCATGGCCGCGTCGATGTCGGCGTCGCTCGGGTTCGGGTTCGACGCGATCAGCGCGGTGGCGGCCATCACCTGCCCCGACTGGCAGTAGCCGCACTGGACGACGTCGAGCTCGCGCCACGCCTGCTGGACCTTGTGGCCGGCCGGCGTCGCGCCGACGGCTTCGATCGTCGTGATCTTGCGGCCCGCGACGGCGGCGACCGGCAGCACGCACGAACGCGCGGCCACGCCGTCGAGATGCACGGTGCACGCGCCGCATTGCGCGATCCCGCAGCCGAACTTGGTGCCGGTCAGGCCGACGACGTCGCGCAGCACCCAGAGCAAGGGCATGTCGTCGGGGGCGTCGACCGAGCGGGTTTCGCCGTTGATGTTGAGGGTGATCATTCAGCCTCCGGGGCCGTTGTATTGGGGGAGCGGCGCGAACGACGCGCGCTGCGTCATGGGTCCTCGCCGTTGCGTCGTGCGCAACGGGTGCCGCGCGGCCCGGGTGCGGGCGGGCCGCGGCGGAGGTGTTGCGTGCTGCGTCGTTACTCGGCCACGTCGATGCCCGCCAGCACCTTGATGACCGGCGGCGCGGTGAACCAGTCGGCCGACTTCGTGCGGAACTCGCCGAAATACGGGCTCGCGAGGTGCGCGTCGAACGCCGCCTGGTCGTCGTAGATCTCGTACAGATGCAGATTCGGCGAACCGTCCTGCTCGCGGAACAGGTCGTAGCGCCGGTTGCCCGGTTCGGTGCGCGTCTTGGCGACCATGCTGCGCAGCTCGGCCTCGGCGGCCTGCGCGTGCTCGGGTTTCAGGAACAGCGAAGCAATCACGTGAAGCGCCATTTTTCACTCCTTGGAAAACGGAAAACGAGCATGCCACAAGCCGGCGTCGTGCGACGCCAGCGTGCAACGGTCGTATGTCGTCGAGCGGCGGGATCAGGCCAGCTCGTCCGGGCCGACACGCACGACGACCTTGCCGAAATTCTTGCCCGCGAGCAAGCCGATCAGCGCTTGCGGCGCGTCGGCGAGATCGGGAACGACGTCCTCGAGCGTCTTCACCTTGCCCTGCGCGACCCACTCGCTCATGTCCTTCAGGAACGACGCATAGCCGGTTGCATAGTGATCGAGAATGATGAAACCCTGCACGCGGATACGCTTGCGCAGGATCGCGCCCATCAACGCCGGCACGCGGTCACGGCCGGTCGACAGCGCGTTGTCGTCGTAGGCCGCGTCGTTGTAATGCGCAATGATCCCGCAGACGGGCACGCGCGCATGGTCGTTCAGCAGCGGCCATACTGCGTCGAACACCGCGCCGCCGACGTTCTCGAAATAGACGTCGATGCCGTTCGGGCACGCGTCCTTCAGCTTCGCGGCAAACGCCGGATCGTGGTGGTCGACGCATGCGTCGAAGCCGAGTGTGCCGGTCACGTACGCGCACTTGTCGGCGCCGCCCGCGACGCCGACCACGCGGCAACCCTTCAGCTTGGCGATCTGGCCGACCACCGCGCCGACCGCGCCGCTCGCGGCCGCGACGACCACGGTTTCACCGGCCTTCGGTTCGCCGATCTTCAGCAGTCCCGTGTACGCGGTGAAGCCCGGCATGCCGAGCACGCCGAGCGCGTACGACGGGTGCGCGAAGTCGCGGCCGAGCGGGATCAGGTCGCGTCCGTCGGACAGCGCGTAGTCCTGCCAGCCGGCCCCGGCGACGACGAGATCGCCTTCGCGAAACGCCGGCAGGTTCGATGACACCACGCGGCTGACCGTGCCGCCGACCATCGGCTGGCCCAGTTCGGCCGGCGGCGCATAGGACGGCGCGTCGCTCATCCGGCCGCGCATGTACGGGTCGAGCGACAACCAGACGGTGCGCAGCAGCACCTGGCCGGGGCCGGGTACCGGCACGTCAGCGGTTTCGGCGCGGAAGTTGTCCGGCGTCGGTGCGCCGACCGGGCGCGAATTCAGGACGATCTGGCGGTTTGCGGTCTTGCTTTGCGGCATGTGAGCCTCCGTCAACAGGAATGAACGTGCGTCGTGGGCACGATCGGATCAGGGATGGACCAGCAGGAAGTGCGCGCCCGCGGCGGCATCGACGGGCGGGCCGGTGCGGTCGCAAGCAGGCGGTTGGAACGATCGGGACAGCGTAACGCGGTGTGGAGCGTTCGGCGTGAAGCGTTCGTCATGAATGATTGAGTAGACCAGTCGTCTAGAGTTGGGGTAAAAACAAGGCGCGCCCCTGCGCGCCCGGATTACGACTGTGCTCCGTCATGCGTGGCCGGCGGCAGGTTCAGCATGCGCCGCGTTTCGGCCATCGCCCTTTCGAGCGGTTTGCGGTCGCGGTGAATCTTCTCCAGCAGCGTCGCGCCCAGCCACAGCTCGTACAGGATCGCGGCGGTGTACGACGGATCGTCGACGCCGCTCAGCGAACCGTCGGCGAGCCCCGCCTCGATGCCGCCGGCGAGCCGCTCGATGATCTGGCTGGTGCCGCGCCGCAGTACCGCGCGCATCGCTTCCGACAGATCCGACACTTCCGCGCCGAGCTTCACCGCGAGGCACTTGCCTTCCGGATCGTCCGCGCATTGCGTGTGCAGCCAGTTGCCCCAGTACGTCATCAGGCGCTCGGCGCCCGTGCCGGCCTGCTGCTTGAGCAGGTTGTCGAGATGCGCGAGATAGCCTTCGAAATACGATTCGAGCAGCGCTTCGCCGAATGCCTCTTTCGAGCCGAAGTAATGATAGAACGAGCCCTTCGGGATGCCCGCCGCGGCGAGAATCTCGTTCAGACCGACCGCCGAAAACCCCTTGTGGAGCATGATCGGCTTCGCGATGTTCAGGATGTGCTGGCGGACTTCGGCGCCTGAAGATGCATTCATGATGGCGTATGGTAGCAACGATTAGACCGGTCGTCTAGTAACGTCGAACCGGCATGTTGAGCGGCACTTTACCCGATCCCGGTCGCGCGCCCAACGCCAGGTCGGCGCGGCTCTCGCCTGCTCGTGCCGGCTGCGCGCCGCGCGTCATATCGGCGACTCGGTTTCGTTGTCAGCGCGGCGCTTCGTCGGCGCGTTTTCGCGTCCGCGCCCGCCGCTCGCTGCGTTCGGCGGCCGGGACGGTCTTGACGCCGCGCAACGGTGGCCGGCGCATGAGCGCCGCCATCTCGCGCCTCAACGCCTCGAGTTCGCGGCTGCGCGCCGCGCCGGTCGCCAGTGCGCCGTCGAGCTGCCCCTGGAGCACGCCGCAGCGATGCAGCGCGTCGCCGAGTCGGGCCTGTAGCGCGGCCGTGTCCTTCCGCTGCTGCGCATCGCGCTGTTCCGCGCGCGATGTCGCCGCGTCGAGTTCCTTTTGCAAGCGCGCGGCCGCGAGCCGCTCGCGGTCGATTTCCTGAAGCGCCCGCTTCTCCGATGCGCGCAGGCGCTCCTCGGTGCGGCCCGCGTCGTCGCGCAACCGGTCGAGCTGGGTGGTGAAATCCGCGCGAGCCTCGGCGAGGGCGCGGTCGGCCTCCGCGTTGTCGGCCTTCAGGCGTTCGATCTCCGCTTTTAGCGCTTGGTGAGAGGCGTCGTCCGCCGCCCTCGCCTGCTCGAGTTCCTGAATGCGGACCTGCGCGGCCAGCAGCGCGGCCGTGCGTTGCTCCAGCGCGGTTTCGGTGCGGGCCAGTTCGGCCTGCAGCGTCGCGACTTCCGTTTGCGCCGCCGCCCGCTCGGCCTCGACTTCCGCGCGCAGCGCATCGAGTGCTGCGGCCGCGTCGGTACTCGACCGGTTCCACAGCGCCGCGACCAGTTCGCCGGCCGCTGCCTGCAGATCGGCCGGCAGGTCCGGATGCTCGATGCGCACCCGGCTCTTTTCCCGCAGTTCGGCCCAGAACTCGCCGAGGACAGCCGTCGGCGTGCTCATGCTGCCCTTGCGAACGAGCTGGTACAGGCGGTTCGCCGTCGGCGTGATGCCGAAGCGGAAGAACAGCAGCGCGCAGGCTTCGCGGTACAGCTCGCGCGTTTTCGGAAAGTCGGCCTTGAGGCGCTCGATTTCGGCGGTCAGGCGGGATTCGTCGGCGGCGAGATCGGGCATGGCGGGCTCTTAGGGAATTTCGTCAATAATATAACGTAAACCGTTAAATATTCAATCAATCGAATGAAGAGATTTGACATTATTTATATAATGTCGAGATAAAAGATTCCCGGTCTGATATCGGCCCTTCGCCCTGTGCTGTTGGCCGCCTCGCCTTCGCCCAGCTTGGTGCCGAGCAACAACGCCGCTGCAACCGCCTCGAAAAACGTCAACATTGCGCGATTCGAAGCGGGCCACTTTGCTTTGCTTGGCCGGGGCAACGATGGAAAAACGGATGGCCGGCGCTGGCGAATACCTGGTGGTGCGGGTGATGCGCACGCCGTCGCATGCGACGCGGCCGGCCAGATCACGCAGGGTGCGTTGCCCGCGGCGGCTTTGGCGACGGGATTGCCGAACGGTGGGATAACGGCTGGATGACGGGCATCGCGAATCACGTGACGTGCGATGCGGCCGGCGTATCGTACGAAGCACGCGGAATTCGACGTGATCCCGGACGATGCGTCCGACGCCGGTTATGGCCGCGCCGTACTGCGCGCCGCGACATTCGCCGACGAAGCCGCACTGTCGCACTGGACGCGGAGCACCATGCGAGACCGACCAAACCAGCGCGCGCGCTGGCGGCCAGAAGCGCGACGTGTCACGGCAGCGGCCTTCAACGGTCCGACGCGGGCTCCGTGAAGAAATCGAGCAACTGACGCGTCAGGAAGGCCGGATACGAGTGCGCGGATGTCGCCCGCCATCGCGGCTTTGTCGTAGCCGCCGAGCGGCTTGTCGGATTCGCCCGCGCCGCGGTAGTCGACCGCGACGACCCGATATCCCTCTTGCGCCAGCACCGGCATCACGTGACGCCACGTGTACCAGGTTTGCGGCCAGCCGTGCAGCAGGACCACCAGCTCGCCGTCGTCCGGGCCGCCGGTCACGTAATGGAGGCGGACGTCATCGACCTGCGCGTAGCGTCGGCTGAAGCGTCGATCGAAACCGGCCGGCAGGCCGGGCGCCGGCATCCCTGACATCGATGGTTCATTTTGCATGGGTCGTCATCCGTTGCTGTGTCGGTCGCTCAGGCTCTCGACCTGTTTCACGCCCCGCAGCAGCCATGGCCGAAGTTGCCTCGTGAGGAGCGGCATGATGATCCAGGTCAGCGATGAGGTCAGCAGCGCTGAGCTGAGCGCGAGTTGGACAGGACGCTCCAACGCTGGCAGGAGCGCATTCAGTAGGTACGTGATCGACAGCAGGACCGGGTAGACGGCCAGCCACGTCACGAGAAACGTTTTCCACTTCGGTGTAGCGGGCTTGCCGGCGATCGCGAACCACGCATCCATGCCGACCGCGGCGTCGCGATGTTCGTCCGATATCTCGTCGCCCTTCGCAATCAGCTTTCGCCGTTCCCCGGAAGACACCCACGCATGCAGGTGCGCCGGCGAGTCGAAGCGGTAAATCAGGTAGTTGATGCCGCTCGAATCGCTCAGGCGAACGTTTCCGAGGTGCCCCGGGTAACGCCGCGCCGCCGCGTCGATCTCGCGCGCCCAGTGATCGAATTGCCTTTCCCGCCCCGGATGAACAACGCGACTGACGACGATCGTGCTTGATTCACGCATCGTGCCGGACGGGAAAAGGCGTTGGCTGTCGTGGGGGTCGCCTCAGAAAACGGAAAATAAAGCACGCTAAGCCGGTTGCAGCGGTCGTAGCGGCCTGAACTTGCCCGCGCCGATCTTGGCGCTGCTGCGCCAGAGGTAATCGCCGGTGAGGTTGATGTGCTCCCAACCGAGCGGCGACAGGTACTGCAACAGCGCGTCATCAACGGCATGGCCGTTGCCACGCAGCGCGTGCGCAGCCCGTTCCAGATAGACCGTGTTCCACAACACGACGGCAGCCGTTACCAGATTGAGGCCGCTAGCCCGGTAGCGCTGCTGCTCGAAACTGCGGTCGCGGATTTCACCCAGGCGGTTGAAAAACACTGCCCTGGCCAGCGCATTGCGCGCCTCGCCCTTGTTCAGGCCGGCATGCACGCGGCGGCGCAGTTCCACGCTTTGCAGCCAGTCCAGGATGAACAGCGTGCGCTCGATGCGGCCCAGCTCGCGGAGCGCCACGGCCAGGCCGTTCTGGCGTGGGTAGCTGCCGAGCTTTCGGAGCATCAGGGAGGCCGTCACCGTGCCCTGCTTGATCGAGGTGGCCAGCCGCAGGATTTCGTCCCAATGGGCGCGGACGTGCTTGATGTTGAGCGTGCCGCCGATCATGGGTTTCAGCGCGTCATAGGCGGCGTCGCCCTTCGGGATGTAGAGCTTGGTGTCGCCCAGGTCGCGGATGCGCGGCGCGAAGCGGAAGCCCAGGAGGTGCATCAGGGCGAAGACGTGATCGGTGAAGCCCGCCGTGTCGGTGTAATGCTCCTCGATCCGCAAGTCGGACTCGTGGTACAGCAGGCCGTCGAGCACGTAGGTCGAATCGCGCACGCCGACGTTCACGACCTTGGTGTGAAATGGCGCGTACTGGTCAGAAATGTGGGTGTAGAACGTCCGCCCTGGGCTGCTCCCGTATTTCGGGTTGATGTGGCCGGTGCTCTCGGCCTTGCTGCCGGTGCGGAAGTTCTGGCCGTCCGACGATGAGGTGGTGCCGTCGCCCCAGTGCTCGGCGAAGGGATGGCGGAACTGTGCGTTGACCAGATCGGCCAGCGCCGCCCCGTAGGTTTCGTCGCGGATGTGCCAGGCTTGCAGCCAAGCCAGCTTGGCGTAGGTCGTGCCGGGGCAAGACTCCGCCATCTTGGTCAGGCCCAGGTTGATCGCGTCGGCGAGGATCGTGGTCAGCAACAGGTTCTTGTCTTTGGCCGGGTCGCCCGATTTCAGATGCGCGAAATGCCGAGTGAAGCCCGTCCATTCGTCCACCTCCAGCAGCAGTTCGGTGATCTTGACGTGCGGCAGGATCATTGCCGTCTGGTCGATCAGCGCTTGGGCGGTGTCGGGTACCGCCGCGTCGAGCGGCGTGATCTTCAAGCCTGACTCGGTGATGATGGCGTCCGGCAGCTCGTTGGCCGTCGCCATACGGTTGACGGTGGCAAGCTGTGTTTCCAGCAGCGTCAGCCGGTCGTTCAGGTACCGGTTGCAGTCGGTGGCCACGGCCAGCGGCAATTCGCTGGCCTGCTTGAGGCTGGCGAATTTCGCGGGCGGCACCAGGTAGTCCTCGAAGTCCTTGAACTGGCGCGACCCCTGCACCCAGATGTCGCCGGAACGCAACGCGTTCTTCATCTCCGACAGCGCGCACAGTTCGTAGTAGCGCCGGTCGATGCCGGTGTCGATCATGACCAGCTTCTGCCAGCGCGGCTTGATGAACTCGGTCGGCGCGTCGGCGGGCACCTTGCGGGCGTTGTCGCTGTTCATGCCGCGCAGCACCTCGATGGCGTCGAGCACGTCCTTCGCGGCGGGAGCGGCCCGCAGCTTGAGCACGGCAAGGAATTCCGGCGCGTAGCGGCGCAGCGTGGCGTAGCTTTCGCCGATGCGGTGCAGGAAATCGAAGTCCTCGGGCTGCGCAAGCTTCTGCGCTTCGGTGACGCTCTCGGCGAAGGCATCCCAGGACATGACGGCCTCGATGGCGGCGAACGGATCGCGGCCCGCCTGCTTGGCCTCGATCAGCGCCTGGCCGATGCGGCCGAACAGCCGCACCTTGGCGTTGATCGCCTTGCCGGACGCCTGGAATTGCTGCTGATGCTTGTTCTTGGCGGCGTTGAACAGCTTGCCCAGGATGCGGTCGTGCAGGTCGATGATTTCGTCGGTGACGGTGGCCATGCCCTCGATGGCAAGCGCCACCAGGGTGGCATAGCGTCGCTGCGCCTCGAACTTGGCCAGGTCGGCGGGCGTCATCTGGCCACCCTCACGGGCGATCTTGAGCAGGCGGTTCTGGTGCACCGACCGCTCGATGCCAGAAGGCAGGTCGAGCGCCTGCCACGCTTTGAGGCGTTCGATGTGTTCCAGCATGTGCCGCGAATTCGGTTTGACGGGCGATTGGCGCAGCCAGGCCAGCCAGGTCGTTTTGCCGTTGTCCCGACGCTTGAGCAGATCGTCGAGGCGGCGGCGATGCGCGTCCGACAGCGGTTCGGCCAAGGCATCGTAGATGCGCCGGTTGGCGCGGGTGATTGCTTCGGCGCTCGCCCGCTCGACGGCGTTGAGGGCAGGCAGAATGACCGACTGCTGCCGCAGGTGCTCGATCAAGGTGCTGGCCAGCACGATGCCCTTGTCGGTCTGCAAGGCCATCTCGGTCAGCAACTGGACGGCCTGCCGGTAGTGGCCCATGGTAAAGGGCTGGAAGCCGAACACCGTTTGCAGTTCGACCAGGTGCTCGCGCCGGGTCTGCTCCCGCTGCCCGTATTCGTCCCAGCTTTCGACGCTGACCTTGAGCTGGTCGGCGACCAGTTTCAACAAGGGCGGAAACGGCGGCTCATCGACGCCCAGGATGACACCAGGAAAGCGCAGGTAACAGAGCTGCACGGCGAAGCCCAGCCGGTTGGCCGGGCCGCGCCGCTGCCGGATGATGGAGAGGTCGGTTTCGCTGAACGTGTAGTGACGGATCAACTCATCCTTGGTGTCCGGCAACGCCAGCAGGCTTTCGCGCTCGGCGGCGGACAGGATTGAACGACGTGGCATATTTACTGATCCGTTCTCAAGTATTGATACAGGGTTTCGCGACTGATTCCGAATTCACGAGCCAGCTTGGTCTTTTGCTCGCCAGCCTCGACACGTTGGCGCAGTTCGGCAATACGCTCAGACGACAGGGATTTCTTCCTGCCACGGTAGGCCCCGCGCTGCTTGGCGAGCGCGATGCCCTCGCGCTGCCGCTCGCGGATCAAGGCGCGTTCGAACTCGGCGAACGCGCCCATTACCGACAGCATCAGGTTCGCCATCGGCGAGTCCTCGCCGGTGAAGGTCAAATGCTCCTTAAGGAACTCGATGCGTACGCCGCGCTGGGTGAGGCCCTGCACCAGGCGGCGCAGGTCGTCGAGGTTGCGCGCCAGACGATCCATGCTGTGCACCACGACCGTGTCGCCTTCGCGCACGAAGGCGAGCAGCCGTTCCAGTTCGGGCCGCCGTGTGTCCTTGCCCGACGCCTTGTCGGTGAACACTTTATCCACCTGGATCTGTTCGAGCTGCCGTTCTGGGTTCTGGTCGAAGCTGCTGACGCGGACGTAACCGATGCGCTGACCGTGCAAGGTATCCTCCTGAGGGAAATGTGTCAGGAAGAAATCTATGACCCTTGACGGCGTATGTCAATCAATTCGGAAGGCAACTCTATTCTGACGATTTAGCGCCGGATGGTCTGACGCCAAGTTAGGGTATGCCTCAATCTGACGGTAGCGAGTCGCAGGCGTTCGGATCGGCATCGGTTTCGTTCCCTGTCTTGGCACGCGCTTCGAAGCGTTGATAACACTCCAACCCGCAGAAGTGCTCGACGTATTCCGCGCCTTCCGGGGTGAAGGCGGCATCGAGCGGGATTTCCTTGCAGCACACGCAGCAACTGGTGGTGGTCGAGTCACTTGCATTCATGGTGGCACCCCTCCATTGACTGACGAAGACGGCGAATGCCGCCGCCGGCATTGGCTTCGCGAACAGGAAGCCTTGTCCTGTGTCGCAGTCCGCTTGTCGCAATAGATCAAGACTCGCCGATGTTTCCACGCCTTCAGCCACCACATCCATGCCCAGCCCGTGCGCAAGCTGAATCACGGTGTGCACGATGGTTTGGTCGCGGCGGTCGTTGGCGAGCCCGGCGACAAACGATTGGTCGATCTTGAGCGTGCTGATTGGGCAGCACTTCAGATGTTGCAGACAGGAATACCCCGTCCCGAAGTCATCGGCGGCGAAGCGCACACCGATCTGCCGCAAGGCGTCCAGGGCGGGGAAGATCGCCGGATCACCAAACGCGACCGATTCGGTCAGCTCGATTTCGAGATACTCGGCGGGCAACTCGGCATCAGCCAGCACGCCCTTTACCCACCCGTCGAAGTCCGGTCCCACTTGGCTCGCCGAAACATTGACGGCCAGCCGGAACGGTCGCCATGCCAGCATTCGCCAGTCACGCATCTGGCGGCAGGCTTCGCCCAGCACCCAAGCGCCGATTTCAGGCATCAGGCCGGACGATTCGACCACGGGCAGGAACTGGCCCGGTGGCAATAGTCCAAGCGTCGGATGACGCCAGCGCAACAGGGCTTCCGCGCCGACAATCCCACCACTGCGCAGATCGACGACGGGCTGGTAGTGCAGTTCAAGCTGCCCGCGCTCGACCGCTTGGGCCAGTTCCGGCGTCGTCCATCCATCCGGCCGGAAAGCGCTCATTCTCTTTCCCTGAATGCCCGCAACGCCCGCGACAGGGACAGAAGGAACAGGCCGGTCAAACCGAGCGCCGCGATGACCCAATGCTCGCCGAGGAAAGCACCGGCGGTTGTGCCGGCCAGCACGACAGCGAGGATGGGCAGGTGGCAGGGGCAAGTCAGCACAGCCAGTCCGCCCCACAGGTAGCCGGTGATCGGTTTGTGCGTCTCGGACGGCAAGCGCTCGGGGTTGTTCATGGCAGACTCTCCGCGTGCTGTGCCGGCTCGGTCGGCAGGGTGGCCAACTGCACTTCCAGATCGGCCAACGCTTCGCGCCGACGCTCGACGAACTGACGCAGCAGGGCAAGCTGCGCGGCCGCTTCGTCGCCGTCCGCCGCATCCAGCGCCCGGCACAGCCGCGCCAGCGCGTCGAGGCCGATGCCCGCCTCGAAGGCCGCCCGCACGAAGCACAGCCGTTGCAAGGCGGCGTCATCGAACAAGCCGTAGCCGCCTGGTGTGCACGCCACCGGGCGCAGCAATCCGCGCAGCAGGTAGTCGCGCACGATATGCACGCTCACCCCGGCATCAAGAGCCAGCCGGGACACCGTGTAGGCGTTCATTGAACACCTCCTTTTTCTCACCCGGCGCAGCAGGAAAGCTGCTTCACATCCTTGTTGAAGGTCTGCGCCGCGAGCTTCAACCCCTCGACCATCGTCAGGTAGGGGAACAACTGGTCGGCCAGTTCCTGCACCGTCATGCGGTTGCGAATGGCCAGAGCCGCCGTCTGGATCAGTTCACCCGCTTCCGGCGCGACCGCCTGTACGCCGATCAGCCGATGGCTGCCTTCCTCGATAACCAACTTGATGAAGCCGCGTGTGTCGAAGTTGGCGAGCGCACGCGGCACGTTGTCCAAGGTCAAGGTGCGGCTGTCGGTCTCGATCCCGTCGTGGTGGGCTTCCGCCTCGCTGTAGCCCACGGTCGCCACTTGCGGATCGGTGAACACCACGGCCGGCATTGCGGTCAGGTCGAGCGCCGCATCGCCGCCGGTCATGTTGATCGCGGCACGGGTGCCGGCCGCTGCCGCCACATAGACGAACTGCGGCTGGTCGGTGCAGTCGCCGGCCGCGTAGATGTTCGGGTTGCTCGTGCGCATGCCTTGGTCGATGACGATGGCACCTTGCGCATTGACAGTGACCCCCGCTGCGTCCAGCGCGAGGCTGCGCGTGTTCGGTGTCCGACCGGTGGCAACCAGCAGTTTGTCGGCGCGCAATTCACCGTGCGTGGTGGTCAGCACGAATTCACCGTCCATATGGGCGACCTGGCTGGCTTGCGTGTGCTCCAGCACCTCGATGCCCTCGGCACGGAAAGCGGCTGTCACCGCCTCGCCGATGGCCGGGTCTTCACGGAAGAACAAGGTATTGCGCGCCAGGACCGTGACCTTGCTGCCCAGCCGGGCAAAGGCTTGCGCCAGCTCCAGCGCCACCACCGACGAGCCGATTACGGCAAGGCGTTCGGGAATGGTGTCGCTCGCCAGGGCCTCGGTGGAAGTCCAGTAGGGTGACTCTTTCAAGCCCGGAATCGGCGGGACCGCCGGGCTGGCACCCGTGGCGACCAGGCAGCGGTCGAACATCACGACGCGCTCGCCACCCTCGTTCAAACGGACGGTAAGGCTCTGGTCGTCCTTGAAGCGCGCCTCACCGTGCACAACGGTGATGGCCGGATTACCGCCCAGGATGCCTTCGTACTTGGCGTGCCGCAGTTCGTCGACGCGGGCCTGCTGCTGGGCCAGCAGCTTACTGCGGTCAATCGTAGGCACAGTTGCCGCAATACCGCCATCGAACGGGCTTTCCCGGCGCAGATGGGCGATGTGGGCGGCGCGGATCATGATCTTGGACGGCACACAGCCGACATTGACGCAGGTGCCGCCGATGGTGCCGCGCTCGATCAGCGTGACCTGCGCGCCTTGCTCGACGGCCTTCAGCGCCGCCGCCATCGCGGCTCCACCGCTGCCAATGACCGCTACCTGCACCGGGGGCTCGTTGCCACTGTGCTTTTCGGCGGCGGCCATCCATCCCCGCACCTTGTCGAGCAGTCCGACGCGGTTGTCCGCCAGTGGCGCATCGGCTAGCGTTGCCTTGTAGCCCAGTCCGGCCACGGCGGCAGTCAGCGCGTCCGGCGATGTGCCCGGCACGATGGCGAGTTGCGCTGTGCCCTTCGGATAGGACACCAGCGCCGACTGCACGCCTGGCACTTTTTCCAGCGCTTCCTTGACGTGCGCCGCGCACGAGTCGCAAGTCATGCCGGTGATTTTTAGATGGGTCATGCAACAGATCCTTTATCGTTTGTGGCGCCAGACAATGACGTCCGTTGTGCTGCGGTGCCGTTTTCAGTGACTCACTGCTTGACGCTGGACGGATAGCCCGCGTCTGCGGTTGCCTTGGTCAGCTTCTGCACGCTGGTCTTGGCATCGTCGAAGGTGACGACCGCTTGGCGTGTCTCGAAAGTCACGTCAACTTTGCTGACGCCTTCGACCTTGGAAATCGCCTTCTTGACAGTGATCGGGCAGGCGGAGCAGGTCATGCCCGGTACGGACAGCGTGACGGTCTGGGTGGCGGCCCAGACGGGGGCAACAACGGCGGCGAGGGCGAGGGAGGCAAACAGTTTCTTCATGGTGAACTCCGATCAGTAGAAAAATGGCATGACGTAGGGAAATCCGAGCGCGACCAGAACCAGCGCGGCCACGATCCAGAAAATGAGCTTGTAAGTAGCTCGCACTTGGGGAATCGCGCAGACCTCACCCGGTTTGCAGGCCGCTGCCTGCCGGTAGATGCGCCGCCAGGCGAAGAACAACGCCACCAGCGCCACGCCGATAAAGATGGGGCGATAGGGTTCCAACACCGCCAAGTTGCCGATCCAAGCGCCGCTGAACCCCAAGGCGATCAGAACCAACGGCCCGAGGCAGCAAGCCGAGGCGAGGATGGCGGCAAGCCCTCCAGTGAAGAGCGCGCCGCGCCCGGTTTTTGGTTCAGACATGCGCTTGTCCTTTCGAATTGAAATTGGATAGCGTAACCTTACTTCCGTACTCATGTACGGAGTCAAGCGATATGGAAAACAATTTGGAGAACCTGACCATTGGCGTTTTCGCCAAGGCGGCCGGGGTCAATGTGGAGACCATCCGTTTCTATCAGCGCAAGGGCTTGTTGCTGGAGCCTGACAAGCCCTATGGCAGCATCCGCCGCTATGGCGAGGCGGATGTAACGCGGGTGCGCTTCGTGAAATCAGCCCAGCGGCTGGGCTTCAGCCTGGATGAGATCGCCGAGCTGCTGCGGCTGGAGGATGGCACCCATTGCGAGGAAGCCAGCAGTCTGGCCGAGCACAAGCTCAAGGACGTGCGCGAGAAAATGGCTGACCTGGCGCGCATGGAGGCCGTGCTGTCTGAGTTGGTGTGCGCCTGCCATGCGCGAAGGGGGAACGTTTCCTGCCCGCTGATCGCGTCACTACAGGGTGGAGCAAGCTTGGCAGGTTCGGCTATGCCTTAGCGTGCTTTATTTTCCGTTTTCTGAGACGACCCCTCGTGCATCGGCTGCTGAAGCGAGTGGGCAATGCGTTTCGTCGCCTGATGGTGTCCGATGGCCGAGGAACTCCCCCGATACGCCATCTGGGCGAACCTGCCGGGCTGTCGCGAAAGCAAACCACGGTCCTGACCGCACGCCGGCAGCGTCGCTCATCGCGCTTTGGTACGCCATTGTGCGGCTTGCGTCGATGGGGCCGCGGAGTCATGCTATGCCGCTGAATTCGCTATCGAACGAACGTGCGCTGTAATTTTTTCAGCGCGATCGAAAGCGGTAAGCGCAGCGGGTTACCGGCCGGCGGATCGCCGTGCGCCGGATCCTGTCCCGGCGCCGTGGTTTCGTCTGTCATTTGCGTGCCACCGTAGGCCGGTAACGTCCGAACTCGTCCCGATTCCGACAAGCGATCCGCCATGCAGCGCCCGTCGCGCGCCACGCCCCACGTTTACGCAGCCACGTCCCGCGCCCTCGCCGTCAGCCTCGCGATCAACCTGCTGCTGCTCGCCGTCGAGACGGCGGCGGCATGGTCCGCGCATTCATCGGGGCTGCTCGCGGACGTCGCGCACGCCGCGATCGACTTGGCGGCCGATGCGCTGATCCTCGTCGCCTGCCGGCTCGACGCGCGCCTGCCGCCGGCACGTCGGCCGACCTACGAGCCGCTCGCGCTCGCGGGCCTCGGTGCGTTGCTGGCCGTAACCGGCGCGCAGATGATCTGGCATGCGCTGACCCGGTTCGATACGCCGTCCGTCGTGCAGCCGGGCGCGACCGCGCTCGCGCTGGTTGCCGTCACGCTCGCCGGCAAGGCCGTGCTGTCGTACTGGATGCTGCGCAAGGCACGCGAGACCGGCTCCGCGCTGCTCGAGGCAAGCGGCTGGCACGTGCGGACCGATGCGCTGTCGTCGTTGCTCGCGGCGCTCGCGATGAGTGCGGCGCTGGTCGGCTTCGGCCGGCTGGACGATCTGGCCGCGCTCGCGATCGGCGCGCTCGTGATTCGCACGGGTGTCGGATTCATCCGGCGCGGCTGTGCGCAGTGGCCGGCACTGGCCGATTGGGCGAATCGCTCGACGCGCGGGTCGTGAACGGGGGAAGCGGAGCCGCTCGTTGATGCTCCGAGACGTCTGATCGACGGCACGGAAAGAAAGAAGAGGCTCGCACCCCGCGAGCGTCTTTTGCGTGATGTCGCCATCGCCATGTAGTGCGTGACGCATCGATGCTGCTACCTCTCCGAACGACGCGACACTCCCGAGCAGAATCCACACGAGCGCCGCCGAGCAAAGGCCATGGCATACATGCATGGGACAGTTTTGCGCGATCGAGTATCGGGACGTCTTGCATGGCGTGCCACGACGCACACGTATGCTTCGCGGGCGTCGTGCGCGACAACCGCAGGCGGGATGATCGATCGGGTTCCGCGTAACAGGCTATTGTTTGTTTTTTGTTAATACAGCCTATGGTTTGTATTTTGACGATACATGCCATAGACTGTATTTTCCGATTACAAACGATCACCTGTCATCTCGCGGAGCGCCCGATGGCCTTTCCTGTCCAGACCCTGACCCAGTTGCGTCCGATCCTCGTCGGCTTCCGCAAATCCGCGGGGCTCACGCAGGCGCAACTGGCCGCTCGCCTCGGCATCACCCAGCAATCTTATGCTCAGCTCGAAGCCAACCCGTCGGCGGTCAGCATCGAACGGCTTTTCAAGGTGATGAACGCGCTTGGCGTTCGCATGACGCTCAGCCTCGACGAGCGGGATGCACCGGCGGAAGCGGCCGATTCGGCTTCCGTTGCCGAACCGGTGGCGCGCCGCAAGCCGGTCGCGAGCAAGCGCGGCACCACGGCCGCCAAAACCCTGACCGGCACCGCCGTCGGCGCGGCGAGGAGGCGCCCGACAGCGACGACTCGGACCACGCCACGCGTCTCGAAGCGGGAGGACTGGTGACGATGGTCGCACGCGCCCGCAGCGACCGGCTCGACCTGTGGATGAACGGCATTCCTGTCGGCTACTGGGAAATCCGGCGCGGGGTCGAGCGTCTCGTCTACCTGCCGGACTGGCTCGATGATCCCCAGGGCCGACCACTGTCATTGTCGCTCCCCTTCACGCCCGGCAACCAGCCGCACCAGGGTGCGATCGTGGCCGACTACTTCGACAACCTGCTGCCGGACAGCGAGTCGATCCGTCGCCGCATCGCGCAGCGTTACCGGCTCCGATCGACAGCGCCGTTCGAATTGCTCGCGTCGATCGGCCGCGATTGCGTCGGCGCGATCCAAATGCTGCCGCCCGACGAGACCCCGGTCGATCTCGAGGCAATCGAAGGCGCGCCGCTCGACGACGCAGCCGTTGCCAATGTGCTGCGCCACGCGACCGCCACGCCACTGCCCGGCAGCGGAGAACCGGACGGCGACCTGCGCCTGTCGATTGCCGGCGCGCAGGAAAAGACCGCGCTGCTGCGTCAGCGCAACCGCTGGCTGCGGCCGTCGGGCAGCACGCCGACGACCCACATCTTCAAGCTGCCGCTCGGGCGCGTCGGCAACATGCAGGCCGACATGCGCACGTCCGTCGAAAACGAATGGTTGTGCTCGAAGCTCGTCGCTGCGTACGGCCTGTCGGTCGCGCCGTGCGAAATCGGCCGGTTCGACGATCAGAAGGCACTCATCGTCGAGCGCTTCGACCGTCGCCCGTCGCGCGACGGCTCGTGGATCCTGCGGCTGCCGCAGGAGGACATGTGTCAGGCGACCGGCACGCCGTCGGGGGCGAAATACGAAACGGACGGCGGCCCCGGCATCGAGACGATCATGGGCATCCTCGCGAATTCGGCCGACGCTTCGCGCGACCGGATGAATTTCTTTGTCGCACAGCTTGTATTCTGGGTGTTGGCGGCGATCGACGGCCACGCGAAGAACTTCAGCATCGCGCACCTGCCCGGTAATGCGTATCGCAGCACGCCGCTGTACGACGTGCTGTCCGCGCATCCGATCATCGGTACGCGCCGCAACCAGATTCCGCCGCGCCGCGCCCGCCTGGCGATGGCCGTCTGCGGGAAGAACCGGCACTACGTGATCGGTGAAATCCAGCCGCGCCACTGGATCGCACAGGGCCGCCGTGTCGGCCTGACCGAAGACGACGTGCGGGCCGCGATGGCGGCCGTCTCAGCACGGACGGAGCCCGCGATTGCCGAAGCCGCCGCGCAGATCCCGCCGGACTTTCCCGCGGACGTGGCAGACGCGATCTTCGCGGGCATGCGTCGGCAAAGCCGCAAACTCGCGGCGGCCGATCCGGCGTGATGAATCGACCGGCCGCGACGGGCTTCGGTCTTCGCTGCAGTACTTCGGCCCTCGGTCGACGGGCAGCCCTGACAGGACCGAAGCAGTTACGTCGTCGCAGATACGGACATCGAACGCCCCGCGCCGAACCGCCTGCCGGCTGCCGGCGCAGATCGTTCACCCGGCGTCGCGCGCGCGGGCGAGTGCCGCGAGGTTGCCCTCGCCGAACCCGTGGTGCCCCTTGCGCTGCACGATCTCGAAGAAGATCTCGCCGGGACGGCGTTTGACGAAGGTCTGGAAGAACAGCCTCGGCACGCCGTCGCTGCCGATCTCGCCGTCGACCAGCACCGCGCGGCGGCGCAGCGCGTCGAGATCGACGCCATGCGCGGGCAGCCGCGCATCGACGTCGTCGTAATAACGTGCAGGCGGCTCGATGAACTCGACGCCGTTCGCGCGCAGGGCATCGACGCACGACAGGATGTCGTCGGTGGCCAATGCGACGTGCTGCACGCCCTCGCCCGGATGGTCGGGCAGGTACGCATGCATCAGGTCGGTACGCCGCGTGCCTTCCTCGTAGACCGGAATCCGGACCGCGCCGCACGGCGACACCATTACGCGCGATTCCTCCGACACATGCCAGTGCGCGTCGATCTGGTGGATCTCGCGAAAATGCAGCAAGTCGTGGTAGAAATCCAGCCACTCCTGCATCCGTCCCGCGCCGACCGTTTGCGTGAAGTGGTCGACCTGCTGCAGGCCGACGCCCGCGCAGTCGAGATCGGTATGCGCGGTCGCGATGTCGATCGGTCGGAAATCGATGTCGAAGATGGAGATCTCGCCGACGCCGCCGCGTTGGCCGTCCCGCCCGCGCCAGCGGTCGACGAAATACAGGTGCGAATCGCCGATGCCCTGGATGGCAGGGATCTTCAACTCGCCGACGCCGACCTTTTCGCCTTCGAACGCCCATGCTCCGAGCTGGATCGCGCGTTCGAACGCGCGCCGGGCATTCGCCACCCGCAGCCCGATCGCGCAGACGCCCATCCCGTACTCCTCCGCATAGCGCGCGGCGAACGAATCGGGTTCGGCGTTGATCAGGAAATGCATCTGCCCCTGCCGGTACAACGTGACGTTCTTGCTGACGTGCCGCGCGATCGCCTTGAACCCGAGCTGCTCGAAGCGTTGCGCGAGCGCGTCCGGCACGGGCGCCGCGAATTCGACGAATTCGAGGCCGGCCATCCCGAGCGGATTGGCGGCCGGATCGGCGACGGGCGGCGTATCGCTGGACAAGGGGTGGGAATTGCCGGGCATTCCAGTCTCCGGGGGCATGCGGTCGATGGGGAATCGGGCCTGTCGCGTGCGGCATGCGCGGCCGATGTGGCGGCCTTGCCTCCGCCCCGAACGGGCGAGTTGTCGATGCTGCAGATTTTAACCAGATCGTTCACGGCGGCACACCCCGGCCGAACGGGATATCGTCGCACCGCCTAGTGCAAACCCGGAAAGCGTTCGATAATCGCACGGATTTGAACGATAATCGCGCACTTTATCCGATTGGCCAATTGCCGCCACGCAGTCCGCGCCCTATTCTCCGTTCACCCATCGACTTCAATGCAGCATCGGACGCGGCCCCGCCACGATCCACGATGCGCCGTGCCAGGAGACATCGCCATGACCCCCACCTTCGACACCCTCGACGCCGCCGCCGGCGCCCGTGCGCGCAGCCAGGCCCGCAAGGCCGCGATCGGCAGCTTCGTCGGCGCCGTCGTCGACTGGTACGACTTCCTGCTGTACGGGATCGTCGCCGCGCTGGTGTTCAATTCCGAGTTTTTCCCGAAAGTCAGTCCGACGATGGGCACGCTCGCGGCGTTCGCCACCTTCGGCGTCGGCTTCCTGTTCCGGCCGCTCGGCGGCATCGTGTTCGGTCACTACGGCGACCGGCTCGGCCGCAAGCGGATGCTCGTGCTGACCGTGATGCTGATGGGGCTGTCGACGGTCGCGATCGGCCTGCTGCCGGCGTTCTCGACGATCGGCTGGTGGGCGCCCGTGCTGCTGGTGCTGATGCGCGCGATCCAGGGTTTCGCGGTCGGCGGCGAATGGGGCGGCGCGGCGCTGATGGCGGTCGAGAGCGCGCCGAAGCAGAAGAAGGCGTTCTACAGCAGCGGCGTGCAGGTCGGCTACGGCGTCGGGCTCGTGCTGGCCACCGGCATCGTCTCGATCCTGAGCCATACGCTCGGCGAGGCCGCATTCAAGTCGTGGGGCTGGCGCCTGCCGTTCGTGTTCAGCATCGTGCTGGTGCTGATCGGGCTGTGGGTGCGCAAGAACATGGACGAATCGCAGGAGTTCGTCGAGAAGGTCGAGCACGGCAACCGCAAGCTGCGCCTGCCGGTGCTGGAAGCGTTGACGCGCCACCCGAAGGCGTTCCTGCTGATCGTCGCGCTGCGGCTCGCCGAGCTGTTCACGATGTACATCGTCACCGCGTTCGCGCTCAGCTATTCGACGACGAACCTCGGCATGTCGCGCGACCTGTTCCTGAACATCGGCCTGCTGGTGGGCGCGGTGAGCTGCGTGACGATCCCCTGCTTCGCGTGGCTGGCCGATCGCTACGGCCTGCGCCGTATCTACCTGATTGGCGCGCTGATCGGTCTTGCGTCGGCGGTGCCGTTCTTCGTCGCACTGGAAGCGAGGTCGATCGCGTGGATCGTGATCTTCTCGATCCTGTTGGCGAACGCCGCGCACGACATGGTCGTGAGCGTCCAGCAGCCGTTGTTCACCGAGCTGTTCGGCGCCGAATACCGCTACAGCGGCGCGGGTGTCGGCTACCAGTTCGCGAGCGTCGTCGGCGGCGGGTTCACGCCGTTCATCGCGGTCGGCCTCGTCAGCGTGGCCGGCGGTTCGTGGCACCTCGTCGCCGGCTACCTGGCGGTCGGTTGCCTGATCTCGCTGGTGGTCGCCGCGCGGATGCGGGCGGCGCGATGAGGTAATGTGCGCGTGGCCGGCCCGAGTCGCGGCCGGCCATTTCTCCATGCCGGACGACATTCGACCAGTCGTCTCTCGGGCGCGACGTCAAACACTGTCAGTTACGCGCGCCGATCCCCCCTTTTCCCGTCGGAACATGCCACGCCGCGTGCCGACCAATGGCATCATATGGGCCTACGTCAGTCACCGATACGCCCCCATATCATGTCGAATCTCATCGTCCACGGCGGCACTCCGCTGCGCGGGGACATCAAGCCGTCCGCGAACAAGAACGCCGTCCTGCCGATTCTGTGCGCCACCCTGTTGACCGATCAGCCGCTGCGCCTCGTCGGCGTGCCGGACATCACCGACGTGCGCAAGATCCTCGACATCTTCCGCACGCTCGGCAGCGACGTGTCGGTCGATTTCACGACGGGTCTGCTCGAGCTTCACCATCGCAACACCAAGTTCGATCCGGCGGTCCATCGGCTGCCCGAGGCGATGCGTTCGTCGATCATGCTGATTCCGCCGCTGCTCGCACGCTTCGGCGTCGCGCGCCTCGAGAACGACGTGAAAGGCTGCACGCTCGGCGTGCGCGAGATCGATCCGCACGTCGAGGTGTTCGAACGTTTCGGCGCGCACATCGAACGCACGCCCGATTCGCTGATCGTCCGTACCGACGGCCCGCTGACGGCCAACGATCACTGGCTCGACTACGCGTCGGTGACGACCACCGAGAACTTCGCGCTGTGCGCGACGGCCGCGAACGGCACGTCGACGCTGATGAACGCGGCCTCCGAGCCGCACGTGCAGGAGTTCTCCCAGTTCCTCGCGATGATCGGCGTCGCGATCGAGGGCATCGGCACGTCGCGGCTATGCGTGACGGGCGGCGGCAAGCTCGGCGGCGGCGAGTTCCGCTTCGCCGAGGATTTCCACGAGATCGCGACGTTCCTCGCGCTCGGCGCGATCACCGGCGGCGACATCACGGTGCGCAACTCGTCGCCCGAGCATTTCCCGCTGATCGACCGCACGTTCGCGAAATTCGGCGTGACCGTCACGCACCGCGACGGCTGGTCGCGCGCGGAACGCGACGGCCCGCTGCGCGTGCGCCGGCCGTTCACGCAGAACATCCTGACCAAGGTCGAAGCCGCACCGTGGCCGTACCTGCCGGTCGACCTGCTGCCGATCTTCATCGCGCTCGGCGTGCGCGCGGAAGGCAGCGCGATGTTCTGGAACAAGGTCTACGACGGCGCGCTCGGCTGGTCCGGCGAACTGTCGAAGTTCGGCGCGCACGTGCTGTTGTCCGACCCACACCGGCTGATCACGTTCGGCGGGCTGCAACTGACGCCGGCGCGCGTCGAGAGCCCGTACATCATTCGCGTCGCGATCGCGCTGCTGATGGTGGCCGCGAGCATCGAAGGCCGCTCGGAAATCATGAACGCGCTGCCGATCCGCCGCGCGCATCCGCATTTCGTCGAGAACCTGCGTTCGGTCGGCGCGAACGTCGAGTGGACGAGCAGCGAGTAAATCCCTGATGGATGCGGCGCGCGTAACGGTCGCGTCGCATCCGGCTCCTCGGCTTTTCCCGTTCGCCGGTCCTCAGGCAAACGGATTTCGCAATACCGGACCGCCGTCCACTTGCAAGCCGTCGTGCATGTCTTCGGTGTACAGGTATTCACATCCTTCGATTGAGGCAGTTGCCACGATGCATGCATCGTAGAAGGACAAGCGATGCCACTCTGCCAGCCGCCGCGCGAGGTCGTGCGCATCGACGGTGAGCGGTACGACATGGCACAAACTCCTGATCGGCTCCAAAAACTTCCCTACCTCGCGCCACGGCATCCGCAATTTGCGGTTGCACACACTGGCGACTTCGTTCAGTACCTGGACGCTGATGGTCGGCCGCCGCAGGAACAGCGACTCCGCACGGTTTGCCTTGGTTTCGTCCTCGGACAGCAGATACAGCACGACATTGCTGTCGACGAATGATTTCTCCGTCTCAATCCTGCTCATTCGCATCGTCCCGGCTGAACTTGAAATCGGCGGGCAATTTGCCCCTGAAACGCCGCAGTCGCTCCAGAAGCTCGTCGGGCCTCGGCTTGCGACTTACCGCGAAAACCCGCGGGCTGTCGACCACTATCTCAATATCGTCGCCTTCGCGGAGTTCCAGTGCGTCAACCACACTGGCCGGAAGGCGAACCGCCAGGCTATTGCCCCATTTTGCGACCTGCATATGAGCCTCCATGGATATACGCAATAGATTGTATATCTTAAGTGCAAATTCGCAAGTCGGCTGAATGGACAATTCGGCACGCGCGCGTCCCGTTACCCCACCACTCGCGCGATAATCGCCCACTCCTGCGCGAACACCGCGCATCTACCCGCGCGCCGCCCATGACGAAAAAGCCCGACCTCGACCGACGCGACTGGATTGCCGGCCTCGAAAAAGGCCTGATGATCCTGGAGGCATTCGACAGCCAGCACGCGCGCATGACGCCCACCCAGGCCGCCGCGCGCACCGGCCTCACGCGCACCGCCGCGCGGCGCTACCTGCTGACGCTGGAATCGCTCGGCTACGTGTACACCGACGGCAAGCTGTACGGCCTCACGCCGCGCGTGCTGCGGGTCGGCTGGTCGTACTTCGATTCGGCACGGCTGCCGCGCACGGTCCAGCCTTATCTCCAGCAACTGAGCGCATCGCTGAACGAATCGGCGTACGTCAGCGTGCTCGACGGCTGGGAGCTCGTGTTCATCGCCCGCAACGGCGTGTCGCGCGTGATGACGACGGGCTTCGTGCTCGGCGCGCGCGTGCCGGCGCCATTGACGTCCCCCGGCGTCGTGCTGCTCGCCCATCATCCCGATCGCGAAGCCGTGCGCGCTTGGCTCGACGAGACCGAGCTGCCGCCGTTCACGCCGCACACGATCACCAACAAGGCGCGGCTGCTCGAACAGGTCGACCAGGCGCGCGACGCCGGCTACGCGGCGATCGAGCAGCAATTGCAGGTCGGCGTACGCGGGATCGCGGTGCCGCTGAAGAACCGTCACGGCGAAGTCGTCGCCGCGCTCAGCACGAACATGCCGATCGGCGCGGAGACGACCGACGCGGCCGTGCGGCGCGTGCTGCCGCATCTGCAGGAAGCCGCGCTCGCGATGCTCAACGTGCTGTAGCGACCGGCGCCGGCGTCACCCGATCCGCCACCACCGCGGCAGCAGATTGCGCACTTCGCGCCGTCGGTAACGGTCGTCGATCAGATGCACGACGCCCTCGTCGTGCTCGGTGCGGATCACGCGCCCGGCCGCCTGCACGACCTTCTGCAGCCCCGGATACAGGTACATGTAGTCGTAACCGTTGCCGAAGCGAGCTTCCATCGCGCGCCGCATCTGCTCGTTGATGTCGTTGACCTGCGGCAGCCCGAGCGTCGCGATGAACGCGCCGATCAGCCGCTCGCCCACCAGATCGACGCCTTCCGAGAAGGCCCCGCCCAGCACCGCGAAGCCCACGCCGCGTCCACCGGCGTCGAAGCGCGCGAGAAACGCGTCGCGCTCGCTTTCGGCCATGCCGGGCGCCTGCGCCCACACGGGAACGTCCGGATGGCGCGTCTGCATCAGCGCGACCACACGCCCCAGGTAGTCGAAGCTGCTCAGGAAGCCGAGATAGTTGCCGGGCCGTGCCGCGTATTGCGCGGCGATCAGGTCGGCGATCGGCTCGAGCGAGCGATCGCGGTCGCGCCAGCGCGTCGACACGTGGCTCGCCACGCGCACCGTCAGTTGCTCGGCGCGGAACGGCCCGTCGACATCGAGCCAGCCCGTATCGCCGGGCAGCCCCAGCGTGTCGCGGTAGAAATGGAACGGGCTCAGCGTGCCCGAGAACAGCACGGTCGCCCGCGCGGCTTCGTAGCGCGGCGCGAGGAAACCGGCCGGGATCACGTTGCGCACGCACAGCGTCGACTGGACGCGGCGCCGGCGGCCGGCCGTCGCGACGCCGTCGAGTCCTGGCTGGCGCGGCATCGGTTCGCCATGCAGCGTCGCGTCGAAGATCGACGCACTGTCGAACGCTTCGGCCAGCACGCCGAACTGGATCGCCTCGAAATGAAAGCGCAGCAGCGCGTCGCCGTTCGCGCGCGGCGCGTCGGTCAGGTGTTCGCCGATCGCCGCGACGAGGTTTTGCACGGCCGACACGATCGGGCCCGGCACGTCGGGATAGGCCGCATAGCGCTCGGCCTGCGCGCGATTGAGCGTGCCCCACGCGCGGGCGAGCCGGTCGAACGCCTTGCGCAGCGCGGCAGGCGCGGCTTCGCGCGCAGCCGCGAACGCGAACGGATCGAGCGACGCGCTGTACATCTTGCGCGCGCGGTCGAGCAGGTTGTGCGCTTCGTCGACGAGCACGCCGACCCGCCACTGATTCTGCTGCGCGAGCGTGTGCAGCATCGCGCTGCCGTCGTAGTAGTAGTTGTAGTCGCCGATCATCATGTCCGACCAGCGCGCAAGCTCCTGCGCCAGGTAATACGGACAGACGTCGTGCGCGAGCGCCGCGGTGCGCACGGTATCGCGATCGAGCAGCCCGGCCTCGATCGCCGCATCGCGCGCGGCCGGCAGCCGGTCGTAGAAGCCTTTCGCGAGCGGGCACGATTCGCCGTGGCACGCGAGGTCCGGATGCTCGCACGCCTTGTCGCGCGCGACGAGTTCCAGCACGCGCAGCGGCAGCGCGGGCGTGCCGGCGCCAAGCGTCGTCGCCGCTTCGAGCGCAAGCGCGCGGCCGGGCGTTTTCGCGGTGAGGAAGAACACATGGTCGAGCTCGCCCTCCCCGCATGCCTTCAGCATCGGGAACACGGTGCCGAGCGTCTTGCCGATGCCGGTCGGCGCCTGCGCCATCAGGCACTGCTCGTCGCGCGCCGCGCGATAGACGGCCACCGCCAGCTCGCGCTGGCCGCTGCGGAACTGCCCGTGCGGAAACGCGAGTGCACGCAGCGCCGCGTCGCGGGCGGCGCGATGGGCAGTCTCGCGTTCGGCCCAGCCGACGAAGCATGCGCACTGCTCGGCGAAGAACGTCGCGAGCGTGCCGGCATCCAGCGTTTCCGTCAGCACGGTCTCGCGCTCGGACACGATGTCGAAATACACGAGCGCGACGTCGATTTCCTTGAGATCGCGCGCATCGCACATCAGGTGCGCATAGACCTTCGCCTGCGCCCAGTGCAGCGCGCGATGGTTGGCCGGCATCGCGTCGAGGCTGCCGCGATAGGTCTTGATTTCCTCGAGCCGGTTCGCCACGGGATCGTAGCCGTCGGCGCGGCCGCGCACGGTGAGCGTGCCCCACGTGCCCGTCAGCGCGATCTCGGTTTCGTAGCGTGCGCCGCGCTTCGACGTGACCGCGCCGTGGCCGGCGATGCCCTCGAGCGCGGTCGGCGCGGGCGTGAAGCGCAGATCGAGATCGCCGCGCCGCGCGGTGAACTCGCACATCGCCCGCACCGCGACGACGTAGCTCATGCGGACAGCCCCGCCGCTTCGGCGTGCGCCACACCCTCGCCGGCCCACTCGACGTCGACGACGCGCACCGGCATGCGGTGCGCGATGCAGTAGGCGAGCCAGCGCGTCTGGTTGTCCTGCAGCCGGTCGCCGGGGCCCTTCACTTCGATCAGCTCGTAGCGGCGCTCGTCGGGCCAGAAGCGGACGAGATCGGGCAAGCCGGACCGGTTGCTGCGGATATCCGCGAGCAGGCGCGTGAACCACAGCCGCAAGTGCTCGGGCGGCAGGCATGCGAGCGCTTCGTCGAGCAGTGCGTCGGTCAGCACGCCCCAGAACACGAACGGCGATTGCAGCCCGGTTTTCGTCGCGAAATGCCGGCGGATCGTGTCGCGGTACGCGCCCGAATCGAGCTGCGCGAAGCATGCATCGAAGGCCGCCGCGCGGCGCACCGCGAAATCGGGGCATGCAGGTCGGCGGGGCCGCGCTGGAACGGGTGGAAGAATGCGCCGGGTACGGCCGCGAACACGGGCTCCCAGCACAGCAACCCGAACAGCGAATTGATCAGCGTGTTTTCGACGTAGTGAACCGGCGACGCCGGCTGCGCAAGATGGTCGCGTACCGCGAATTCGACGCTGACGGACGCGTCGGGGCGGGCGAGCACGAGCGTCTCGCGCGGCACGGCCGCGGCAGCGGCCGCGCGTTCGACCCGCTGGCCGGCGCGGCGCTGCAGGCGCGGCAGCATGCGCTCGACCCGCTGGCGTTCCTCGTCGCTCTCGAAGCCGCCGCGCGCGTCGAGCGCCAGCGCGAGCGCGTCGTCGTCGCGCCCGCAGCGTTCGAGCACGCGGATGCGCCGGTGGCGGCTGCCGGGCCACGCGCTGCGCGTGTACGCGTCGAGCGCGGCGCACCAGTCGGCACGGCGCTCGCACGCCTGGCCGAGCGCGAACAGAAGCTTCGCGCGGCGCGTCGCGAGCCACGGCTGCGCGCAGTCGACCGCGTCCAGCGCGCGGATCAGGTCGTCGAACGGCCGATCGTCGGGCCAGGCTTCGAGCGCGTCGCGGCACATCTGCAGCGCCAGATACGCGTCGACGTCGCCGCGCTGCTGGAACGCACGAGACGATGGCGCGATCGGCACGCTTTCGTACTGGAACACGCCGAGATCGGCGAGCACGAATTCGCTCCAGTCCTGATGCAGATTGCCGAAGAACATCAGCCGCAGCCGGTCGCACAGCGCGCCGACCGTCACGCGCAGCACGCGGTCGTCGGGCTGCGCGCACCAGGCGTCGAGCGGTTGCGCGACGTCGTGCGTGGGCCGCAGCCGCTCGAGCCAGTCGGCCTTGCGTTCGCCCGCATGCGCGGCGAGCGCCGGAAAGATGCGCAGCAGTTCGGCCTTGGTCGACAGCGCGAACAGCGCGTCGAGCGTGAGCGCAGGCGCCGGATCGACCCAGTCGAGCGCGACGAGCGGTGCGGCGGCATCGAGCGTGCAGCCGATCTCGTCGTACACGAGCTTGCTCGCGCGGAAATCGGACCCGTTGCGCATCAGCATCCGCACGAGCAGCGCGCGCGACGCCTGCGGCAGCGTCGCGAACTGCCGGACGAATGCGTGCTCGTGCGCGTCGAACAGGTCGTCGTAACGCTCGCCGAGCCAGGCCAGCGCGCGTTCGAAATTGGTCAGGTAGTAAAACGCCGGAGGCGTCGGCGAGGCAGGCGTCACGGGGATCGATCACTGTACGTTTGTACAGGTCGCAATCATATCAAATATGACGGGCCATGCCGCACGCTGCATGGCCCTTCCGCCGCCCGGTCCCGGTCAGAACTGGTAATTCACCGACATGTCGAACACGCCGTTGGTCGACTGCTGGGTGATCGGGCTGCGCGCCGCCCGGCCGACGAGCTGCTCGAGCGCGCCGTCCATCGTGACGAACCAGTGCTTGTTCACGAACCACACCATCGTCATGCCCACGCCGGCCGACTTGATCCCGGCCCCCGACGAATAGGCCGGCAGCCCCGAGCGCGCGGCGGCGCCAGGGTTCACGCCGAACCAGCTGTTCATGTAGCGGGAGTCGGCGAACGTCACGGTCGGCCCCGCGAACCAGAAGAAGTGCTCGTTGCTGCCGGGCATCGGCATGTACGCGGAGAAATCGCCGGTCCAGCCGTTCGACCCGCCGATGCTGCGCCGGACGTCCGCGCGCAGCACGAGCGGGAAATCCTTCGAGACCACATAGTCGGCCGCGAGCTTCATCACGGGCGCCGCGTTGATGTTGTCGAGACCGTTCAGGTGGCCGAGATCGTCGGCCGACCGACGTCCGAGGTCATAGCCGACCGACAAACTCACGCGCCAGTTCGGCCCGCGCAGCACGTTCGCGCCGAGCCCCTCGCCGGTCGACAGGAAGAACAGGTCGCGATAGCGGATGTCGAAATTCGGGCCGCCCATCACGCGATAGCGGTCGGAGCCCGCATAGCGCGGCTGCAGCGTCATCGCGGCGCCGACGCTCACCTGCCAGGTGGGGATGTTCGGATCGAAGAGTTTCTGGAGCGGGACCCCCGCCGTGTACTGCCATTCACCGAGCGGCGAAGGCGTCTGGGCCGACGCGTCGCGGGCGCCGGCGGCGGCGAGCGCCGCGAATGCCGAGAGGCTGGATACGAACCGGCGTGCGCCGGGTGACTGCAACAGGCGAGCAACAGTGGTCAAGGCGATCTCCGTCGGCTGCACGAAACGAACCTGAGGGAAAGCGCGTCGCGCTTCACCGGCTGCAACGGCAGCCAGCCAGCGGCGCGAACGTAGCATGCGCTGAATTAACGGACATCCTACGCGACGCGCGCACAGACGCAAAGCGCCCGTTGTGTACGGGCACTTTGCCGGAATCCGGCAGGAGCCGGCGGATGATTGCGGAATCAGAAACGCTCGACGTGATAGTCGCCGGCGAGCGCGGCCGGACTGCGCGTCGACATCATTCGCGAGAAGCCGTCGGCGAGCCGGCCGAGCGCGAGCTGCTTCTGGCTCGCGTCCCAGTGCGTGTAGGTGTCGTACGCGGCATCGTCGAACGAAACCGTGACGGCGACCGGGCGGCCGCTGGCGCGAAAACCGATCTGCAGCACGCCGCCCGGCAACTCCTCGATGTGATAGTGCAGCGAACGCGATTCGAAATAGCGGCCCAGTACCTGAGCGATCGCGCGCTTGTCTGGCGATTGCACGTGAATGTCCATGACGGTCCTCCTTTTCAGTGTTCGCGCGGCCGGTGGCGGCACACTGCCCCCGCCCGGCATCCGCATCGGCGACGGGTTCGACGGCGGGTCGCCCTGCGGCAAGCCGTCGGGCACGGGCGGATCGACCGGGTCGTCGTGCCCGGGCGGCGGCGGATCCGGGTCGACGTCGGGTGTCGTCGGTTCGGGGCGGTGCAGCATGGATGGCGTGTTCATGTCACTCCTGCGCGACGGCGCGCGCATCTCGATGGCGAAGCGAGCCTCCGCAAGCGCCGTGCCCGCTCCCGCGCCGTGAACCCCGGTCGCCCGGTTCAGGCGTCGTAAGCCGCCATGACCAGCCACATCGTGCGCCCCTCGGCGCTCAGTTGCACGGCGAGCGCGAACGGATCGGACGGTTCGCATCGCGCGACGAGCGCCTGCTGCGCACGTTCGGGACCGTCGTAGACGGTGTCGTTCAGTGCGCGCACCTCGTCCTTGCCGTCGAACATGCGCCGCTCCGGTCGATAGACCAGCGATTCGCGCTTCCATGCGGCGAAACGCTCGCGAACGTGGCCGAAGTCGCCGCCGCAGACGTTCGCGTCGTAACGTATCCTTTCCCTGGCTGCATTCATCGCGATGTCCTCTCGTCCATACCGGACGCGTATGCGTCGTATCCGCATGCCCGGCCGGTCCCGCCGGCTTGCAAGCGTCGTGCCGCGGATGCCGCGGGTACGCCGCTTGCGCCTTCTCATCGACAAGGAGGTTCGATCATGACCGCTCACGCCCCCGGTCGCCGCGACGCCGTGTCAGCGGCTGCCGGCCTGCTCCGGCTCGCCACGTCGCGTCCGCCGTCCGAAGACAAGACGGAGGAGCGCATCGACGAAGGGCTCGAGGAGACGTTCCCGGCCAGCGACCCGCCCGCCGTCGGCGGTGCGACGCGTATCGACCCCGCCAAGCCGTCCGGCGAGCGCGAACGTCGCGCGCCGCACGTCCCTTCCCCGCCCCGCGATCACGGCTGACGGCGGCACCCGGCGCGCGGTGCAATGGCAGTGCGCGCGCCGGC
The DNA here is from genome assembly GCF_014211915.1 of Burkholderia cenocepacia. Classification (NCBI taxonomy): domain Bacteria; kingdom Pseudomonadati; phylum Pseudomonadota; class Betaproteobacteria; order Burkholderiales; family Burkholderiaceae; genus Burkholderia; species Burkholderia cenocepacia. Next base: position 846,990 of record NZ_CP060040.1, on the reverse strand, counting down.
CAGATCAGGAGGCAATCCGATGAAGGTCCTTGAACGCAGATGGCATGAAATCAGCGGTGCTGCCGGCGTCGCGGCGCTGGCCGCGATCGAAAGCGCGGTGGTGCTGGCGATCGTCACGATGACGGGCATCGGCCACTGACGTCCCGCGTCGACGCCGCGGCTGCCGCCGTGGAAGATGTACAAGCGGGCTGGCAAATTTCTCCGTCGCTCGGCAACCCAGGCCCGGCGTGTGCGCATCGCGCGCGGCACGCGGCCTGCTCCCGTATCGTTCCGATCACGAAGGAGGCGTTCATGTATCGCGTCAACGAGATCATGTCGCGCGACGTAGTCTGCGTCGCGCCGACCGACACGATTCGCCATGCGGCCGAATTGATGCAGCGCTTCGATATCGGTGTGCTGCCCGTGTGCGACGGCACCGAGCTCGTCGCGATCGTGACCGATCGCGACCTCGCGGTCCGGGCGCTGTCGCATGGCCACTCGCCCGACACGCCCGTGCAGGCGGTCGCGTCCAGGCCCGTGCAGTGGTGCGTCGAGGACGACGGCGTCGGCGACGTCCAGCAACGGATGGCCGACGTGCAACTGCACCGTTTGCCGGTGCTCGACCGCAGCCTGAAGCTGGTCGGCATGGTGTCGCTCGGCGACATCGCGACGCGCGCGGGCGGCCCGGCGCGCGACGAGCTCGCCAATACGCTCGAGGACGTGTCGTTGCCGCGCCGCCGCTGACCGACTGGCGTCCCCCCATCATCCCGCGCGGCCTGTTGCCCCGACGAAATACGCGCGCAATGAATTTGCGCGCGGACCGGGTTGCCGCTTCGACCAGGAGGTTTTCGATGACAACGGACAAACCGTCGCGCGACGCCGCGCGCATCGTCGGCACGACCCCGCGCACGGCCGGACGCGGGCCGGGGCCCGACGTGATGGCCGCCAGCACGTTCGAAGGCGATCGCGTGCTGACGATCGACGGCGACGATATCGGCAAGATCGCCAACATCATGCTGGACGTGCGCGCCGGGCGGATCGCGTATGCGGTCGTGTCGTCCGGCGGCCTGCTCGGGATCGGCGACAAGCTGCTCGCGGTGCCGTGGAATGCGCTCGTGCTCGATGCCGAGCGCCAATGCTTCGTGCTGCCCGTCGACACCGCCCGTGTGCGCGAAGCGCCCGGCTTCGACAAGAGCCGCTGGCCCGCGATGGCCGACCCCGAATGGGCCGAAGCACTGCATGCGTACTACGGCCGTTCGCCGTACTGGCTAATCGAGGAAGGCGAAACGGCCCTGGACTCGCCGCCGTACGAGGCGTCGCCGGACGACCCCGAAGACGGCACGCGGCACCACTGAAGCCTGCCGGCCGGAAGGTCGGTCACTGCGCGGCGGCCACCGTCTTCGCGAGTTGCCGCGCGGCGTTCAGGTGTGCGTTCAACACCGGCAGCGTGCGGGCCGCGAACGCGCGAAGCTGCGGGTCGCGGCCGTCTTTCGCCTCGGTTTCGTAAAGCCGGATCGCCGCTTCGTGCGCGGGCGGACCGGCTAGCGCCACGTACGCCGTATCGAACGCGCGCCCGTCTTTCGCTCGCAATGCCGTGACCGCTGGATCGACGAGCATCCGCGTCTGGACCGGCACGCCTTTCTGCGCACCGATGTGGCGCAATTCGTCCGCGATACGCGCGTGATCGTCGAGCATCCGGCGCGCGAAGGCCTTCACGTCCGCGTTCGACGAACGGTCGAGCGCGAGTTGGCTGGCCTGTCGCTCCACCTTGCCGATCATGCCCGCCTTGTCGACGAACTCGGCGTCGATGCCGATCGGCCGCTGCGTCAGGCCGGGCTCGTCGGCGGTGGGGCCGGGACGGATGACCCCCGGCGCGACCTGCGCGGACGAAGCGGGCGGCGCTTGCGCGTGCGAGAGCGCGAACGTCAGGACGCCGGCGGCGGTAGTCAGCGTGACGACCGCCACTGGCCGACGCCCGCCCCGCTTCATCCTCCGGATTGTTCGGTTTGTGCTCATCCGGGCCTCCGTGTCATGCGACGGAGCGGGTCCTCGGTGCGGCTTGCCGTCACGCGGGACGATGGGCCGACGTGAAGAAATCGGTCCATGCGCCGTTGTGCCACGCGCCCTCGGTGCGCTCCACCGACAGCGCGCCGGCGGCGAGCATCGTCCGCTCCGCGAACGTGATCGTGCGTCGCGTCACGTGCGCCGCCAGCACCACGCCGTTTTCGCATTGCTTCAGCGCGCCGTGCCCTTCCGGCGCATCGCCGCGCATCCGGCTGAGCGCGCCGCACAACGCGCCGACATAGCCGCCCACGAGCGGCACGCCGATCCACGCGAGCGGGGAATGCAGCCCGCCCAGATACAGCAGCGCGGCCCCGGCGAGCCCGACGATCGCGCCGATGGCCACGCCTTCCAGCGCACCGAGGCCGCCCGGCCGCGCGGCGGAGTCCGCATAGACGTCGCCGCCAAGCCAGAACAGTGCGTGCTGTCCGGGCGGATTGAGAAAGAAGACCTTCACGTCGTCCCGGTGCATGGCGTGGCCGCGCAATTGCTCCGCGCAGCGTTCCGCCTGCTCGAGCCGCGAGAAACGGCCCGCGATGATGGTGTCCATGTCGAACCTCCTGCCCGGTGACGCGCAGGGTCGCGGGCGCGCGACGCCCGATCGGCCCGGCGCTTGCCCGCGCATCACGTTACTTCCGGCGGATCTGCAGCTTGTCGCGCACGCCGCTCACGCCGCTGACGTCGTGCGCGACGCGGATCGCGGTCGCGCGTTGCCGCTCGTCGGGCACGTTGCCCGTCAGTTCGGCCACGCGGTCGCGCACCTGCACGTCGATGTCGCCGGAGGCCAGGCCGCGTTCGGCGACGAGCGCGGCCCTGACACGGGACGCGAGCGTCGCATCGCGGATCTGGCCCCCGACGGCCGACGCCTGGCTCGCGAGCTTCGCACGCGTGCCCTCCTCGGCCGATGCGTAGCGGGGTGTCGCGATCCATGCACACGACAGCATCAGTATGCTCGCGATCGGCACGGCCGGCGTCCTGCGTCGCGTGCGCGCCGGCTTGCCGCCGGTGCGGTCGTGCCGCGTGTTTTCCGTTGCGTCCATCGTGCCTCCTTTTTCGTATGCGATCGACCCGCCGCCGCGCCGTATGGATACGGCTGGCTACCGCTCGCGCGGCTTCCCGTCTGCCGTGTCTCCCGTGTCGCCCGCGTCATCCGGTACGACGTCGACGATCACGCTTGCGAGCGTCGGCATGTCGACCGGCTTGCACAGATACGCATCGAACCCCGCGGCCATCACCCGGCGCCGGTCGGCCTTGCCGGCGTGCGCGGTCACCGCGACGACCGGCAGATGTCCGCCGCCGTTCGGCAAGCGCCGGATCCGGTCCAGCAGCCAGTAACCATCGCCGTCCGGCATCGCGAGATCCGACAGCACGACGCTCGGCGGCTGCCGCTCCACCACTTCGAGCGCATCATGCCCCGACCGCGCGGTCGATACCTGTGCGCCCATCGTTTCGAGCGCCGCCGCGAGGCTGGTCCGGGACGTTGCGTCGTCGTCGACCACCAGCACGCGCTGGCCGTCGAGCGCGACCGTGTCGGACGCGCCCTTGGTCCGCGACGGCTGCTCCGTCGGATCGTCGGCGTCCCAGCCGGCCGGCAGCGTCACCGTGACGGTCATGCCGCGCCCGGCGCCCGCGCTCGTCGCGACCACCTCGCCGCCGTGCAGCTGCGCGATGTTGCGCACGATCGACAGGCCGAGCCCCAAACCGCGCTTCGGCGACGTGAACGCGCCTTCCGGCCGGCTGAACGTGTCGAACAGGTGCGGCAGGTATTCCGGCGCGATGCCTTGCCCGGTGTCGGAGACGGACAGCCGCACGCGCTCGCCGGCGCGCGTCAGCGACACGTTGATGCGGCCGCCCGGCGGCGTGAACTTGATCGCGTTCGACAGCAGGTTCGACAGGACCTGGCGCAGGCGTTCGCCGTCCGCGGGAATCACGCAGGCCGGCATCGCGTATTCCGTCGACAGCACGAGCCCGTTCGCCTGGGCGGTCGCGTCGAGTTCACGTGCGGCGTCGCGCACGATCCGCACGAGGTCGACCGGCACGCGTTCGAGACGCAGCCGGCCGGTCGCGAGGGACGAGGCGTCGAGCAGATCGGCGACCATGTGCGACAGCGACCGCGCGCTGCGATCGATCGCGTCGACCGCCTGCTGCGCGAAGCCCTGCCCGTCGGCGTTGCGCAGTACCTCGACCCAGCCGTAGATCACGTTCAGCGGCGTGCGCAGCTCGTGCGACACCGTCGCCAGCAGCTCGTCCTTCAGCCGGTTCGACGCGTCGGCCTGCACGCGCGCGTCGCGGGCGCCGCGCAGCGAGCGAAGGTGGTGGCGTTCGTTGCGGCGGCGTTCGCCCGCTTCGCGCAGCGTCAGCGACAGGCCCGCGCAGTGGCCCTGCGCGTCGACGATCGGCGACGCGGCGAAGGTGGCGCGAAAACGGCCGCCGTTGGAGCGCACGCACAGTACGTCGAGCGGCCCGACCGGCGCGCGCAGGTCCGCGAACGACGCGGGCACCGCGTGCCGGCGCAACCAGCGCGGCGCGATCATCGTGACGATATCGCGGCCGCTCGCCTGGGCCGTATCGATGCCGAAGATGCTGGCCGCGGCCGGATTCCAGCTGGTGATCCTGCGCGCGGCATCGGTCCCGACGATTGCATCGGGCGACGCGTCGACCACCCGGCGCAGCAGCCCGTCGCCGGAGAGGCTCGCGACGGACGACGGCTCGCGGTGCGACGGGTACGAATCGCTATCGTCATCGCCGATCTCCCGCAATCGATCATTCGCAAGCAGCGGCTTCACGGCCGCCACCAGCACGCATTCGACGAAGCCGATCGCGACGAACGCGCCGGCTTGCGCCAACAGCGTCGCCAGCGGCGCGTCGCGCCACCACAATGCGCCGATCACGCCGACACTGGCGGCGGTCGCGGCGAGGCCGCCGCCGAACGACGTCAGCCATGCGGCGGCCGCCACACCTGCGTAAAAAGGCAGCGGCGCAAAGGGCGCGTGCTCGCCGACAGCCCGAATTGCCCACGCCTGCAGCGCGGTCGCGAGCCCGACGGCCAGTACGACCCATGCACCTTGCCGGAACACCTCACGGGTCAGAGTCGTCATTGCATCCTTGCATCGCACCGGCTGCCGTCGTGCGGGGGCATGCCCCCTGTCGGCCATGCGGCGTGCCGTCGAACGCGCCGGGCGAGCGTGAAAACGCCAGCAAACAACGTACCTGGTGGCGCTCGGACCTCACGGTCGCGGCAATGGCCGCTGGGCGCTGCGCCCGCACTGGCTGCGTGGTGGATCGTCTCCCTCGCGTCCCCGCGCCGTCGCACGCCGCCGTAATGTGTGGCCGGCCGCTTTTTTCATCGGGTTTCTGTAAAAAAGCGCTGGTCCCGACGCGGACCTGGCGTCACGGCACGGCCTGCAAAAAAGTGATCGCCCGTTTCTTTCGTTCACGCTGCGCACATTGGAAATTTCTATTCGGCGGCACCTTCGCGGTCGTTTCGCTGTCGATGATAAATATTGCAATCAACGGAACGTGTGATGCCGTTTTTCAAAACGGCCCGCGAACGCCTATGGGTGAATCCGCCAACCGGACGAAGCAGCGTGCAGACGGTCGCCGGCTGTCCGGCCGGTCCGCCGCGATGCGCACGCTGCTCGGCCGTATCGAGATCGAGTCGAACACGATCGTGCGCGTGGGCGGCACCGAGCCGATTCCGCTCGACGTGCGGTTCGTCTCGGCCACTCGCCACAATCCCGCCGAGGCGGTGCGCGACGGCCGGCTGCGCGAGGACCTGTTCTACCGGCTCGCCGCGTTCGCGATCTACGTGCCGCCGCTGCGCCAGCGCGACGGCGACGTCGAGACGATCGCGCAGGAATTCGTCGACACGCTGAATGCGCGACATCGCGCGCACAAGCGGCTGACCGACGCGGCGATCGCCGCATTGCGCACGTATTCGTGGCCCGGCAACGTGCGCGAACTGCACAACACGATCGAGCGCGCGTACATCCTGGCGGACGAAGGCATCGACGTCGCGCTGCCGAAGCAGGCGCTGGCGGCAGCCGAGAGCACGTCGGAAGGCGCGATGGCGCTGCCGGTCGGTGCGACGCTGCACCATGCGCAGCAACGCTTCATCGCGGAGACGCTGCGTCACTTCGACGGTAACAAGCCGCGCGCGGCCAAGGCGCTCGGCATCAGCCTGAAGACCCTCTATAACCGGCTCGCGCTGATGCGCGACCAGGACGATTCGTGAGCGGCGCGGCCCACATGCCGCGGGCCGTCGGCCGCCAGTTGCGTCAGGCGACCTTGAACTGCCCGACCGTCGTCGCCAGCGCGTTCGCCTGCGACTGCAGCGCGGTGGCCGCCGCAGTCGACTGTTCGACGAGCGCTGCATTCTGCTGCACCATTTCGTCGAGCTGGCTGACCGCGCGGTTTACTTCCTGGATGCCGCGCGTCTGCTCGTTCGCCGCGTGCGTGATCTCGGAGATGATGGTCGTCACGTTGGACACGTTGGATACGATCTCGCGCATGGTGTCGCCGGCCTGGCGCACCTGCCCGGACCCGGCCGACACGCTCGCGACCGTCGATTCGACCAGCACCTTCACTTCGCGTGCGGCCTGCGCGCTGCGCTGCGCGAGGCTGCGCACTTCTTGCGCGACGACCGCGAAGCCGCGGCCCTGTTCGCCCGCGCGGGCGGCTTCCACGGCCGCGTTCAGCGCGAGGATGTTGGTCTGGAACGCGATCCCGTCGATCACGCCGATGATGTCGCCGATCCGGCCCGACGCTTCCTCGATCTTCCCCATCGTCGCGACCACGTCCGACACGACCACGCCGCCGTGCGACGCGATCCGCGACGCGGCCGCCGCACGTTCGTCGGCCTGGCCGGCGGCCGCCGCCGACTGACCGACGGTCGCGGTGATCTCTTCCATCGACGCGGCCGTTTCCTCGAGGCTCGCCGCCGCCGACTCGGTCCGCGACGATAGGTCCTGGTTGCCCGCCGCGATCTCGTTCGCGGCCGTGCGCACCGATTCGCTGGCGTCGCGGATCTGGCGCATCACGTCGTTCAGCTTGTCGATGAAACTGTTGAACGAGCGCGCGATGTCGGCGACTTCGTCGCGGCCGTCGGCCGGCAGGCGCCGCGTCAGGTCGCCGGCACCCGAGCCGATCGCGGCCATCGCCTGGCGCACCTGCGACAGGCGGCGGAACGCGGTCGCGGTGATCGCGCCGATGATCAGCGACGCCACGCCGACGATCACGATGAGCGTGATCAGCGATGCGGTCAGCAGCGAACGCATCCCGGCCGTCGCTTCGGTCTTGTCGAGCAGCACCAGCGCGTACCAGTCGGTACCCGGCACGGGTTTCGCGCGCACCAGCTTCGCGTCGCCGCCGACGCCGACCTCGACCGGCGCATTCGCTGCCGCGATCGAGGCCACGCCCAGCGAGCCGAGTTCGGGCGACACGTCGGCGACCGGCTTCAGCGTGAGCTTGGCGTCCGGGTGCGCGACGACGTGGCCGCTGCTGTCGACCAGCATCCCGAAGCTCGCCGGCGTCGGGCGGATCGACTTCACGTTGGCGATCACGCTGTCCATCGACAGGTCCGCGGCGACCACCCCCTTCAGCGCGCCGTCGCGCAGGATCGGCACCGCGAACGTGACGACGAGGTTGCCCGTTCCGGCATCGACGTACGGCGGCGTGACGACCGGCTTGCCGGCCTGCGCGGCCTGCTTGTACCACGGGCGGCCGGTCGGGTCGTAATCGGGCGGGATGCCGGTCGGGTCGGAGAAGTGGAACGCCTTGTCGGCGTAGCCCGCATAGACGTTCGTGAAGCCGCCGGCCGCGGCCATCTGCTTGAACACCGGCAGCGGATCGGGCGTCAGCGCGGCGTCCTGCAGCGACGCGATCATCCGGCTGCGGGTGGCGACCCAGTCGGCGATCCCGACCACGTGGCCGCTGGCGACCGAGGTCAGGTTGCGGTCGATCGCGTCGTCGTTGTACGAGCGTGCGATGAAATAGTTGATCAGGGTCGACGCGACCAGCGCGAATACGACGATGGCGACGCACGCGGCGAGGATGCGGGCGCGAATGGACGAGAACATGGCAACGACTCGGTAAGGGAGCGGGAACGCCCGGTGGACGAATTCACCGGGTAAACGGCAAATCGCACCGCTTACTTGAGGTCGTTGTGACAATTCAATGAAACGTATGACGAAACGCGTCGACGCCTGTCGGCGAATCGTCAGGATGGCCGGATTCGATGGACGGGCGGCGCGCCGGTCTCGGCGCCCGGCTCCCCTCCGCTACAACCGATGGCTCGGACGCGGATCGTCGTCCGCAGGTGCCGCGTCGGCCCGGGTATCGCGGTCGAAGTCGTCCTTCCGGCGCATCCGCTCGCGCAGATTCCGGATCGCGAACACGTGGATGTAGTCGTGCACGCGCGCACCGGACGACAGCGCGCGCACTTCGTCGTCGAGCATCGCACGCAGCTGATCCGCGCCGATCGCGCGCTGTTCGGCGGCTTCCTTGAGTGAATCGAGCAAATTGTCCTTGGACATCGACGAACTCCTGACGGTCGAGGAACGAAAAGATGACGGTACTGGAAGCTTAAAGACTGGATAGACGGGCGGCGTACGATGCGCCGACGCGTGTTTGCGCGCGATCAACGGCACATTGCGTGCCGCCGCGCCGGTTCGTTGCGTTGCCGAACCGGCCGCGCGGGGTTCGCGGTGCACGTGGCCCGCGAACGAAACTGAAAGCCCTGCCACCCCACCCCGGGCGTGGCACTGGCGACGGGCGGCGGGTGGAACGCCGGGCGACGCCGATGCAAAAGCGAACTTAGACCGGCCGAAATCACGCGTCAAGCGGCGCCCGCCGCGTGCCGTTCATTCATGGGGGACGAACGCGCCGGACCGGCCGGCCGCCGCGCGTGTCAGCGGATTCCGATACGCGTCGCGCAATTTCCTGACAGCGACTTCAGCGCGCGCCGCTTGGCAGCGTGCCCTCGCCACACGATACTGATCACATGAACCAGGCGTTCATACCGGAACATCGCTCAGTCGGCCGTCGAGCCGGCACGCGGGGTCCGGCGCAGGAGACCAACCATGGCACATCGCAACTTACCGGGCCGGGACGGCCAGCGGCGCGCGTCGGGCAACGCGCGCGCCCTGCCCGCCCGGGCCGCGTCGGCCGGCAACCGTCCGTCCGACGATCTCGACACCCTGCTCGCGCTCGCACGCGAGGCCGGGTTGCTCGTCACGCTCGACGGGCAGATCGGCCGCGAAAAGTATCAGAGCGTCGCGGGGTCCGTCCTCGCGTTGCAGCGGTTCGCCGCGGCGCTCTGCGCGCGACACGCGGCCGATGCACCGGCCGGATCGGAGCCGCGTCGCAAGGCACGCCCCGGCTGGCCGCATGCGAATCGTTTGCGTAGCCGCACGTGCAGCGGGTGCGCGCCGCTGCACGTCGTGCGTCCGCATGTGCGGGTACGACGCGGCGCTGGCCGTCGGCACGACCTGCGATCGATTCTTCGTACCCTCTGATCTCCATACTTCACCGACATACGGTGCGGTGCCGTGCAATGGCTGCGCGCGCCACGACACGGCTGTCATGCCGACGCGCTGCCGTGCACGCGTCCATGTTCGTCGCGATCCACATCGAAGCGAACGCGCGCGATGACGCACGACACGACGCGGCCGCATTCAACCCCCTTGCTGCGGGAAGTGGATTCGACGGGGCCAGGCGGAAAGCGGACGGGGTGACTTGCACCCCGCCCGTCCTCCAAGGCAACCGTCGGTTGCCTACCCTCGTGCCAGAGAGTTCCCGGTCGGATGACGCGCCGTATAAGCCCGTGGCGCGGCTCCTGAAATGATGTGACGGAAGTGAATGCGGCGGAAATGGCTACCCGCATGCAGGCGCGGGATCGTGTGCAAGCACGACAGACCCGCCGCGCCGCCGGACGTTCCATCACTGTCTCACGCGATGCGCGTCGCGTTTCTGATGCAGGTCAATCCTGAGCCGCATCGATCGCGACGACGTGCGATTCACTCCGCACCACGCACCAGCAGCACGGGCACCTGCGCGAGGTGCGCCACGCGTCGTGCGACGCTGCCGATCAGCCAGGCGGCGATGCCGCGACGGCCATGCGTGCCGACCACCAGCAACTCTGCCCGCCAGTGCACGGCATCACGCATCAGCGCATGGGCCACGTCGTCGCTGGTCGGATGCGTTTCGACGATGCCGCGCTTGGTCGGATTGCCTGTCGCGTGGAACAACGGGCCGATTTTCGCGAGCGCGTCCTCGCCCTCCGCGCGATACGCATCCTCGAGCGCGCGCACCGGCACGACATCGGTCAGACGAACCGCCCGGTCGATCACGTACGCCGCATACAGCAACGTCCCCGGCGCCGCGAAGCCGAGGCCGACGCGCACCGCATGCAGCGACGGCTCGCTGCCGTCGACCGCGAACATCAGCCGCTGCAGCGTGCCGTCCGTCGGCCGTGCGTAGGTGCCGGGCACGATCAGCAGCGCGCAGCGCGCGCGTTTCGTCAGCGTGTCCGACATCGCGCCTTCGACGAGCCGCAACAGCCCGTGATGCGGATTTGCGCCGATCGCCAGCACGTCCGCGTGCCACGTCGACGTATCGTTCACCAGTGCGTCCGCGACCGAGCCGCCCGTGACCGACGTATCGACGATCGCCTGTTCGACTTCGCTGTCGCTGTCGGCGAACAGCGCCGCGATCCGCGCGCAAGTGGCCTGCGCTTCGCGCATCATGTCCTCGCGCGCGGACGTCAGCAGCGCGTCGATGCGCGGAATGTCGGGCAACACGAGGCGCGGATTGTCGATCGCGCAAATGATGCGCAATCGCATGCCGGGACGCAGCAGCGTGCGCACATAGCGCGCGGCGGTCAGCGATTCGGGCGTCGGGTCGACGGCCAGCGCGATCCGCGCGAGCGTCGGAATGGATTGGGCAGGCTGCATGGCGAAGATCTCCGTGCGTGCGCGTCGTCGCTGAACGACGACGGAAGCTTCGCGCGGCAGCGGCGCGCGGCGGCCGGACAGCCGCCGCGGTCGCGGGGATCGGCGTGATGCCACGCGAAGCGCGGACAAGCAATGCGTTCGTTCAGCATAGGCCGTCGGGCCCGCGCATGCATGATCGCGATCAACGATCGTGCGGCGCCCTGCCCGTTTCCTCCGTTTACGACTTCGTCGGCATCGACGCGGTCGAACGGTTCGCGTAGAACAGCGCGTACGCGATGCCGAGCAGCACGATCCACACCGGCCCGATCACGAGCGCGACGCGCGTATCGGGCGTGAACGCCATCAACACGACGACCAGCACGAGAAAGCCGAGCGCGACGAACGAACCGAGCGGATAGAACGGCACGCGAATCGGCAGGCGCGCGATCTTGTCGGCCGACAGCGTGCGGCGAAACCGCATCTGCGCGATCAGGATCACGCACCACGTCCAGATCGCACCGAACGTCGACACCGACGTGAGCCACGTGAACACGTGCTGCGGCGCGAGATAGTTGAGCAACACGCCGATCAGCAGCAACGCGACCGACACGGCCACGCCGTACACGGGCACGCCGCTGCGGTTCACGCGACCGAGCGCGGCCGGCGCCTGGCCCTGCTGCGCGAGGTTGTAGAGCATCCGCGCGGTGCTGAACAGGCCGCTGTTGCACGACGACAGCGCCGCGGTCAGCACGACGAAGTTGATGATGCCGGCGGCGGCCGGAATGCCGAGCCGCGAGAACGTCATCACGAACGGGCTGCCCTGCGTGCCGATCTGGTCCCACGGATAGAGCGACATGATCACGAACAGCGCACCGATGTAGAAAATCAGCACGCGCCAGAACACCGAATTCACGGCCTTCGTCAGCGACTTCTCCGGATTGCGCGCCTCGCCGGCCGTGAGGCCGAGCATCTCGACGCCGAGATACGCGAACATCACGATCGGGAGCGCGGCGATCACGCCGTTGATGCCGTTCGGCATGAAGCCGCCGTGCGACCAGAGGTTCGAGATGCCGGTCGCGACCCCGCCGTTGCCGATACCGAACGCGATCATCAGCCCGCCGCCGATGATCATCAGCACGATCGTGACGATCTTGATCAGCGCGAACCAGAATTCGAATTCGCCATACAGTTTGACCGCGATGAAGTTCACCGAGCCCATCGCCAGCAGCGCCGCGAGCGCCCAGATCCAGTTCGGCACGCCGGGGAACCACATGTGCATGTAGACGCCGACCGCCGTGATTTCCGCCATGCAGGTGACGATCCACACGAACCAGTAGGTCCAGCCGGTCAGGTAACCGGCGAGCGGGCCGAGGTAGTCGCGCGCATAGCGGCTGAAGGCGCCGGCGACCGGGTTGGTGATCGCCATCTCGCCGAGCGCGCGCATGATCAGGAAGATCGCGAGGCCGCCCAGCAGGTAGGTCAGCAGGATGGCCGGGCCGGCCGTGCGGATCGCGGTGGCCGAGCCGAGGAACAGGCCGACGCCGATCGTCGCGCCGAGCGCCATCAGGTTGATGTGCCGTTCTTCCAGCCCGCGGTGCAGCTGGTCTTCTGGTTGTTTCAAATCCGTCTCCTTGGCAGCCGCGAGCGGGCCGCCGTCATTGTGTCGATGACCATGCGCGCCCGTTCATGCCGATTGTGGCAGCCGAAAACGAAATAATCGCCGCTGTCGATTTCCGAATAAGAAACGACACGGATACCGCGTCAATCCGGTTGGAATTGCTGCGGATTATCCGATCTTTCCGGAACAATCCGGAAAAACGGATCGAGCCTTTCACCGAATACACCCGAGCGGCCCGCGCGACGCGGCTGTGCGCGTGACGAGCGGCAACGGGATTCATCGCTTTCGGCGCGAACGAACGCGCGTCGAATGTGCGCCATTTCGCGCACGCAATATGCAGGCGGGATTATAGGGAGGATCGGCGGTTTCATGCCAGGCGATTTTGGGGAAATCGCGGCGGGCGAAATGGGTGACCGGATTTAAATCCGCGTAAAACGGTGTGCGTATTTATTTCGACAACGTCGCTCGCACCGTATACTCGCCCCCCAGCCCGCCCTGCTCGGGCCGCACGAAATACCGCGACGAATCCAGATCGGCCGGCAGCGGCTCGACCGGATAGCCATGCTTTTCCCACGCATCGAGGCCGCCCTTCAGCGCCCGGATGTTGTGGATCATCTTCTTGCGCTGCATCTTCGCGATGAGCCGCTTCGCAGTCGCCTCGTTCGGACACACGCAATAGACGACGATCGGCCGCTTCAGCACTTCCGGGTCGAGCAGGTCCGGCGAATCGAGATCGACCGGCACCGCGCCGGCAATCCGGTACGGCTCGCGGTCGCGGATCGCCTTCGGCCGCGCATCGAAGATCAGCGGCGGTTCGTCGGACGTCATCATCTCGACGAGCTGCGGCGGCGAAATGCGCACCTGTGCGAGATAGCGGCGGAACTGTACGCGGCGCACCCAGCGGTACAGCAGGAACGTGATGAAGATCGCGAGGAATGCGTCGAGGATCGTGCCGCCGCTCGCGCGCACCCACAGCACGAATTGGACGATCTGGTCGTGAATGGCCGCACCGCCGATCAGCCAGAACGCCGCCCACAGCGACGCGCCAGCCAGATCCCAGAACAGGAACACGCCGATGCCGATCGCGGTCGTGCCGAGCAGCGGCGCCGACACGAGGCCGAGACCCGGCAGGAATTTCGACAGCACGAGCAGCGGCGCGCCGTACCTTTCGAATACGTTACGCGCGAAGCGCAGCGTCGTGTCGAGCGACAGCGAGAAACGCACGAGGCCGTTCAGCAGGCGCCGGCCGCGCGTGCGGCCCATGAAGAACCACAGCGAATCGGCCAGCATCGTCGCGCCGATCGCCGCCGCGAACATGCTGACCCAGGACGCCTGCCCCATCGCCGCCATCGTGCCGCCGAGAATCAGCATCGGCACGGCCGGCACCGGCACGCCGAGCTGCGTGATCAACACGCTCGCGAACACGGCCCACGGGCCGAGCGACGATGGAATAGCGATGGGAAAGTGCCACACGGCGGCGCTCCTGGAAGACATGCGGGCCGCGCGACAGGGCCGTCGGTACGGCAGCGCACCGGCCGCCGCGGCACGTCCGCGACCGACCGGTGCATCGTACGCATTCTAAACGGGTTTGACCTCGACCGCGCGGAACGCAAGCCGTCGGCAAGGGCTTTGCACGCGGCGTGACGCGACCGTGACGGTCACACGTCGGAGCGTTGCGCGAGTTGCGCGACGTGCTCCGCGTAATCGGGAAACTCGGCCGCCAGTGCGACCGCATCGGCCAGCTCGAATTCCGCGAACTCGAACCCGGGCGCCACCGTGCAGCCGACGAGCGCGACGTGCGCCGGCGACGCGCAGCGCGCACCGAACCAGCTTCCGGCCGGCACCACGGCCTGGAACACGGTGCCGGGATGCGTGAGCGGGTTGCCGAGCCGGTGGATCGTCAGCCCGTCGCGCGCGTCGAGCACCCACACTTCGATCGGATCGCCCGCATAGAAATGCCAGACCTCGTCGGAACGGATGCGGTGCCACGACGAATACGCGCCGTCGCACAGCAGGTAATAGATGGCGGTCGACGCGGCACGGGGCGCACCGTCGGCCGGACGCACGACCGAATCGGTCGCGCGGTAGGTTTCACGGAAATAGCCGCCTTCGGGATGCGGCTGCAGGTCGAACTGGCGAATCAGGTCGGTCGCGGAAATCGGCATGGCAAATGACGTCGGTAAGGTAGGAAACCGGCATCCGGCGGACCGCCCGATCTCGATTCAGGCGACCGGGTGCCGCCGGATGTCCCTGCGTCGATCGCCGCGGCCATGCGCGCGGCGAACAAGCGGACACCGGCCGATGCTGCCAGAACTGCGTGCCCGGATGCAACCGTCGACGCGCAATCGCATGCAGGCGAGCGTCTCGTCGGCGGCCGCCGCGCCGTGTTGGACGACGCGACGGCGCAGCCCCCCGCTCACGCAGACATCCGGGATGCCGCGCGGCATCCTGTCGACTGCGGGCCCTCGTGCCGCAGCGGCGGCCGCCGTACGTCGTCGCTTACGCGGTCGCCGACGCGCCCGGCTCGCCGTGCCGCACCAGCAGCACCGGCCGGTCGGCCGCACGCAGCAACGATTCCGCCACGCTGCCGAGCAACAGCCTGCGCAGGCCGTGCCGCCCGCTCGTACCCATCACGATCAGGTCGGCGTCGGCTTCGGCCGCCGTGCGCATCAGCACCGTCGCGATGTCCTCGCCGTACGCGTCGAGCGCGCGCACCGTGCCCCGCACATGCTGCTGCGCGAGCACCGCTTTCGCATGGTCGAGCACCGGCGTCGCGGCATCGGTCGCGGCGACATCGCCATCGCGCTCGGCGGCGAAGCCGGCGTCGACGTCGACGAGCTGCGGCCGATGTTCGACGACGTACGCACAGGTCACTTCGCCGCCGGACGCCGTCGCGATCCGGATCGCCTCGTTTAGCGCGAGACGCGCGCTCGGGCTACCGTCGAGCCCGACGAAAATCCGCTTGTACATGGTCCGTCCCTCCGACCGGGCGCGCGTCGCGCCCTGCGCAATCACGACCCGTTACCGCAGGCCGGCCCGGTGCCGGCTTGCCTGCCGAACAGTCTGCCCCACGTGCCGACGTGTGCGTTGACGCGCGTCAAGCGCGGCCGGCGCGCCCGCAGCTTCATGCCGTTTGCCGCTATTTCAACCGACCCCATTACAAAAAATGTGTAAAACGCGCACAATTTCATCTTCAAAATAGTCGTTGCACGCAGCCGGTGCGAGTTTTCCCGGTTTTGCCGCGCTGTCCGAGTGCCCCGGATAGCCCGAACAACAGAATGGCCATCGAATGACCCCCAGTGGAACCCCGACGCGGGACGCCCGAGGGCCCACGCGCCTCCAGACCATGCTACGCCAGCCGCTCGCGGCCGGCGTCGCCGCGCTGTGCGCGGGCGCGCTGCTGTCGCTCGGCGTCGCGCTGCTGGTGCGCGAGCAGTGGCAAGGCGCCGTTCATACGCGTTTCGAACGCCGCACGACGCACGTGACGGCGATGCTGCGCCACGAGTTGCAGGCCGGCGTCGCCGTGCTCGAAGGCGCACGCGGCACGTTCGGGCTCGTCCCGGACATGACGCCCGGCCAATGGCGCCGATACGCGGAGACGCTCGATCTCGACAGCGGCCGCTCGCCGGTCCGGCAGATCGGCTATGCGCCGCTCACGCCCGCGGCGCGCGGCGCGCTGGCCGGCGCAAAGCCGCTGCCGACCGATCCGCTCGCGGCAGCGACGCTCAGCGCCCCCGTCTCGAGTTCGCCGGTCGTGCGTTTCGGCGCGTCCGACGCGGCGCCGCTCACACGCGCGCTGCGGACCGGCGACATCGCGCTCGGCGTCCACCCCGCCGACGACGATGCCTCCCGCGACGCCCGTACCCTGACGCTGTTCCTGCCCGTGGCGACCTCGCCGCTGGCCGCCGCCAAGCCGTCCGGCACGCGCGAAGCTGGCGCCGACGGAGTGCTGTTCGCGGCGCTGAGCCCGCGGCGCCTGATCGAGCGCGCGCTCGACGCGGAACGCGGAATCGACCTGTGGATGACCGCCGGCGGCGATCCGCGCGCGATCGCCAGCGTCGAGACGACGACCGACGAAGCGTCGGCGTCGCCCGACCTGATGCGGCGTACCGATGTGCTGAATTTCGGCGGCACCGCGCTGACGCTCGCCTATTCCGCGGACGGCCGGCCGAGCGCGACCGGCGCGCAGCGTGCGGCCGGCACCGTGCTCGCCGCCGGGCTGATCGCGTCGTTCGGATTCGCGGCGCTCGTCCATGCGCTGCTGCGCAGCCGCGCCGATGCCGGCGCGAGCAGCCGCGGCATCCTCAACGAAGCACGGATGATGGGCATCATCCGTTCGTCGATGGAAGCGATCATCACGATCGACGAGAAGCAAACCGTCGTGATCTTCAATCCGATGGCCGAGCAGGTGTTCGGCGTGTCCGCGATGGAGGCGATCGGCGCGCCGCTGTCGCGCTTCATTCCGGAGCGGTTCCGCGCCGCACATGCGAAGCACGTCGACCAGTTCGGCGTGACGGGCGTGTCCGAGCGGCAGATGGGCCGCCAGCGCGTGCTGTTCGGGCTGCGGGCCAACGGCGAGGAATTCCCGATCGAAGCGTCGATTTCGCAGATCCGCGACGCGTCGGGCAAGCTTTATACGGTGATGCTGCGCGACATCACCGAGCGGCAGCGGGCCGAGAACGCGCTGAAGCAATCGCGCGAGGAATTGCGTGAACTGTCCGCGAACCTGCAGAACGTGCGCGAAGAGGAAAAAACCCGCATCGCGCGCGAGTTGCACGACGATCTCGGGCAGCAGCTCACCGCGTTGAAGATGGATCTGTCGGTCGTCGAGCAGCAACTGCGCATGCCCGGCCGCGCGCAACCCGATGAGGGCGTGCAGACGCATCTGCGAGGCATGCGGCGGCTGATCGACGCGACGGTCGCGTCGGTGCGGCGCATCGCGGCCGACCTGCGGCCGGTGATGCTCGACGATCTCGGCCTCGTGCCCGCGATCGAATGGCTCGCGAACGATTTCACGAACCGCTACGGGATCGACGTCGAGCGCCACATCGAGACGGGCGGCCTCACGTTCACCAGCGCGGGCGCGACCACGCTGTTTCGCATCGTCCAGGAAGCGCTGACGAACGTCGCGCGCCATGCGGATGCGACGCGCGTGGCATTGCGGCTCGACGTCGAGGAAGGTTCTTGCGTGCTGCGCGTCGCGGACAACGGCCGCGGCGCGGCGCCCGGCGGGCCCGCCCACGAGGACAAGTCGTTCGGCCTGATCGGCATTCGCGAACGCGCGCACATGCTGGGCGGCACCGTGACGATCGACACCGCGCTCGCGCGCGGCTTCTCGATCACTGTCGCATTTCCGCTCGCCACCGTTCAACAGGACACGCTCATCACATGATCAAGGTGCTCATCGCCGACGACCATACGCTCGTACGCGACGGTCTGCGGCACATCCTCCAGAACGCCACCGGATTCGAGGTGGCCGGCGAAGCCTTCGACGGCCCGTCGACGATAGCGCTGGTGCGGGCGACGCCCGCGCAGGTGCTCGTGCTTGACCTGTCGATGCCGGGCCGCAACGGCGTCGAACTGATCAAGCAGATCAAGGACGAGAAGCCCGCGCTGCGCGTGCTCGTGCTGACGATGCACGCGGAGCAGCAATATGCGGTGCGGGCGTTCCGCGCGGGCGCGTCGGGCTATCTGACGAAGGAAAGCGCGAGCGCGGAGTTGGTCGGCGCGGTCACGAAGGTGGCGTCGGGCGGCGTCTACGTGAGCCTCGCGATGGCCGAGCAGTTCGCGCAGAGCCTGAACGAGCCGGCCGAAACGCTGCCGCACCAGCGGCTGTCCGATCGCGAATTCGACGTGTTCCGGCGGATCGCCGCCGGCCAGACGCTGACCGAGATCGCGAATGCGCTGTGCGTGAGCGCGAAGACGGTCAGCACCTACAAGACCCGGATCCTGGAAAAGATGCAGATGCCGCACGAAGCGGCGCTCGTGCGTTACGCGATGCGGCACAAGCTGCTCGACGAAACGGACGACGTGTAACAGACGACGTGTAGGACGACGTCCAGCCGGCGCAGTGCGGGCCTCGCTCACCGGGCCCGCGTCCGAACGGTTACTTCACAGGCACCGGGCAAGCGAGGTCGCCTTCCTCGCAGGACAGATAGCCCTTCAGCGTTTCCGTGCGTGCCTTCGTCAGATCGTCGAGACAGGTCGATACGACCATCGGGTACGCACTGCCGCCCTCGGCATTCGCGCTCGAGAAATGGCATTCGGCGTCGCGGTACGCGATCCACGCGCGCTGCGCATTCACGAGCTTGTCGGCGAGCGGCGGCGCACCGCGCAGGCGGGCCGTGACGGCCTGGTAGGTTCGGTTCAGCTCTCCATCGGATTTCTTGTACGCGCGATCGGCACACGCCGTCATCGTCGCCTGATCCGTCGCGTCCGCGCAATTCGCCTGCGCATGGGCAACGCTCGCCACCAGCGCCAGCGAGCCCAGCAGACCAGTCAAGACACGCATGGATGCTCCTTGTTGTTCGTTGAAGTGTGGAACCCGGCGCCCTGCTGCGCCCCGTGTGCATTGGCCGCACTGCCGCGGCGACATCGACCGCGATGCTAGCGCACGCGCGACGGATTGTCAGCGGGTGCGGTACTGCGAGCGGCGTGATCGTTCACGGCAAGGTGCCGTTGAACCAGCTCAGGCCGGCATCCGGCGTGTCGCTCATGCACGCGGCAGACTCTCCGCGACCGGTTCGGCCGCTGGAATTCGTGCGCCGGGCCACTCGATGAAGAAGACGCAAAAAAGCCCGCACGATACGCGTGCGGGCTTTCTCGTTATGGCGTCAGCCGCGGCCCGAGAGCCGCGGAACCACGACGGGCTCAGTGGCCGAAGTACACCGACGAGCGGTCGCTGACGGCCGGCGCGACGGCGCGCTGGCCCGACTGCGACGTCGCGACCGGGTTCGAACCGTAGCCGGTTGCGTCGGCTTGCGCACCGGCGTTCTGCGCGGCGGCGATCTTGGCCTGGGCGGCCTGGATGTTCTCCGGATAGTTGATCCAGTCGTTCGGGTTGTAGCCGGCCTTTTCGAGCTGGACCAGCTCGGCGCGCACTTGCGCGCGCGTCAGCGGCTGCTGGTTCGATTGGGCGAACGAGACGACCGGTGCGGCCACCAGGGCGGCCAGTGCAACTGCCTTGATCAGCGATTTCATGATGCGTTACCTCCAGGATTGTTTTGTCAGGCGCTTCGGACTCGAAGTCGTTGCGCATGAGTAGAAGTCTAGGAGTCGCCGCTATCAGGGTAAATACTTAAATCGCAAATTCACTGTTGACCGAAACCGTACAATCGCCCGGGAATAAGTCGATTCGTCAGATGATTGTCGCCGCGCATGTGCCGAATGCCGCGATTCGGTATCCGGCGCGCTCGGCCGCGCGTCAGCGCAGGCGATCGCTATCCGCCGACGCCATCTGCCTGTCGAACAGCAACGCCTTGAGACGAATCAGGTCGTCGGCATCGAGGTCGTCGAACGCCGCATGATGCAGCGTCAGCGCCGGCCCCGCCGGGTCGGCATGCACGGCCCGCACGGTGCCATCGAGCGCCAACTGCACGACGCGGCCGCCGGTTTCGTACGGTAGCAGCACGCGCAACGGCTCGCCGGTTGCTGCGATCGGCCGGTCGACGGCGATCGACAGCCCGCTCAGGCTGATGTCGTGCACCAACCCGATGCCGTCCACCCCCTGCGCTCCGCCGTTGCAGCAGGCCGCGATGCGCACCGGCACGCGCGGCTCGGCGCGCGTGCGCAGCCGGTCGACGAAACCGGGCGGCGACAGGATCATGAACGGCGCGGCGCCCGACGCCAGCACCGATTCGACCGTCGCGCCGAAACGGGACACCGCGGCACGGCCGATTGCCACCGCTTCGACGTCGTCGCCGCGTGCGAACTCGAGCACGGCGGCGGGCTGCGGCTCGACGAACAGCGCCCCCGACGCGCCGACGCCGATCAACCGGCACCGTTGCAGCGCGCGCGTCGTGCCGACCCGGCGGCGAATGCCGATCGCGGCGCCCGCCGACAGGCCCATGCGCGTGGCGGGCGCGGTCGCCGCGGACCCGTGCGGATCGGCGTCGGCGTCCTCGCGGCGGCGCACGGGGCGGAAATGGTCGAACAGGAAAGCGTGCTGCGCGGCATCGCGCAGCGTCGTGCCGGCCGGCAGCAGCGCGGCGCCGTCGGCGTCGTAGAGGTCGAAGCCGAGCGGGACACCCGCGGAAAGGTCGTCGCGCGCGAGCGCGACGGAGTCGGTTGAAAGCCGCATCGGAGAAGCGCGGAGCGACCGCGCGCGCTGTCGTGACAACTTGATTACGGCAGCATCGCGCGGAACCTGAACGGCTCCGTTACTGCGAAGCGCCGGTCGCGTCAGGGGCGGCCGGTACCGACACCGGCGGCGGCGCCGGCACGGCCGAAGGCGCGACGCCGATACCGGCGCTGCTTGCGCTCGTCGCACTGGCGCCCGCCGGCGGCGGCGCAATCTGCGGCGGCTGCGGCTGCGACGCGCCCGACGACAGCGCCGCGGCCGATGCGGCCACTTCCGACGCCGGCACCCATTCCTCGACGATCCCGCCGGAGGCGGCATCCGGCGCCGAGGCAGCCGACGCCGCGCCCTCGTCGGTCTCGGCCGGACGCTCGATACGCTGCGTCCTGACCGGCGCGGGCGCCTTCTTCGCCTCGGGCGGGAACCACGTGTCGAACAGGTCGGTCACGCGCTCGCGCAGCGATCCGAACCAGCCCGGCGACGGCTCGGTATCGAATTTCGCTTTCGTATCGACGATCCGGGCGCGTTGCGCGCGCTGGAAGAAATCGCCGACGATCGGCAGCGCGCTGTGCGCGCCCTGCCCCCAGTAATCGCTGCGCAGCGTCACGCGGCCGTCGTCGAATCCGACCCACGCGCCGGCGACGAGGCCCGGCTGCATCAGGATGAACCAGCCGTCCGCGTTGTCCTGCGTCGTGCCGGTCTTGCCGGCCACGTCGCCGCGGATGCCGAAGCGCGTGCGGATGCTGCCGCCCGTGCCGCGCGTCACGACGTCGCGCATCACGTCGAGCAGCGTCTTGTCGGTTTCGGCGTCGAGCGCGCGCTCGGGCGGCGCCGGTGCGTATTCGGCGAGCACCTCGCCCTGGCGGTTCTCGATGCGCGTCACCATCTGCGGCTCGACGTACAGGCCGCCGTTCGCGATCGTCGCGTACGACGCGACCATTTCCTTCAGCGTGACCGGGCTCGTGCCGAGCGCGAGCGACGGCACGCGTTCGAGCGGGCTTTCGCGCACGCCCATGTCGCGCGCCAGCCGCGCGACGGCGCCCGGCCCGACCTTCTCCATCACCTGCGCGGTGATCCGGTTGCGCGACAGCGCGACGGCGTCGCGCAGCGTCATCGGCTTACCGGTCGGCGGCACGTCGTCGTTCGGCCGCCAGATCTCGCCGCCCTTCAGCGGAATCTCGACCGGTTGATCGATGAACGTATCCTCCGGCTTCATCCCGCTCGCGAACGCGGCGCCATAGACGAACGGCTTGAACGTCGAGCCCGGCTGGCGCCGCGCCTGCGCGACGTGGTCGAACGGCTCGCGGGTGAAGTCGCGGCTGCCGACCCACGCGCGGATCTGCCCGTCACGCGGATCGATCGCGAGGAAGCCGGCCTGCACGTCGGTCTTCGCCTTGCATAGCGCGTGCAGGAAGCCGCGGTCGGCCGCGAGCATCTTCATCGCCGCCGCGTCGTCCTTGCCGGCGTCCTGCGCGGCCTTGTACTCGGGCGATTCGCGCATGAAGGTGCGGAACACCTCGTTGTCGGTGCCGCAGCCGTCGCGGCCGCTCCACGCGTTGTTCGCGATGCCCTGCAACTGATTGCCCTGCAGCGTGAGCGCCTGCGTCGCCATCTGCTGGAGCCGCGAGTCGATCGTCGTGCGCACGATCAGCCCGTCCGAGTAGATGTTGTAGTCGTTGCGGTCGGCCCACGCGATCAGCCATTTGCGCAACTGCTGCGCGAAATGCGGCGCCGGCCCGGGCGGCTCCTTCTGACGCTCGAAGTCGATGCGCAGCGGCCGGCGCTGCAACTGCGCGAACTGCGCCGGCGACAGCTTGCCGTACTTCACCATCTGGCCGAGCACCGTGTTGCGCCGCTGCAGCGCGCGTTCGGGGTTCAGCACCGGGTTGTAGTAGCTGTTGCCCTTCAGCATCCCGACGAGCGTCGCGCTGTCGAGCACGTCGAGTTCGTCGGCCGACTTGTCGAAATAGGTGCGCGCGGCCATCTCGACGCCGTACGCGTTGTACAGGAAGGGCACCGTGTTCAGATAGGTCTCGAGGATCTGGTCCTTGCTGTAGACGGCCTCGATCTTCAGCGCGGTGATCGCCTCCTTCACCTTGCGCGTGAGCGTCGGCGCGCGGCCGATCTCGTCCGGATACAGGTTGCGCGCGAGCTGCTGCGTGATCGTCGAGCCGCCCTGGCGGCTGCCCGAGAACGTATGCAGCGCGGCCGACGCCGTGCGTTTCCAGTCGAGGCCGTGGTGTTCGTAGAAGCGGTGATCCTCGGTGGCGATCAGCGCGTCGACCATGCGCGGCGAAATCTGCTTGAGCGGCACCCATTCCCGGTTCGACGGCTTGAATTCGGCCAGCAGCTTGCCGTCGGCCGACAGCACCTGCGCGGGCTGGTCGACGCGCGCCTTGCGGATGTCGCCGATCCCCGGCGTGAACGGGATGAGCACGACCACGTATGCCGCGAACAGCGCCGGCACGGCGGCGGCCGTGAGCAGCACGCCACGGCGTGTCGGGTGGCGGACATGGTGCCACGCGGTGGCGGCGAGAGGCTTGGCCCGCGCGACGGCGGCCGCCGCGGCGGATTGGGCGCGCGTGACCCATCTGGCACACAAGGCACGCACTGACGACACGTTTCGGCGATTCACGCGGGTGGGGCTCGGCTGAAAAGGCTGCATCGTACCAAACTCGCGCGGCCGGCCGGCCCGCTGGGGCCCCGCGTCGGCATGCGCGGTGCGGTGTCGCGACGGCGCTCACGCAAAAAAGGCGCGTGCCCGGCAACCGGAACGACGCGCCAAACCTGGTACGACAACCTGAACGCCGCGCGACGGGGACGCGACAGCAGCGCGACTGGCGCCGCGGCTCAGCGCACGAGAAATCCGTACGTGAGCGGATCGCGTTCGTCGACGATCCAGTTTGCGAACCCGCAGATATGCGCACTGCCTTCCACTTCCGGGATCACGGCCGGAAAGTCGCCGACCGTCGTTTCGCGCAGCACGCGCCCCTTGAAGACCGTGCCGACGATCGATTCGTTGACGAGCGTGTCGCCGGCCGCGAGCAGCCCGCGCTGGTAGAGCTGCGCGACGCGCCCGCCGGTGCCGGAGCCGGTCGGCGAGCGGTCGACTTCGCGATCCGCGAACACGCAGCAGTTCGCCTGCGTCGAGCCCGCATGGCGCGGCGCGTTCGCGATGATCGTGCCGTAGATATGGTTGATTTCCGGGATCTCCGGATGGACGACCGGATAGGTCGCGTTCGCGGCCGCCTTCACTTCCGCGCCGAAGCGGATCAGCTTCTCGACCGCGGATTCGCGCACCGGCAGGTCGAACGGCGCGCCGTCGACATAGAAATAGAACGCGCCGCCATACGCGATGTCGCCGGTCACGGTACCGAACGATGGCGTGTCGACCGACACGTCGCGTCGCCAGATGAACGACGGCACGTTGACGAAGCGCACCGGCCCCGCGTGCTCGCCGTCCCACTGGACGAACGCCTCGATGAAGCCGCACGGCGCGTCGATGCCGACCCGCGTTTCCGGCACGGTGCGCTGCACCCAGCCGAGTTCGACGGCCGCGGTCGACAACGCGATCACGCCGTGGCCGCAATGGTCGCTGTAGCCTTCGTTGTGCACGAAGATCACGCCGAAATCGGCATTCGGCGAGACCGGCTCGGTCAGATAGCCGCCGTACATGTCGGCGTGGCCGCGCGGTTCGAACATCAGCGCGCGGCGGATCTCGTCGGCGTGCGCCTTGAGCCACGCACGACGCTGGACGATCGTGTCGCCGGGCAGGCGCGGCAGCCCGCTCGTGACGATGCGGAACGCCTCGCCGCCGGTGTGCACTTCGACGGTGGACAGGGATCGGGAAATTTTCATGGTCGATCGGATGCGTTGAAACGAAGGACGGCGGCCGGGCCGCCGTCCGGTGACGGGCCGTGTGGGCCGTGGGGCAATTACTTCGCGTACGGTTCCGGCAGCCCGTTGCGGATCACATAGACGGTGGTCGGCGCGCCTTTCAGGTCGCCGTTCGCGTCGAACGAATAGGTGCCCGCGACGCCCCCGTAGTTCGACTTCGCGAGCTGCGCGCTCAGCTTCGCCTTGTCGGTGGTCGTGCCGGCCTTGACCATCGCGTCGGCGAGCAGCTTCATCCCGTCGTAGTAATTGACGCCGTAGACCTGCGTATCGGTGTGATAGGCGTCGTGGTACTTCTTCAGGAATTCGCGGCCGGCCGCCGTCTTCTCGAGCGCGACCCCGCCCTGCGCGCAGTAGACGATCGACGCCGCGTCGCCCGCGACCTTGCCCATGTCGGCCGAGCAGATGCCGTCGCCGCCGAGCAACTTCGCGCGCAAACCCCGTTGCTTCATCTGCTTGGCCATCGGCGCGCCCTGCGCCGCATAGCCGCCGAGGAAGATCACGTCGGGATTGGCGGCCTTGATCTTGGTGAGAATGCCGAGGAAATCGGTGGCCGACGAGTTCGTGTATTCCTGGTCGACGATCTTGATGCCGTTCGCCTTCGCGACGTTCATGAACTGCTCGGCGACGCCCTGCCCATACGCGGTGCGATCGTCGATCACGGCGGCGGTTTTCGCGTTCAGCGTCTTCGCGGCGAACGTGGCCATCGTGCCGCCGAGCTGCTCGTCGCTCGCACCGATCCGGAAGATGTTCTTGAAGCCCTGTTTCGTCAGTGCCGGGTTCGACGCGACCGGCAGGATCGGCACGCCGGCGGTCGAATACACGCGCGACGCGGGGATCGCGACGCCCGAGTTGTACGGCCCGAGCACGGCAACGACGCCCTTGTCGACGAGGTTCTGCGCGACCTGCACGCCGGCCTTCGGGTCGGCCTGGTCGTCTTCGGAAACCAGTTTGAAGGTGACGGTCTTGCCGGCGACCTTGATGCCGGCCTTGTTGAGCTCCTCGACCGCGAGCCGCGCGCCGTTTTCGTTGTCCTTGCCGTTGGCGGCCTGCGGGCCCGTGAGGGGCGCCGAATGGCCGATCATCACGACTTCCTGCGCGTGCGCGGAAGTCAGCGCGCCGGCGGCAATAGCCACCGAGAGCGCGGTCACGAGGTGTCGCATGATGTCTCCTGATTGGTTTTGTGTGAAACCAATGTAGGACACGCGTGGTCACATCGCAAGCAATTTCAAAATAATGATCGGGATTTTGGTCATATTGAGGACCAGAACGATCGCATCCGCAGGCGTGTCATTTCGGCGCAATGTCGCGCCGCACGCGGCGGATGTGCTGTTCGACATAGAACGCAGCGGCATCGGCATCCCCGGAGACGATCGCCTCGTAGATCAGCCGGTGCTCGGACACGTAGAGCCTGATCCGGCCCGCGTCGTAGATGCCGTCGTCCTTCAGCCGCTTCCACAGCGGCTGGTCCATCGTCTTCGCGACTTCGTCCGCGATCTTCACGATCAGCGCGTCGCCGGTCATCAGCGCGAGCTGCCGGTGGAACAGCCGGTCGCTCTCGTTCCACAGCGCGCGCTGGTGCGGATCGTCGACGTCGGTGATGGTCTCCATCTGCGCGAGATAGCGTTCGGCGCCGGGGTCGGCGCGGCCATGGGCGGCCGCGAGGCGCGCGATCGCGGGCTCCAGGATCAGCCGCACGTCGAGCGTCGACGTCGGGCTGAAGTCGGCCTCCGACGCCGCGTGCGCGTCGCCGCGCCGCGCCAGCACCTCGAGCGGGGCCGCGACG
This sequence comes from Burkholderia cenocepacia, assembly GCF_014211915.1. Lineage (NCBI taxonomy): Bacteria > Pseudomonadati > Pseudomonadota > Betaproteobacteria > Burkholderiales > Burkholderiaceae > Burkholderia > Burkholderia cenocepacia. The sequence goes on along the minus strand of NZ_CP060040.1, from coordinate 820,426 downwards.
ACGTAGGTGCCCGAATTGCGCTTCGTGAACACGAGCCCTTCGTTCTGCAGCGCGCCGAGCGCCTCGCGCACGGCCGGCCGGCCGACCTGGAACAGTGCCGCGAGTTCGCGCTCGGACGGCAGCCGCGACTCGGCCGCATAGCGCCCCGCGCGGATTTCGTCGCGGATCTTTTCGGCTACCTGCTCGTAGATCTGCAGCGGCCTGAAACCGCCTTCGAGTGTGTCGGGACGCGCGGACATCATCGGATGGCTCCTGCCCGTTCGCGGGCGTGGATCGGGAAATGGGTTCGCACTATACCGGAGCGGCGCGGGCAGCGCGGCAGCGGCGAGCCTTCTGGCCAGATATTAGAACCAAAATCCGCGAAGCGCTTTATTTTCTGGGTTGCACGTGCGCCAGCAAGTGGTATAGATTCGATCCACACTGCCCGGTGTCACGGTATCCGGCAGACCTGTGGCGGGCGCGGCATGCGTCCGCCGTCCACGCTCACCGACGCTGCGACGTACACGATGCCCGCCTTTTCCCCGATTCCCGTTTTCGATGCGGCCGACACGGCCGCGCTGCTCGACTATCCGGCGCTGCTCGCCACGCTCAGGCAAGCGGTCGTCGAGTATGCGGCGGGCGACATCGTCAGCCCCGAGCGCCTGGTCGTGCCGCTGCAAGGCGGCGGCGTGATGCTGTCGATGCCGTCGAGCGCCCACGACCTGGCGAGCCACAAGCTCGTCAACGTGTGCCCCGGCAACGGCGCGCGCGGGTTGCCGACGATTCTCGGCCAGGTCACCGCGTACGACGCCACCACCGGAGAAATGCGCTTCGCGCTCGACGGCCCGACGGTCACCGGCCGCCGCACGGCGGCGATCACCGCGCTCGGCATCCAGGCGCTGCATGGCGCCGCGCCGCGCGACATCCTGCTGATCGGCACCGGCAAGCAGGCGGCCAATCACGCGGAAGCGCTCGCGGCGATCTTTCCGGACGCGCACCTTCACGTGCGCGGCACGAGCGCGGACAGCGCGGCAGCCTTCTGCGCCGCCCACCGCGCGCATGCGACGCGGCTCGCGCCGCTCGACGGCGACGCGATTCCCGACGCGATCGACGTGGTCGTCACGCTGACGACGAGCCGCACGCCCGTCTACCGCGAAGCCGCGCGCGAAGGCCGGCTCGTGGTCGGCGTCGGCGCGTTCACTGCGGATGCCGCCGAGATCGACGCCAGCACGGTGCGGGGCAGCCGGCTCGTGGTCGACGATCCGGCCGGCGCGCGCCACGAAGCCGGCGACCTGATCGTCGCGCAGGTGGACTGGCAGCACGTCGCGTCGCTCGCCGACGTGCTGAACGGCACCTTCGCCCGCGGCGGCCCGCTGCTGTTCAAGAGCGTCGGCTGCGCCGCATGGGACCTGGCGGCGTGCCGCACCGCGCGCGACGCGCTGGCCGCGCGCCAGGCCGGCTGAGCCGGCCGCGCGACCGTTCGGCCGCTCCCCGCGGCATCGCACCTGTCGGGATCGCCCGCGGCGATTTCCCGTACGCGGTGTAGGAAACACCCTACACCGCGTCGAAGCGGCCTACACGAAGTTCCAATTCGGCCGATTTCAATTTCGGCGGCGCAACAGGATACTGCCGGCATGAATGCCAGCCTGTCACCCGCCGCACTCAGGGTGTTCCTCGTCGATCACGCGGTTGCCGTCCGCCAGCGGATCGCGCTGCTCGTCGGCGCGATCCGCGGCGTTGCCGTGGTGGGCGAAGCGGAAGACGGCCAGGACGCGTGGACGCATATCCGCAGCAGTCGCGCGGACGTGGTGATCGTCGACGTGCGGCTCGCGGACGGCAGCGGTCTCGACCTGATCGGGATGCTGTCGAAGGCCGCGCCGCGCATCGTCACGATCGTGCTGACGAACCACTCGGCGCCGGCATTCAGAGAGGCATGCGCGACGGCGGGAGCCGACTACTTCTTCGACAAGACCGTCGAATTCGACGCCGCATGCCGTGTCATCGAATCCCTGGTGCACGCTCGCGCGCACCGCCACCGCCCCTGACGAGCCGGAGCGCCCCATGTCCACCGCCACCGCCTTCGCCGCCGACGTGTCCGTCGTACCCCGGCCAACGATTGCCCTGCGCCCGGTCGCGCGCGCCGACGCCGCCAAGCATCCGGCCGCACGCTGCTCGGCCTGCGCGATGCGCTCGATGTGCCTGCCGCCGCACCTGACCCCCGCCGAATACGGCCGCCTCGACGCGATCATCTGCACGACGCGACAAGTGCGCCAGGGCGACGCGCTGTTCCGCACCGACGATCCGTTCCAGAGCATCTATGCGGTGCGCGCGGGTTCGTTCAAGACGGTGATGATGCATCGCGACGGCCGCGAGCACGTGACGGGCTTCCAGATCGCCGGCGAAACGCTCGGCATGGACGGCATCGGCGGCGGCCAGCACTGCTGCGACGCGATCGCGCTGGAGGACAGCGTGGTGTGCATCATCCCGTTCGGCGCGCTCGAAGCCGCGTGCCGCGAGATGAAGCCGATGCAGCACTTTCTCTACCAGATGCTGAGCAGCGAGATCGTCCGCGAATCGAGCCAGATGCTGTTGCTCGGCACGATGTCGGCCGAGCAGCGCGTCGCGCATTTTCTGCTGAACCTGTCGTCGCGGTTCGAGGCGCGCGGCTATTCGGCGACCGAATTCAACCTGCGGATGACGCGCGAGGAAATCGGCTGCTATCTCGGGATGAAGCTCGAAACCGTCAGCCGGATGTTCTCGCGGTTCCATCGCGACGCGCTCGTCGAAACGCGCGGCAAGCGCGTGCGCATCATCGACGCGCAAGCGCTCGCGCGGGTCTGAATCCGGCACGCGGCGGCGGATGGCCGCCGCTGCATCAATGCAGCGCGTCGCCGGTCGCCGCGTCGCGCAGCGCCACCGCTGCGGCGCCCGACTGCCACGCGATCAGCGCCTGTTCCGCCTGCGCGAACGCGCGGCGCAGCGCGTCGTCCACGTCGGCGCCGACGCATGGCGGCAGCGACCTGAGCGCCGCGCCGCGCATCGACAGGTCGAGCCGCACGTCGTAGAGGCGCGCGCCATCGGCCAGCGTGCGCGCTTCGATCGCGAGATGGCAGCCGTCGAGCAACGCGCGAAACCGCTCGAGCCGCACCAGTTGCGCGCCGGCTTCGGCCTCGACCGTTGCCGAACCCGTGAATCCGAGGCAGGCGATCTGCATGCCCACGCCCATGTCGTGTCTCCTGACGGGGCCGCGCGCGCGTCGACCGCCTTGCCTGTGCCGGCCGCTTCATGATGAGGCGGCACGTGTTTTTCCGTGGCGCAGCGCGCCTTGCCCGGTCGCTGCCGGCCGATGGTCTGCCCGCGCCCGGCTGGCGCGGGACCGTTCATACGTTGAAGGTCTGCGACGCCTTCATCTCGATCCACGTCATGCCGGCCCGCAGCCCTTCGATCATCGCCTCGCGCTCCGTCGGATACGCGTGGCTGTGCTCGAACGTATGATGAAACCGCGCGGCGCCGGCGCCGTGCTCGACCGACACGCGGCAGCGGAACTCGCCCGATTCGCACGGGCGCGTCTCCACTTCGACCGACCAGTCCCGTTCGTGAATGTTGCCCTGCAGTGTCATGCGCCCTCCTGCGGTATCAGTCGCCGAGCCGGAAGTGCCCGCTGTGCAGCAGCACCGGCCGGCCGCCGATTTCCTCGAGCATGCGCCGTGCCATCGCCTCGATGGCCGACCGGTGCGCGTCGAATGCGCTCAGCAGATCGCGCTCGAGCAGCGACCGCGCGCCGAAATGATCTTCCAGCGCCTCGGCCGTGACCGCGCACTGGACGCAATGGCCGTCGACCAGCGCCGAAAACGCGACGACCAGGTCGCGCGCGCAGTATTCCGGCGGTTCGGACGGGAAAACAATGTGCATCTGTCGGCCTGTCATCGTCGTGATGGCTCCATGACGAGAGCATAGTGGCGCGCGCGGCCGCGCGCTTGACCCACGTCAACCGGTTCGCCGCACCGCACGATCACGGTGCGGCCGCGCGACGCCGCTTCAGCTCGCGTCGGGCTCGATCGCCGCGCCGCGCTCCGCGAGCAGTTCACGCAGCACGCTGCGGTGGCAATGGCGTTCGTCGTCGCAGTAGCAGCCGATCGACAGCGCGGTGGTCGCCGACAGCGCAGCCAGCAGGTCCAGCACCTTCGACGGATCGCCATGCGCCATCTCCGCGCGGAAGTGGCGCTTGAACGCCTTCCATTCCGCGTCGGTTTCGGCGGCCTGCGCCTGTGCGACGAGTTCGGGGCTCGGCGACAGCGTCGGCAACCATACATCATAGTAGTTGCGCGACGCGAATTCCGCCTTCGGTACGCCGCGCGGCGGCCGCCGCACCGTGCCGATCCGCAGGCCTTCGCCGGCCGCGCGCGGCGTGCCGAGCTGGATGATCCGGATGCCCATGTCGCTCCTTTATTCGTCTGCGTTGCATGCGATCCCGTGATCGTACCGCCGCGCCCGCCCCGGCGTCAGCCGGGCAGCCCACATGACGGCCGCCCAACAAAAAACCGGCTGTTCCCGCGACGGGAAACAGCCGGTTCTTAACCGTTGCGCGCCTGGGCGCGCCGCGTTCAGACGCCGCTCTTCAGCACCTTGCCGATCGCGTCCGCGACGATGCCGACGTTCGAGTCGTTCAGGCCCGCCACGCACATCCGGCCCGAACGCAGGATATACACGCCGTGCACCTCGCGCAGCGCGTCGACCTGCGATTCGGTCAGGCCCGTGTACGTGAACATCCCGCGCTGCTTCACGTAGCGCGTGAGCGCTTCGCCGCTCACGTGGTCGCGCAGGCCGTCGTGGATCGACTGGCGCATCCGCGCGATGCGGCGGCACATCGCCGACAGTTCCTCTTCCCACTGCTTGCGCAGCGCCGGCGTGCCGAGCACGGTTGCGACGACCTTCGCGCCGTAGGTCTGCGGGTTGCTGTAGTTCGAGCGCACCGCGCCGGCCAGCTGGCCGAGCACGCGATCGGCCGCGGCCGCGTTTTCGCAGACGACGCTCAGGCCGCCCACGCGCTCGCCGTACAGCGAGAAGTTCTTCGAGAACGAGTTCGCGACGAGCGTCGGCACGCCGCGGCGGGCCAGCTCGCGCACCGCGAACGCGTCCGCGTCGAGGCCCGCGCCGAAGCCCTGGTACGCCATGTCGACGAACGGCAGCAGCCCGCGCGCCTCGATCACGTCGATCAGCTTCTCCCACTGGCCTTCGTCGAGATCGACGCCGGTCGGGTTATGGCAGCACGCGTGCAGCAGCACGATGCTGCGCGCCGGCAGCGCGTCGATCGCCGCGAGCATCGCGTCGAACTTCAGGCCGCCCGTCGCCTCGTCGTAGTACGGATACGTGTTCACCGTGAAGCCGGCGCGCTCGAAGATGAAGCGATGGTTTTCCCAGCTCGGATCGCTCAGCCACACCTGCGCATCCGGGAAATAGCGCTTCAGGAAATCGGCGCCGACCTTCAGCGCGCCCGAGCCGCCGAGCGTCTGCAGCGTCGCGATGCGGCCGGCCGCGCGGGCCGGGTGATCGGCGCCGAACACCAGCGCTTGCACGGCGTCGCGATAGGCGGCCAGGCCGACCATCGGCAGGTACGGCTTCGGGCCGCTGTCGCGCTGCAGCGTGGTTTCGGCTTCGCGCACGGCGCCCATCACCGGAATCCGGCCCTCGGCGTCGAAATAGATCCCGATGCTCAGGTTGACCTTCTGGTCGCGCGGATCTTTCTGGAAGTTCTCGTTGAGCGTCAGGATCGGGTCGCCCGGATACGCGTCGATGTGTTCGAACATGGCTTGAGTCGGTCTCGTTTGGAAGAAGGGTCGGTCGTGGCCTGCGTCAGCGTGCGGACGCGCCGTCGTGCACCGCAAAGCCGGCATTCTTCTGACGGAAGCGATACCCGATCGCGAGCACCGCGAGCCATACCGGGATCAGGTACACCGACAGACGGAGATCCGGCGTCAGGTACATCACGACGAGAATGCCGGCCATGAATGCCAGGCACAGGTAATTCGTGAAAGGATAGCCCAGACTGCGGAAGGAAGTCTCCTCCCCGGCAGCACGCTTGGCCTGGCGGAACTTCAGGTGGATCAGGGTGATCATCGCCCAGTTGATGATCAGCGCCGACACGACGAGGCCCATCAGCACCTCGAACGCCTTGCCCGGCATGAAGTAGTTGACCAGCACGCACACGCCGGTCGCGAGCGCCGACGCGCCGAGCGCGGCAAGCGGGATGCCGCGCTTGTTCACCGAGCACAGCACCTTCGGCGCGTTGCCCTGCTGCGCGAGGCCGAACAGCATGCGGCTGTTGCTGTACACGCCGCTGTTGTAGACCGACAGCGCGGCCGTCAGCACGACGACGTTCAGCACGTTCGCGACCAGGTTGCTGCTCAGCGCGTGGAAGATCAGCACGAACGGGCTGCCGCCGGTGACGACCTTCTCCCACGGATACAGCGACAGCAGCACGGCCAGCGCGCCGATGTAGAAAATCAGGATGCGGTAGATGACCTGGTTGGTCGCACGCGGAATGCTGCGCTTCGGATCGTCGGCCTCGGCCGCGGTGATGCCGATCAGCTCCAGCCCGCCGAACGAGAACATGATCGCGGCCATCGACATCACGAGCCCCGACACGCCGTTCGGGAAGAAACCGCCGTGCTGCCACAGGTTCGCGATGCTCGCTTCAGGCCCTGCATGGCCACTTGCGAGCAGCCAGCCGCCGAAGCCGATCATCCCGACGATCGCGGCGACCTTGATGATCGAGAACCAGAATTCCGTCTCGCCGTACGATTTCACGCTCGCCAGGTTCAGCAGGTTGATCGCGACGAAGAACACGAGCGCCGACACCCAGGTCGGCACGCCCGGCCACCAGTACTGCACGTAGATCCCGACGGCCGACAGTTCGGCCATGCTGACGAGGATGTACAGCACCCAGTAGTTCCAGCCGGACAGGAAACCGGTGAAGTGGCCGACGTATTTGTCGGCGAAGTAGCTGAACGAGCCCGCGACGGGCTCGTCGACGACCATCTCGCCGAGCTGACGCATGATGAAGAACGCAACGATGCCGGCCACCGCATAGCCGAGCAGCACGGACGGGCCGGCCATCTTGATCGTCTGCGCGATGCCGAGGAACAGCCCCGTGCCGAGCGCGCCGCCGAGCGCAATCAGCTGGATGTGCCGGTTCTTCAGCCCGCGCTTCAGGCCGTCGCTCTCGTTTCCAGAAACCATGTCTTCTCCACTCTGTCCGCCTCCGCCTGCGGCGGGGTGCGGCGCGCCTCGGTGTGCCGGGCGCTGTTTTTACTGTGCCGGCGGCCGTTCGTGGGGGCGCCGGGTTGGGGACTGCAATCTTCGCGTGGTGGCGGCACCGATTCGCGTCGGCGTGCCGGCCTGATTGGCCGCCGACTCGTCCGCCCCCGCCGCATTGCTGCGGCCGCACACGAAAATCCGGCGTCAGTTTAGCGTCGCGACGGCGAAATCGGGTTGCGTAACCCGCTCATGCAAACCCTACATTATGAGATAAGATTGCATCCAGGAGACAGATGAGGAAACAAAAATGCCTGAACCGGTTCTCGATCGCATCGATCGCCACTTGCTGTCGGTGTTGCAGGAGAACGGCCGCGCGTCGAACCTCGACCTGGCGAAGGCCGTCGGCCTGTCGCCCGCGCAGACGCTGCGGCGCCACCGGCGGCTGGAGGAGATCGGCGCGATCCGCCGTTACGAAACGCGGCTGTGCCCCGATACGCTCGGCTTCGGCGTCACCGCGTTCGTGCACGTGACGATGGAGCGCGGGCATATCCGCGATTTGTCGAAGTTCCAGAAGCTCGTGTCGGATCTCGCGCAGATCCAGGAATGCTTCTCGGTGACGGGCGATATCGATTACGTGCTGAAAGTCGTCGCGCACGATCTGAAGGGGTTGTCGACGTTCCTGCTCGAAACGCTGATGCGCATTCCCGGCGTGAGCGGCGTGCATTCGAGCGTGTGCCTCGACGAGATCAAGTGTACGAGTGCGATGCCGGTGGAAAGCTGACCCATGTGGCGCGCCGGGCTGATGCGTTTACCGCACCGCCTCGAACGCACTGATCAACAACGCGCCCGCCGCGATCACCGCGCACCCGGTCGCCCGGCGCGGCGTCAGCCGCTCGCCGAGATACACACGCGCGATCAACGCCGCGAACACCACGCTCGTCTCCCTCAGCGCCGACACCGGGCCCATCGGCGCGCGGTCCATCGCCCAGATCACGATGCCGTACGCGAGTGCAGCGAACACCCCGCCGCAGGCGGCCTTCACCGTCTCGCCGACCTCCTGCGTGAGCCGCAACGGCCCCGCCCGCAACCGGTAGTACACGGCCATCAGCGCGCCGGTCAGCACGAACATCCATGCGGTATAGCCGACCGTGCTGCCGCTCTCGCGCACACCGATCCCGTCCACCACGCTATAGGCCGCGATCGACACGCCGGTCGCGAACGCGGTCGGCAGTACCTGCGTCATCCGGTGTTTCGCGCCGCGCCCGCGCTCCAGCCCGATCGCCATGATGCCCGCGCAGATCAGCACGAGCCCGCATTGCGCGCCGACGTTCAGGCGCTCGCCCGCGAACGCGGCCGCGCCGAGCGTGACGAGCAGCGGCGCGGTGCCGCGCGCGACCGGGTACGCGACGCTCAGGTCGCCGTGCTCGTACGCGCGGACGAGCAGCAGCGTATAGACGACGTGGAGCACGGCAGACGCGACGACGCAGAGCCAGCTCGATGGCGTGATCGGCGCGGCAGCCGGCAGGAACAGCAGCGCGAACAGCCCGATCGCGATCTGCAGCACCGTGGCCGAGCGCAGCCGGTCGCCGCTGCTGCGCACCAGCGCATTCCATGACGCGTGCAGGAACGCCGCGCACAGAACGGCAAACAGAACGGGGATCGGCACGCTCAATACTCCCTGACGGTCGGAAGCCGCGCGGTGCGCGGCGGGCGTTCATCGTATGAATGCGTCACCGAATTGTCAAAAAAGCGACGCACGACGCCCCGTAAAAGATCGGGCCGGGTGCTCCCTGCCGCCCGCCCGGCATCGCTTGCGCCGCAAGCGACCCGCACGCCGCGACATGTGACGCGGAGGTTGCCAGCGGTCCGCCCCTTTCCGTTCTCTTTCGCATCGCGCCGCGCCGTAATGAAACCGATACCGGAGCGCAACCGTCGCGAAAACACTCCGTCCCCATATCTTCATACGCGGCTGTTCCAATGCGCGTGCTCCCTCACGAGCTCCGCGCCGAACCGACACGGCGACGGAGCCGTTCTCCACCATCGAAGGCCTTACCCTGGAGTTTTCCGATGTTCCGTCAAGCCTTGCTTGTCACCGCCTGCGCCGGCGCCACGCTTGCGCTGTTCGCCTGCGGCGGCAGCGACGATTCCACGCCGGCGCCCGTCGTCTCGTCGCAGGATGCGCTGCAGACCGCCACGCCGATCAAGCACGTCGTCGTGATCTACGGCGAAAACATCTCGTTCGACCACTACTTCGGCACCTACCCGAACGCGACGAACCCGTCGGGCGAACCGGCGTTCACCGCCAAATCCGGCACGCCGACGCCGAACGGCCTGACGGGCACGCTGCTCACCGCGAACCCGAACTTCACGAACACGGCCAACGGCACCGACGCGGCGAACCCGTTCCGCCTCGACCGCACGCAGGCCGCGACCGCCGACCAGAACCACGCGTACACGGCCGAACAGCAGGCCGAGGACAACGGCCTCGCCGACCTGTTCCCGAAGTACACGGGCAAGGGCTCGTCCGGCGGCGCCGGCGCGTTCGGCACGAAGGGCCAGGTGATGGGCTACTTCGACGGCAACACGGTGACCGCGCTGTGGAACTACGCGCAGCGCTTCGCGATGAGCGACAACACGTTCACGACGGGCTACGGGCCGTCGACGCCGGGTGCGCTGAACGTCGTCGCGGGGCAGACCAACGGGATGCAGATCGTCAAGACGTCGAAGCAGCCGTCGACGCTCGCCGCCAGCTCGTACTACATCAATGACGGCCAGGGCGGCCTCACGATGATCAACGACGTCGATCCGGGCTTCGACGTGTGTTCGAGCACGACCGACCAGGCGATGATGACCGGCAAGAACATCGGCGACCTGCTGAATGCCGCGAAGATCACGTGGGGCGGCTTCATGGGCGGCTTCAACCTGTCGACGACGAACGGCAACGGCACGACGGGCTGCGCGCGCAGCACGGTCGCTACCGCCGTGAACGCCGCGACGGCCGACTACATCCCGCACCACAACTGGTTCCAGTACTACGCGTCGACCGCGAACCCGCAACACACGCGCCCGAGCTCGATCGCGGCGATCGGCTCGAGCGTCCAGACCGACGGCAAGACGGCCGAACCGGCGAACCACCAGTACGACACCGACGACTTCTTCGCCGCCGTGAAGGCCGGCAACTTCCCGTCGGTCAGCTACCTGAAGGCGCCGGCCGCGCAGGACGGGCATGCGGGCTATTCGGATCCGCTCGATGAGCAGGCGTTCGTGACGAAGGTCGTCAACTTCCTGCAGCAGCAGCCGGACTGGCAGAACACGGCCGTGATCGTCACCTATGACGACTCGGACGGCTGGTACGACCACGTGTACACGGCGCCGACGCACGCATCGTCGGACCCGGTCGACCAGCTCAACGGCGCCGGCAAGTGCGGCACGGGTGGCACCACCGGCGTGAACGGCGCGACCGTGAACGGCCGCTGCGGCCCGGGCGTGCGTATTCCGCTCGTCGTGATCTCGCCGTATGCGAAGCAGAACTACGTCGATCACACAATGCTCGACCAGTCGTCCGTCGTGCGCTTCATCGAGGACAACTGGCTCGGCGGCCAGCGGATCGGCGGCGGCTCGTTCGATGCGACGGCGGGCGACCTGCGCAACCTGTTCGACTTCACGTCGAAGCCGAACACGACGCCGCTGTATCTCGACCCGACGCTCGGCACCGCGTTGAGCGCGGCTCCGGCGATCTGACCGTCACGGCATGACCGCATGGCCGGCGCATCACGCGCCGGCCGTTTCCATTTAACGCGTCGCTTCGTGCGACGCCCGATTTTCGATCGACAGCATGACAGCTCGCCCCGCCTTTCCGTCCCCCGACGCCTCCGGCACGCCCGTGCCGCGCGCCCCTTCCCGCTTGCTGCGCCGCGTGGCGTTCGTGCTAGGCGCGGCCGTGATCGGCTATGGCGCGTTCGCGATCGCGTTTCCCGCCCAGGTGCCGGCGGCGATCGGCACCGTGGTCGCCGACTGGACCGGCGCGAATCCGCATCCGGTCGTGTTGCAGCGGCCCGCCGCGCAGCCGCTGTCGGCGGTCGCGCAGCTCGGGCGCGCGCTGTTCCACGATCCGTCGCTGTCCGCATCGGGCAAGCAGTCGTGCGCGTCGTGCCATAGTCCCGATCATGCGTATGGCCCACCGAATGCGCTCGACGTGCAACCGGGCGGCCTCGCGATGACGCAGCAGGGCTATCGTCCGCCGCCGTCGCTGATGTACCTGTACCGCCAGCCGAATTTCAGCATCGGCCCCGACGCCGGTGAAAACGACGCCGCGCCGAGCGTCGCGCAGCAGGCCACGGCGGCGGCCGGCGTCGTCAAGGCGCAGAAGGTGGCCGGTACGTCGGCCGCGCCGCAGCTCGTGCCGCAAGGCGGGATGTTCTGGGACGGCCGCGCCGATACGCTGCAGCAACAGGCGTTCGGCCCGCTGCTGAATCCGGTCGAGATGGCGAATGCGAGCGTCGACGACGTCGCACGCAAGCTCGCGCAGTCGTCGCATCGCGCGCAATTCGAGCAGCTGTTCGGCGCGCGCGTGTTCTCCACGCCGCAGCTCGCGGTGTCGGAAGCGATGTTCGCGATCGCGCGCTATCAGGTCGAGGATCCGTCGTTCCATCCGTACGACAGCAAGTACGACCGCTGGCTCGAAGGCCGCGCGCGCCTCACGCAGGCCGAACTGCGCGGGCTGCGCCTGTTCAACGATCCGGACAAGGCGAATTGCGCGGGCTGCCACCTGTCGAAGCCCGGCAAGGACGGGCTGCCGCCGATGTTTACCGATTACCAGTACGAGGCGCTCGGCGCGCCGCGCAACCGGGCGCTCGCGCAGAACCGCAACCCGGCGTTCTACGATCTCGGCGTGTGCGGGCCGTTCCGCGACGACCTGAAGGACCAGACACAGTATTGCGGGATGTTCCTGACGCCGACGCTGCGTAATTCGGCGACACGCCACGTGTTCTTCCACAACGGCGTATTCCACACGCTCGACCAGGTGATGGCGTTCTACAACGAGCGCAGCATCTCGCCGCAGAAGTTCTATTCGCGCGGCGCGGACGGCAAGGTCGACGAATACGACGACATTCCGCCGAAATATCGCGCGAACGTCGACGTGACCGATGCGCCGTTCGATCGCAAGCCGGGCGACAAACCCGCGATGACGGCGCAGGACATCAAGGATATCGAAGCGTTCCTCGGCACGCTGACGGACGCCCCGGCGCAGCACTGAGCGCCGGCCGGGCGCCGCGCCGGGTCAGCAGCGCGCGCGGATGCACAGGAAGGCCGGTGCCAGCGACAGCTCCGCGTGGAGCCGTTCGGATACGGCTTTCATTTCCGGCAGCGGCGTCGGTTCGACGAAGCGCTCGAGCCGCCAGCCGCCGTCGGCGACCGCGTTCAGGATGTCGGCGAGCGGCCGCCGCCACGCTTCGACGTACGGCTTCGGCTCGCCGAACCCCGACCAGTGGAAACCGAAGCGGGACGTGTCGAAATACGTACCGTCGCCGCGCGTGCGTTCGTCCATCCAGTCGCGCATCGGATGCGCCATCGAGAACACGAGCGTTCCGCCCGGCCGCGCGACGCGCCGGAATTCGCGCAGCGTCGGCGCGAGATCGCGCACGTAGTCGAGCGCGAGCGAGCACAGCACCTTGTCGACCGACGCGTCGGGCAGCCACGCGAGCGGCGCCTCCAGGTCGCCTTCCCTGACGTCGACCGGCAGGCCCGCGCAACGCGTCCTTGCGAGCGCAACCATCTCCGGCGTCACGTCGAACGCATGCACGGTCGCGCCGTGACCGGCGAGATGCGCGCTGCAGATGCCGGGCCCGCAGCCGGCGTCGAGCACCGTCAGGCCTGCTACGTCGCCGAGCAGCGCCATGGATGCCGGCCGCTCGTAGAGCGCGTTGTGCGCCTTCGTCGGCGCGAGGTCCGCATAGCGTTGCGCGAAGCTCGCGTAAGCGCGGCGGCCGGGCGATTCGTTCGGGTCGTTCGGTTCGGTCATGCGGTATCCGTCGGTCGAAACTGGGCAGGCCGATTCTGCCCGATCGGATGACGGATGGCGACTGCCGTCACAGGTAGGTCAGGACAGGCTGTCGAGCAACCGATACCACGCGACCCCGGCCGCGATATAGAAGCGCTGCAGCCCGTGCAACGGAATGGGCCGGATCGGCGTGACGCGGAATGGCAGCGGCAATTGCGCATCGCCCGACAGATGCGCGGCCAGATGCTTGCCGAGCGTCGTCGCCATCGCGATGCCGCGGCCGTTGTAGCCGAGCGCGATCGTCACGCCCGGCGCGGGCTCGTGCACGTGCGGCAGGAAATCCGCGGTGATCGCGACGCGCCCCGCCCAGCGGTATTCGAACCGGACGCCCTTCAGTTGCGGATACAGCAGCGTCGTCGCGCGTTCGAGATGGCGCCAGTCGCTCGGCGCGCGCGGTTCGGCGAACGGGCCGCGGCCGCCCATCAGCAGGCGGCCGGCCGCGTCACGGCGAAAGTACAGCAGCAGACGGCGCGCATCCGATGCGACCTCGCCGCCGGCGAGGATGTCGCGGCCGAGCGCCGGTGCGAGCGGCTCCGTCGCGACGATGAAACTGTTCGCGGCGATCACCGACTGGCGCAAGCCGGGCCACAGCCCGTCCGTGTAGCCGTTGGTCGCGATCACGACGCGCTCGGCCGACAGCGTCGCGCCGCCGGACGTCGCGACCCGCCAGCGGCCGTCGGCACGTGTCAGCCCGACGGCACGGGTCGCTCCGTGCACGACCGCCCCGCTCGCCTGAGCTGCCCGCACGAGACCGCGCGTATAGCTGAGCGGCTGCACGCTGCCGGCACGGCGATCGATCCAGCCGCCCGCATACGCTGGCGTACCGAGCCGTCGCGCGACGTCGTCCCGGCCGAGCACGTCGACCGGCGCGCCGCGCGCCGCCCATTGCTGCGCACGGCGTGCAACCGTGTCGAGCATCGCTGTGGTCGGCGCGGGTTGAATCCACCCCTCGCGACGCGCATCGCAGTCGATCGCGTGCCGCGCGATCAGGTCGAACACGGTATCGGCCGCGCCGCCGACGATGCCGGCAAGCCGCTCGCCGGCATCGTCGCCGAACCGGCGGACCAGTTCGTCGGGGTCGTATTTCAGCCCGGGAATCACTTGCCCGCCGTTGCGGCCCGATGCGCCCCAGCCCGGCTGCGCGCCATCGATCACGCGAACGTTCATGCCACGTTCGGCCAGATGCAGTGCGGTCGACAGGCCCGTGAAGCCGGCGCCGACGATCGCCACGTCGCACGACACCGACGCGTCGAGCGCGGGCGTATCGGGTGCCGGCGCGGCGGTCGCCGCCCACAGCGAATCCGGCCACTGCGCGTCGGGCCGTCCGGGTGCCGCATTCGTTGCGCTCATGTTCGATCCGGGTGGTCGGCGCCGTCCGACGCCAGCAGGCGACGCAGGAATTCCTGCGTGCGGGGATGGCTCGGCTGCGTCAGCACCGCGCGTGCCGGCCCGCTTTCGCAGATCGTGCCGTCGTGCAGGAAGCACACGCGATCGGCCACCTCGCGGGCGAATGCCATTTCGTGCGTGACGACCACCATGGTCATCCCGTCGCGGGCCAGCCCGCGCATCACGCCCAGCACTTCGCCGACGAGTTCGGGGTCGAGCGCCGACGTCGGCTCGTCGAACAGGATCGCCTGCGGCTCCATCGCAAGCGCACGCGCGATCGCGACGCGCTGCTGCTGCCCGCCCGACAGCTCCGACGGATACGCGTTCATCCGGTGCGCGAGGCCGACCTTGTCGAGCAGCGCGCGGGCCTGCTCGCGCGCCTGCGCGGCCGGCACGCGCCGCACGTGCACCGGCCCTTCCATCACGTTCTCGAGCGCCGTGCGGTGGGCAAACAGGTTGAAGCGCTGGAACACCATGCCGACCCGCATCCGCAGCTCGTGAATCCGCTTCGAATGCGCGTCGACCGTCACGCCGTCGATCGTGATCGACCCTTCGTCGTAGGTCTCGAAGCCGTTGATACAGCGCAGCACGGTCGACTTGCCGGAACCGGACGGCCCGATCAGGCACACGACTTCACCCTGCTGCACGTCGAGGCTCACGCCCTTCAGCACCGCGTGCTGCTGAAACCGTTTATGGATGGAATCGATCCGGATCATGCGCCCCTCCTCAGTGCGAGCCGCTTGCCGAGCCGGTTCACGCCGAACATCAGCGGCAGGCCGAGCGCGAGATACAGCAGCGCGACGAGCGTGTAGACACTCATGTTCTGGAACGTCGACGATGCGATCAGCTGGCCGGCACGCGTGATTTCCGCGACCGTGATCGTCGACGCGACCGACGAATCCTTCAGCAGCATCACCAGCGTGTTGCCGTACGGCGGCAGCGCGATGCGGAACGCCTGCGGCAGCACCACGCGCCGCATGATCATCGGGCCGCGCATGCCGATCGCATGCGCGGCTTCGATCTGGCCGCGGTCGATCGCCTCGATGCCGGCGCGGAAGTTCTCGGCCTGATACGCCGAATACGCGATGCCGAGGCCGAGCACGCCGGCCTGGAACGCCGACAGTTGCACGCCGAGATCGGGCAGCACGAAGTACATGTAGAACAGCTGCACGATGATCGGCAGCCCGCGGATCACGTTGACGATCGTGCTGCCGGCCGTCGCGACGGCACGATTGCGCGACACCTTCATCAACGCGAGGATCAGCCCGAGCACCGAGCTGAGCACGAACGCGCATGCGGTGATCTCGATCGTGACCACCGCGCCCTTCAGCAGGATCGGCAGGAAATCGATCGCGTTCTGGAAAAACATGAGGTCTCCTATGCGACGTCCGAACGGCACGCCGCTGGGGATGCCCGCGACGCGCGGGCGTTGCCGGTCGGGAATCGAGCGCCGACGCTCAGCTCATGTGCCACTTCTGCAGGATCTGCTGCAGCGTGCCGTCGCTCTTCATCTTGCGGATCGCACCGTTGAGCTGTTCGAGCGTCGCGTTGTCGCCCTTGCGCACGATGAAGCACACCTGACCCTTCACGACGCTCTGGTATTCGGGTACCAGCCGCACCTGGCGATTGACGCCGTGCTCGATCTGGTACGCGACAATCGGCTGGTCGGCGAAGCCGGCCTTGATACGGCCGAGCGCGACGTCGCGCATGATGTCGGCGATCGAGTCGTAGGTGCGGACTTCCTTGAAGATGCCCTTCTTGTTGAGCGCATCGACGAATGCCGTGCCGACCTGCGCGCCGACCACCTGGTCCTTGAAATCGTCCATCGACGTATAGCGGCCCGGATCGTCGGCCTTCACGATCAGGCCTTCGCCGAACGAGTAGACGGTGTCGGAGAAATCGACGACCTGCTGGCGCGCCGGCGTCTTCAGCATCGCGGCCGAGATGATGTCGATCTTCTGCGTGGTGAGCGACGGGATCAGCGCCGAGAACACGGTCTGCTGCACGTCGACGCGAAACCCGGCCGACTTCCCGGCCGCGGTGATCGCATCGACCATCATCCCCTGGATCGAATTGCTCTTGACGTCGAGAAACGTGAACGGCACGCCGGTGGCCGTCGCGCCGACCTTCAGCGTGGGCTCGGCGGCGACGCCGCTCGCCGAAGCCGTGGAGAGTGCGACACAGGTGACGAAACCGGCGGCCAGTGCGCCGAACCGCTTGATGAATGGAACCATGGTGACTCCTTCTCGAATAATCCGGGGCGCCGGCCGGTCGCTGATCGACACTGCGACGATGGCTTGATCTTAAAACGAATCAAAAACATCGCAAATAGATTTTTGCGTATCGATATTCGATACGATATGATGCGATATCGAATCGATCTCGCCCCTCGCCATGGAAACGTCGTCCGACCAAGCAAACGATCTGCTGTTCAACCAGTCGCTGGAAAAAGGGCTCAACGTGCTGCGCGCGTTCAGCGCGAAGCGGCGCACGATGACGCTGGCGGAAGTGGCCGACGCGGCGGGCATGACGAAAAGCTCCGCGCAGCGGATGGTCTATACGCTCGAGAAGCTCGGCTACATCCGCAAGCATCCGGTCACGCGGCGTTATCAGCTCACGCCGCACGTGATGCGGATCGGCTTCAACTATCTCGCGGCCGATACGTTGATCGACGTCGCGAATCCGTTCCTGTCCGAGCTGACGAACCTGACCGGCGAAACCACCAACCTCACCGAGCCGGACGAGGACGAAATGGTGTACGTCGCGCGTTTCGTGTCGACGAAGTTCGTGCCGATCCACATGCCGATCGGCAGCCGTATCCCGATGTACTGCACCGGCAGCGGCCGCGCGTTCCTGAGCGCGTTGCCACCCGGCGACGCACGCGCGCGGCTCGACGGCATGGTGCGTACGCCGCACACGCCGCGCACGGTCACGGCGCTGGACGATCTCGTCGCGTTGCTCGATGGCGCGCGGCGCGAAGGCTACGCGACCAACCAGGAAGAACTGTTCATCGGCGACATGTCGATTGCCGCGCCCGTGCTCGGCAGTCAGGGGCAGCCGGTCGCGGCCGTGCACGTGGTCGCGCCGACGAGCCGCTGGACGTTCGACGACGCGCGCCGCAAGCTCGCGCCGGCGGTGATCGACTGCGCGCGCGGGATCAGCAATTCGATCCGGACGCTTGAATAGCGTCGACGAAACGGCATACGGCGCGCCGTTGCATCGCGCAACGGCGTTCGATCGCTACTGCGGCTTGGGCGGATGCTCGGTTCGATAGGTACGGTTCGGACGCGATACGAGCTGCTTCGCTGCAGCGTCCAGTTCCTTGCCGTGATACAGGTCGATGCACTTCAGGAAGTCGAACTTCACATCCGCGACTTCCGATTCGACGACCGGATTCCGATAGTCGCGAGCCAGATACTTCGCAACCAGCGCATGAATGACGTCCGGCGCACGTTCCATGTCGTAGTAGGTCCAGTCGCGCAACGCGCTGATGCTGCTGCCGATGTCCTTGCTCGCGCCGGGCGCCTGCTTGTATGCGGCAGCCAGGCACTCCGCGAGCGCCATGTCCTTGAAGTTCTGGAGGTAAGTTCGTGAGCCGGCCTCGGGCGATGTTTGTGCGACGTCCTTCGCCACGACCATCGTCGGTTGAAACGCGATGCACGCCAACGCGGCAGCGATCCGGACTCCCCTCATGACAGGCTCCAAAAATTTGCGCGATCGGTACGATACCGCGCGCCCGGTTCGTTGAAGTAACAATGGTCGTAGCACGTCCGCCCGTTAAACAGCGTGGCGTGGCCCTGTGCATCGCTCCACCCCGACACCTCGAACAGGAGGACGCCCTGCCGACCCGCAAGTGGCCCTCCGTTCGACGGCGGGTATTTGACGCCCTCAGCCTTCCCCCAGCGTTGCTCGAGAAAACGAATCAAATCCCTGACACGGAAAAAGTATTGCCGATTGTCTCTGCCCGATACCGTTTGCTCGGGGATTCGCGGTATCACCATGCCAGCTTCACCCAGGATATAACTCATCCTCACCGCGCAAGTATTGCTCCATCGCTCTGTCGGATTCGGATTGTTGACGTTCTTCTCGACGTATCCACCTATCACTTTCGCAACGCGCTCACCGGAATTTGCCGGGTCGTAGATTCGCTGAGATGCCGCCCATGCAACGGCAAATGATGGTCGTTTCACTTTGGCTCCTTGTTGTTGAAATGAATTCGACTCGAGGGTAAGCGCATCGAAGACTCGCGACGGCTCATGTGCACCGAGAACCTTCGAATCCACCGAATCAGGGCGTCATGATGCACGGCGTGAAAGTTTTTTGTAAGGACGTCGGCTTGTCGGACTCCGATCCGTCTTCTGCTTCACCCCTCGTTTTCCCCGATCCCGTTCGCCTTGACTCCGCCGCCCCGATCGACAAAACTTCGCACATCGCCAGTGTGATCACAGATCGCAGATCAAACTCAGGAGCCCCGCCTTGCCGCCACGCATCGTCCCGCCCGCACTGAAAGTCATCGAACAGGAAACGATGGCCGACAAGGTCTATCAGCAACTGCGCGAAGCGCTGATGAGCGGCCGTTTCGCGCCCGGCCAGGCGCTGAGCCTGCGCAGCGTCGCCGAGGCGGTCGGCTCGTCGACGATGCCCGTGCGGGCCGCACTCACGCGGCTGCGCGCCGAACGCGCGCTGGTCGACGGCCCGAATCGCGCGCTCGTCGTCCCGCCGATGACGCTCGACATGCTCGACGAACTCCGCGACGTGCGCATCGCGCTCGAAGGCTGCATCGCCGAACGCGCGTGCGCCCGGATGACCGACGCGCAGATCGCGGCCGTGCGCAAGACCTGCGAGACGATGCAGGCACACGCCGAGGCCGGCCGCTCGCGTGCCTACCTGCAAAGCAATTTCGCGTTCCACAGTGCGATCTACGCGCACGGCGCCAGCGAAAACACGCTCGCGATCGTGGAGAACCTGTGGATGCGCGTCGGCCCGTTCCTCAACATGGTCGCGCTCGACATCCCGCACATGCGGCGCTCGATGGATGCGCACCGCGCGATCGTCGATGCGCTCGAACGGCGCGACGGCGCGGGCGTGCGGGCCGGCATCGCGCTCGACATCGGCGGCGCCGCGCATGATCTCGCCGAGACGCTGCGGGCCGAACAGACGCCGCGGAGCGTGAACGCGAAACCGTAGCGACCGCCTGCCACGGCCGCCCGACACGCGAGCGGCCGTCATTCCACAACACCAAAGATGGAGACAACCCGGCATGACAGCTTCCGACCTGCTGAAACCCTATGACGGCCTGCGCGTCCTCGTGACCGGCGGCGCGTCGGGCATCGGCCTCGAAATCGCCGACGCGTTCGCCGAATGCGGCGCGCGCGTGCACGTGTGCGATGCGTCGCAAGCCGCGATCGCGGCGCTCGCAGATCGGCCGCCGCGTGCCGCGACCGGCGCGATCAGCGCGACGCTGGCCGACGTGTCCGACCCGGCCGCCGTCGAGCGCGTGTTCGCCGACGTGTCGACCCGGCTCGGCGGCCTCGACGTGCTGGTCAACAACGCGGGCATTGCCGGCCCGACCGGCGGCATCGACGAAATCGACCCCATGCAGTGGGAGCAGACCGTCGCGATCAACCTGAACGCGCAATTCCAGTTCGCGCGCCGCGCGGTGCCGCTGCTGCGCGAGTCGAAACCCGGCGGCGCGATCATCGCGCTGTCGTCGGTCGCCGGCCGGCTCGGCTACGCGTTCCGCACACCGTATGCGGCGACCAAATGGGCGGTGGTCGGCCTCGTGAAAAGTCTCGCGATCGAACTCGGGCCGCTCGGCATCCGCGTGAACGCGATCCAGCCCGGCATCGTGCGCGGCCCGCGGATGCGCCGTGTGATCGAGGCGCGCGCGCAGCAGCTCGGCATCGGCTACGACGAAATGGAGCAGCGCTATCTCGAGAAGATCTCGCTGCGGCGCATGACCGATCCGGCCGAGATCGCCGCGACCGCGCTGTTCCTGTGTTCGCCGGGCGGGCACGGGATCACCGGGCAGGCGATCTCCGTCTGCGGCAACGTCGAAGTGCTCTGACGCCTCCTGCATCGTTCATCGAAAGGAATCCATCCGTGGCAAACGCTCGCAAAGTCATCATCACCTGTGCGCCGACCGGCGCGATCCATACGCCGTCGATGTCGCCGTACCTGCCCGTGACGCCGCACGAAATCGAAACGGCCGCGGTCGCGGCCGCGCAGGCCGGCGCGGCGATCCTGCACCTGCACGCACGCAACCCGTCCGACGGCAAGCCGACGCAGGACCCGGCCGTGTTCGCCGAGTTCCTGCCGCGCATCAAGGCGCGGACCGACGCGGTGATCAACCTCACGTCGGGCGGCAGCCCGCACATGACGGTCGACGAACGGCTGCAGCCGGCGCTGCATTTCCAGCCCGAGGTCGCGTCCTTGAACATGGGTTCGATGAACTTCGGGCTGTACCCGATGCTCGAGCGCTTCCGAGAGCTGAAGCATCCGTGGGAGCGCGAACATCTCGAGAAAAGCCGCGATCTCGTGTTCAAGAACACGTTCGCGGACATCGAGACGATCCTCACGCGCTGCGGCGCGAACGGCACGCGGTTCGAATTCGAGTGCTACGACATCTCGCACCTGTACAACCTCGCGCACTTCGTCGATCGCGGGCTCGCGAAGCCGCCGTTCTTCGTGCAAAGCGTGTTCGGCCTGCTCGGCGGGATCGGCGCGCATCCGGAGGACCTGATGCACATGCGCCGGACGGCCGACCGCCTGTTCGGCAGCGATTACGTGTGGTCGATCCTCGGCGCCGGGCGCAACCAGATTCCGCTCGCGACGATCGGCGCCGCGCAAGGCGCGAACGTGCGCGTCGGGCTCGAGGATTCGCTGTGGATCGCGCCCGGCAAGCTCGCGGAATCGAGCGCCGCGCAAGTCCTGAAAATGCGCCAGGTGCTCGAAGGCCTGTCGCTCGAGATCGCGACGCCGGCCGAGGCGCGCGCGATGCTCGCGCTCAAGGGCGGCGACGCGGTGAATTTCTGACCGCCGGGTAGCACCCCAACACCAGAACCCGCAAGCGCAGTGACAAGGCGCCGGCCCGAGCCGGCCGGTGCCAGGACGCCCTTGATCGCCCCGCTCCATGCGAGCGCCGCCGGCGCGGCTCCGTCGACTGCCCATCCGCTGCCTGCATCGCAGCGGCATTTGCCGAACGCGGCGCGCCGTGCTTGCCGTGCGCGCCGGTTCGCTCTTACCGGAGTCGTCCGCATGTCCACTCATCACGCTCAGGCATTGTCTTCCGCCGCCGGCGACGCGAACGCGTCGCTGAACCGGCTGCTGTTCCGCAAACTCATGCCGCTGCTGATCGCCGCCTATGTGATCAGCTTTCTCGACCGCACCAACATCGCGTTCGCCAAACACTCGATGGGCGTCGATCTCGGCATCTCATCGGCCGCGTACGGGCTCGGCGCGGGGCTGTTCTTTCTCACCTACGCGTTGTTCGAGATCCCGAGCAACCTGATCATGCATCGCGTCGGCGCGCGCTTCTGGATCACGCGGATCATGATCACGTGGGGCGCGCTGTCGGTCGCGATGGCGTTCGTCCGCGGCGAGACGTCGTTCTACGTGATGCGCCTGCTGCTCGGCGTGGCCGAAGCCGGCCTGTTTCCCGGCGTGATGCTGTATCTGACGTACTGGTTCGGCCGCGAGGAACGTGCGCGCGCCACCGGTTATTTCCTGCTCGGCGTGTGCATCGCCAACATCGTCGGCGGGCCGCTCGCCGGCGCGCTGATCGAGCTCGACGGCACGCTCGGCTTCCACGGCTGGCAATGGCTGTTCGTCGTCGAAGGCATTCCGGCGATCCTGCTCGCGTTCGTCGTGTGGACGCGATTGCCGGACCGTCCGAGCGCCGCGCCGTGGCTCGCCCCGGAAACCGGCCGCGCGCTCGAGCGCAAGCTGGCCGCCGAACAGGACGCGAGCGTCGCCGCGCACGGCGGCCATGCGTTCGGCGCCGCACTGCGCGACCCGCAGATCTGGCTCGCGATCTTCGTGTACTTCTGCCACCAGTTGACCATCTACACGGTGATCTTCTTCCTGCCGGGCATCATCGGCGCGTCGGGGCGGCTCTCGCCGGTCGCGGTCGGGTTGCTGACGTCGCTGCCCTGGCTCGCCGCCGCGCTGGGCGCCGGGACGCTGCCCCGCTTCGCCCGCGAGTCGCGTCATTCGCGCCGGATGCTGTGCGCGGGGCTGGTGGTCATGGCCGCCGGGATGGTCGGCGCCGCGCATGCGTCGCCGCTGGCGGGGCTGCTCTGCGTGTGCGTCGCGGCATCGATGTTCTTCGTCGTGCAGTCGATCGTGTTCACGTTTCCGGCGTCGCGGCTCGCCGGCAGCGCGCTGGCCGGCGGGCTCGGGCTCGTGAATACGTGCGGGTTGCTCGGCGGCTTCGTCGGGCCGACCGTCGTCGGCGCGATCGAACAGGCGACCGGCAATGCGAAGAACGGGCTGACGCTGCTGGCGGCCGCGCTCGTCGTCGCGGCGTTCGCGAGCCTCGCGTTGCGGCACGGGCACGAGCACGCCGACGTGCGGTCGCGCGGCTGAAGACAGCGAGATTCAGGCTGGCGAGATGCGGGTTTCGCCCCGGCCGCATCTCGCCTCGCTCCGTCAGAATAGATGCATCTCCGCGACAAACACCACGCCCGAGAACAGCAGCGTCGTCACGCAATACCCCATGATGTCGCGCACGCCGAGCCCTAGCGCAGCAGCGCAACGTTCTCGTCGATTCGACGCTGAATGTCCGTCAGCGTGTCTTCTGTGATGATCCCCTCGTAGCGGCGCTTCGCAATGGCCGAGAACTGGCTGGCTACTCCGCACATTCCGTCGATCATGTCGCTGGCAACGGCTGCGGAAAGCTCTGCTTCCTTTGCCAGTCCGAGCAATGCCGCCCGGTCGATCCGCAGCGCCTCGCCCATGACGTCCATTTGGTGGTAACCGCCCGGCCCCTCGCAGAATGTCACGTCGTAGGCCGGCGCGAGTTTCCACTGGCCGGATCGCGACATGACGTAAGCGAAGTTTTTCGGATGATCGTCGCGATTGTTGAACGCGACATTGAAGACAGCCCGTTCAAACGCCCGCGCCTTCTCGCGTACGTCGTTGGTGCACATGTGAGTCGCACGCAAGAAGTTCACGTAGTCCAGCGCCCCCGGCGTTTTGTAATCGGCACCGGTAAACGCGGCAACGCTTTGCATGGGCACGCGCAGACCGTCCCGTCGATCGAAACGCCGGGACGCAAATGCCGCCATCCCGTCAGGCAAATTGAAATGCAGCGTGTCCGGGGTCTCGATGCCGCACATGCGCAAGCACTCGGCGTAGACCATTTCGATCGCGCACACCTCGGGATGCTCTTGCCGAGCCGGGAACTTGACCAACCACGCGTCAAAACCCGCCACCGCGGCCGTGGTAAAAACGCCGGACTGCGGATCACGATAGACCAGGGCCTTCGGCCTGGCACCTTGCGGAGAGCCGCCCACCTGCAGCAGTTGATGAAGGAATTCGCCGCCCTCACCGTTGAGGACTTCCTGTACCTCGGCCGCGAGCCGGTCGAGAGGAATATCCGGCTGCGGTGCCTGGATCTCGACCGCGACCGGCTCGAACGACATGGCGCCCATTGCGTGGTTGCCAATGTAAGCCAACCGCTCCAGCGGCCCGATGCGTGCCGCGTTGAGACCGCGGCGTTTGAACAAGCGGTCCATGAGCAACATGCCCCATCCGTCGGGCAGCGCGTCATAGACTGGGCCGGGCAATCCTAGCTGGTGGGACGGAAAGTCCTTGCGCAGCCTCGCCCCATGCAATGGGAGCGCATAAGACGACAGTTCCAGCCCCCTTTTGCGCGCGTCATCGCTATATTCGAATACGATCAACGGGCGCCCCGTGATCGCCGTCGTAGAAACCATCGATCCCCACAGCCAGTGCTCCCCCCAGCCGTCGTAGTAGACATCGATCCGCTCGATCATTTCTGGTTGCCCCTCTTGACGCGCTGACGTTTGGCACTTTTTTCATACCGATGAACGTCTTCCAGGCTATCGAGCTTCGGCAGGAACAATCCTTCGAGTTCCTTGCTACGTCCCAGGACCATGGCTACACGAACTACCGTCTCGAGGCTCACATTGCGTCCGGCTTCCAGATTGGACACGGTATTGGAACCGACGCCGGCACGCGCGGCTACGTCGCTCTGCGTCAATTGCAACGCCAGCCGCTCCGTGCGAAGCCTCGCGCAAAGCAGTGTGACGATTTCATCGGGCTTGCGAAAATTTAATTCCAGCATAGTGGGTCTTCCCGCGCCATATCTCTCGTAACTCACAATATTATAGAGTTATAGGAGAGATGCATGCAGGAACTTTAATTCCCACACATTGGGTCTTATTTTGATATTTTCGCGGATAATCCACTTCAAAACGGAATTGATGCGTGAGCGATGCACGCTCTTCCCCTGCCCACTGGACGCCTTCCAGATACGCCATGTCGTGGATGGATCGCCGCGCGCATCGATGCGTATACGGGCCCTGGCGTGAGCCCGCTAGCGAGCAACCGCCTCCGGCGTGCTGACGGCTGCGATCGCTGTCGCTCGCCGCTCCGCCACCCGCTGCGCGAACCGGTACGCAACAAGCGAACCCGCCACGGCAAGCAGCATCGGCACGAGGCAGTCGTGATTCGCGCGCGTGAATTCGAGCAGCAGCACGACGGCCGTGATCGGCATCTGCATCGACGCGGCCAGAAACGCGGTCGCGCCGATCAGCGCGCATCCGCCGAGCGATGCGCCCGGCCACACGATGCTCCACAGTCCACCGAGCACGACCCCGAGCAGCGCGCCGTTCGCGAGGCCCGGCGTCAGCAGCCCGCCTTCCGCGCCGGCCCGCAGGCTGCCGGCCTCGATCAGCACCTTCAGCACGAGCAGCACCGCCGCGAGGCCGATCGTCAGCGTGCCGTCGAAGCCCAGCGATGCCGGCCCCTTGCCGTTGCCGAGCAATTGCGGAAACCCCATCGAGAGCACGCCGATCACCGCGAAGTTGAGCAGCGCGAACACCGGCAGCCGCCAGTCCTTCGGCGCGTTCGCCCGCGCGCGGGTCGTGAGCCGCACGAAACCGTACGCGGCGAAGCCGAACAGCGGCCCGCAGACGATCGACCATGCGACCAGCGGTGTGCTCAGCACGAACGCCGGCACCGTGTACTGGTGCTCATTGCCGAGGCCGAGCCACGCGACGATCGCCGCGATCGCGGACGTCACGACCGCCACGATCAGCGCACGCATTTCGAACGTGCCGAGCAGCACCTCGAGCACGAAGATCGCGCCGCCGAGCGGCACGTTGTAGACGGCCGCGAGCCCCGCGCCGGCGCCGCACGCGACCATCAGCCGGCAATCGTCGGGCGTGAGTCGCGCCGCATGCGCGAACCGCCCGGCGAGCAGCGAGCCGATCTCGCGCGGCGCGACTTCGCGGCCGAGTGGCGAGCCGAGCGCGACGGTGACGATCTGCAGCAGCGCATGAACCGTCGTACTGACGAACGGCATCCGCGGATCGGCCGCGCGCACCGCGCGACGGATGCTGACGAGCGGCCGGCCATACCGGTAAAGCGCCCACCAGCCGCCGCCGGCGACGATCCCGCAGACGGTCAGCACCGCCAGCCGACGCAGTGGTTCGGCGCCGGTCACGCCACTGAGGAAGCTCTCGGACCCGATCACGTGCGCGATGCCGTAGCCGTACGCGAGGTGCTGGATCGCATGCAGCAGCAACGCGAGCAGCATGCCGCCGAGACCCGCGCCGATACCGGTCAGGACCGTGACGACAGCCATGCGCGCGAACGGGCTGACGGGGGGCGAGGAAGCGGCGGGAGCGGATGGAAGATCGAGGCGCATGGGGTCGGCGAACGAGGATCGAAAAGGCGGCGCGCACGCTGCATGCCGTCATCAGGACCGCATCGTAGGCCCCCGCCTCTCATGAGACAAACGTATTTTTCGAATCGACTCATGCATTTGTTGAATACATGAGGGCCGGCGGGCCGCGATGACCCGCCTTCCGCGTCAATCCGGATACGTGATGCGCTCCGGCTCACGCCGCATGATGACCTTCCCGTGGCGCATCGACAGCGTGGCCTTCGCCTGCCGGCGTACGGCCTCGTAGTCGCTGTCCGCGTCGAGCACGACGAAATTGGCCGGCCGCCCGATCTCGATGCCGTAGCCATCGCCGAGATGCATCGTCGTCGCGCTGTGGTCAGTCACGAAGTCGAGGCAGCGCTGCAGGTCCTGGTAACCCATCATGTGACAGATATGAAGGCCCGCATCGAGCACGCGCAGGATGTTGCCGTTGCCGAGCGGATACCACGGGTCCTTGATCGAATCCTGCCCGAAGCACACGTTGATCCCGGCCCGGTCGAGTTCCGCGACGCGCGTGACGCCGCGCCGCTTCGGAAACGTGTCGAAGCGCCCTTGCAGGTGAATGCTCTCGGTCGGGCACGAGATGAAGTTCAGTCCCGCCCGCTTCAGCAGCCGGAACAGCTTCGAGCAATACGCGTTGTCGTACGAACCCATCGCGGTCGTGTGGCTCGCGGTGACGCGCGCGCCCATGCCGCGCACGCGCGCTTCTTCCGCGAGCACTTCGAGAAAGCGCGAATGCGGATCGTCGGTTTCGTCGCAGTGCACGTCGACGAGGCAGCCCGTGCGTTCCGCGAGATCCATCAGAAAGCGGATCGAGCTGACGCCCTGCTCCCGCGTGTTCTCGAAATGCGGAATTCCGCCGACGACGTCCGCGCCGAGCTCGATCGCCTGCTCCATCAGCGCGCGGCCGCCGTCGAACGATTCGATGCCCTCCTGCGGGAACGCGACGATCTGCAGATCGATCAGCCCGCGCGCCTCGTCCTTCACTTCCAGCATCGCCTTCAGCGCGGCCAACGTCGGATCGGTCACGTCGACGTGCGTGCGCACGTGCTGGATCCCGTGGTCGCGCAGCATGCCGATCGCCGCATGCGCGCGCGCTTTGGTGTCCTCGTGCGTGATCGTCGCCTTGCGCTCGGCCCAGCGCTCGATGCCTTCGAACAGCGTGCCGCTCATGTTCCACGCGGGTTCGCCGGCCGTCAGCACGGCATCGAGGTGGATATGCGGCTCGACGAGCGGCGCAATCGCGAGACGGCCGCCGCCGTCGATATGGTCGGGGTTCGTCGACGCGATCGGCGCGGTTTGCACATCGATCCGCGCGATCTTGCCGGCATCGACGCCGATCGTGAACAGGCCGTCGCGGCCGCGCAGACGTACGTTGAACAGGTTCATGGGGAGGCCTCTTGTCGTGCTGCATTGACACGATCGCGCGATCTGCGTCGGCGGCCGTGTGGTCCGAACGGCCAGTATGGAGGAAAAGCAGCGATGCGCGCACGTGTCACGCATGTTGCATCGACACGACAACCAGGCTGTACCGGGCGGAAGCCGAGGGCCGCCCGCCACGCAGGAATCGCCTGCCCAGGGTGTGCGCGCCGCGTCGTGTCAGTTTTGTGAAGGATGCTTGTCGGATCTGGAACAGTGCGCTCGCGGCCCGGACGGCCGTGCGCGTGCCGCGCATTCCTATACTTGCGCCGAACTTTGGTTTCCAGTCCCACCCGCAGGAGCTTTCCGATGAAAAAAACCCTGATCGCCGGCGCAGGCGCCGCCGCACTCCTCACGCCGCTCGCCCACGCGCAAAGTTCGGTCACGCTGTACGGCCTGATCGACGCCGGCATCGCCTATACCAACAACGTGAACGGCGCGTCGCAGTGGCGCATGACGACCGGCACGATCAACGGCAGCCGCTTCGGCCTGCGCGGCACCGAGGATCTCGGCGGCGGGCTGAAGGCGCTGTTCGTGCTCGAAAACGGCTTCAACGCGAACAACGGCGGGCTCGGCCAGGACGGCAAGCTGTTCGGCCGGCACGCGTACGTCGGCCTCAGCCGGGCCGGCTACGGCACGCTGACGCTCGGTCGCCAGTACGACACAATGGTCGACTTCGTCGCGCCGTTGTCGGCGACGTCCGGCGATTTCGGCGATACGGGCTTCGCGCATCCGTTCGACAACGACAACCTGAACCACTCGCTGCGCATCAACAACGCGGTCAAGTACACGAGCGACACGATCGCGGGCTTCAAGGTCGGCGCGCTGTACGCGTTTTCCAACTCGGCGAATTTCAGCGCGAACCGCGCATACAGCGTGGCCGCGAGCTACACGAACGGCCCGCTGAAGCTGGCCGGTGCGTACCTGCAGATGAACGGTACCAAGGGTTCGACGAGCGCGAGCCCCGGCGCGACCGATTCGGCCGAAGCGAAGAGCCTGAACCAGGGCGGCTGGTCGATCGGCTCGGACCGCATGCGCACGTACGGCGGCGGCGTCAGCTACGTGTTCGGCCCGGCGACCGTCGGCTTCGTCTACACGCGCTCGCAGTACGACAACACGGGCGCGTTCGGCTCGAGCGGCCAGATCGCGTTCAACAACTACGACGTGAACGTGCGCTATGCGGTCACGCCGGCCGTCAGCGTCGGCGCGGCCTATGTGTACACGGACGCCAGCGTGTCGAATCCCGACAGCAAGCACGGCACCGACCCGAAATGGCATCAGGCGAACCTGCAGGCCGTGTACAAGCTGTCGCGCCGCACCGACCTGTACGCGGAAGCCATGTTTCAGCACGCGTCGGGCCGTGGTTACCAGGCGTTCATCAACACGTCGGGCGGCGCATCGAGCACGGCGAACCAGGTGGTCGGCACGATCGGCATGCGCACGCGGTTCTGACCGGTAGCGCGCGACGTCGCCCGTATGCACGGCGCCCGTGTGCGCTCACGGTTTCGCCCGGTGCGGGCGACCGCGCCAATGTTGTTGCTTCTGGAAGGCAGCCCTCCTGGATTCGGGGTGTTTGCGCATCGGCCTGCTGCGTAGACTGACGTCGAAGGTCGGAGCCGCGCATCGCGTGCGGCGTGTCGATCCGGCCACCCACCCCGTATTCAGGAGAACCACGTGAAATCGCTCGTCGTTACCGCCGCCGCTGCCGTCCTGCTCGCCGCACCGGCCCTGTCGTTCGCCCAGCAGGCGAAGTCGCCCGTCACGCGCGCGCAGGTGCTGCAGGAGCTGATCGATCTCGAATCGGTCGGCTACAACCCGGCGCGCGGTGAAATCGGCAACTATCCGGACGACATCCTCGCGGCGCAGGAACGGCTGCAGGCGAAACGTCTCGCCGAGCGAAAAGCGGCGCGGGCCGCCTACGGCCCGGCCGGCGAGCCGGCCACCGAATCGGGCGCGGCGGCCAGGCCCGCGCTGTGACGATGCGCGTCGCTCGCATCACGCATGCGTGGCGAGCGATGCGTATCGGGTGTTTGCATGAAGCAACCCGCCGCGCGCCGATGCGCGAGCGGGTTTCAGACGGCCTGCGTTCAGGCGGCCTGCGGTTCGCGGTCGATCGCGTTCAGCATCTCGACGTCGCGCGCGATCATCGTCGGCACCTGCGCACGCAGCATCTCGACCCAGGTCCGCACCTTCGCATCGACGAAGCGGCGCGACGGGTACAGCGCATACACGTTCATCTTCTGCAGGATATGCGCGGGCAGCACACGGACGAGCGTGCCGTCGCGCAGCGCGTCGATTGCCGAATACAGCGGCAGCATGCCGATCCCGATGCCGTCGCGGATCGCGAGGGCGAGCGATTCGGCCGTATTGGTCTGCACCGGCCCGGCGACGTGGATCTGCTCGACGCCGTCGGGCCCTTCGAGCACCCATTCGTGCGTCGGGAACGCCGGCGTACATAGCGTCAAGCACGCGTGCGCGGCGAGATCCTGCGGGCGGGCCGGCACGCCATGCCGTTTCACGTAGTCGGGCGATGCGCACAGAATGCTGAACGTCGAGCCGAGCAGGTGCGACACGAGCTCCGAATCAGGCAGCGACGATGCGGTGACGACGGCCATGTCGCTCGTGCCGTCGAACAGGTCGGGCATCCGCTGCGACAGCGACAGCTCGATCGACACGTCCGGGAATTGCGCGTGATAGCGCGTCAGCGCGGGTAATACGTAGTGGTGCCCGACGCTCGCGAAGCTGTGCATGCGCAGCACGCCGGCCGGGCGCTCGTGCGCGCAGCTCGCCTCTTCTTCCGCGCGGTCGACGTCGGCGAGGATCTGGCGGCAGCGCCGCAGATAGCTTTCGCCGGCCGACGTGAGCGCGAGACGGCGCGTCGAGCGATTCATCAGACGGGTGCGCAGGCGCGCCTCGAGCTCCGACACCGCGCGCGACATCGCGCCCGTCGTCGAATTCAGCGATTGCGCGGCGGCGGTGAAACTGCCCGTCTCGACGACGCGCGAAAACACCCGCATGTTTTGTAGCGTATCCATTCCTGTGAGCAACCTGTAGCGGAGCCGCCATTTTCCTCCACTGCGCGCGATAGATTGTTACGTCGGCTGCAACTATCGTTTCCCCGCAACTGCGTTAATGCACGGGCGCCGCACTCCTACAATCGGCGCCTCACCAGTCGAACGGACCCGTTCGGACGCACCGCGGCGCTTCGCCCGGTCGGCCCTGGGCCCTCTTTTCATGAAGCCACAACCTGCGATCGAGCGACCTTCCATCGAACCGGCACGATGGAGGCCATGGCTCGATCCGCTCGGCAACGCGGCGCGCGACTGGGCCGCGACCGACGGGCTGATCTGGCTGCATCTCGCGAAAACCGTGCTCGCGGCGCTGCTGGCGATGGGCATCGCGATGCGTCTGGAAATGTCGCAGCCGCGCACCGCGATGACGACCGTGTTCGTGCTGATGCAGCCGCTGTCGGGCATGGTGTTCGCGAAAAGCTTCTACCGCGTGCTCGGCACGGCGGCCGGCCTCGTCGGCGCGCTCGCGCTCGGCGGGTTGTTCGCGCAGCAGCCGGAGCTGTACATGGCCGGCATCACGCTGTGGATCGGCGGCTGCATCGCGCTCGCGGTGCGCAACCGCCACTTCCGCTGGTACGGCTTCGTGCTCGCCGGCTACACGGCCGCGCTGATCGGCCTGCCGGCCGTGATGACACCGCAGACGCTGTTCCAGTCCGCGCTCACGCGCGCCGCGGAAGTCGCACTCGGCATCGCGTGCTCGGGCGCGGTCAGCGCGTTGATCCTGCCGTTGAGTTCCGCGAAGGCGCTGATGCGTTCGTTGAGCGCGCGCCACGCGACGTTCGCGGCGTTCACGGCCGGCGCGCTGGCGGGCAACGTCGCGCGCGGCGATTTCGAGCGGCGCTTCGCCGATTTCGTCGACGACATCGTCGGCTTCGAAGCCAACCGTGCATTCGCCTCGTTCGAGGACCCGCACATTCGCGCGCGCAGCCGCCGGCTCGCGCGGCTGAACAGCGAGTTCATGAACGCGTGCACGCGGCTGCATGCGCTGCACCAGCTCGTCAAACGGCTGCGCGCGAATCAATCGGACGCGGTGCTCGACGCGCTGGCGCCGCACGTCGACGCACTCGCGCTGCGCTTCGCCGCGTTGCGCGACGAACGCCAGCGCGGCATCGCACCGGCCACCGGCGCGCTGCTCGAACTGCGCCGCTTCCACGGTGCGTTGCCGAAGACCGCGCGCGCGTCGCGGCGAACCCTCGAGGACCATGCGGCCGGCGGCCTGCTCGACTTCGATACCGCGATCGAGCTGCTGTACCGGTTCATCGGCGAATATCTCGGCTACGTCGACACGTACGCGTCGCTCGACCAGGACGATCACGCGTTCGAGCGCTCGGTCACGCATTACGCGGTGAAAACCAATGCGTTCTTCGTCGGTTTCGCCTTCCTGCGCACGGTGGTCGCCGTCGGCGCGATGAGTGCATTCTGGATCGCGTCGGAATGGCCGAGCGGCTCGCTCGCGGTGATCGCCACCGCGATCGCGTGCGCACTCAGCTCGACGTCGCCGCGCGCGCCGAAGTTCGTCGCGCAGATGGGCGTCGGGGCGGCGTTCGCGACCGCCGTCGGCTACCTGTTCCTGTGCTACGTCTATCCGAACATCGACGGTTTTCCGCTGCTGTGCGCGGCGCTCGCGCCGGTGCTCGGCCTCGGCGCGTTCCTCGCGATGCGGCCGGGGTTGTCCGGCTACGGGATCGGCTTCGCGGTGTTCTTCTGCTTGCTTGCGGGCCCCGACAACACGATCGCGTATACGCCTGAAGTGCTGATCAACAACGGGCTGGCGGTCGTGGTCGCGATGCTCGCGTGCTCGCTCGTGTTCGCCGTCGTATTCCCGACCCACATGCCCTGGCTCACCGGCCGGATCGCGCACGACTTGCGCCGCCAGGTGACGCTTGCATGCGAAGGCGCGCCGGACGGCCTCGCGCAGCGCTTCCAGTCGAGCACGCACGACCTGATGGCGCAACTGCGCACGCTGCTGGTGCGCCGTACGCGGCAGCATCGCGATGCACTGCGCTGGATGCTGTCGACGCTCGAGGTCGGCCACGCGGTCATCGACCTGCGCGACGAGCTGCACGCGTTCTGCGCGTCGAAACCGCCGCAGACGCTGCGCTGGATCGGTTCGATCGATGCGGTGCTGAACGAACTGCCGCGCTTCTTCGACGATCCGACGCCCAGTCGCCATGCGCGCACGCTGAAATCGGTGAATCTCGCGATCCGCGCGGCACAGCACACGCTGCAGGCGTGGTACGCGGTGCCCGACGCGCGCCGCAGCATGCAAAGGATCGTCGGCTGCCTGCACTTCATGCGCAGCGCGCTGCTGGACAAGGACGCGCCGTTCAACCGGCACCGCCATTGAAGAATGTGTGCGCGCGCTACGGGATCGTTGTTCCGGATGGAAATAAGCTCTACAGCCGCGGTGATTAATCTTTAAGCAGTGCGAGCCTATAGTTTCCTCACTGCCAGCGAGACTGGCACTCACCCAGGAGAAACAAAATGAAGCCGCTGCACCTCGCCCTCGTTGCCCTGTCGCTCACCGCTGCCGTCGCTCACGCGCAGCCGGCGCCGGCAGACGCCGCACCGCAACAGGCGAACCGCGCCGAGGCGATCCAGGCCGCCGGCCGCGTCGATCGTGCGCAATCGAAGCAGGAAGACCCGAACGCCTGCGTCGGCCCCGTCAGCTTCTGCAACATCTACTTCGGCAGCTGAGCATGACGCCGCGTCGTCACGGCCCGGCCCATATCGCCCCCACGGCCCCCACGGCCCGCACCGCACGCGTGACAGGCGCGGGCGGACGGCGGTCCGGCCGATCGCCGCATCGCCGCCCCGCCCCACGCCGCTTCGATTGAAGCGGCGCTTGCCGTTTCAGGCGCCGCGCCCCGGCCGCCAACCCACTTCGCGCAACGCATCCAGCAAGCGCGCCTGCCCGAGCCCTTCGACCCGCGCCCCGCGCGATGCGACGTCGCCGCCCGCGACCAGCGCATTCACGATCGCCTCCTCCACCGCTTCCGCCGCCGCGACGAACAGCGCGGAAATATGGTCGTTGTTGACCATTTGCACGCCGGTGGTCGGCGCGCCCTTGCTGCCGTAGTTCACCGCCGGCAAGCCGGCGTTGCCGGTGGCGAACGCAAGGAAGATGTCGCCGCTCGAATCCTCGGTGCCGCCGCCGACGCGGGCGAGCCCGACGCTCGCGCGCTGCGCGAGACGCGTGCATTGATGCGGCAGCAACGGTGCGTCGGTCGCGATCGTGACGACGATCGAACCCATGCCGGCTTCGCCTTTCGCGTCGGCTTCGCGGAACGGCGAATGCACATGCCGCAGCACTTCGCCGACCGGGTAGCCGGCCACGCGCAGCATCTCGCGCACACCGTAGTTCGCCTGCACGAGCGCGCCGACGGTCCAGCCGCCCGTATCGTCCGCCAGCACGCGCGACGCGGTGCCGATGCCGCCCTTGAACTCGTGGCAGATCATGCCCGTACCGCCGCCCACGCCGCCTTCGGCGACCGGCCCCGACTGCGCGGCGGCCAGCGCGCGCAGCACGTGCGCGGCGCTCACGTGCTGCCCCCAGATGTCGTTCAGCAGTCCGTCGTAGGTTTCCATCACGACCGGCATGCACCAGTACACACGGCCGGCCGCCGCTTCGCGTTCGTTCGCGACGAGCGCGTCGCGCACCGCGCCGACGCTGTGGGTGTTCGTATAGGCGATCGGCGTCGTCAGCAGGCCCGCTTCGCGAATCCATTCGAGCCCGGTCGCGTCGCCGTTGCCGTTCAGCACGTGCACGCCCGCGAAGCACGGCGAATCGTGCGCGGCGCCCGCGCGCGGCTCGATCACGGTGACGCCGGTGCGGATCGACGCGTCGCCGTTCTCGACGTTCAGCGTGCAATGTCCGACCCGCACACCCGGTACGTCCGTGATCGCGTTGAAGCGGCCCGGCGTGCCGAGGCCGATGCGGATGCCGAGATCCCTCGTGCGCATGATGCAATTCCTCCCGTCTTTCGATTTTTCAATGGTTCGGTGTATCGGTGGCGCAAGGTATCGATCCGGTGCTCAGAGCGCGCGGAACGCTTCGCTGTGGCGCGCCCAGGCCACGTACATCACGAGCGCCGCGACCAGCAGCCCCGCGATGATGATCAGGTCGGTCGGTTTCGTCGCGGTCGCCAGCGTCGTGTAAAGCGTATACGCGGCGCCCGCCACCGCGACGAGCGGCGTCACGGGCCACAGCGGCATCCGGTAATGATGTTCGACGTCGCGGCGCACGAACCGGCTCGCGAGCGCGGCCAGCCCGACGACCAGATAAATCAGCAGCAGCAGGTCGACCGTGAACGCGGTGAGCTCGTCGAGGCTCGACACGAACACGAGCCCGGCCGACGGTATCGCGAGCGCGAGCGTCGCGAGCCACGGCGATTCGAGGCGCGGATGGATCGTCGAGAACGCGCGGTTGCAGGTGCGCGACCAGAGCGCATGCCGGCCGCTGCTGTACAGCAGGCGGCCCATCGTGATCACGATCGCGATGATCGCGTTGAACACCGACAGGAAGATCCCGCCGCTGACCACACGCGACACGGCCGGATTGCTCAGCGAGCGCACGACATAGCCGATCGGATCGGCGCTTTTGGTCAGCTCCGTCAGCGACGGCGCACCCAGCACGATCGCGGTGAGCGGCACCAGTTCGACGACGAGGATCACGAGCAGCGAATAGATCACCGCCTTCGCGACGTTGCGGTTGCCGCCGCGCAGGTCTTCCGCGAGATAGGCGGCCGAGCCGAAGCCGTTGTAGCAGAAGATCGCGGTGCCGATGGCGGGCACGATGGCCGCGAGCGTCGCCGGCACGAGGGCATTGCCGCTTGCGACGACCGGGGCGATCAGCACTTCGGCGCCGCGATGCGGCGACCCGAAGCCGAGCCCCGCGATCAGCATCAGCACGCCGATTTCGACGACCAGGAACGCGCCGGTGATCCACGCGTTCGTCTTGATGTTCAACATGCCGAGCAGATAGCTGAGCAGCACGATCGTCAGCGCGACCGACTGGTTGCCGAAGTGCGTGCCGAGCGCGTTGTTCAGGTACGGCGCGGCGCCGCTCGCGAGCACGGCCGGAATGAACACGCTGACGGACAGCACCGTGATGAAGGTCAGGTAGCCGGGCAACGTGCCGAACACGCGCTTGGCCATCACGTATTCGCCGCCCGCGCTGCGATGCGCGGCGCTCAGTTCCGCGTAACAGAGCGCGAACGCGAGCGCGAGCACGCCGCCGAGCAGGAACGACAGCACGGCGCCGCTGCCGGCCTGCTGGATCGCGAACGGCGCGATCACGAAGATCGAGCTGGCCGGCGTCACGCCCGATACGGTGATCATCACCGCATCGCGCACGCTGAGCGTCTGCGACAACGCGCGCGGCGCGTCTTCCGTTGCAGGCGCCGCTTGCACGCTGCCCGTCGATTCCGACATCATCGCCATTTCGTTCTCCTGTGCTCCTATGCCACCTGTTTTTGAACGCCCATACTCGGGCCCGATTGATTGCGTGGCAGTCTAGGAAGCCAATTTCAGGACCGCTATTCCCCCTTCGTGTTACGCCCTTCCGGTGGTGGTATGGATCGTCTCTTTTCCGAAATCGCGATGCACCAGGCGCTTGGCCGCGCAATCGATCATCTCGGCCAGCCGCGCTTCTGGCGATTCCTGGTGCTGCTGCTCAATGAAATGGCGCCGTTCGACAACGCGCTGGCGACCGCGATCGGCAGCGACGGCGTACCGCTCGTGCTCGACGAATACGACACGGGCGGCACCGACACCGCGTCGCCCGTGCCGCTTTACCTGAATGGGTTATATCTGCTCGATCCGTTCCTGCAGGCCGCGCACGACGGGCTCGCCGACGGCTGCTACCGGCTCGAGGAAGTCGCGCCCGACCTGTTCCGGCAGAGCGAGTATTTCCTGAGCTATTTCCGCGACGCGGTCGGCGACGACGAGATCCAGATTCTCGTGCGGCCGAATGCCGACACGCTGCTGTCGCTGTCGCTCGGTGCGTCGACGCGCTTCGACGTCGAACCGCTCGGCAAGCTGACGGCCGCGATGCCGTGGGTGCTCGCGGTGATTCGGCAGCACTGGAGGCTGGTGGGCGACGCCGCACGTGCGGCGCCCGACGCCGATCTCGGCGCGCGCGTCGAACAGGCGCTCGCCCGCTTCGGCGCGGGCGTGCTGACCGACCGCGAGATGTCGATCGCGCGGATGGTGCTGCGCGGCAATTCGTCGAAGGCGATTGCCGAGCGGCTCGCGATTTCACCGGAAACGGTGAAGGTGCATCGGCGGCATTTGTACGCAAAGCTCGGGATTTCGTCGCAACCCGAGCTGTTTTCGCGGTTCATCCAGGCGTTGGGGGAAGACGCGGCGGGATGAGTGCGCCGATGCACGCGACTGCCTTCACCCGCC
This sequence comes from Burkholderia cenocepacia, assembly GCF_014211915.1. Classification (NCBI taxonomy): domain Bacteria; kingdom Pseudomonadati; phylum Pseudomonadota; class Betaproteobacteria; order Burkholderiales; family Burkholderiaceae; genus Burkholderia; species Burkholderia cenocepacia. Next base: position 782,931 of record NZ_CP060040.1, on the reverse strand, counting down.
CGCCTCGATGAACCCGCCATCGGGCGCCTGGTGCGGCACGTACCAGCCGAAATACACCTCGGCCTCGACGATCCGGCCGTCGCGTACGCGCAATCGCTCGGCGTTGCGAAACCGCCGTCCGGCGGTCGTGACGGCTTCGTACACGACGAACACGTATTCGCCGTGCACCGCCACGTCGACGAACTCGAATCCTGCGAGCATCGCGCTGTTCGGCCAGCAGCGCGCCAGATACGCGTCGCGGTCGAGCCGGTTGTCGAGCGGGCTCGTGAAATGGAAGTCCGGCGCGATCAGCGCTTCGATCGCGTCGCGGTTCTTGTCGACATACGCGCGATAGCTCGCACGCGCGACTTCACCGGGATCGTCTGGCATCGTCGTTACCTCCGCGAAGGGTCGGGGTGACCGCAACGGCTCGCGTCGCCCCGGCGCATCGATGAAACGGAAGCGGGCGGCACGCACGGCCACGGCCGCTCACGCGTGCGCGGACAGACGTGCATGTCCGGCACGACGCCATGCATGAAAGCACGCACCGGCCGATCCGCCCGTCCCGCACCGCGCCTTTCGGCGCAGACCGGGGCGCGCGTCGGTTGCCCGTTTCCGCACGCACGGGCATGATGTCCGCCAGCGTGCCGGCGCCAGCCGTCCGCTTCGGCGGTCGTCGACGCCCCGAGCGGCATGCCGCCACTGCACCGCCGGCATCGTCGAGCAATCCGCGTGCCGGCCCCGTTCGCCCATCTCACCGAGCCCATGTCACTCCGCGCCTTCAGAACGCTCGTCGCCATCGCCCGCTACCGGACCTTCGCGCGCGCCGGCGAAGCCATCGGCCTCACCCAATCGGCGGTGAGCCTGCAGATCAAGACGCTCGAAAGCGAATACAACGTGCAGTTGTTCGACCGTTCGCGCCGGCAGCCGGTGCTCACCGAAGCCGGCAACATCCTGCTCGCGCAGGCCGAGCAGGTGCTCGCGATGGTCGACCGGATTCCCGATGCGCTCAGCGACGAGAAGAAGCTGGTCGGCCGGCTGCGGATCGGCGCGATCCAGACCGCGTTGTCCGGCCCGCTGCCCGACGCGCTGCTCGCGCTGCGTGCCGCGCATCCGTCGTTGCGCGTGCACGTGTCGGCCGGCATGTCGGTGGAACTCGCGAACCGCGTTGCGGCCGGCGAGCTCGACGCGGCGATCACGACGCGCCCGGTGCGCCCGCATCCGGCGGAACTGACGTGGACCACGCTGTACGAGGATCGCTTCTGGCTGCTCGCGCCGCCCGGTCATGCGGAACGCGACGCGGGCGCGCTGCTCGATGCGCTGCCGTTCATCCGCTTCGACGCGCAGGCGTGGGCCGGCCGGATGATCGCCGCCGAGCTGCGCCGCATCGGCGTGCGGGGGCGCGAGGAGATGGTGCTGGACAGCGCGGAAACGATCGCGCGCATGGTGGCGCGCGGGCTCGGTGCGGCGATCGTCGCGCTCCCCGACGCGACGCTCGCGCGCCTGCCGCCGGTCACGCGCTTGCCGTTCGGCCAGCCGCAGATGGGCCGCGCGGTCGTGCTGCTCGAACACCAGTCGCGTCCGGCCGAACGTTTCGCCCGCGCGCTGGCCGCCGAAGTGACCGCGTCATCGATGAGAATTTCTCATTGAACACCCGATAATTCACCATTATTCCTGTTGCTTGCGCGTGTTAACTTGGCGGCATCGTCATTCTTTCGATTGCATGTCGCCATGTCGCCCGCCGGATGGATTCCCGCGTCGTTCCGCTGCGTTGCCTGCCGGCCGCGCCGGCGCTCCGGCACGACCCGCATGAAGGCGCGCCGATGATCGGCCCGATCCTGCTCGCGCTCGCGCCGGTCGCGCTGCTGGTCGCGTTCGGTCATGGCCTGCGGCGCACCGGCTTCATCGCCGCAGCGTTCTGGCCGCACGCCGAGCGGCTCTGCTACTACGTGCTGCTGCCCGCGCTGTTCGCGGACGGCCTCGCGAATGCGCGGCTGCAATCGTTGCCCGTTTTACCGCTCGCGGCGGCGCTGGTCGGTTCGACCGCATTCGCCGCGGCGCTTCTTCTGCTGGTCCGCCGGTTCGTGCGGGTCGACGGCGCCGGGTTCACGTCGGTGTTCCAGGGCGCCGTGCGTTTCAACAACTATGTCGGCACCGCGCTCGCCGCCGGGCTGTTCGGTGCGAAGGGCATTGCACTCGCGGCCGTCTGCGTCGCGGCGATCGTGCCGACCGTCAACCTGATGTGCGTGCTGGTCTTCGCGCGCTACGGCGACACGCGGCTCGGCGCGGCGGCGCTCGTGCGGCAGATCCTGTCGAATCCGCTCGTCGTCGCCTGCGCGCTCGGGATGGCGATGCAGGCCGGCGGCGTGGCGTTTCCGGCCGCCGTCGAGCCGGCCGTGCGGGCGCTCGGCGCCGCGTCGATGCCGCTCGGCCTGCTGTGCGTGGGCGCGGCGCTGACATTCGATGCGGCCCGCGCATGGTGGCAGCCGGTGTGCGTCGCATCGGCGTTCAAGTTCGTGGCGATGCCGCTCATCACGCTCGCGGCCGGCCGGCTGTTCGGGCTCGGCGATGCGGCGCTGACCGTCGCGCTGCTGTTCCAGGCACTGCCGACCTCGTCGGCGTCGTACATCATGGCGCGCCAGCTCGGCGGCGACGCGCCGCTGATGGCCGGCATCACCGCGTTCCAGACGATCGCCGCCGCGCTCGCGATGCCGGCCGTGCTCACCGCGCTCGCGTCGGCGCCCGCGTTCCGCTGACGACGCCCGCCCAGCCCCCTTCACTGAATCGGCCCGCAGGCCGGCCATCGCGCGGTTCGGCATCGTTTAGCCGCGCGCGGCCACGCACGCCTCGCGGCACACGCTTCCTTTCGAGATTGCACGCCACATGAATGCTCCCGCCCCGCCCGCCAGCGTCGTCGCCCCCCGGCCGCACGCGGCCATCTACGTGAAGCTCACGCTCGTCGCGCTGTTCTGGGGCGGGACGTTCATCGCAGGCCGGATCCTCGCCGCGACGATGTCCGCGACCTCGGCGGCCACCGGACGCTTCGCGATCGCCGCGCTGCTGCTGGTCGTGCTGACCTGGCAGGTCGAAGGCGGGCTGCCGACACTCAGCGGACGCCAGATCGTGACGACGTTCGGCCTCGGCGCGACCGGCATCTTCCTGTACAACGTGTGTTTTTTCGCGGCGCTCGCGCGGATGCCGGCCGGGCGCACCGCGCTGTTCGTCGCACTGAATCCGGTCGCCACCGCCGTGCTGCTGTCGGTCGTCGTGCGCGAACGCCTGTCGCTGTCGCGCTGGGCCGGCATCGCGGTCGCGCTGTGCGGCGCGCTGATCGTGATCAGCCGCGGCGATTGGCTGCGCGTGCTGACCGATCTCGGCAATACGTTCGGCGCCGGCGAACGCTTCATGCTGTGCGCGGTGCTGAGCTGGGCGACCTACACCGTGATCGGCCGGCGCGCGCTCGACGGGCTGTCGCCGCTCGCCGCCACCACGTACGCGGCGCTCTGGGGCCTCGCGCTGCTGCTCGTCACGCACCTGTTCGACGCGACGGCGACTGGCGGCACGCCGCTGACGTGGCAGGCCGTCGCATCGATGCTCTATCTCGGCGCCGTCGGCACGGTGATCGCGTTCGTCTGGTATTCGCAGGGCATCCGCCTCCTCGGGCCGGCCCGCGCGGCCGTGTTCACCAACCTGGTGCCGGTGTTCGGCGTGCTGCTGTCGGTCGTGCTGCTCGGCGAGCCGCTGTCGCCGTCGATGCTGGCCGGCGGCGCACTCGTGATCGCGGGCGTCGCACTGACCAATCGCGCGAACCGCTGATGCGTCGGCGTGCGCCGCGTTCGGGGACGGATGCCGAATACGGATGCAGGCGCCCGCCATGCCGTTGCGTGCTGCATACGTCGGGCCGATACGCCCCCCGATCTTCTCGCAGCCCCGCCAAAAACCGCCTATCGTGAATGAAGCGCCCCCGTTTGCCGCCGTTCGACCGTGCGTCGCCCGCCGCGGCAACGGCCTTGCGTTCCGGCGCCATTCACCGCGGTCGTCGCGCACGCTCGCCCGTGCACGCGATCGCGCCCGCACACCGACTACCAGGAGGCACACATGAAAGCTGCGCTGCTCGTCAGCTCCGTCCTGCTCGCCATGGCGTCCGCCTCGGCCTCGGCCCAAGGTTCGATCACGAAAGTCGAGAACGGCGCGCTCGTCGCCGCCAACGGCATGACCGTCTACGCATTCGACAAGGACAAGCCCAACGCCGGCACCAGCGCCTGCACAGGCCCATGCGAAACCCTCTGGCCGCCGTACAAGGCCAGCGCGACCGACGTACCGGTCGGGCCCTACACGATCGTCAAGCGCGACGACGGCAGCCCGCAATGGGCGTACAAGGGCAAGCCGCTGTACTTCTTCTCGAAGGACATGAAACAGGGCGAGCGCAACGGCGACAACTTCAAGAACGTGTGGCACGTGGTCGCGCCGTAAGCCTGCTTTCGCCGCGCTCCGTGCATTTCGCCAGCACGTAAAAGGCCCGCCCCGATCGTCGATCGGGGCGGGCCTCGGCAGTTCCGCGCGTCGCACCGGCCGTATGCAGCCGGTGCGCGCGTTAACTCAGCGGTTCGACGGGAAGCTGAACACCGTCCCTTCGCGCACGCCGGCCGACGGCCAGCGCTGCGTGATCGTCTTGCGCTTCGTGTAGAACCGCACGGCGTCCGGGCCGTATGCGTGCAGGTCGCCGAACAGCGAACGCTTCCAGCCGCCGAACGAGTGGTACGCGACCGGCACCGGCAGCGGCACGTTGATGCCGACCATGCCAATCTGGATGTTGTCGCTGAAGTAGCGCGCGGCCTCGCCGTCGCGCGTGAACAGGCAGGTGCCGTTGCCGTATTCGTGCGCATCGATCAGCGCCATCGCGTCGTCGAGCGATTTCAGGCGAATCACGCCGAGCACCGGCCCGAAGATCTCGTGCTGGTAGATCGGCATGCCGGGCTTCACGTTGTCGAACAGGCACGGCCCGAGGTAGTAACCGCCGTCGTGGCCGTCGACCTTCACGCCGCGACCGTCGACGACGAGCGTCGCGCCCGCTGCCACGCCCGCTTCGACGAAACCCGTCACCTTCTCGAAATGCTGCTGCGTGACGAGCGGGCCCATGTCGACGCCCGCGCCGTTGCCCGGGCCGACCTTCATCTTCTCGATCTCGGCCTTCAGCCCCGCGACGACCTGGTCGCCCGTTTCGTCACCGATCGCGACGACCAGCGGAATCGCCATGCAGCGCTCGCCGCAGGAGCCGTATGCGGCGCCCATCAGCGCGTTCACCGCGTTGGGGATATCGGCATCCGGCATCACGACCGCGAAGTTTTTCGCGCCGCCGAGCGCCTGCACGCGCTTGCCGTGCGCGCAGCCGGTCGAGTAGATATATTCGGCGATCGGCGTCGAGCCGACGAAGCTCACGGCCTTCACGCGCGGATCGGTGAGGATCGTGTCGACCGCTTCCTTGTCGCCGTTCACGACGTTCAGCACGCCCGGCGGCAGGCCGGCCTCGAGCGCGAGCTCGGCCATGCGCAGCGTCGACGACGGCGTGCGCTCCGACGGTTTCAGCACGAACGTGTTGCCGCACGCGACGGCCATCGGCCACATCCACAGCGGCACCATCACCGGGAAGTTGAACGGCGTGATGCCGGCGGCGACGCCGAGCGCCTGGAACTCGCTCCACGAATCGATCGCCGGGCCGACGTTCTTGCTGTGCTCGCCTTTCAGCAACTCGGGCACATAGGTCGCGTACTCGACGTTCTCGATCCCGCGCTGCAGTTCGCCCATCGCATCGGCGAGCACCTTGCCGTGCTCGGCCGTGATCAGCGCGCACAGCTCGTCGGCATGCTCTTCCAGCAGCGTCTTGAAGCGGCTCATCACGCGGGCGCGCTTCAGCGGCGGCGTGTTGCGCCACGCCGGGAACGCGGCCTGCGCGGACGCGATCGCGGCTTCGACGGTCAGCTTGTCGGCGAGCGCGACGCTCTTGCGCGATTCGCCGGTCGCCGGGTCGAACACCGGCTGGACGCGGCTGCCGCCGTCGACGCGCTTGCCGTCGATCAGGTGGCCGACGGTGGAGGTCACATTGCTGTCGTGTTTCATGTCTGGGGCTCTTTCCTGAATTCGGTTGTCGCGTGAGGACGAGCGATCGCTCAGTCCACTTCGTTCAGTGCGTCGGACAGCGCGTTGACCAGGTTGTCGATCTCGCGCTTCTCGGCGATGAACGGCGGCGCGAGCTGGATCGTGTCGCCGCCGTAGCGCACGTAGAAGCCCTTCGCCCAGCAGCGCATCGCGATCTCGTACGGGCGCCGTGCCGGCTCGCCCGGCAATGCGGCGATCGTCAGGCCGGCCGCCAGCCCGTAGTTGCGGATGTCCGCGACGTGACGCTGGCCCTTCAGCCCGTGCACGGCCGCCTCGAAATGCGGCGCGAGATCGCGCACGCGGGCCACCGCGTCTTCCTTCACTAGCAGGTCGAGCGCCGCGACGCCGGCCGCGCACGCGACCGGATGCGCCGAATACGTGTAGCCGTGCGGGAACTCGAGCATGTACTCGGGGCCGCCCGCGGCCATGAACGTGTCGTAGATCTCCTTCGTCGCGATCACGCCGCCGAGCGGCTGCACGCCGTTCGTCACCTGCTTCGCGAAGTTCATGATGTCCGGCACCACGCCGAATGCGTCGGCGCCCGTCATCGCGCCGGCCCGGCCGAAGCCCGTGATGACCTCGTCGAAGATCAGCAGGATGTCGTGCGCGGTACAGATGTCGCGCAGGCGCTTCAGATAGCCCTTCGGCGGCACGACGACGCCCGCCGAGCCGGAGAACGGCTCGACGATCACGGCCGCGATGTTCGACGCGTCGTGCAGCGCGATCAGTTCCAGCAGGCGGTCGGCCAGCTCGGCGCCGTGCTCGGGCATGCCGCGCGAGAACTTGTTCTCGGCCAGTTGCGTATGCGGCAGGAAATCGGCGTCGAGGCCCTGCCCGAACAGCTTGCGGTTCGGCCCGATCCCGCCGACCGAGATGCCGCCGAAATTCACGCCGTGATACCCCTTCTCGCGGCCGATCAGGCGCGTCTTGGTGCCCTTGCCTTTCGCGCGCCAGTACGCGCGGGCCAGCTTCAGCGACGTGTCGGCCGCTTCCGAGCCCGAGCCCGTGAAGAACACGTAGTCGAGGCCGGCCGGCGTCAGTTCCTTGATCTTGTTGGCGAGCTCGAACGATTGCGGATGGCCGAACTGGAACGCCGGCGCGTAGTCGAGCTGTGCGACCTGGCGGCTCACGGCTTCGACGATTTCCGTGCGGCCGTGACCGAGGCCCGTGCACCAGAGGCCCGACAGGCCGTCGAAAATCTTGCGGCCTTCGGCGTCGGTGTAGTACGCGCCCTTGCCGGACACGATCAGCCGCGGATCGGCCTTGAACTGGCGGTTGGCGGTGAACGGCATCCAGTGCGCATCGAGCCATGCGGCGTCGGTGCGGAGGTTCGTGTCGTCGTGCTGGGCGGTGGTGATGTCGGTCATGTCGGTCGGCGCGGCGCGCCCCTCCTCCTCGGGTTGATGTTGCGCATTGTCGGGACGCCAATTAGTCTTTTGAATATCGCAATATCAATGTTCACTTGCTCAAATATGCAAGCAAAGAAACCGAAGAGCCGCGCGTTGCTCGGACAGCTCAGCGACATGGATCTGCGCCTGCTGCGGGTCTTCAAGGGCGTCGTGCAGTGCGGCGGGATGGCGGCGGCCGAACTGGAACTGAATATCGGCATCTCGACGATCAGCCGGCACGTGAAGGATCTGGAAACGCGGCTTGGCCTCGTGCTGTGCCGGCGCGGCCGCGCGGGCTTCACCCTGACGCCCGAGGGGCAGACGGTGTACGAGGAAACATTGCGGCTGCTCGCGTCGATGGAAGCATTTCGCAGCAGGATCGACGGCATTCACGACACGATGGGCGGAGAACTTCACATCGCCGTATTCGACAAGACGGCCACCAACCCGAATGCGCGCCTGGGCGACGCGATCCGCCAATTCGCGGACGAAGCGCCCGCCGTCGCGCTGAACCTGCACGTCGCGTCGATCAACGAGGTCGAGCGCGGCGTGATCGACGGCAGCTACCAGGTCGGGATCATTCCCGCGCACCGCAACTCGGGCAGCCTCGTGTATTCGGCGCTGTTCGACGAACGGATGCTGCTCTACTGCGGCCGCCAGCATCCGCTGTTCGACGCGCCGCACGGCAAGCTCACGTGGACGACGGTCCGCAACCACGCGTTCGCCGGGCTCGGCTTCCATTCGCCGAACATGGAGCTGAGCCATCGCGCGAAGCTCACGCGCAGCGCGACCGCGTCGGACCAGGAATCGATCGCGACGCTGATTCTGTCGGGCCGCTATCTCGGCTTCCTGCCCGATCACTACGCGGAGAGTTTCGAAAACAAGGGGCTGATGCAGCCGATCGCGCCGCACCGGTTCAATTACCGGTGCCGGTTCGTGAGCCTGCTGCGGCGCTCGCCGCGGCCGTCGCGGGCCGCGCTGCTGTTCCAGTCGTGCCTCGAAGCCGCGCATGCGGGGACGCTGCCGGCGGCATAGCGGCGGCTTCCGGTTCGGGTTCGTTCAGGCCCCGTCGTCGGATGCGCGGGGCTGCGCCCGCTTGCGCGTGACGAAATGGGTCGCGACGAGCGCCGCGGCAAAGCCGGACGCCGCGCCGAGGCCGAGCGCCCAGCGCGGGCCGAGATGGTTCGCGACCCAGCCGGCCACCGGCGCGCCGATCGGCGTGCCGCCCAATGCGACCGCGAGACGCAGCGCCATCACGCGGCCGCGCATCGCCGGCTCGGTGGAAAGCTGCATCAGGCTGTTGGTCGAGTTCATGAAGGTGATCGCGGCGACGCCGGTCAGCACCAGCGCGGCGGCGAACGACCAGTAGCCGGGCGCCAGCGCGGCGAACGCGCAGCCGAGCCCGAACAGCGCCGCGCCGATCCACAGATGACGGAAACGCGGCTGCTCGCGGCGCGCGGCGAGCAGCGCGCCCGAGACCGTGCCGACCGCCATCATCGACGACAGGAAACCGAACCCGCGCGCATCGACGTGAAACACGCTGGCGGCCATCGTCGAAATGAACAACTGGAAATTCAGCCCGAACGTGCCGATCAGGAACAGCATCACGAGGATGGCTGTGAGGTCCGGCCGGCGCCACACGTAGCGGAATCCGTCTAGCAGGCTGCCGCGCGAGCGGCTTGCCCGCACATTGGTGCGCAGTTCGTCCTCCCGAAGCCGCGACAGCGACGCCAGCACCGCGAAGAAGCTGAGCCCGTTCGCGAGAAACGCCCAGCCGGTGCCGACCGACGCGATCAGGAAGCCGGCCGCCGCCGGGCCGACCATCCGCGCGGCATTGAACGACGTCGAGTTGAGCGCGACCGCATTCGCGAGTTCGCGGTCGCCGACCAGTTCCGCGACGAAAGTCTGCCGCACCGGCGCGTCGAACGCCGACGCGCAGCCGAACAGGAACGCGAATACATACACGTGCTCGAGCCGCACGGCGCCGGTGACCGTCAGCACGCCGAGCACGAGCGCCAGCGCGCCCATCAGCGCCTGCGTCGCCATCAGCAGCTTGCGCTGGTCGAAGCGGTCGGCCGCGTAGCCGGTCCACGGCAACAGCAGCAGTTGCGGCCCGAACTGCAGCGCCATCACCGTGCCGACCGCAGACGCGTCGTGATGCGTGAGCTGCGTGAGGACGAGCCAGTCCTGCGCGGTGCGCTGTATCCACGTACCGATGTTCGACACCAGCGAGCCGATCGCCCATACGCGGTAGTTGAAGCTGCGAAGCGAGCGGAACACGCCCGCTGCCGGCACGCTCACGGCCGCTCCCGGTCGGGCTCGTTGCCGCCGTGCAGTGCGCCGAAATGTCGCGCGAGGAACAGGCCGAGCGCGAGGATGCCGAGACCGAACGCCGCCGCGTCGGCCGTGATCTTCAGGTCGAAATCGCCGGCCCGACGCATGAGCGCATAGGCAATCACGAGATTCACGACGCCCCACAGCACGTTCACGGTGGACGACGACAGCCCGCGGCCGGGCGGTTTCGCGAACGGCGTCTGGAACAGCTCGCCACGCAGCCCGCTGACGAGATGCGGCACGGCGTTCGCGAGAAACGCGCCGCCGAAGAAGTACGACACGAGGTGCAGGAGGTTCATGTGCAGGTAGTCCTTTTGGCTAGCGGGCCGGAGCGGTTCACGAACGCGCCGGGTCCTCGAATTCGGCGAGCCGCTGCAGCAGCTTCACGGCCGCCGCGAGCTCGGCCTGCTCCGCCGCCGACAGTTGCGCATGCAGCGCGCGAAACAGCCAGTCGTCCTTGGCCGCGCGATTGGCTTGCAGCACCTTGCGGAAACCGGGCGTGAGCGCGATCAGCGTCTGCCGGCCGTCGGTGGGATCGGGCGCGCCGGCGACCGCGCCGAGCGCCTCGAGCGTGGCGACCGTCACCCGCATCGACTGCGGGCGCACGCTTTCGGCACGCGCCAGCGCCGATACCGTCGCCGGGCCGTCGCGATCGAGCCGCAGCAACACCGATTTCTGCGAGGACGTGAGGTCGTTCGGATGGGTCTGCTCCCGCATCCGCCGCATCAGCTTGCCGACCGAGATGCGGAGTTCGCCGGCGAGACCGGCCAGCGGGAGGGTGTCGGGGGAAGACGATGGCGAGTTCATGAATTCAAGATAGCACATCGACAGTCAAACTGTACAGTTTGACTGTATATTTCATCGTGTCAGGATCGGGCGGCCACGCATGCTTTCGGCGCGACGCCGCCCCCTGTTCGGCCACGCATTCCGGCTCTGCGATAATGCGGGCTTCTCGTTTCCGCACCGCCTTCCGCCATGACGCAGCCGTCCGCCCCGCTCTCCACCGACCTGCCGCCGATCTCGTGCCTGCCCGGCGACGCGCTGCCGTGGCTGCCGATGAGCGCCGACCTGCCGGGGCTCGCGATCAAGTACCTGCACATCAATGCGGCCGAGGACACGCTGACCGCGCTGCTGAAGATGCCGGCCGGCGGCATGCTGCCGCGCCATCGTCACGATGGCGAGGTATTCGTCCATACGCTGCAGGGTGCGTGGCGTTACCGCGAATACGACTGGGTCGCGCACGCCGGTTCGACGGTGCTCGAACCGGCCGGCTCGGTACATACGCCGGAGACGCTCGGCGCGCCGGGCGAGGATGTGATCACGCTGAACGTGATGCGCGGCGACCTCGTGCTGCTCGACGACGACGGCCGCGAAACGGCGCGCGAGAACTGCCGCGTCGCGCTGCTGCGCCAGCGCAAGCATGCGCGTACGGCGCCGGATGCGGCCACGGCGTTCGTTACGCGGTAACTACGCGGCAAGACAGGCGACGCGACGCGCATCGTGCCGCTCTCGTCAACTCCGTCACGCGCGAGCGTCCTCCAGTATTCGTTTCCGCCGCCAGGCTTGCCCGCCTGTTATCGAAAACGCCTGAAAAACCGTCGAATATCGTCGGCCAGCAGATCCGGCTCTTCCATCGCCGCGAAATGGCCGCCGCTCGGCATGTCGGTCCACTGCACGACGTCGAATACGCGTTCGAGCCAACTGCGCGGCGGGCGGCTGATTTCCTTCGGGAAGCGCGCGAAGCCGACGGGCACCGCCAGGCGTTGCCCGGGCGTAAACCGCATCGGCTGCAGCCGGTTCTCCCAATACATCTGCATCGACGAGCCGATGCAGCCGGTAAACCAGTAGAGCGAGATGCCCGTCAGCAGCGTGTCGCGCGAAAAACGGCGCGCGACGTCGCCGTCGCAATCGCTCCACGCACGGAATTTCTCGCCGATCCACGCGGCCAGCCCGAGCGGCGAATCGTTGAGCGCGACGGCCAGCGTCTGCGGCTTCGTCATGTGGACGTACGCGTACCCGCCTTCCAGCGCTGTCCACTCGCCGCGCTGCTTCAGGAACGCCTGCTCGTCGTCGGTCAGCGGCCGCGCCGCGTCGATCGGCGGGTCGTAGCTGCCGGGCAGGTAGTTCAGATGGATGCCGTCGACCACGCCCTCATGCCGCGCGCCGAGCGCGACCGACACGCCCGCGCCCAGATCGCCGCCCTGCGCGCCGAACCGCGGGTAGCCCAGGCCGGCCATCAATGCCGCCCAGCAGTCGGCGACCTGAAGCGCCGACGTGCCGGGCGCCGCCGGCGCGGGAGAAAACAGGAAGCCGGGCAGCGACGGCGCGACGATGTCGAAGGCGTCGGCCGGATCGCCGCCGAACGCGGCCGGATCGCACAGGCGATCGATCAGCGCATGGAATTCGAATGCGGAACCCGGCCAGCCGTGCGTGACGACGAGCGGATAGGGTTTCGGGCCGGTGCCGCGCCGATGCACGAAATGCACGCGCTGGCCGCCGATGTCCGCGACGAACTGCGGCAGCCGGTTCAGCGCGCGTTCCGCTGCACGCCAATCGAAACCGTCGGCCCAGTACGCGGCCAGTTCGCGCAGCCACGCGCCGTCGACGCCCTGCTGCCACGGCTCGGCGGGCGTCAGGTTGGGCGGGCGGGTGTCGCGCACGCGCCGCCGCAAATCGTCGAGCGCTTGATCGGGTATCGCAATGTCGAACGGTTCGGCGTGCATCGTGTCTCCTCGCGAAACATGTCGACGAGATTCTGCGCGATTTTTCCGCCCCGCGCTGGCGGCAGGCGGCCGCGCGCGTCAGCCCGTTTCGCGCGCGTCCGTCTCCGTCCGTGCGTCGCGCCGCAACGCCTGCGGCGGCACGCCGAACCCGCGCACGAACGCCTCGCGCATGTGCCGGCGGTCGCGAAAACCGTTCTCCCTTGCGATCACGTCGAGCGGATGGCGGCTCTGTTCGATCATCAGCCGCGCCGCTTCGAGCCGCAGCCGCTCGATCGCCTTCGCCGGCGACTGCCCGGTTTCGAGCGTAAACACGCGGCTGAACTGGCGCGGGCTCAGGTGCACGGCCTCGGCGAGTTCCTCGACGGTCAGCGCGCGACCGAGATTCCGCCGCGCGTAATCGAGCGCGCTCTGGATCCGGTCGGATTTCGGCGCGAGATCGAGCATTTCCGAATGCTGCGACTGGCCGCCGGCGCGGCGCTGATGCATCACCAGCTTACGCGCGACCGACCGCGCGACGTCGGCGCCGAGATCCTTTTCCACCATCGCGAGCGCGAGATCGAGGCCGGCCGTCATCCCGGCCGACGTCCAGATCGGGCCGTCGACGATGAAGATCCGGTCGTCCTCGACGCGAATCTCCGGATAGTGCCGCTGCATGTCGCGGCCGAACGCCCAGTGCGTGGTCGCGCGACGCTGTGCGAGCAGCCCGGCCTCGGCCAGCACGAACGCGCCCGTGCAGACGCCGGCGATCCGCCGCGCCCGCCCGTTCGCGCGACGCAGGTAGGCAACCACGCCGGCCGGCGCCGGCGCGGTGAGCGGGTCGTTGACGCCCGCGACGATCCACGTGTCGACATCGAGCCGGCCGCGCAGCGCGCGCGTGGCGACCGGCAGCCCGAGCGACGAGCGCACGTCGCCGCCGTCGACCGAATAGTTGTCCATCGCGTAGAACGGCGCGTCCATCCCCATGTTCGCGTACTCGAACACCGACTGCGCGGCGAGCGCCATGATCTGGAAGCCGTCGCTGATCAGAAAGCCGATTCGGTGCATGTGCGTTCTCCGCTTCCGTGTCGATCGGGCCGATGGGCCCGATGTCCGGAATCATACCCATCTACGTCATTTGTGTCGCCGCGCTTCGAGGCCAGAATGCCTTCACGCCATCCGGCCATTCTCACCGAAACGGAGCACATCATGACGCAAGCACATCGCGGTACCGCCCTCATTACCGGCGCGTCGTCGGGCATCGGCGCCGTCTACGCGGACCGCCTCGCGCGCCGCGGCTACGACCTGATCCTGGTCGCGCGCAACCGCGACCGGCTGAGCGCCCTCGCCGAGCGCATCACGAACGACACGCAGCGCAGCGTCGAGATCGTCGACGCGGACCTCAACGACCGCGCGGCGCTCGCCGCCGTCGAAGCCAAGCTGAAACAGGACGCGAGCATCACGCTGCTCGTCAACAACGCGGGCATCGGCACGCATGCGCCGCTGCTCGACAGCGACGTCGACGCGATGACGCGGATGATCGACCTGAACGTGACCGCGCTCACGCGCCTGACCTATGCGGCCGTGCCCGGTTTCGTCGCACGCGGCCGCGGCGCGGTGATCAACATTGCGTCGATCGTCGCGATCTCGCCGGAAACGCTGAACGGCGTGTACGGCGGCAGCAAGGCGTTCGTGCTCGCGTTCAGCCAGTCGCTGCATCACGAGCTCGCCGACAAGGGCGTGCAGGTACAGGCCGTGCTGCCCGGCGCGACGGCCACCGAGTTCTGGCAGACGGGCGGCCTGCCGCTCGAGCACCTGCCGAAGGAAATCGTGATGACGGCGCCGGACCTGGTCGATGCGGCGCTGGTCGGGTTCGAGCGCGGCGAGCTCGTGACGATCCCGTCGCTGCACGCGGGCGACGAATGGGAGGCGTACGAGGCCGCGCGCCGCACGATGGCGCCGCATTTGTCGGCCAATACGCCCGCGCCGCGCTACACCGCGGCGCGCTAGTTGCCGGCGGAGGCCGCGCCGCGCCGCGCGCCTTCGCCCTTCACGCCGACCATCAGCGCCACCCCGCTCGCCACCAGCAGCGTGGCCAGCAGATAGACGGCGAGATCCATGCTGCCCGTGCGCGTGCGGATCATCCCGATCACCCACGGGCTGACGATGCCGCTCGTGATCCCGATGCTGCTGATCAACGCGATCCCGGCGGCGGCCGCGTTGCCGGACAGGTAGCGGGTCGGCACGGCCCAGAAGATCGGCAGCGCGGCGAAGATCAGCGTCGCCGCGATCGACAGGCACGCGAGCATCGCCGCGAAGCTGTGCAGGTGCAGCGTCAGCGCCGCGAGCGCGAGCCCGCCGCCGATCGTGCAGCATGCGAAGTGCTTGCGGCGCTCGCCGGTGCGGTCCGAGCGCCGCGCGATCAGCACCAGCCCCACCGCGCCCACCGCATTCGGTACGACCGTGTAGAGGCTCACGGCGACGACGTCGGTCACGCCGAAGTCGCGGATCATCAGCGGCATCCAGAAGTTGAGCGTCAGCGACGCGCAGGTCAGCGAGAAATAGATGAACGCGAACAGGTACACGCGCGGGTTCGCGAGCGCGGCCATCACGCTGCGTCCGTCATGCGCATTGTCGTGTGCGCGGCCTTCGGCGCACAGCACGGCGACGCGCGCCTTTTCGTCGGACGTGAGCCATGCGGCGTCCTGCGGCCGGTCGACGAGGAACGAGAACGCGGCGAACGCGAGCAGGATCGCCGGTGCACCTTCGATCGCGAACATCCACTGCCAGCCGTGCAGCCCGAGCACGCCGCTCATGTCGCGCATGATCCAGCCGGACAACAAGCCGCCGAGCACGCCGGCCACCGCGACGCCCGCGAAGAACACCGAGATCGCCGCCGCCCGCCGGTTCGCGGGAAACCAGTAGGTCAGGTACAGCACGATGCCGGGGAAGAAGCCGGCCTCGAACACGCCGAGCAGGAAGCGCAGCACGTAGAAATGCGACGGCTGCGACACGAACATCATCCCGGTCGACGCGAGGCCCCACAGCAGCATGATCCGCGTGAACGTGCGGCGCGCGCCGAACCGCGCGAGCAGCATGTTGCTCGGCACTTCGCAGCACACGTAGCCGACGTAGAACACCGCGGCGCCGAGGCCGTACATCGCATCGCTGAAGCCGAGATCGTGCTTCATCTGCAACTGCGCGAAGCCGATGTTGATGCGGTCGAGGAACGACACGACGTAGCAGAGAAACAGGAACGGGACGATCCGCCACGCGATCTTGCGGAACAGCAGCGCGTCGCTGAATGCGGATTCGGATGCGGAAGTCGGCGCCGACGCGCTCGCGTGCGCGAGCGTCGCTTCGGCGGGAAGCGATTGGGGCATGTCTCTCTCCAAACGGGCCGCGCGATGTCGAGCGCGCGGCAGTCTCCGAGGGCGTGCATGCGCCCTGCATTCTTGTGAGACCGGATACGGTCGCCGGCACCGCGGCGCGATGCCGCCGCGAATGCCGCGACCTTCAGGGAAACGGCAAGGCGATCATGTGTGCGCCGCCCCGCCGCCGTGGGCCGCTCAGTCCTGCAGCGCGGCCCACATGTCCTTGTCCCGCTGCGCGGTCCAGATGCGCGGATGCGCGATGCCGCTCGCCTCGTCGAACGCGCGCGACACGTCGAACGGCAAGCAGTGCTCGTAGATGAACACGTGGCCGAACTTCGGGTCCATCGCTTCGCGCGTGAGCGCCATCGCGGCCTTCAGGTCGAGATTGCGCTCGACGGCCTTGCGGCCCTGCGCGAGCAGCGTCGTGACGAAATCCTTCGTGTAGTCGAGGCCCTTGTTCACCTCAGCCGGATTCAGCAGCGCGGGGCCGCGGCCCGGCACGAGCTTCTCGGCGCCGAGCGCGCGCAGCGCCTCGAGCGTGGCCGGCCACTGTTCGAGCTGCGCGTCGCCGCAATAGCACGCGGCGTCGTATTCGACGAGGTCGCCCGAGAACAGCACCTTCTGCGACGGCAGCCAGACGATCGTGTCGCCCTTCGTATGGCCCGAGCCGACGTGCATGATCTTCACCTCGAGCTTGCCGAGGAACAGCGTGATCTCGCGCTCGAACACGAGCGTCGGCCAGGTCAGGCCGGGCACCGTCTCGACGCCGGCGAACAGGCGCGGGAAGCGCTCGATCTCCGACTTCATGTCGGCCTCGCCGCGCTCGACGATCATCTCGTAGGTGCCGCGGCTCGCGATCACGTGCTGCGCGCCTTCGTCGAAGTACGCGGACGCGCCGAGCACGCGCACCGCGTGATAGTGCGACAGCACCACGTGCTTGATCGGCTTGTCGGTCACGCTGCGGATCTTCGCGATCAGGTCCTGAGCCATCGCGGGCGTCGCGGTCGTGTCGACGATCAGCACGCTGTCGTCGCCGATGATCACGCCCGAGTTCGGGTCGCCTTCGGCTGTGTACGCGTACGCGTTCTCGGACAGCTTCGTCCAGGTGACTTTCTTCTCTTCCAGATCGGCTTGGGAGGCGAATGCTTTGGCCATTGTGCGTTCCGTGGCTGCGAGCCATGTGTTGAGGGGGAGTGAGCGGATCATCGGCCTGCGTCGAATATTTGTCAATGACAAATGCGCTTGCTATTGTCCAATACGGGTAAACGTGTGGGCTGGCGCTCAAAATGGCGTCGGATACCATGCGGGGTTTCGTCAACGGAAGAATCATCGCGTGCAGAACCACGAAGTCAGCGCGGACGATGCGCCGCCCAAGGCGCAGCGCGGCATCCAGAGTGTCGAGGTCGGCGGCCGGCTGCTCGACGCGCTCGCGCGCCGGCGCAAGCCGCTCGGGCTGTCGGAACTGGCCGCGGCGGCCGATCTCTCCACCGCGCAGGCGCACACCTATCTCGTGAGCCTGACGCGGCTCGCGCTCGTGAAGCGGGACGCGATCACCGGCAACTACGAGCCGGGCCCGCTGTCGCTGCGGCTCGGGCTGATGTCGATCGAGCGCCAGCCGGCCTACCGGGCGACGCTGCCGCATGCGGTGCGGCTCGCGGAAACGGTCGGGCTGAGCGTCGCGCTGTCGGTGCCGGGCGTGCTCGGCCCGACGATCGTGCGCATCGAGCACGGCGGCTATCCGTTGCACGTGAACCTGCACGTCGGTTCGGTGATGTCGCTCGACACCACGGCGACCGGCCGCGTGTTCCGCGCGTTCGGCGACGCCGCGCAACTCGATGCGATGGCGGCCAGCCAGGCAGGTGCGGGCGAGACGCTTGCCGGCGCCGAAAGCCCGTCGGTCGCGCCGGACGCCGATGCGCAACCCGTCGAACTCGATGCGATCCGCGCACGCGGCATCGAACGCAGCATCGACCGGCCGAGCCCGGGCGTCAGCGGGATGTGCGTGCCCGTGCTCGATCCGCACGGGCGCCTGCAGCTCGCGTTGACGGTGATCGGTTCGACGGGATCGATCGATGTCGACTGGGACGGCCCGATCGCGGCGGCGTTGCGCGGCGCGGCGCGGCAGGCCACCGCGTCGCTCGGCGCGGCGCGTGCGGAACCGGCGCCCGCGCCTGCGGTGGCGCCGGGCGCCGCACGCGTACCGCCCGCGCTGGCCGACGACGCGAAAACGCAGCGCGGCATCAATGCGCTCGACAGCACCGGCGACCTGCTGCTCGCGCTGGTGTCGGCGGGTCGCGCGCTGCCGCTGCGCGATCTCGCGACGGCGGCCGGCATGCCGGCCGCGAAGGCATTTCCGCATCTGGTCAGCCTGCAGAAGATCGGCCTGCTGAGCCGCGACGACGCCGGCTGCTTCGATGGCGGGCCGCTCGCGCAGGCGCTCGGCCTGATCGCGATGCAGCGCGTGTCGCCGACGCGCGACGCGGAAGCCGAGATCGTCGCGCTCGCCGGCGCGACCGACATGAGCGTGGCCGCCGCGACGCTCGGCCCGCTCGGGCCGACCGTGATCCGGCTCGAGGAATCGGCGCGGCCGCAGCACGTGAGCCTGCAGGTCGGCACCGTGATGTCGCTCGTCAATACGGCGATCGGCCGGATTTTCGCGTCCGGCATGTCCGACGACGTGCTGGCCGACTTGCTCGCCAACGAGCCCGTGCGCCTCGCCGGCGCGCCCGTCGCACCGGATGACGCGGCCTTCCGCTCGCGGCTCGCGGCGATCCGCGCGGACGAGCTCGATTTCGCGTTCGACGCGCCGGTGCCGGGCATCGGGACGATTGCCGCACCCGTGTTCGATCACACCGGCAGCATCCGGCTCGTGATCGCGATCATCGGCTCGTCGCGCGGCTTCCCGCGCGGGCCTGACAGCGAGCTGGCGCAAACGCTGCGGGCCGCAACGCGGCGGCTATCGTGGCGCTTCGGGTGGATCGGCCGGTAATCGGGCCCTTTTCCCAACTTACGTTCGATTCCCTTTCTTTCTCCCCGCGAGGCCGTGCCGGCACGGCCTCGTCACGCCTAGTCGACACGTCCGGGAAGCCAATATTCATGTTGCGTAGCAGCAACATAAATTGTCAGTAATTCTCATATAACGAAATCGCATTTCACAAAGCGAGTTCGCTTCGCTATGATTAGGGTTATCCCTAACTCGCCACCTATATGGGGCTTCGTCATGCAAACGTCTAATGTCTCCGATCGTTCCACCCAATCCACTGGCTGGCTCGCGCGTGTTGGCGAGCTGCTGGCGGAAGCCTGGGCACTGCACCTCGAGAACTGCGAAGTCATCGCTGAAGCACACGCGCGCCTGCCGCGCTGAGTGGGCTGGACCGGCGGCCAGATCGCCGGTCGCCTGATCCCCTTGTCCTGACGCGCGCCGACAGCGGCTGTTGCGCCGGGCACCGGGCGATCGCGCCTGTCAGATAGCAAGAAGCCGGGCTCGTCCCGGCCGAATACCCTCGCCGCGTGGCGAGCGTTTCAAGATCGTCTCGAGGCCGTGTTTCAGGCCGATACCGGCGCCGATTCATGCGTCTCGGCGCGGAGGGCTATAAGTCAGGTTGTCTGGGCATGCAGCCATTTCCGGCCAGCGCGCGATTACGCCCAGCCATCGCCGACGGAAGATTCATCCGTTTTTGTGTGCCCGCCGGCCATTTCTCTCGCGAGCCTTCCGCGCCGGCCGTTCACCGGTTTCCTCCGCACCCGCGCTGTTACCGCACGCACTGCCGTTTCAACGACGGCCGCGCTCCCGTCTCTCCTCCGTCACACCTGAATCGAAGGCACATCCTTCATGCACCGCAGCGCGAACATCGAACGGCTGTGGCGGATGCTCGAGATCCGGTACAGCTTTTCGCGCAGGAAGCGTTCGTAGCCGGCCGTGCCGTCCACCGCGACCTTGATCCAGTAGTCGTACTCGCCCGACACCAGATACGCCTCGAGCACCTCCGGCAGCGCCGCCAGTTCGGCGCCGAAGCGCGCCAGCGCGTCGTCTTCATGGCGATCGAGCGTGACTTCGAGGATCACGATGTCCGCGTAGCCGAGCTTGCGCTGGTTGACCAGCGCGACATAGCCGTCGATGTAGCCGTCGAGTTCGAGTTGCCGCGTGCGGTTCCAGCAGGCGGTGGTCGACATGCCGATCTGTTCGGCCAGTTCGGCGTTCGACAGGCGCGCATTTTTCTGCAATGCACCCAGGATCTTGCGGTCCTGATTGTCGAGCGTTTTGGGCGTGCGTTCGCGGGTAGCCATGGCGAGAAGAATCTTCTACTGAAAATCGGCATTCTATCTGAACAGGATTCCGGTTTCAGGGGCTTTTTACTGGAAAACAGGAAGCCTTTTAACCGGGCCGCTTGATACATTTTCTCCATGCCTGCTGTCCGGCACGCTCCCCGCGACCACCCCTCGCAACGGAACGCACGGCCGCAATCACGAGTTGCGGTGCCGGCCGGCAGACATGCGATTCCCCGCCGCCCGCACGCCCATCCGACCGCGTGCGGGGCCGGTGCCTGCCTCCCCGCTCTTGCCCGTCCGTCATGTCGTTCAAGCTTTATCTGTCGTTCCTCGCTGCTTCCGTCGTCCTCATCTACGCGCCCGGCCCCGTCAACCTGCTCACGATGAACCAGGCGTTGCGCACCGGTTGGCGCCGCGCGCTACCGTGCGTCTGGGGCGGCACGCTCGCCGTGCTGCTGCAACTCGCGCTGACCGCGCTGTGCCTCAATTCGCTGGTCCACCTCGACGAGCACGCCCTGACCGTGCTGCGCTGGGCCGGCGCCGCGTATCTCGTCTGGCTCGGCGGCAAGCAATGGCTGAGCCGCACGCCGGCCGGAACGGCCGCGGCGCCGGCCGAGACCGACGCAGGAACGGCCATCGCCGCGCCGCACGCCGACTCCGGACGCGCGCTGTTCTGGCGTGGCGTCGCGACTTCCGGGCTGAATCCGAAGACGCTGCTGTTCTTTCCGTCGTTCTTTCCGCAGTTCATCAGCCCGAATGCCGACTGGAGCCTGAACCTTCAATACCTGCTGCTCGCCGCGACGTTCGCGCTGCTGTTCGCGGGCGGCGTCGCATCGATGGCGTTGTTCTCGCACCGGCTGAGCCGCGCGCTGCAGCGGCCGGCACGGATGCGCGCGATGAACCGCGTGACGGGCGGGCTGCTCGTCGGGATGGGCGCGATCATGGTCGGCTGGAACTGAACGGCCGCGCGAACGGGCTGCGTTGGCGCCGCTGCCAGGCCCCTCGAAAAAGCAGCCGGGCGCCGAATGCTTTAGGGTAGCGCCTGGTTCGTTGGACATGCCCGGGCCTGCCGGGCGACTGAATGAAGCACGTCACCTCCCGCCTGCGGCGCCTGTTCGCGCCGATCGGCCTGCACTGGTATCTCGCCCTCCTGCTTGCGCTCGATGCGCTCATGGTGCTGCGCCCCGTCGTCGAGCACGCGCGGCTCGGTCTGCACCGCGCGTGGCTCGCCGATGCGCTGAATCTCGTCGACAACATGGGGCTCGTCGTGCTGCCGCAGGTGGTGGTCGCGGCCGGCCTCGCGACGATGGCCATCGGCATCGTCCTGCGCGCCCGCGTCGCATGGGTGTTGTCGATCCTGCTGCTGGTCGCGGCCGCCGCAATCAGCGTGCTCGGCGGCTATCGCAGCCACGCGGTGTTCGTCTATACGGCCGTGCTGGTCGTCGCGCTGCTGTACTACTGGCGGCACTTCGATCGCGCGAGCGTGGCCGCCAGCAGCCTGTTCGCGTTGCTGAGCATCGTGTCGCTGCTGATCTACGCCACTTTCGGCGTGCTCTATCTCGGCGACGAGTTCACGCCGCCCGTCCACGATCTCGCCACCGCCGTCTATTTCTCGATCGTGTCGATGTCGACCGTCGGCTACGGCGACATCGTGCCGCACGCGCCGACCGCGCGCCTGTTCACCGCATCGGTGATCGTGCTCGGCATCACGGTGTTCGCGACGTCGATCAGCGCGGTCGTCGGCCCGGTGATCGGCGGCAATCTGAAACGGATCGTCAAGGGAGGCATTTCGAACGTGATCCGCAAGCATCATTTCCTGATCGTCGGCGCGACACCCGTCGCGCATGCGGTGCACGACGGGCTGCGCAAGCGCGGCTACGCGGTGACCGTCGTCGTGCCGGCCGGCGTCGAGCACAACTATCCGGCGGCGACCGACCTGATCGTCGGCGATGCGACCGACCATGCGGTGCTGGAAAGCGCCGGCGCGGCGACCGCGCGCGCGGTGCTCGCGCTGCGCTCGGACGACGCCGAAAACGCGTTCATCATCCTCGCGATCCGCGAGATCGCGCCGTCGGTGCGCACGGTCGCGCTCGTGAACCAGCAGCGCAACCTCGAACGGCTGCGGCTGTTGAAGCCCGACATGGTGTTCTCGCCGCAGCAGCTCGCGGGCGAACTGCTCGCCAGCACGCTCAACGACGAACCGGTCGACAAGTCGATGATCTCGCACCTGCTGTTCGGCACGACGGATGCCGCGTGAGATCGTGAGCCGATGACCGCGTGACCGGGGCCGGCCGCCGCACGGCCGGTACAATCGCGCGATGTCCGAATTGCTCACTTACGGCGGCCTGTTCGCCGTGTCGATGGTCGCCGCGACCCTGTTGCCGCTCCAGTCCGAAGCCGTGCTCGCCGGCCTGCTGCTCGCCGGACGCGAACCCGTGTGGGCGCTGGTGCTGGTCGCGAGCGTCGGCAACGTCGCCGGCTCGGCGATCAACTGGGCGCTCGGCCGCGGCATCGAGCACTTTCGCGAGCGCCGCTGGTTTCCGGTCAAGCCGTCCGCGCTCGCGCGCGCCGAGCGCTGGTACGCACGCTACGGCCGCTGGTCGCTGCTGCTGAGCTGGGCGCCGGTGATCGGCGATCCGCTGACGATGATCGCCGGCGTGCTGCGCGAGCCGCTGCCGACCTTTCTCGCGATCGTGACGATCGCGAAAGTCGGCCGCTATCTGGCCGTCGCGTGGCTCGTCATGCACTGACCCTCGCTTCCCCTTCGCCCGCCTGCGTGCCCGTGATCCGCGACATCCGCTAAAGATTTCGCGAAAGTTGCCGTATTAACGGGACCACGAGCGGTGACGCGTGCGTTCCGCCTCCTCTCACTCCCACTCAGGATGTCTCATGAGAATGACCCAATTGGGCCGAGTGAGCGTCGGCGCGCGTCTGGCCGCGCTGGCGTGCGCGCTCGTCGCCCTGCTGTTTACCGTGTTCGCGTGGACCCTCGCCCATTTCGCCGGCCAGCAGCTCGCCGATGAAGCGCATAAGCGGATCGACGACAAGGAGCAGTCGATCCGCGCGATGGTCGACTTGTTCGACAAGGCGTTGACCGCCGAAGCCAACCGCTCGATGTCGCTGTTCGCGAGTTTCCTGCCGGCCGATTTCTCGCTCGACCCGGCGCGCACCGTCGATATCGGCGGCGTGGCCGCGCCGACCCTGCTCGCGGGCGGCCAGCCGCTCGACCTCGACTACTCGATCCCCGACCAGTTCCTGAAGAAAAGCGGCGCGATCGCGACGATCTTCGCGCGCGACGGCGACGATTTCGTGCGTATCACGACCTCGCTGAAGAAGCAGGACGGCGCGCGCGCGGTCGGTACCAAGCTCGACCGCGCCGGCCCCGCGTATGCGCCGCTCGTCGCCGGGCGCAGCTACACGGGCCTCGCGAAGCTGTTCGGCCGGTCGTACATCACGCAGTACAAGCCGGTGACCGACGCGACCGGCCGCGTGATCGGCGCGCTGTTCGTCGGCCTCGACATCGGCGCCGAGCTCAAGCTCGTCGAGGACGGCATCCGTGCGCTGAAGATCGGCGACAACGGCTACTACTTCGTGCTCGATGCGTCGCAGGGCCCGTCGCGCGGCACCTTCGTCGTGCATCCCGATGCGGCCGGCCAGCGTGCCGACGACGCGCGCGCCCCCTACGCGCAGATGCTCGCGGCGGCCCAGGGCCGGCTCGCGTACACGTCGACCGACCCCGCCGCGCACGACGCCGGGCCGACCGCGAAATTCGTGTCGTTCACGACGATTCCGCAGTGGCAATGGCTCGTCGGCGGGATCGCGCTCGACGACGAGCTGCTGGCCACCATGCGCGCCACCCGCAACCGCTTCCTGATGATCGGCGCCGTGCTCGTCGCGGCGTTCGCGACGCTGTTCGTCATCGTCGTGCGGCGCGTGGTGAGCCGGCCGCTGGAAGCCGCCGCCCGCGCGTCCGAGCGCTATGCGGCGGGCGATCTCAGCGTGCGCATCCGCGACGGCGCGGCCGCGCACGGCAGCGCGGGCAACGACGAGATCGGCCGGCTCGTGCAGGCGGTCGACGGGATCGGCGACGGCCTCGCGCGGATCGTCGCGCAAGTGCGCAACGGTGCGGCCGACATCGCGCACGGCACGGTCGGCATCGCGGCCGGCAGCGGCGACATCGCCGCGCGGATCGCGACGCAGGCCAGCAGCGTCGAACAGACGGCCGCCAGCATGGAGCAGATCACCGCCGCCGTGCAGCAGAGCGCCGAGCATGCGGCGCAGGCCAACGCGCTGGTCGCGGATGCGTCGGCCGCCGCGACGAACGGCGACGCCGCGGTGCAGCGCGTGGTCGCGACGATGGACGACATCGGCCGCGCGACGCGCCGGATCGCCGAGATCACCGGCGCGATCGAAGGCATCGCGTTCCAGACCAACATCCTCGCGCTGAACGCGGCCGTCGAGGCCGCCCGCGCGGGCGAACACGGCAAGGGCTTCGCGGTGGTCGCGGCCGAGGTGCGCGCGTTGGCGCAGCGCAGCGCGGCCGCGGTCAAGGAGATCGACGCGCTGAGCGCCGAATCGTCGACGACCGTCGAACAGGGTTACCGGATCGCGGACGCCGCGCGCGGCACGATGCGCGACATCGTCGCGCGGGTCGACCAGGTGCGCACGCTGATCGGCGAGATCAGCGCCGCGTCGCGCGAACAATCGACCGGCATCGAGCAGGTGAACCTGGCCGTCACGCAGATCGGCGAAGCGACGCAGCAGAATGCGATGCTGATCTCGGACGCCGAGCGCGCGGCCGTCGCGTTGCGCGAGCAGGCCGCGCAACTGTCGGACGCGGTCAGCGTGTTCCGGCTCGCACGCGACGCGTGACGAACGCCGGACGACGAACGATCGGCCGCGGCCGGGCCTCGACTACTTCTTGTCGCCCGCCAGGTCGATCGCCTTGTCCGAGCCGACCGCATTACGCAACTGGAACTTCTGGATCTTGCCGGTCGAGGTCTTCGGCAGCTCGCCGAAGCGCACGGCCTTCGGCACCTTGAAGCCCGCGAGCAGTTGCCGGCAGTGCGCGACGATCTCTTCCTCGGTCGCGCTCGCGCCTTCGCGCAGCTCGACGAACGCGCACGGCACCTCGCCCCATTTCGGGTCGGGCATCGCGACGACGGCCGCCACGGCCACCGCCGGATGCCGGTACAGCGCGTCCTCGACCTCGATGCTCGAGATGTTCTCGCCGCCCGAGATGATGATGTCCTTCTTGCGATCCTTGATCCGGATATAGCCGTCCGGCATCAGCACCGCGAGATCGCCGGTATGGAACCAGCCGCCATGGAACGCCTCGTCGGTCGCCTTCGGGTTCTTCAGGTAGCCCTTCATGCAGATGTTGCCGCGGAACATGATCTCGCCGAGCGTTTCGCCGTCGGCCGGCACCGGCGTCATCGTGTCGGGATCGAGCACCGTCGCGCCGGCCTCGAGGTGGTAGCGCACGCCCTGGCGCGCATTCAGCCGCGCGCGCTCCTCGTCGGACACGGCGTCCCAGTGCGCCTGCTTCGCGCAGACGGTCGCCGGGCCGTAGACCTCGGTCAGCCCGTACACGTGCAGCAGGTCGAAGCCGATCCCCTTCATCTTCGCGATCACGGCCGGCGCGGGGGCCGCGCCCGCGACCATCGCGTGCACCGTGTGGTCGATCCCCGCGCGCAGCTCGGCCGGCGCGTTCGCGATCGCGCTCTGCACGATCGGCGCGCCGCAGTAATGCGTGATGCGCTCGCGGCGAATCAGGTCGAACACCGTCTTCGCGTCGAACTTGCGCAGGCACACGTTCACGCCCGCGCGCGCCGCGACGGCCCACGGGAAACACCAGCCGTTGCAGTGGAACATCGGCAGCGTCCACAGATACACCGCGTGCTTCGGCATGTCCCATTCGAGGATGTTGCTGATCGCCGCGAGATACGCGCCGCGATGGTGATAGACGACGCCCTTCGGGTCGCCGGTCGTGCCCGACGTGTAGTTCAGCGCGATCGCCTCCCATTCGTCGGCGGGCGGCGTCCATGCGTAGTCGGGGTCGCCGCCGGCCACGAACGCCTCGTAGTCGGTCGCGCCCGCGAAGCGGTCCGGGTCGGCCGGCAGCGCGTCGGCCACGCTGACGATCTTCAGGCCCGGCACCTCGAGCGCCGCGCGCTGCGCGATCTCCGCGTATTCGGTGTCGACGATCAGCACCTTCGCCTCGCCGTGACGCAGCATGAACAGCACCGACGATGCGTCGAGCCGCGTGTTGATCGTGTTCAGCACGGCGCCGGCCATCGGCACGCCGAAGTGCGCCTCGACCATCGCCGGGATGTTCGGCAGCAGCGCCGCGACCGTGTCGCCGCGCCCGACCCCGGCCTGCGCGAGCGCGCTCGCCAGCTGCTTCGCGCGGGTGCAGGTCTCGCCCCACGTGCGCCGCACGTCGCCGTGCACGATCGCGAGGCGCTCGCCGTAGACTTCGGCCGCCCGGATCAGGAAATCGATCGGGGTGAGCGGCACGTAATTGGCATCGCGGCGGCCGAGCCCGGCCTCGAACATCTGCGTCATGATCCTGTCTCCCGTGTTCTGTCCACCGGGGCGCATGCACCCCGGATCGTTTTGATGTGGTTCAATTGCCGACAGCCTAACGGGCGCTATTGTGAGCCGTCTGTCATCGAAACGACAGAGTGCCGCTCGAGCGCTGCGCGTTATCCCTATCCTCGCAAACCCGCACCCATGCACGACCACCTCGACGCGGCCGCCGCCCCGGCCGACACGCTCCCCGAACCGGGCCCGCTGCCGCCGCTCGCGACGCTGTTCGGCCAGTGCGCGTGGTTTCGCACGCTGGCGCCCGAACACCAGGCGCGCGTGCTGGCCGAGTCGCACGTCGCGCAGTGCGAAGCGGGCGACGTGATCGCGCACCGGCTCGCGCCGTCCGAATACTGGATCGGCGTCCATCAGGGGTTGCTGAAGCTCGCGATCTTCAACGTGTCGGGGCGCGGCTGCACGTTCTCCGGCGTGCCGTCGGGCGGCTGGTTCGGCGAAGGCAGCGTGATCAAGCGCGAGCTGCGCAAGTACGAGGTCGTCGCGATCCAGCGCTCGACCGTGCTGTTCGTGCCGGTCGACACGTTCCATGCGCTGCTCGACACGAGCCTGCCGTTTACGCGCTTCGTGATTCATCAGCTGAACAACCGGATGGGCGAATTCATCGCGTCGATCCAGAACAGCCGGCTGCTCGACGTCGACGCGCGCGTCGCGCAGGCGCTCGCGCAGCTCTTCAATCCCGCGCTGTACCCGGACACCGGCCCGTCGCTGTCGATCTCGCAGGAGGAGCTGGGGATGCTCGTCGGCGTATCGCGCCAGCGGATCAACCAGGCGCTGCAGCAGCTCGAGAAGCTCGGCGCGCTGCGGCTCGCGTACAACCAGATCGAGGTCGTCGATCTCGACGCGCTCGCGCGCTTCGGCATGGAGCAGCTGTGATCGCCGCCCGATGCGCGAAACCGTCGCGATCGCGACGACGCATTCCGTCTGCGGAATCGGCCGACGGACGCCACGCCCCAACCTGACAATTCCGCCAGTTTCGCGACAGTAACCCGTTGCGGGCCGACGCCTATCATTCGGGTTCCCTTCACCGCCGCCGATCACCGCCTGCCCCGCCGCCTTCATGTGGATCGTCAATCTCGCGCTCAGGCGCCCCTACACGTTCATCGTCATGGCCATCATGATCGTGCTGGCCACCCCGCTGGCGCTGATGCGCACGCCGGTCGACGTGCTGCCCGCGATCAACATCCCGGTCATCAGCGTGATCTGGAATTACAGCGGCTTCTCCGCGACGGAGATGACGAACCGCATCACGTCCGTCCATGAACGCATCCTGACGACGACCGTCAACAATATCCAGCACGTCGAATCGACGTCGCTGCCCGGCATCGCGGTCGTGAAGGTGTTCCTGCAGCCCGGCGCGAACGTGCAGACGGCGATCGCGCAGACGGTATCGTCCGCGCAAGCGATCGTGCGGCAGATGCCGCAGGGCGCGACGCCGCCGCTCGTGATCACCTATTCCGCGTCGAGCATTCCGGTGATCCAGCTCGGACTGTCGAGCAAGACGCTCAGCGAGCAGTCGCTCGCCGACATCGCGCTCAACTTCCTGCGCCCGCAGCTGATCACGGTGCCGGGCGTGCAGATCCCGTTCCCGTACGGCGGTCGCACCCGCGTGGTCGCGATCGACCTCGACCCGCAGGCGCTGCAGGCGAAGGGCCTCACGCCGGCCGACATCGTCAACGCGGTCAACGCGCAGAACCTCGTGCTGCCGACCGGCACCGCGAAGATGGGCCAGACCGAATACCGGATCGACACGAACGCGTCGGCCGATACGGTCGCCGACATCAGCAACCTGCCGGTCCAGACGATCAACGGTGCGACGACCTACCTGCGCGAAGTCGCGGCGGTGCGCGACGGCTTCGCGCCGCAGACCAACGTCGTGCGCCAGAACGGCCAGCGCGGCGTGCTGATCTCGATCCTGAAAAGCGGCGACGCGTCGACGCTCAAGGTCGTGTCGGACCTGAAGGCGCTGCTGCCGAAGGTGATCCCGACGCTGCCCGAGGGGCTCACGATCACGCCGCTGTTCGACCAGTCGGTGTTCGTCAACGCGGCCGTCCAGGGCGTGATCCACGAGGCGCTGATCGCCGCCGTGCTGACCGCGATGATGATCCTGCTGTTCCTCGGCAACTGGCGCAGCACGCTGATCATCGCGATCTCGATCCCGCTGTCGATCTTCACGTCGCTGATCGCGCTGTCCGCGCTCGGCGAGACCATCAACATCATGACGCTCGGCGGGCTCGCGCTCGCGGTCGGCATTCTCGTCGACGACGCGACCGTCACGATCGAGAACATCGAGCGGCACCTGCATCTGGGCACGAACCTGCACGACGCGATCCTCGAAGGCGCGGGCGAGATCGCGGTGCCCGCGCTGGTGTCGACGCTGTGTATCTGCATCGTGTTCGTGCCGATGTTCTTCCTCACCGGCGTCGCGCGCTTCCTGTTCGTGCCGCTCGCGGAAGCCGTGGTGTTCGCGATGCTCGCGTCGTACGTGCTGTCGCGCACGCTGGTGCCGACGCTCGCGATGCTGCTGTTCCGCCCGCAGCAGGCGAACACCGGCGCAGATCATTCGACGTCGCGCTTCGCGCGCATCCATCACGCGTTCAACCACGCGTTCGAACGGCTGCGCGCGTGGTACATCGTGCTGCTCAGCATCCTGCTCGTGCGCCGCCGCTTCTACGCGCTGTGCTTCCTCGGCTTCTGCGTGCTGTCGACCGGCCTCGTGCTCGTGCTCGGCCGCGATTTCTTCCCGAACGCCGATTCCGGCAACCTCCGGCTGCACGTGCGCGCGCCGACCGGCTACCGGATCGAGGAAACCGCGCGGCTCGCCGACCAGGTCGAGCGCGTGATTCGCGCAACCGTGCCGCCCGACGAGCTCGGCGCGATCGTCGACAACCTCGGCCTGCCGGTGAGCGGCATCAACCTGTCGTACAGCAACGCCGGCACGATCGGCACGCTCGACGGCGAACTGCTGATCGCGCTGAAACCCGGCCACCGCGCGACCGGGCACTACGTACAGACGCTGCGCACGCTACTGCCGCAGCGCTTCCCGGGCGTAGAGTTCTTCTTCCAGCCGTCGGACATCATCACGCAGATCCTCAACTTCGGGCAGCCGGCAGCGATCGACGTGCAGGTGCTGGGCAACGATCTCGCGAGTAACATGACCATTGCGAGCAGCCTGATGAAAAAGATCAGGCAAATCCCCGGCGCCGTCGACGTGCACGTGCTGCAACGCAACGACGAGCCGACCCTGCTGGCCGACATGGACCGTACGCGCATGCAGCAGCTCAATCTCTCCGCGCAGAACGTCGCGCAGAACATGCTGATCTCGCTGTCGGGGAGCTCGCAGACGACGCCGTCGTTCTGGATCAACCCGCGCACCGGCGTGCAGTACCCGCTGCAGATCCAGACCCCGCAATACAACCTGTCGTCGGTCGACGACCTGCTCGGCACGCCGATCTCCGCGAGCGGCCGCACGGGCACGCCGCTGCAGCTGCTCGGCAACCTGGTGCAGGTGCGCAGTACCGTGAACCCGGCCGTGATCACGCACTACAACATCCGCCCGGCGATCGACGTGTACGTGAGCGTCGAGGGCCGCGATCTCGGCGCGGTCGCGGGCGAGATCGACCGCATCGTGGCCGACGCCCGCGCGACGCTGCCGCGCGGCACCGACCTCACGATGCGCGGCCAGATCGAGACGATGCGCACGTCGTACATCGGCCTCGGCGCGGGCGTCGCGATGGCGATCGTGCTCGTCTACCTGCTGATCGTCGTCAATTTCCAGTCGTGGCTCGACCCGCTGATCATCATCAGCGCGATGCCGGCCGCGCTCGCCGGCATCGCGTGGATGCTGTTCATCACCGGCACGCACCTGAGCGTGCCCGCGTTGACGGGCGCGATCATGACGGTCGGCGTCGCGACCGCGAACAGCATCCTGGTCGTGTCGTTCGCGCGGCAACGCCTCGCGGCGGGCGCGCCGCCGCTCACGGCCGCGCTGGAGGCCGGCGCGACCCGCATCCGGCCGGTGCTGATGACGGCGCTCGCGATGATCATCGGGATGGTGCCGATGGCGCTCGGTCTCGGCGAAGGCGCCGAACAGAATGCGCCGCTCGGCCGCGCGGTGATCGGCGGGCTGCTGTTCGCGACCGTTTCGACGTTGCTGTTCGTGCCGCTCGTGTTCGGCGGCGTGCATGCGCGGCTGGCCCGGCGGCGTGCGCGCCAGGCCGGACACTGACTTTCGCCCCCACTACCCGGTTGAACTGGTTGAATTCATGGAAGAGAAACATCACAGCGCCGTCGGCATCCAGGTGGACGAACACGGCATGCACCTGCCGGCGCGCGCGTCGGTGTCGCGGCGCGGACGGATCGTCCTGATCGTGATCGGCGTGCTGCTCGCGGCGGGCGCCGCGCGCACCATCGTCGTCAACGTGCTGAACCAGCATCGCCTCGACGCGGTCGCCGAGCAAAACACGCGCCAGTACGTGAGCGTCGTGCATCCGGTCGACGCGGCCACCGGCGGCAAGCTGACGCTGCCCGGCACGCTGCGCGGCTTCGTCGAGGCGCCGATCTATGCGCGCGCCAGCGGCTACGTGCTGCGCTGGCAGGCCGATATCGGCGCGCACGTGAAACAGGGGCAAACGCTCGCCGAACTCGATACGCCGGAACTGAACCAGGAACTGGCGCAGGCCACCGCGCAGCGCCAGCAGGCGCAAGCCGCGCTCGCGCTCGCGAAGACGTCGTTCGACCGCGCGCAGCAGTTGCGCCAGCGCGATGCCGTGTCGCAGCAGGAGCTCGACGACCGGCAAGGCGCGTTCAGCCAGGGCAGCGCGAACCTCGCGGCGGCCGATGCGAACATGCGCCGCCTCACCGAGCTGAAGGGCTTCCAGCGGATCGTCGCGCCGATCGACGGGATCGTCACGCAGCGCAACGTCGACGTCGGCGATCTCGTCAATTCCGGCAACGCGGGCCGCTCGCTGTTCACGGTCGTGCAGGCCGACCGCCTGCGCCTGTACGTGCAGGTGCCGCAGGCGTATGCGCAGCAGGTGAAGGTCGGCCAGCACGTGAGCGTCGCGCAGGCCGAGCTGCCGGGTCGGACCTTCGACGGGACGATCACGCGCACGTCGCAGGCGATCGACGTCGCGACGCGTTCGCTGCAGATCGAGATCACGCTGCCGAACCCGGACGGGCGGCTGCTGCCCGGCGCGTACGTGCAGGCGACGCTGCCGATGACGCCGGTCGGCCGCCTGCAGGTGCCGGCCAATACGCTGCTGTTCCGCGCCGAAGGCCCGACGGTCGCCGCCGTCGATGCGAACGGCCAGGTCCGGCTGAAACAGGTGACGGTCGTGCGCACGATCGGCCAGACACTCGAAGTCGACGGGCCGATCACGCCGAACGACCGCCTCGTCGCGAACCCGAGCGACGCGCTCGCGACCGGCGACGGGGTCGTCGTGCAGGCGCCGGCTGCGCAGCCCGCCTCGGCCGTCGCGGGGGCGAAGTCGTGATCGCGATGCGCCCCCGCGTGCACCCGGCCGCGATCGGCGCCGTCGCGATCGTCGCGGCTGCGGTGCTCGCCGGCTGCACGGTCGGCCCGGATTACCGGCGCCCGCCCGTCGATACGCCGGCCGCGTGGCGGCTCGACCCGGCCGACGCATACTGGCAGCCGGCCGCGCCGGCCCGCGCGCCGCTCGATCCCGCCTGGTGGACCGCGTTCGGCGACGCCCAGCTCGACGCGCTGGAAGCCGACGCGCTGCGCAACAACCAGAACCTGAAGGCGATGGCCGCGCGCTATGACCAGGCGAAGGCGACGCTCGCGTCGGTGGCGTCCGCACAGTATCCGGCCGTCGGGCTGAACGCGAGCGGCCAGCGCTTCAAGATCTCCGCCGACCGGCCGCAGACCAACTACGCGACGCAGAGCATGTCGACCGTGCAGAACGAGATCCAGGTCGGCGCGGCGGTCAGCTACGAACTCGACCTGTTCGGCCGCGTGCGGCGCAACGTCGAAGCCGCCCAGGCCAGCACCGAGCAGTCGCGTGACGATTTCGCGAACGCGCGCCTCGTGCTGAGCGCCGACCTCGCGTCGAGCTATTTCACGCTGCGCGAGCTCGACACCGAGATCGACGTCGTCAAGCGCTCGATCGACCTGCAACAGAAGGCGCTCGATTACGTCAGCGCGCGCCACGACCTCGGCGCGGTGTCGGGCCTCGACCTGTTGCAGCAGCGCGCGCAGCTCGACGCGACGCGCACGCAGGCGCAATTGCTGATGCAGCAACGCGCGCAGGTCGAAACCGCGATCGCGACGCTGGTCGGCACGCCGGCTCCCGCCTTCTCGCTGCCGCCGCGCGTGGTGCCGATCAACGCGCCCGCGCTGCCGACCGGAATGCCGAGCGACCTGCTGCAGCGGCGCCCCGACGTCGCGTCGGCCGAGCGCGCGATGGCCGCCGCGAACGCGCAGATCGGCGTCGCGCGCGCCGCGTATTTCCCGCGTATCACGCTGTCGCCGGACATCGGCTGGGACGCGACCCGCTTCGCCGGCCTGTTCACCGTGCCGGCGCTGCTGTGGTCGGTCGGCGGGTCGCTCAGCCAGCCGCTGTTCGAGGGCGGCAAGCTGAAGGCCGGCGTCGATTTCGCGCAGGCCGGCTACGTCGCCGCGCAGGCCAACTACCGGCAGACCGTGCTCACCGCGTTCCAGGAGGTGCAAAATGCGGTGACCGGCCTGTCGGTGCTCGCGCAGGCCGCGCAGCAGGCTTCCGCGGCCGTCGACGACGCACGCAAGCTCGTCTCGCTCGCGCAGGACCGCTACGCGGGCGGCCTGACGCCGTTCATCGACGTGCTGACGGCCCAGCAGCAGTTGCTGACGAGCGAACGCCAGGCCGTGCAGATCCAGGGCCAGCGCGCGGCGCTCGTCGTGTTTCTCGCGAAGGCGCTCGGCGGCGGCTGGGACGGCGATGCGGCGAACGGCCCGGCGCCGTCCGACGTCGCGTCGGCGGCCCCGCAGCGCGGCGCGGGCGTCGGCCCTTGACCCGCCCTTAACCCGGTTACGCGGACAACGAACATGAAAGTACTGATCGTCGAGGACGAACCGAAAGTCGTCGAATACCTGAAGAGCGGCCTGACCGAGGAAGGCTGGGTCGTCGACACCGCGCTCGATGGCGAGGACGGCGCGTGGAAAGCCGTCGAATTCGACTACGACGTGGTCGTGCTCGACGTGATGCTGCCGAAGCTCGACGGCTTCGGCGTGCTGCGTGCATTGCGCGCGCAGAAGCAGACGCCCGTCATCATGCTGACCGCGCGCGATCGCGTCGACGACCGCGTGCGGGGCTTGCGCGGCGGCGCCGACGACTACCTGACCAAGCCGTTCTCGTTCCTCGAACTGATCGAACGGCTGCGTGCGCTGACGCGCCGCGCCCGCGTGCAGGAATCGACGCTGATCTCGATCGGCGACCTGCGCGTCGACCTGATCGGCCGCCGCGCGAGCCGCGACGGCGCGCGGCTCGACCTGACCGCGCAGGAATTCCAGCTGCTCGGCGTGCTCGCGCGGCGCAGCGGCGAGGTGCTGTCGAAGACGACCATCGCCGAACTCGTGTGGGACGTGAACTTCGACAGCAACGCGAACGTCGTCGAGACGGCGATCAAGCGCCTGCGCGCGAAACTCGACGGCCCGTTCGCGGACAAGCTGCTGCATACGATCCGCGGGATGGGCTACGTGCTCGAGGCGCGCGAGGACGGCGACGTGGAGAAACACGCATGAAACGCTCGATCATCCTGCGGCTCTCGGCGATGTTCGGCATCGTGTCGCTGCTCGTGTTCACGCTGGTCGGCTGCGGGCTATTCGTGATGATGGAGCGCCAGTTGCTCGCCGAGCTGCGCGCGACGATCGACACCCGCGCCAAGGTCGCCGCGATGATCGTGTCGCACGCGACCACGGCCGCACGCGGCCGCCTGATGCAGGAAAAGCTCGCCGACCTCGAACCGCCGGACGGGTCGACGCGCTATCAGATCGACAGCCCCGACGCCGATTTCCGCTTCGGCCATTCGGTCGACGGCGTGCCCGTCGGCCAACCGTTCGGCGCGTTCCAGCAGTACGCGCTCAACAACAGCAGCTACGACGTGATGACGAAGACCGTCGCGATCGCGGGCAGCGGCGAGCGCCCGGACGTGAAGCTGATCGTCGCGTCGTCGTGCGAGCGCACGCAGCGGATGCTGCGTCGTTTCGCATGGACGCTGGCCGCGTTGATCGCGACGGCCACCGTCATCACGCTGCTGTTGAGCCGCGCGGTCGCGCGCTTCGGGCTCGCGCCGCTCGACCGGCTGTCGCAGGACGCGGCGAGCGTGAGCGCGACGAACCGCCGCCAGCGGCTGCACACCGACGCGCTGCCGACCGAGCTGCGCGATCTCGCCACGTCGTTCAACGGCGCGCTCGAACGCATCCAGCAAACCTACGCGCGGCTCGAAGCGTTCAACGCGGACGTCGCGCACGAGCTGCGCACGCCGATCAGCATCCTGATCGGCCAGACCCAGGTCGCGCTGACGAGCCGCGACCGCTCGGTCGACCGGATGCGCCAGACGCTGCAGTCCAACCTCGAGGAATTCGAGCGGCTACGCGTGATCATCAACGACATGCTGTTCCTGTCGCGCAGCGACCGCGGCGAGCGCGCGAGCGACCTGAAGGACGTGTCGCTCGCCGACGAGGTGCGGCGCATGCTCGACTTCCTCGAAATTCCGCTCGACGAGGCGCAGTTGCGTGCCGAACTGCACGGCGACGCGCGCGCGGCCGTCGATCCGTCGCTGTTCCGCCGCGCGATGACGAACCTGCTGATCAACGCGATCCAGCATTCGGCGCCCGGCGCGACGCTGAACGTGACGATCACGCGCCGCGACACGCTCGTCGAGATGGCCGTGTCGAACCCCGGCGAGCCGATCGACCCGGTGCAGCGCTCGCACGTGTTCGAGCGCTTCTACCGGCTCGAGGAAGCGCGCGCGAACAGCAAGGAAAACCACGGGCTCGGACTGTCGATCGTCAAGGCCGTGGCCGAGATGCACGGCGGCGGCGTGTTCGTCGCGTGCTCGGGCGGCGTCAATACGTTCGGCTTCTCGGTGTCGACGCAGCCGTCCCCGGGCGGGCCGCTGCGTCCGGCCGACGCCGCCGGGCCGGCCGAATCGGCCGATTCGCACGGCGCTCGCCCGACGCACGTGCCGCGCGCGTTGCACTGACGGCGGCCGCGCCCGCCGAGGGCAGTTTTCTTCAATACGGGCCGACGCCGCGCCCGTAGTCTCGATGCGACTTTCGACATGTCGCATGGAGACACCTGATGAGCATGCTGGTTTCGATGGCCGCGTTCGCGCTCGCCTCGTCGATCACCCCCGGTCCCGTCAACATCGTCGCGCTCAGCGCGGGCGCCCGCCACGGCCTCGGCGCGAGCCTGCGCTACGCGGCGGGCGCGACGCTCGGCTTCGTCGCGCTGTTCCTGCTGATCGGCCTGGGCCTGCACGCGGCGCTCGCGCACTGGCCCGTGCTGACGACGGCCACGCAGTGGTCGGGGATCGCGTTCCTGCTGTATATGGCGCTGCGGCTCGCGCTCGACGACGGCCGGCTGTCGGCCGATCCCGACGTGGCCGGCCCGTCGGCGGCGTCCGGCGCGGCGATGCAGTGGCTCAATCCGAAGGCGTGGCTTGCGTGCGTGGCCGCGATGGGCGCGTATGCGGCCGATGGCGATCGCGCGCAGGTCTGGCAGTTCGCCGCGCTGTATCTGGTGATCTGCTTCGCGTCGATCGCATGCTGGGGCTATGCGGGCGCGTCGCTGCGACACCGGCTCGCGAACGCGCGGCGCATGCGCGTGTTCAACCGGCTGATGGCGCTGCTGCTCGCGGGCAGCGCGCTGTTTCTGCTCGACGTGTAGCCGTCGTGCCCATGGCGTTCAGCGCATCGCGCTGCGGTACTGGCCGGGCGTCGCGGCCGCGATCCGCCGGAACGCGCGCTGGAAGTGTGCCTGGTCCGCAAAGCCGGCGTCGAGCGCGACTTCGGCGATCGGCCTGCCACGCCGCAATTCGGTGCGGCCGTACTGCACGCGCCGATCGATCAGGAATGCATGCGGCGTCATCCCGTAACGCGCATTGAATGCGCGGATCAGGTACGACGGCGACAGGTCGGCCGCCGCGCAGATCGCATCGAGCGTGACGGCCTCGCGGCAATGGGCGGCGATGTAGTCGGCCGCGCGCGCGAGCTTCGCGTTGTCGTCGCCCGGCCGCGGGTCGGGCAGTTCGCGGTCGAGCGCGCCGTGCAACGCCGTGAAGAATTCGACCGCCGCACTCTCCTTGCCGAGCGCATCGATGCCGGGCGACACGAGCGTGCGGTAGAAGCCGCCAAATCGCGCGAACAGATCGCCGCGCTCGGTCAACTTCGGCGAAAACCCGTGAAAATCGCGGTTCGGATCGCCGCCCAACGAATGTTGCAGCCGCGCGAGCCACGGCACGTCGACATAGACCATCCGGTACGCCCATGCATCGGGGCCGTACGGATTGCATGCGTGCACCTGCTCCGGGTCGATGATCACCAGCACGCCGCGCCCGACGTGCGCGTTCGTCGCGCCGTTCACGTACGTGCTCGTGCCGCCGACGATCGCGCCCACCGAAAACGTGTCGTGCGTGTGCTTCGCGTAGCAGATCGCGCGCCCGTCGTCGACGGTGCGCGCCTCGATGAACGGCAGCGCGGTATCGCGCCAGAACGGCGACGGTACGGCGGATCGGTTGGCGGTACGGCTCACGCGGCGGGCTCCGGTTCGAACGAGGAACGCTCACCGTACAAGACTGTGTAGCGCCGCGCAACCGGATCGCGCTGCTTCGCCGCTACGCAGAACGGTGGTGCCCACGGACATGATCGTGGGCACCACCCTGCGCCGCCGACTTCCCGCACGAGGTGCGGAGGATGGCGCGCTTACGCTGAAACAGCGCCCGCCCTGCACCTCTGCTTGCACACGCGTTTCCGCGTGCTCGGGCGCTGAAGCCGACAGCAGCGGGTCAGGCCGGAACGATGATCTTCGGGTCCCACCAGTAGTAGCCGAACAGTTCCTGGTTCTGCCCGCCGACGAGCTTGTAAAGCGCGAAGCAAACGCCGAAATATTCCGTCCCGCTTCGCCGGACCGACGAGTCGAAGGTCGCGAACGTGAGTTGCTTCTTCAGCGGCGGGAGGCCGTTGCGGGTCCCCGAATCCGGGTTGGGTTCCACCGCGCCATTGCGGACGACCGTGTTGCAGACGAACGGGTTGAATACCTCGTCGCCTTGATAGCGGGGATGTTGTAGATGATCACGGCATCGTCGGAGTTGTCGTAGATCGACACGCCGGTGAACTGGACGCGGTCACCCGGGTATGCGGTGATTTCCAGGTCGGCCGTGCCCTGCCCCTTGACGCCACGCGCACCGGTGCAGATCAGGAACTGGCCATTGTGGGCGATGCCGGTCGGCGCGGCCTGATTCTGGCTCGGGTTCGGATACGTCTTCTTGACCCATTCCGTATCGATCACCGCGATGATGTTGATGTCCTGCGCGCTTGATGCAAGCGTGATTTCGGAAGCCATGGTTAATCTCCATTCACTAAGCGTTATGAATTTGAGTCCGACGACACGTCATTAGCGCGTCAAGGACAATATCAATTCATTCGCTCACCAAAATCAATTACAACCGATTACGCGGTGACGAGCACTTGACCTCGCATACAACAACCTGTAATTCAGACCCGGAAAATCCATAAAAATCAATTACAGTCGATTACACGCCCCCTCCCGACCTGAAAAATCAATTCTCACCAAAATAAATCCCCCATCAAACCTGACAGGTACTAAAACGAATATAAATAGCTAATACTGACGAAGCGCATCGCCGATGCGCCACGCGCACCGAACGGGCAATTAGTCTGTCATGGAGGCACTTAAATGAAAGTCGACCTTAATAGCATCGATCTGGAACAAACCGCTCAATTCATTCATATCCTTGCGGTTATCGACGCGCATTATTTAAAGACAACCTGTCCCAATCCGAGCCAGAACGCGAACCGCCCGACGGCGATCAGCAGCAACGCCGTGTTCATGCTCAACAGCCGCTTGCCCGGCGTGAGCAGCTCGGAAGGCACCGGTAGCCT
The DNA here is from genome assembly GCF_014211915.1 of Burkholderia cenocepacia. Classification (NCBI taxonomy): domain Bacteria; kingdom Pseudomonadati; phylum Pseudomonadota; class Betaproteobacteria; order Burkholderiales; family Burkholderiaceae; genus Burkholderia; species Burkholderia cenocepacia. The sequence goes on along the minus strand of NZ_CP060040.1, from coordinate 744,005 downwards.
GGGCTTGAAATTGCAGGTTGGCGACAAGGTATCGCTGATGAGCACATCGCTGTCCGACAATTCGGACGACTCTGCGTTGATTTACAACGTCCGGCACTACTCGGGCGCGGAGGTCTTCAGTCAATTCGCCGCGCATACCATCGAACAGGCTGCCGCACCCAGTGCGGCCGAGACGCCCGACCTCATCGCACTCTCGGCGCAATCCCAAGTCTTTCAACGGTTCGACGCCGTAGCAAAATCCTTCGGAGTCGAGAACCTCGGGACGAGTTTTGCGCTTTATACGCGGAGCCAAAACAGGAAATCCTTGTTCGGCTACTTCTTCTGGGTCTGGCAAGCGTCCGCGGCTTGAGGCGAGCGCCCCAACCACTCGCTCCGAAGCCGCACGGGAGCGATTCAAGCCGACAGGTTTTACGCGGCGCCCCACAGGGTGCCGCACCTTTTCCGCGATAAACCAAAATGGAGCACCCGTATGACAGCCGATCCTGGAAGCCTCACTCGCGACACGACCTCGCAGCAAATCGACATCCTCGCCGTCATCGACACGGAATATATCAAGCTGAGGTACCCGCATCCGAGCAAGCAGCCCGAGTTACCGATCGCCGTCGATCATCGCGCCGTGCGCCTGCTTTACACCGGCGCGCGCGGCGCGTCGATCGGAAATGGCCCGGCGGACCCCGTTCTGACGCTGTATCCCGGCGACACGGTTTCGCTCAGGGCAGTCTCTCTCTATGAAAACGCGGAAGACGCGGTGCTGATTTATCAGGTTTCGCACCTGTTCGGCCAGCAAGTTTTCAATCCGTTTTCGCAGGACTTCCTCGACGTGAATGCCGTGCAACTGAACCCCGAAACGCGCGACGGCCTGCCACCGCTGACGCAGCCGCACACGTTCGTCAGCATCGGCGCCAAGGCGAGAGAGAGCGGGATCGAAACGCTCGGCGCCTGCTTCGGGCTCTATACGCTGGAACGAAGTACCCAGGAGTTGTTGGGATACTACTGGTGGGACTGGTTCGTCACGTGTTCGTGATCTTCGCGTTTCATCGTTGACGGTTCGCCCGTTCTGCGAGCGTGGGTCGCGAGACGGCCAGCGGCATGCACGATATCCGCCAGGATCGGCCGAAGCACCGATCCTGGCGGGCCGGATATCGACGGGTTGCCGTCGCAGCCGGCGAATAGTCATCGGTTCGGTATCCCGCGGGTGAAGCACGCGCGGGATACCAATTTCGCGCCCGGATGCCCCGAACCGACAGGAATCTCGCGCGTCCGCCATACCCGGCAGCACTTCACTTCGCCTCCCGGTATTTCCGCGTGACCGCCGCCGACGCGCGCGCGACATGGCCTATTGAGCGGAATTTGCCTAAGCTTTGAATTCCGTCCGCCGCGGCACGCGCGGCGGCCCTCGTTCACTCTTCCCCGTCACGCTCATGCAGATCGATCTGAAAGGCAAGACCGCGGTCGTCACCGCTTCCACCGCGGGCATCGGGCTCGCGATCGCCGAAGGGCTCGCGCGCGCCGGTGCGCACGTCGTCGTCAACGGCCGCAGCGACCCGTCGGTGCAATCCGCGCTCGAGAAACTGCGCGATACCGTGCCCGGCGCAAGCTTCGACGGCGTCGCCGCCGACCTGTCCGACGCGGCCGGCGTCGCGCGCGTCACGCAGCACACGCCGAATGCCGACATTCTCGTCAACAACGCGGGCATCTACGGCCTGAAGGCGTTCTTCGACATCGACGACGCCGAATGGGAACATTATTTCCAGATCAACGTGATGTCCGGCGTGCGGCTCGCACGGCATTACCTGAAAGGGATGATCGAACGCAATGCAGGGCGCATCGTGTTCATTTCGTCGGAATCGGGTCTGAACATCCCCGTCGACATGATTCATTACGGGTTCACGAAAACCGCGCAGTTGTCGATCGCGCGCGGCCTCGCGAAGCTCGCGGCCGGCACCCGCGTGACCGTCAATTCGGTGTTGCCGGGGCCGACGATGTCGGAAGGCGTGCGCGAAATGCTGAAGGCGCAGGCCGACGAAACGGGCCGCAGCATCGACGACATTGCAGTGGAATTCGTGCGCAGCGAGCGCGCGAGCTCGATCATCCAGCGGCCGGCGACGACGGAAGAAGTCGCGAACCTGGTCGTGTACGTGTGCTCGCCGCAGGCATCGGCCACGACCGGCGCGGCGTTGCGCGTCGACGGCGGTGTGGTCGACACGATAGCGTGACGGCAGTATGACGCGCTCGCGCGGCGCGTGGCCCCCGCCCTATCGCGACGCGCTCTTGCCCTGCTGGAGCGTGCCCTTGCGGTCGGCGTCCATGCACGAATCGAAGCCGTGCTGCGTGACGACGCCGGCCTTGTCGAACACGACGAAGAAAGCACGATGATCGTTGCCGTGCTCGATGAAGTAGTTGTAGCAGACGCCGCTGCCGTTGCGGACCATCCAGACGCTGCGCGGGTTGCCGGCGGCGCGGACGACGTCGGCGCGCGTCGCGCCGTGCCGCGACGCGGCCCGTGCAAGCGGCGTGCGCGAATACGAGAACGGCAGCCACGAGTCGAACCACGCACAGCCGTGCAACATCAGGCAGCTGGCGGCCAGGGACAGCGTCGCTGCGGGACGGGCCATCGGAATCAATCGCATGCTCGGGAAATCTGCTGCGCCTACCGGCGTGATCGAAAGCCCCATGCTACTCGACCTTTGGGTCCGGATCGAAAAGAAATGTAGAGATCTTCATCCGAATCCCTGCGTTTGCGCGCCTTCGCGCCAGCCGAATCGTCAGCGATCGTTGCAGCCGGCCTTCGCGTGCGCGGCCCTGCGCGCCATTGCACCGCGACGTCGAACCGGTGCAGCGGCATGCGCGCTCAAGCGATCCATTCGGCCCACAGCATCGTGAGCACCGTCATCAGCGCCGGGCCGACGAACAGCCCGATCAGGCCGAACGTCTCGGCGCCGCCGAGGATGCCGAACAGCACGAGCAGGAACGGCAGCCGTGTCGAACCGCCGATCAGCACCGGCCGCACGAAATGCTCGGCGACGAACACGACGATGAACCCGAGCGCCGCGACCACGACGGCCCACATGGTCGCCCCCTGCACGAACAGCCAGAGCGCCGCGCCGCAGAACACGACCGGCGCGCAGAACGGCAGCATCGCGGCGACCGCCGTGACGAGGCCGAGCAGCGCCGCATGTGGAACGCCCGCGAGCGCGTAGGCGACGCCGAGCAGCGCGCCCTCGCCGAGCCCGACGACGACGAGCCCCGTCACCGTGCCGTACACGGCCGCGACCATCCGCTCGATCAGTTCCGCGCCGTTGCGCCCGAACGCGCGCCGCGCGCCCTGCAGCAACGCACCCGACAGCTTGTGGCCGGCACGCAGGATCACGAACAGTGTGACGAGCATGAAACCGAATTCGAGCAGCACGTGCGCGAGCTTCGTGCCGAATTGCCGGCCGAACGCAATGAATTTCTCGCCGTTGACGCCGTGCATCGCGGTGGCCGCATGCAGCGGATGGCCGAGATTGGCCTGCCACCATTCGGTGATCTGCGCCGCGCCGTACGGCAACCGGCTGACCACGTCCGGCAGCGGAATGCCGTTGTCCTGGATCGTGTGCAGCCATTCGCGCAGGTCGTGCGCCTGCGCGAACGCCTGGGTCGTCGCGACCGCCACCGGAAGCACGACGAGCAGCGAAATCGACGTCGTGATGACGGTCGCGATCAGCGTCGGCCGATTGCGGAACAGCCGGTGCGATTCGAAGCGTTTCAGCAGCGGCCACATCGCGATGGCGATCACGCAGGCCCAGGCGATGGCGGGAATGAAGTCGCGGATCACCCACAGCGCGAGCAACAGCAGCGCCGCATACAACGCGACGCGGGCGATCTGCTGGACGCGCGGCCGCGCGGCGGAATCGTGAGACGACGGGACATGTGCGCCCATGGCACCTCTGTCGAAATGAAAAAAGGCGGTTCGCCCAGGCAAGAGGCCTGGACGAACCGCCATTCTATCCATCGGCGCCGGATCGGCGGCACGCGGGATGCGCGCACCGCCGCGGCGCTGCATCGACACGCCCCGCTTACGCCACCTTGTCGGCGACCCGGTAGCGCTCGAGCCAGTGCGCGTACGGCGCGGGCAGCGTCCAGGACGGACGCTCGACGCCGAGCTGTCTGGCCGCGTAATACGGCCAGTGCGGATCGGCCAGGTGCGCGCGGCCGACCATCACGAGATCGAGCTGCGCTTGCTCGACCACGCGATTCGCCAGTTGCGGCGTGTCGATTCCCCACGCGGACGATACCGGCAGCCCGGCCTCGCGGCGCACGCGCTCGGCGATCGGCGCGAGGAATGCCGGGCCCCACGGAATCTGCGCGGTCGGCGTCGAGAAGCCGACCGATACGCTCAGCATGTCGAGCCCTTCCCGCTTCATCCGCTGCGTGAGCGCGATCGACTCGGCGAGCGTCTCTTCGTCGCGGCCATCGTATTCGATCACGCCGAGGCGCGCGGTCAGCGGCAGATGTTCGGGCCAGACCTTGCGGACGGCCGCGAGCGTGTCGACGAGGAAGCGGCCGCGGTTGTCGGCCGAACCGCCGTACTCGTCGGTGCGCTGGTTCGAATGCACCGAGAAGAAGCTCTGGCCGAGATAGCCGTGCGCGAAGTGCAGCTCCAGCCATTCGAAGCCGAGGTCGCGCGCACGCTGCGCCGATGCGACGAAGTCGGCCTGCACGCGGGCGATGTCGTCGTGCGTCATTTCACGCGGCACCTTCGGCAGGTGCGCGCCGAACGGCACGGCCGACGGCGCGATGGTCTGCCAGCCGCGCGGATCGCCGTCGGCGATATGGTCGTCGCCTTCCCACGGGCGATTCGCGCTCGCCTTGCGGCCCGCGTGCGCGAGCTGGATGCCGGGCACCGCGCCGGCCGCCTTGATCGCCGCGACCGACGGCGCGAACGCCTCGGCCTGCGCGTCGTTCCACAACCCGGCGCAGCCCGGCGTGATGCGGCCTTCCGGCGACACGGCCGTCGCCTCGGCGATCACGAGGCCCGCGCCGCCGCGTGCGATGCCGGCCAGATGCACGTGATGCCAGTCGTTGACGACGCCGTCTTCGGCGACGTACTGGCACATCGGCGGCACCGCGATGCGGTTGCGCAGCGTGACATCCTTGAGTTTGAACGGTTCGAACAGGGCAGACATCCACGACTCCTTTGCTTGGTTCTGCAAAACGGCTGGAAATGCGTCATGCGGTGCGCACGACGCAACGATGCAGGCCATCGGCGGGCCGGCTGCGCCCGGCGACGGCAAGGACGCGGCGCCGGCCCGGCCGGCGCCATGCTTTCAGCGGTGGCCGAGCTTCGCGAGCAGCGCCTCGGCCGCGGGCGCCGACGACGCGGGGTTCTGCCCGGTGATCAGCAGCCCGTCGGTGACGACATGCGGCGCCCAGTCTGCGCTGCGCTCGAATTCCGCGCCGTTGGTCTTCAGCATGTCCTCGACGAGGAACGGCACGACTTCGGTCAGCTCGACGGCCGCCTCCTCGCTGTTGGTGAACCCCGTCGCGCGCTTGCCGCGCACGACCGATTCGCCGGTCTGCGGGTTCTTCACGTGGCGCAGCACACCCGGCGCATGGCAGACCGCCGCGACCGGCTTGCCGGCCGCGAGCGCGCGCTCGATCAGGCCAATCGAATGCAGATCCTCGGCGAGATCCCACAGCGGGCCATGGCCGCCCGGGTAGAACACCGCGTCGTAGTCGTCCGCCGGCACATCGGCGAGCTTGCGCGTCGACGCGAGTTCGGCCTTGGCCGCGGCATCGGCGTCGAACCGGCGCGTCGCGTCGGTCTGGGCCGTCGGGTCGCTGCTTTTCGGATCGAGCGGCGGCTGGCCGCCCTTCGGCGACGCGAGCGTCAGTTCGATGCCCGCATCCTTGAACGTGTAGTACGGCGCGGCCAGTTCCTCGAGCCAGAAGCCGGTTTTCTTGCCGGTGTCGCCGAGCGTGTCGTGCGAGGTCAGGACAACCAGGATCTTCATGATCGGACACTCCTTCGAAAATGAACGGGGGAACGGGGCCGCACGTCGACGCGGCACGCCTGTCGGTTAGTCCACCGGCGCGCGGCAACGTGCGATTCATTCACTCGCATGCGATATATGCCTATTAGACCAGTCGTCTAGAAGCGGCCGAAATAAAACGACGACATCTCGCTGCTTGAATCTGCCTGAGGCGTCGCCGCATTCACAAGGACGGATGATAGCCTCGGATTAGACCGGTCGTCTAGAAGAACGCGTATTCGCCCCTGCCATCGTCATGGCCTTTGCGACGGGAGGCGCCGTTCGGCAACGGCCGCCGTCGCCTCGTCGCCGGTGTGCGGGCTACCCGCGCAACGGACCGTCCGTGTCGCCCGCCTCGATGGCCGGCGCTTCGAGCCGTTGATTGCACACGCCGTCGTCCAGCAGCCGCAGCATCAGTTCCGCGAGCGCACGCCCCGACGCGTGGCCGGTCGGCTGCACGACCGCCGTGACGCGATACGGGTGCGCGATATCGGGCGGCACGCCGTCATAGACGATCAGCGACAGGTCCGCCCCCAGGCGCAGCCCGCTGTCGACCAGCGCGCGAAACGCGCCGCTGCCCGCGATGTTGTTGTCGACCAGCAGCGCGGTCGGCGGCTCGGCGAGCGCGAGCAACGCCCGCACCGCCTGCTGCCCGCCGTCGTGCGTGAACGGGCTCTCGACGAGCAGCGCCGGATCGGCGTCGATACCGGCTTCGCGCAAGGCCGACAGATAACCGGCACGCCGCTGCGCAGCGAAATTCAGCGCCAGCGGCGCGCTGATCATCGCGATGCGCCGATGCCCGAAGCCGATCAGCCGGCGCACCGCGTCGCGCGCGCCCGCCTCGTTGTCGAAGTCGAACCACGCGTACGGGCCGGCGGCCTGCGTGCGACCGTACGCGACATACGGAAACGCGCTCGCTTGCAGGTACGCGATCCGCGGATCGTCGACCCGCGTGCGCGCGACGATCAACCCGTCGACGAGCTTGCCGTCGACGATCCGCCGATAGGTGTCCAGTTCCGCGTTCGGTCGCGCGGACGCGATGATGAAATCGAGATTGCGCTCGGCGAGCCGCTCGGTGATGCCCGCCACGACCTCGCCGAACCGCGGATCGCCGAGATCGCCGGCGCCGAACGGATAGATGATCCCGATCATGTCGGCCCGCCCGGTCGCGAGCCGGCGCGCGGTCGGATCGGCCACGTAGCCCATTTCCCGCGCGGCCTTCGCCACGCGCTCGCGCGTCGCCTCGCTCACGTCGTCGTAACCGTTCAACGCGCGGCTGACCGTCGTCCGCGACAGGCCGAGCGCTTCCGACAGCGCCTTCAGATTCACCTTCACCGTCACTCCTCGCATGCGTCGATCCGGCCGGCTGCCCGAAGCCCGGGACGCGCCGACCGGGTAATTATTTCCAATTGGTAACGATTACCGTCAAATAAATATCTTTTGCGTTCCAAACCGGTTTGAAATAGCATCCAAACCGGTTTGGACATCGATGCCCACTCAGCCGTTCACTTTCACCTTTCCAGGAAACAACGACGAGATGACATACTTTCCCCTTTTCCGTCCGGTCGCGGCCAAACGTTTGCTTCTCGCTGGCGGCGCACTCGCCGCCTTCGCGTCCGTCGCGCACGCGCAGTCCGGCGGCACGGGCGCGCCCGTGCCCACGCCCCATACCCAGCAAGCCTACGATCCCGAAGGCAACTTCACGATGCGCTGGACGCGGGCGGACATCCGCCAGATCGTCGCGCAGTCGCACACCGCCGGCGCCGACAAGAACTCGCTGCCGCAAGCGCTGACGATGCCGGACATCCCGCAGGATTTCCCGCTGATCAACTCGAACGTGTGGGTGTGGGACACATGGCCGCTGGCCGACCTGCGCGCGAACCAGCTCAGCTACAAGGGCTGGGAGGTGATCTTCTCGCTCACCGCCGATCCGCACGCGGGCTACACGTTCGACGACCGTCACGTCCACGCCCGCATCGGCTTCTTCTATCGCCGGGCCGGCATCCCCGCGTCGCAGCGCCCCGCGAACGGCGGCTGGACCTGGGGCGGCCACCTGTTCCCCGACGGCGCGAGCGCCCGGGTGTTCGGCACCGCGCCGATGACCAACAACGCCGAATGGTCGGGCTCCGCGCGCCTCACGAACGGCAGCAACGTCAGCCTCTACTACACCGCGACGTCGTTCAACCGCTCGGCGCCCGGCGGCGCCGACATCACGCCGCCGCAGGCGATCATCACGCGCGCCGACGGCAACATCCACGCCGACGACAAGCACGTGTGGTTCACCGGCTTCGACGATCACAAGGCGCTGCTGCAGCCGGACGGCAACTACTACCAGACCGGCCAGCAGAACACCTACTTCTCGTTCCGCGATCCGTTCGTGTTCACCGACCCCGCGCATCCGGGCAAGACCTACATGGTGTTCGAAGGCAACACCGGCGGCCCGCGCGGCGCGCGCACCTGCACCGAGGCCGATCTCGGCTACGCGCCGAACGATCCGAACCGCGAAGATCTCAACGCGGTGATGAATTCGGGCGCAGTGTATCAAAAGGCCAACGTCGGCCTGGCGGTCGCGACGAACCCGCAACTGACCGCGTGGAAGTTCCTGCCGCCGATCCTGTCGGCGAACTGCGTCGACGACCAGACCGAGCGCCCGCAGATCTACCTGAAGGACGGCAAGTACTACCTGTTCACGATCAGCCACCGCACGACGATGGCGGCCGGCGTCGACGGCCCGGATGGCGTGTACGGCTTCGTCGGCAACGGCATCCGCAGCGACTTCCTGCCGCTGAACGGCGGCAGCGGCCTCGTGCTCGGCAACCCGACCGACTTCTCCGCACCGGCCGGCGCGCCGTACTCGCAGGACCCGAACCAGAACCCGCGCGAATTCCAGTCGTATTCGCACTACGTGATGCCGGGCGGGCTCGTCGAGTCGTTCATCGATGCGATCGGCCCGCGCCGCGGCGGCACGCTCGCGCCCACGGTGAAGGTGAACATCAACGGCACGTCGACGGCGGTCGACCGCACGTATGGACGCGGCGGCCTCGGCGGCTACGGCGACATCCCGGCGAACCTGCCGGCGACGGGGGCCGGCCACAACGACGGCAACGGCCAGGGCAACTAGGCAACCCAAAATAACCATCGTCGATAAAGGCACGAGGTTCAGGAGGTGCGTATCGCGCGTGTCGCGTATGCGCCTCCTCTTTTTCTTTCGACTTTTCCTTTGACCGTTGCGCAGGCCGTCGTTGCAAACGGCCTGCGCCCTTTCCCGCTTCGCCCGACGAAGCGCCTGGTCCCGCATGAATTCGACGTCTTTCCGCTTTTTCGTCCGGCTCGTCCGGCTGCTGTTCGCCTGCCTGGCCTGCACGCAGGCCGTCGCCGCGCCGTGCCACGCGCCGCCCGACAACGGCACGCCGCAATGGCGGCCCGCCCTCCACTACACGCCGCAACGCAACTGGATGAACGATCCGAACGGGCTCGTCTACGCGAACGGCCGCTATCACCTGTTCTATCAGTACAACCCGCTCGGCAACGACTGGGGCAACATGTCGTGGGGGCACGCGACCAGCACCGACCTCGTCCACTGGCGCGAGCAGCCGGTCGCGATGCGCGCGAACGCCACCGAGGAAATCTTCTCCGGCTCGATCGTCGCCGACACCCTGAACACGTCCGGCCTCGGCACGCCGGGCCACACGCCGCTCGTCGCGCTTTATACGAGCGTCTACAAGCCCGGCTCGGGTCACGCGCCCGGCATCCAGGCGCAATCGCTCGCGTACAGCCTCGATCAGGGCACGACCTGGCAGCCGTATGCGCACAACCCGGTGCTGACGCTCGATCCGGAATCGAAGGAATTTCGTGACCCGAAAGTGTCGTGGTATGCGGCGGGCGGCTACTGGTTGATGACGACGGTCGTTGCCGACGCGCACGTCGTGAAGCTCTATCGTTCCGACGACCTGATCCACTGGTCGTTCCTGAGCGACTTCACGCTGCCTGACGTGCCGCATGCGGGCGCGCTGTGGGAAATGCCGGATCTCGTACCGTTGCCGCTCGACGGCGATCCCCGCCGCATCAAGTGGGTGATGATCGTCAACGTGAATCCGTGGTCGATCGCCGGCGGTTCCGGCGCGATGTACTTCGTCGGCAACTTCGACGGCCGCACGTTCGTGCCCGACCGCGTCGCGCCCGCCGGTTCGGACCCCGCGCAATTCCGCTGGGTCGATCACGGCGCCGATTTTTACGCGGCCGGCACGTTCTCCGGCGCACCCGGCGCCCGGCCGGTCGCGATCGCATGGATGAGCAACTGGGATTACGCGGCCAAGGTGCCGACCACCCCATGGCGCGGCGCGACCACGCTGCCGCGCGAACTGTCGCTGAAGACGATCGACGGCGAGCCGACCCTCATCGTCGCGCCGGCCGCCGCCTTCGACGCATGGGCCGACGGCCGGCCCGCCGTGCATGAAGGCGACCTGACGGTCGACTCCGCTACCCGCGCGCTGTCGGCCGCGACGCGCGGCGTCGTCCAGCGCATCACGGTGACGATCTCGCCGCAGCGTGCCGCGCGCGCGGGCCTGATCGTCCGGCGCTCGGCCGACGGCTCGATCGGCACCCGGATCGTGTACGACACGGCGAAGCGCACGCTGACGCTCGACCGTGCGCAATCCGGCGAAGCGAATTTCGCCGGCACGTTCAGCCGCGAACACATCGTCGATCTGCCGCTCGAACACGGGCAACTGCGGCTCGAAATCGTCGTCGATCGCGGCTCGGTCGAAGTATTCGCGAACGGCGGCCGCGTCGCGCTGACGGACCTGATCTTTCCGCCGCTCGACGCGGATCGCGTGGCCGTGTTCGCCGAGCAAGGCCGCGCGACGTTCGCGGGGTTGACGGTGACGCAGTTGAAAACCGGCGACGACACGCGCGGCGCCTGTGCGTCACGATAGGTGCAGGTGACGGGGCCGGTCGCCCCGCATCGCCGGTTACGGGCCCCGCACGCGTCGCCCCTTTAGAGCAACCCCATCCCGCCCGACGCGATGATTTCCGCGCCGACGATGAACGCGGATTCCGGCGCGCTCAGGTGCAGCACCGTCGACGCGATTTCGTCCGGCGTGCCGAACCGGCCGATCGGCACGAGGCCCTTGATCTTGTCGGCCGTCGCGTCGAGCGTCGCCGCGTCGAGCCCGAGCTTGCCGTACAGCGGCGTCTGCACGGGCCCCGGGCTCACCACGTTCACGCGCACGCCATGCGGCAGCAGTTCCGTCGACAGCGTCTTCGCGAACGAATTGACGGCCGCCTTGCTCGCCGCGTACACCGACGAGCCGGGCATCCCGATATGCGCGTTGATCGAGCCGTTGATCACGATCGATGCGCCGCGATTCAGCAGCGGCACGAGCGACTGGATCTGGAAATACGCGCCCTTCACATTGGTGTTGAACACGAGATCCCACATCGCTTCGTCGCTGTCGGCGAACGGTGCGAGTTTCGCGACGCCCGCGTTGACGAATACGGCGTCGAGCCGCACGCCGGCGGCGGCAAGCGCGTCGGCCAGCGCGCGAGCCGACACGACGCTGCCGGCTTCGTTGCGAATCGCCAGCGCGCCTTCGCCGAGCGTTTGACGGGCGGCTTCCAGCGTTTCGGCGTCGCGCCCGGTGATGATGACTCGCGCGCCTTCGGCCGCGAACCCCTTGGCGGCCGCCAGGCCGATGCCGCTGTTGCCGCCCGTGACGAGGACCGTCTTTCCTTCGAAGCGTTGCATGATGTTCTCCTGTGAACCGGTGAGTTGACCGTGAACACAGGATGCGCGCGTCGCGCGGCCTTGCCGTGCGACGGGCACGACGGACCTGTTCGAAAACGTCGAACATGTTTGAGCGAGCGCGCTCAGCCGATCACGCTCACCCGATCACATCGATCCCGTCGAGCAGCCGCCGCGCGAGCCGCGGCTCGCGCAGTTGCTCCAGCCACCATTGCAGCGCGCGGCCGTCACGATCGCCGTGCCACGCGACGTACAGCAGATTCGGCTCGCGCGGATCGGCCGTCTGCTTCTCGACCAGTTCGCCGCGCGCGAGCAGCGACGCGACGCGCCGGCGCGGCACCCAGCCGACGCCGAGCGCATCGCGCTGCGCAAGGATCTTCGCGCGCATCGACGGCACCGCGAGCACCGCCTGCCCGCCGAGCAGGCCATACGCGCGGCCGGCTGCCCGCCGTGACGAATCGGCGACGACGACCGAGCGGTGCGCACCGATCGCGTCGCGCGTCAGCACCCCGCTCGCGGCCGCCAGCGGATGGCGCGGCGACACCGCGAACACCCACTCCATCGCGCCGAGTTCGAACCATTTGAGGCCCGGCATCGCCGGCGGCTCGTTGGTCGCGCCGACGACCAGATCCGCGCGGCCGTCGCGCAACGCTTCCCAGGTTCCACCAAGCACCTCGTGCGTGAAACGCAGCGACACGCCGGAATCGAGCGCATCGAACGCGCGGACGACCGGCAGGAGCGTATCGAACTCCAGCACCTCGTCGCTGACGATCCACAGCCGGTCCTCCCAGCCGCTCGCGACCTGCCGCACGCGCTGCGTCAGCCGGGCGACGTCGAGCGCCAGCCGCGCCGCCTCGTCGGTCAGCAATTGTCCGGCCGGCGTGAGCTGCAGCCGGTAGCCGCGCCGGTCGAACAGCAGCGCGTCGAACCGCGTTTCGAGCTGGCGCGCCGCATGCGACACCGTCGACGGCGCCTTGCCGAGCCGCGCGGCGGCACGCGACAGGCTGCCGGTGGCGCGGATCGCGTCGAGCAGCGCCAGTTCGTCTTCGGACAGCATGAGGTTGCTCCGCGGTGAGGTTTGTGGTGGATCGTAAGGCAGCAGCGCACGGCGGTCCAATCGCGCGAGGGCCGGTGCGGGTGCGAGCCCGGAACCGCCGCCGGCGCGGTCGAGTTCCGGTATGCTGATCGAGGTGAAATCACACGAATCGAGGTAACCACTGCGATGGACATCGCGATCCGCATCGAAGGCCGTCACGACCTGACGGGGCAAATCTTCCGGCAACTGCGCACCGCGATCGTCGACGGGCGTCTCGAAGGCGGTGCGCGGCTGCCGTCGACGCGCGATCTCGCGAAACAACTCGGCGTGTCGCGCAAGACGACGCTCGACGCATTCGAGCGCCTGGTGGCCGAGGGCTACCTGACTACGCGCATCGGCGACGGCACGTTCGTCGCCGACGGCCTCGCGCGCGTGCCGCACGCCGCGGTGACATCGGCGCCGTCGATCGTCGACGAGCGGCCGCGCATCGATGCGGTCGATGCGCGCGCGCTGTGGAACGACCTGCCCGACGCGCTCGCGATGCCCGCGCCGCAGGATTCGCCCGGCTTCGACTTTCGCGGCGGCGTGACCGACAAGACGCTGTTCCCGTTCGACGCATGGCGGCGCTGCCTGCATCACGCGCTGCGCCAGCAGGCGCGCGGCCCCGGCCAGTACCACGATCCGGCCGGCGATCCGCAATTGCGCGGCGCGATCGCGCGCTACGCGGGATTCAGCCGCGCGGTCGCCTGCAGCTGGGACGACGTGCTCGTCACGCAAGGCGCGCAGCAGGCGCTCGACCTGCTCGCGCGCGTCGTCGTGCGGCCGGGCGACGTCGTCGCGGTCGAGGACCCCGGCTATCCGCCCGCGCGCGCCGCGTTCGCGTCGCTCGGCGCGACGGTGATCGGCGTGCCGGTCGATGCCCAGGGACTCGTCACGGAACGGCTGCCGGACGACGCGCGGCTCGTCTACGTGACGCCGTCGCATCAGTTCCCGCTCGGCATGCCGATGACGCTCGAGCGCCGCGTCGCGCTGCTCGAATGGGCGCAGCGCCGCCGCGCGGTGATCATCGAGGACGATTACGACGGCGAATTCCGCTTCGAGGGCCGGCCGGTCGAATCGCTGAAGAGCCTCGACCGCACGGGCCTCGTCGCGTACGTCGGCACGTTCTCGAAGACGATCTTTCCCGAACTGCGGATCGGCGACGCGATTCCGCCGCGCGCGCTGCGCGGCGCGCTGGCCAAGGCGAAGCAGATCGTCGACTGGCACACCTGCACGCTGACGCAGGCGGCGCTCGCGCGCTTCATGCACGAAGGCGATTTCGCGCGGCACCTGAAACGCGTGCAGAAGCACTACGACGCGCGCCGCAAGATGCTGGTCGCGCACCTGCGCGGCGCACTCGCGCCGTGGTTCGATGCGATCGTGCCGACCGCCGGCATTCATCTCGCCGCGCACCTGAAGCCGGGGCTCGACGAAGCGGCGCTGGTCCGCGCCGCACGGGCGCAAGACATCGGCCTGTACGGGATCTCCGCGTTCCACGTGGGCGTGCCGGTGCGCCCGGGGCTGCTGTTCGGCTATGGCGGGATCGACGCGCTGCGCATCGACACGGCGCTCGCGAAGGTGGCGGGATTGCTGGATGCCGGCACGGTGGGTGGGTCGCCGCTGGTTACCTGAATTTCCATGAAATTGGCTATTCAAGCAGGCCAGTGCGACTCGTAAAGTAGGTCCTGTCGCGCCACCCCGGCGCTACCCAACCGAAAAGGACCTGCCATGCAACCGCGCCTGAACTTCTATGCCGCCAGCCCGAATGCGATCAAGGTGATGCGCAACGCCGAGGAATTCCTCGCGAAGAGCTCGATCGAGAAGCCGCTCGCCGAACTCGTCCGCCTGCGCGCGTCGCAGATCAACGGCTGCGCGTTCTGCGTCGACATGCACACGACCGACGCGCGCAAGGGCGGCGAAACCGACCGCCGTCTCGCGACCGTCGTCACGTGGCGCGAAACGCCGTTCTTCACCGAGCGCGAACGCGCGGCGCTGGAATGGACCGAGGCGCTGACGCTGGTGGCCAGCAACCACGTGCCCGACGCCGTCTGGGAAGCCGTGAAGCCGCATTTCACCGACGAGGAGCTGTTCGACCTGTCGATGCTGATCGCGACGATCAACTCGTGGAACCGCTTCGCGATCGCGTTCCGCAAGATGCCCGAGTGAGGAGCCGACGATGATCCGCTCTCCGCTCCATCGCGTCGCGCTGTACGCCGGGCTCGTGCTGGCCGCGGCGCTGCCGGCCGCCGCCCATGCGCACGACGCCGCCGACAGCGTGCACGCGATCATGCAGCAAGCCGTGCCCGAGGCGCCCGGCAAACTGGTGGTCGTCGCGACGGTCGACTATGCGCCCGGTCAGGCGTCCGAAGCGCACAAGCACCTCGGCTCGGTGTTCGCCGTCGTGTCGAAAGGCGAAGTGCTGTCGCAGGTGAACGGCGGCCCGCTGCGCCGCTATCGCGCCGGCGAAGGCTGGTACGAGCCGCCTGGCTCGCGCCATCAGGTGTCGCGCAACGCGAGCGCGACCGAGCCCGCGCAGCTCGTGGTGTTCGGGCTGACGGGCGAGCATCAGCCGCTGAAGTCGCCGATCGATCAGTGATCCGACGGATCGTGCATCGGCTCGCGACGTAAACGAAAAAACCGGCCCGAAGGCCGGTTTTCATACCGCATGCCGTGAGCGGCGCTCGCGCGCCGCGCGACATTTAGAAGCGGTGGATCATGCCGACGCCGACGCCGATCTGGTTCTGCTTCGAACCTGCGCCCACGCCGTCACCGATCGACGTGGTCGCCGAGATGATTGCGTTGCCGCGGCCGTTCAGCGTGTTGCCGCTTGCGTGCTGGTAAGCCTCAACCGCGTACAGGCCCGTGCGCTTCGACAGGCTGTAGTACTGCGACAGCGTGACCTGGTGGTACTTGGCCGAGCTCGTGATGCCGTTCGACTGCGTTGCGGCCGTGTACGAGTAGCCTGCCGCGAAGTCCCACTGAGCAGCTGCCTTCCAGTGCAGCACGGCGCCAGCCGTGTTGAAGATTGCCTTGTTCCGGAAGAACGAACCCGTGCCCGGCGTGTACTGGACGTTCGAGTACGACGCCGAAATATCCCATGCCGGCGTGAACTG
The DNA here is from genome assembly GCF_014211915.1 of Burkholderia cenocepacia. Classification (NCBI taxonomy): domain Bacteria; kingdom Pseudomonadati; phylum Pseudomonadota; class Betaproteobacteria; order Burkholderiales; family Burkholderiaceae; genus Burkholderia; species Burkholderia cenocepacia. Next base: position 728,060 of record NZ_CP060040.1, on the reverse strand, counting down.
GTAGCCCGCCGTCACGGCGATACGCTGCTGCGATTGCGCGGTCGCGTAGCCGTTGTTGATCGACGAGACTGCCGGCTGGTTGCCGTCGCCCGCTGCCGTCAGGCCGTTCTGGACCGTCGAGTTCGCGCCCCACACGCCGCCGCCGAGCGTCGAGTTGTTGACCTTCTGATAGCCGACCGCGATGCCTGCCGGGCCGTTCAGGTACTGGATCGCCGCGCTCCACGTCGAGCCGCGGTTCGTCGCGCCTGCGACGCCGCCGAACGAGTACGAACCGCCGACCGTGAAGCCGTAGAACTTCGGCGACATGTAGACGAGCGAGTTGTTCGCGCGGTAGCTGGTATCCAGCGAATCGATATCGCCCGGGTGCGCGCCGTAGTAACCGGTCAGCCAGGTCGTCGGGCTGTACGGCGACAGCAGCGTGTAGTACGCGGTGTACTGGCGGCCGGCCGTCAGCGTACCGTACGTGGCGTTGGTCAGGCCAACCCATGCCTGACGCGTGAAGATGCCGTTGGTCCACTGCGACGAGCCATTAGCCGTGTTGACGCCGGCTTCCAACTGGAAAATCGCCTTCGTGCCGCCGCCGAGATCTTCGCTGCCCTTCAGGCCGAAGCGGCTGCCTGCCCACACGCCGGTGGACATCTGCACCTTCGAGTGACCACCCGAGGTTGCGCCGACTGCCGACGAGTTGTTCTGCCAAGCGATACCGTTGTCGACGATACCGTACAGGGTCACGCTGCTCTGGGCGTGGGCGGCGGTAGCGGCTGCGAGACCGACTGCCGTCATGGCGAAAGCGACGCGCTTTTTCATTGATTCTCCGTCCTCAAAGAATGTTTCTTTTCTGGTGTGGTTTTATGACCGACACATGTGCGAGTACATGCCGACGCGATTCTGACGGATTACCAATTGTTTCCCAACATGTGCAGTCGGTCATCGTATGATCGACGCAACGCGCAGGTTCACCAAACGGTTACATGACAGCCCGAAAAGCTTGTGCGGCGGGCGTTTCCGGCATTTGCCGGTGAAAACCCTAGCTTTACATTTTTACGGGTGCACCACGACCGTCCAATGTCGTCAGACGCCTTCGGCACAAAAAGGTCTTACAAATGCGCGATCGAAGCTGACGCCGCGATTCACGCCGCCGCGCAGGATCGCCCACGTTCGTGACACCCACATTTCGAGACACGAAATCATGAAAACGTTTTTAGCCGGCGTGCCGGAGGCCGGACGGGAACGGCCCGACGGACGCGGGCCGGAGGCGATGCCGGCGCCTGCCGCGCCGGCGGTCTTCAGTGCTGCGTGGCGGGGCGCGCGAGCTGCGCGGTCACCGCATCGGCGAGCGCGGTCAGACGCGAACGGACCGCCGTGTTCGAGCCGACCAGCGCGAGCGACGCCGCCATGATCCGGTAGACGCGCTTTCTCGGCACCTTGGCCGGCTTCGCCGGGTCGAGCCACGCCGCGTGGCCGGCCAGCAGTTCGAGCGTTTCGAGGCCGATCATGATCGGCCACAGGCAGGCGAGCCGCAGCCGCACGAAACGACGCGGAATCGCGAGCGTATACAGGCAGGCGTCGCGATACTGGTCGAGTGCGACGCGCAGCAGGTCGACCAGCACGCCGCGCGCACGTTCCGATGCTTCCGGCTGCATCAGGTCGGCCACCACGAGCCCGTGTGCGCCCAGCACGTCGTCGGGCAGGTAGCAGCGGCCGATGCGCAGGTCCTTCGCGCAGTCGCGCAGGATGTTGGTCATCTGCAGCGCCTTGCCGAAACGGATTCCCTTCTCGCGCATGTGCGGCAGATCCCAGCCGCGCGCGGCGCGCGTGTGCGCGCCCGTCATGTCGGTCCAGAATTCGCCGACGCAGCCGGCGACCAGGTACGTGTAGCGGTCGAGCATGTCGCGCGTGGGCAGCGATGCGACCTGCCCCGACTGCTCGTGCGGAAACGTGCGCAGGTCGAACTCCATCCCCGCGGTGAGCGTCGCGACGACCTTGCGGATCGACGCGCGATCGGCCTCCGGCTGCGCGCGCAGCAGCGCGAGCATCGGCGCCATCGAACCGAGCAGCAGGTGTTCGTGCGAATCGGTCTGCATCCGCGTCACGTCCTCGAGCGAACGCGACAGCGCCGCGCCGTCGCCGAGCCGTTCGATGTCGTCGCGCAGGTCGGTCAGCAGCGCCGCGCGGCGATCGGGCGCGACGAGCGCCGTGTCGGCGATCGTGTCGGCCGCGCGCGCGAGCAGATACGCGAGGCCGACCGGGTCGCGCATGCCGTCGGGCAGCACGCGCAGCGTCAGGTAGAAGGAGCGGGAAACGTTCTTCAGCAGCTCGCCGAGCAGATAGGCGGGATCGGTATGGGTCGTCATGGGTCGGGAAAAATCGGCCGGCGCGGGCCCCGACGCACACGGGCGCCGGGCGCCCGCGCCGGCCCGCGAGTCGCCGCATCGTCGCGCCAGGCGGGCGTCGGCCCCGCTGCGGCGATGCAAAATTCCCGCAAGTTTAGTGCATCCGGCGCACGAACTCGTTGCGACGGCCGGAATGTGGTGCGCAGCAGCCCGCCGTCACTCGCGCTGCCCTGCACGTCGCGCCTTCAAAACAAAACGGAAAGGCAGAAGTAATACATATGTAATTATTCGATGCGACGATCGCGCACCGTTCGACTCCGTTCAGCCCGGGCTCCCCGCCGGGCCGCCGGCGCGAGCGCCCTTTTCCGACTCCTTTCCGACTCCGTTTCGAAGGTTCATCAACATGCTCCTCAAGCGCCCGACCTCCCTGCGCTACGTCCCGTTCGCCTGTGCCGCCGCGTGCCTGCTCGCCGCGTGCGGCGGCGACGACGATCTGACGCGCGATCCCACGCAGCCGATTTCCGCGAAGGTCCAGGTGGTCGGCCATCGCGGCGCGAGCGCGCTGCGCCCCGAACACACGCTGGCGTCGTACCGCAAGGCGATCGAGGACGGCGCGGACGTGATCGAGCCCGACCTCGTGTCGACCCGCGACGGCGTGCTGGTCGCGCGCCACGAAAACGAGATCTCGGGCACGACGAACGTGTCCGCGCTGCCGCAGTTCGCGAGCCGCAAGGCGACCAAGACGATCGACGGCGCGCAGTTGACGGGCTGGTTCACCGAGGATTTCACGCTCGCCGAGCTGAAGACGCTGCGGGCGCGCGAGCGCATCCCGCAGGTGCGCCCGGCCAATACCGCGTACAACGACCAGTTCGAGATTCCGACGTTCGACGAGATCGTCGCGCTCGCGAAGCAGATGTCCGCGCAGACCGGCCGCACGATCCACCTGTACCCGGAAACCAAGCATCCAACCTACTTCCAGTCGATCGGCCTGCCGCTCGAGGATCGCCTCGTCGACGCGCTGCTGAAGGATGCGTACACGTCGCGCACGGCGACCGTCTACATCCAGTCGTTCGAAATCGCGAACCTGAAGGCGATCCGCAACCGGATCAAGTCGAGCCAGCCGAACTGGAAGCTCGTGCAGTTGATGGACGAAGCGCAGCAGCGCCCGTACGACTTCGTGAAGGCGAACGACACGCGCACCTACGGCGACCTGTCCACGCGCGACGGCATGCGCGAGATCGCGACCTATGCGAACGGCGTCGGGCCGTACAAGACGTCGATCATCGCGGTCGCCGCGGACGGCACGCTGCAGCAGCCGACGCCGTACGTGCGCTACGCGCACGAGGCCGGTCTCGTCGTGCATCCGTACACGTTCCGTCCGGAGAACAACTTCCTGCCTGCGTCGCTGAAGGACGGCGGCACGCCGGCCACGCGCAACACGGCCGGCTCGGTGCGCGAGATCCAGGCGTACCTGCGCGCGGGGATCGACGGCTTCTTCACCGACGATCCGGCCGTCGGCCGCACGGCCGTCGATACGTTCAAGCGCTGATACGAAGCGCCGATCCGCTTCGTGACCGGGCGCCGCGCACGACGTGCCGCGCCCGGTTGCCCCGCATCGCTCAGATCACGTTGAAGTGGTGCGTGCCGTCCCGCTTCAACTGGTCGACCAGCCCGTATTCCCAGTCGAGATACGCCTGCATCGCGGCGGCCGCGTTGTCGGTGCCTTCGTACGGACGCCGGTAGCGATCCACGCGCGGCGACGCCAGATGCGTCTCGCCGCTCTCCAGCGGCAGCCCGGCGTCGATCCACGCGGCCGTGCCGCCGGTCAGCACCCGGATCTCGGCCGATGCCGGCAGCAGCGCACGCGCGTCATCCGCCGCGAACCGCGCGAGCAGGCTCGAGCCGCACGTGAACACGTAGCGCTTCGCGGGCGGAATCGCCGCCAGCGCGTCGCGCAACTGCGCGCGCACGGCAAACCACGCGCCGGGAATATGGCGCTTCACGTAGTTCGCGCTGGCCGTCACGTCGACGATCGCGAGCTCGCCGGGCGCGGCCTCCTTCAGCCAGCCGGCGAGCGTCGCAGGCGACACGTCGGCGGCGGGCGGCGTCGCCGGCACGTCGCGCGGCGGCTGGCCGCGCCCGGTGAATGCCGCGGTGCCGGCCGGCTCGACCACGCGCACGTCCCAGCCCATCTGGGCAAGCCACGAAGCGGTCATGTCCGCGCGCACGCCGTCGTCGTCGGCCAGCACGATCCGCGCGCCGCGCACGGCCGCGTGATGGTCGGTCTCCTGCACGAGCTGGCCGCCCGGCGTGCTCAGGAAGCCCGGCAGATGCCCGGCTTCGTATTCCTCGGGCGTGCGCACGTCGAAGCGGTACAGCGTGCGGCCCGGTTCGTCGAGCGCGGCGACGTCCTCGAGCGCGATGCGCGGCACGCCCGCGCGCTCGGCCACCGCGCGGGCAGCCTGACGGGCTTCGGCCCGCTGCGTCGCGTCGATCTCGTCCGGAAAGCGGCGCGCCGCACCGCGCTCGAGCGTCTGGCCGGCCAGCGTCCAGCCGATCGTGCCGTTGCGCAGCGCGGCGACCGGATTCGGCAGCCCCGCGTTGACGAGCGATTGCGTGCCGATGATGCTGCGCGTGCGGCCCGCGCAGTTGACGATCACCTGCGTCTTCGGATCCGGTGCGAGCGCGCGCACGCGCAGCACGAGTTCCGCGCCCGGCACGCTGGTCGACGTCGGGATGTTCATCGTCTGGTACTCGTCGAAGCGGCGCGCGTCGACGATCACGACATCGGCTTTCGCATCGATCAGCGCCTGCACCTCCTGCGCGGACAGCGACGGCGTATGGCGCTCCGCCTCGACCCATTCGCCGAACGACTTGCTCGGCACGTTCACGTCGATGAACAGTTCGCCGCCCGCCGCGACCCAGCCCGCGAGGCCGCCGTCGAGCAGCCGCACGTCGGTGTAGCCGAGCCGCGCGAGCGTCGCGGCCGCGCGCGGCGCGAGATCCTCGCCGCCTGCCTCGCCGAACACGACGATCGGCGTGTCGCGGCGCGGAATCCGCGTCCATGCGTCGAGTTCGAGCTTCGACAACGGAAAGTTGGCCGCCCACAGCGGGTGGCCCTGTGCGTACGGATCTTCCTCGCGTACGTCGATCAGCGCGATCTCGTCGCGGGCCAGCAGGCGTGCGCGTACGTCCTGGTACGACGCGACGGGAAAGCGGGAAATGGAATCGGCGGATTGCGTCACGATGTCTCAGTGTTGAATAGGTTGAAGTCGATGAAGAAAGCGGAACGGCTCGAGCTTGGCCCTGCCAGCGCGCCCCCGCAACGGGCCACGCGAGCGGGCCGTGCGTCAGGCATTCGAATAGCCCGACACGAACGGCTTCACGGTACCGTCGTCGAGGTACACCGCGCGCTCGACCTTGCCGATGTTCGCGCCGTACACGTGGATGCTGATCGATACCTGGTCGGCGAACGCGTTGGTCACGCGATGCACGTCGCCGATGCGCGGCGACACGGCCTCGACCTCGCCCGGCCGCAACCGCACGGCGTCGCCGGCGGGCACCGGCTTGCCGGCCGCGTCGAACCGGTACGGCTGCGAGAATTCGCCGCCGCGCAGCATCCCGATCAGCCCCCACACCGTGTGGTCGTGGATCGGCGTCGCCTGGCCGGGCCCCCACACGAAACTGACGATCGAGAAGCGTTCGTCCGGGTCGAGATGCAGCAGGTACTGCCGGTAGCGCTCGGGATCGGGTTGCGCGAACGCGTCGGGCAACCAGTCGTCGTGTTCGACGAGCGCGGCGAGCAATGCGCCGCCCTCGTCGAGAATGCGCGCCTCGTTCGCGCCGGACGCGAGCAGCGCATCCAGGCCCTCGACGAACGGCCGCAGCGGCGTCTGTTGCAACGAAAGCGTACTCATCGGCCGTCTCCTCGAATATGATGCCGAATATGATGGATCGTCATGATGCACCTGAAAGACCATGCAGAACAAACATGAAAATTAGCGATATCGACGCTTTTGCAGCGGTCGTCCGCTGCCAGACCCTGAGCCAGGCCGCGGCCAAGCTCGGGATGACGCAGCCCGCGATCACGCGGCGCGTCCAGAATCTCGAGGAAGCGCTCGGCGTGACGCTGCTCGACCGCAACACGAAGCCGCCGCGCCCGACCGACATCGGTCGGCAGGTGTTCGAACAGTGTCGCGCGATCCTGCGCGAGGTCGACGCGCTGCGCGAACTGACGGCCGGCCAGCAGCCGCCGGCCGGCGAATTCCGGATCGGGCTCACGCAGGGGCTCGGCGAGCTGATGCTGCCGGCACTCATCGGCGATCTCGCCGCGCAATGGCCCGCGCTCGCGACGCAGGTCACGACCGCATGGGGCGGCCTGCTCGTCGAACGCATCGCCCGCCGCGAACTCGATGCGGCACTCGTCTTCCTCGCCCGCGAAATGGTGCTGCCGGCGCAGGTCGAAGGCGTTCGGCTGCTGGACACGCGGCTCGTCGCGGTCGGCCGCAAGGGCGACTGGCCGCGCCGCAGCTACCGGCTCGCCGATTGCCACGCGCGCGGCTGGGTGCTCAATCCGGACGGCTGCGGCTTTCGTGCGGGCCTGCGGCGCGCGCTCGACGCGCAGGGCCTGCCGATGCCGGTCACGCTCGATGCGTACGGCCGCGACCTGCAACTGCAGAGCGTCGCGAACGGGTTCGGCCTCGGGCTGATGCCGCTGCCGCTCGTCGAACGCAGCCCGCTGCGCGACGCGCTCGACATCGTGCCACTCGCCGATTTCAAGCCGCAGATCGATCTCTGGCTGCTGCGCCGGCACGATGCGGCCCGTTTCGACGCGCCGCTCGCGACCATCGCCGCGCATGCGCGCGCCGCGTTCGCGCTGCCCGAGCGATCGCACGACAAGGCCGCCTAACGTAGCCGTGGTGGCCTCGGCCATCGCGCAGCGCCTGCCTCCCGCCTTGCGATTTCCGTGCGTGGCAACCCGGCCCGGCTCACGCATCACGCGGGCCGCGTTCGATCCCGTTGCGTGACGTCGCGTCGGCCTGCGCATGCGTCTGCCCGCGCGGTGCCGCATCGAGCACCGCCCGCCCCGCCGCCACCGCGATCGCATCGTCCTGCGGCGTATGCACGCGGCTGCACAGCACATCGCGATAGTGGCGCTCCAGCGGATTGGTGCGGCTCAACCCGTGATTGCCCGACAGTTTCAGCGCCTGCTCGACCGTCCGGATCGCCTGCTCGGTCACGGTGCGCTTGACGAGACCGCTGGTCGTCACCGACGGCGCGTTGCCGGCGTCGGTGCGCGCGATGTGATCGTCGAGCAGCACGCGGTTCGTGTGCAGCCAGCCCTCGATTTCGCCGACCGCCTCCTGCACGCGCGGCAGCGTCGCGAGCGGCGCGCCGAGCCCGCTCGGCGCACGCGTCGTCGCGAATTCGACCAGCCAGTCGCGCGATGCGCGCGCCACCGCGTCGTACAGGCTGCCGAGCAGCGCGACCATCCACGCCTGCTGATCGGCCTGCGCGTCGGCATCCGCATGGGTGGCGGCCGACACGACCCATGCGTCCGGCGCGCGCACGTCGACCGCATATTCGGCCGGCAGCGGCACGTCGTCGAACACGACTTCATGGCTGCCCGATGCGCGCAGGCCAAGATGATTCCAGCTTTCGATCACGCGGATGCGCTCGCCGTCGGTCGCGCGCTCGCGCGGCACGAGAAACACGCCGACGCGCGGCGCCGGTTCGTCGGTGCGCGCCCACACGGCCAGCCAGCGCAGCGCCGGAATGCCGGTGCTGTAGAGCTTGTGGCCCGACAGCCGCCAGCCGTCGCCGTCGCGGCGGGCGATGGTCGCCGGCAGCCCGCCGCGCGACGGCGAACCGAGCGCGGGCTCGACGCGCAGCGCGTTGATCAGCGCGCCGTGCGCGACCGCGCTGTCGAACACCGCGCGCCGCACCTGCGCCGGCCAGCGGTTGTCGGCGCGGCCGAGCGCGCGATGCTGCAGATACGTCATCGTCAGCACCAGCGCGGTGGCGGGATCGGCCCCGGCGACGGCCGCGACGATCCGGCTCGCCTGCGCGAGCGTCGCCCCGGCGCCGCCATGTTCGCGCGGCACGACCTGCGCGATCAGCCCGGCACGATGCAGCCGCGCGAAGTTCTCGTGCGGAAAGCGGCCGTCGACGTCGTTGCGGGCCGCATCGGCGGCGAGTTCGGGGGCGAGACGCTCGAGCAGCGCGGCGAGGCGCGCGTCGTTCGTCTCGTCGGCGGCGTCGGCAGCTTTGGCGAGGTCGGCGGGCAGAAGGCGCAGCGCAGGTTGCGGTGGCGGCGAGGAAGCGGCAAGGCTGGCGGACATCGAAACGGATTCCCTGGGTAGGTCGAACACGGCGGCAAGAAGGCGGCACCCACGCGCGCCCGATCATTCACGAGCCCACAGCGTATGCGCAACGCATGCGCCCCCAAACCATGCAAATCTGATATTCAAATCGGGATTGATTATTTCCGTTCCGCATGATCCCGGCGTTAACCTGCGCTCCATTCCTGCCCGGCCGTGCGCCGGGACATCCCTGCACCGGAGACCCAGATGAGCGTCGAATTCATCGGCATGATCCAGAGCCAGAAACAGTCGGAAATCCACCCGGCGTCGGGCCCCGTGGTCGATCCCGACTATGTGCGCGACTTTGCCCGCGCCCACGAAACGGCCGGCTTCGACCGGATCCTCGTGCCGCATCACTCGACCGGCCCGTCGGCGACGCTGACGATCGCGTTCGCGGCGGCCGCGACCGAGCGCATCCACTTCATGCTCGCGCATCGCCCGGGCTTCACCGCGCCGACGCTCGCCGCGCGGCAGATCGCGACGCTCGACCAGTTCAGCCGCGGCCGGCTCGCCGTGCACTTCATCTCCGGCGGCTCGGACAGCGAGCAGCAGCGCGACGGCGATTTCCTCGATCACGACGCACGCTATGCGCGCACCGACGAATACCTGGGCATCCTGCGGCGGATCTGGACGGAACCGCAGCCGTTCGATCACGACGGCGCGCACTACCGGTTCAAGCAGGGTTTCTCGGAAGTGAAGCCGTTCCAGCAGCCGCATGTGCCGATCTACTTCGGCGGTGCGTCGGACGCGGCGCTCGCGGTGGCCGGCAAGCACGCGGACGTCTACGCGCTGTGGGGCGAATCGCTCGACCAGGTGCGCGACCTGACGACGCGCGTGCGCGCCGAAGCCGCGAAGCACGGCCGCCAGGTGCGCTTCTCCGTGTCGTTCCGCCCGATCCTCGCGGCGACCGAGGACGAAGCATGGGCGCGCGCGCACCGCATCCTCGACGAAACGCGCCGGCTGCGCGAAGCGGCCGGGCTCGGCGCCGGCGGCCCGCAGCAGAGCGAAGGCGCGCGCCGCCTGCTCGCCGCTGCCGAGCGCGGCTCGCGCGTCGACAAGCGGCTGTGGACCGAGATCGCGAAGCTCACCGGCGCGCGCTCGAATTCGACGGCGCTCGTCGGCACGCCCGAACAGGTCGCCGACGCGCTGCTCGACTACTACGACCTCGGCGTGACGACGTTCCTGATCCGCGGCTTCGATCCGCTCGAAGACGCGATCGACTACGGCCGCGAACTGATTCCGCGCGTGCGCGGCGCCGTCGCCGCACGCGACGCGGCCCGCCGCGCCGCCTGAGCCCCACGGAACCATACGGAGCCCCACGCCACCATGTCCGCCGTCCTTTCGTCGCCCGACCGTACCGCATCGGGACTCGTGCTCGCCGATACCCCGCGCCAGCATTTCTGGTTCGATCCGCCCGCGCCGCGCATCGACGTGGCGGCCGAGCGCCGCCACCGGCAGGAGCGGCTCGCGGCCGCGTTCCGCCTGTTCGCGCGCTTCGGCTTCGCGTCGGGCCTCGCCGGCCACATCACCGCGCGCGATCCGGAGTTGCCCGATCATTTCTGGGTGAACCCGCTCGGCGTGCATTTCTCGCAGATCAAGGTCTCCGACCTGCTGCTCGTCAACGCGCGCGGCGAAACCGCGATCGGCCAGCGGCCGCTGAACAAGGCCGCGTTCGCGATCCATGCGGCGATCCACGAAGCCCATCCGCACGTCGTCGCCGCCGCGCACACGCATTCGACCTACGGCAAGGCCTGGTCGACGCTCGGCCGCCCGCTCGATCCGCTCACGCAGGACGCGTGCGTGTTCTATGAAGACCACGCGCTGTTCGACGATTTCACGGGGATGATCGTCGACACCAGCGAAGGCGCGCGGATCGCCGATGCGCTCGCGAAGCCGGACGGCACCACGCACAAGGGCGTGATCCTGAAGAACCACGGCATCCTGACGGCCGGCCCGACGGTCGAGGCCGCCGCGTGGTGGTACATCGCGCTCGACAATGCCGCGCACACGCAGTTGCTGGCCGAAGCGGCCGGCACGCCGCAACCGATCGATCACGCGACCGCGCGTCATACGCATGGCCAGATCGGCGGCCCCGACGGTGCGCTGCATGCGTTCGACAGCCTGTTCGCGCGCGTCGTCGCCGACGAACCCGATCTGCTCGACTGAGCCGACCTTGCGCCACCCGGAGACCACACAATGACCCACACCACCGCACCCGCGCCCGCCGACACGCACGACGACCAACGCCGCCGGCTGCTGCGCGCGGCCGGCGCCGCCGCGCTCGCCGTCCCCGCGATCACGCTCGGCCGCAAGGCGTGGTCCGCGCCGCCGCTGAAGAAACTCACGTTCGCGTGGAACCAGAACGCGTTCTGCCTGACGCCGATCGTCGTCGCGCAGGAGCGCGGCTTCTTCGAGAAGAACGGGCTGCAGGTCGAGCTGATCAACTACAGCGGCTCGACCGATCAACTGCTCGAATCGATCGCGACCGGCAAGGCCGACGCGGCGGTCGGGATGATCCACCGCTGGCTGAAGCCGCTCGAAGCCGGCTTCGACGTAAAGATCATCGGCAGTTCGCACGGCGGCTGCGTGCGCCTGCTCGGCGCGAAGGCGGCCGGCGTCACGACGCTGCAGGCGCTGAAAGGCAAGACCGTCGGCGTCAGCGATCTCGCCGCGCCCGGCAAGCACTTTTTCTCGATCCTGCTCGCGAAGAACGGCGTCGATCCGGAGCGCGACATCACGTGGCGACAGTATCCGGCCGACCTGCTCGGCGTCGCGGTCGACAAGGGCGAAATCCACGCGATCGCCGACGGCGACCCGAATCTGTATCTGCTCGAAAAGCGCAGCAACGGCGCGTATACCGAACTCGCGACCAACCTGTCCGGCGAATACGCGCGCAAGGTGTGCTGCGTGATCGGCGCGCGCGGCGACCTCGTGCGCAACGACCGGCCGTCGGCCGCCGCGCTCGCGCGCTCGATCGTGCAGGCCACCGAGTACACGCACGACAACCCGAACGAAGCCGCGAAGGTGTTCGCCAAGTATTCGCCGAAGATCAGCCCCGAGGATCTGCGCAAGCTGTATGCGACGCTCACCTACACGCATCACCCGACCAACGTCGACCTGCAGCAGGAAATCGCGTTCTATGCGGACGATTTCCGCCGCATCAGCGTGCTGAAGAAGAGCACGGACCCGCAGCGCTTCGCGCAGCAGGTCTATGCGAACGTACTGGGGTAACACGATGTCGACGATCGAACACGCTTCCGCCGCACGTACCGCGGCGGCTCCGGCCGGCGCCGCCAACGCTCCAGGTTCCGCGCGCGCAGCCTGCACGACGTGCGAAGCCACGCTGGCCGCGCAGGCGCGGCGCGAGCGCATCTGGCCGACCGGGATCGCCGCCGCATTCGCGTGGGCCGCGCTCGGCGCACTCACGCAACTGTGGCCGAACCGGATCGTCGGCTTCAGCGACTGGGCGTACACCGACACGTTCGGCACGGCCGCGTGGACGATCGCCGCGCTGCTGCTCATCGCCGCGACGCTCGGCCATCGGGTTGCGGCGACCCGCACGCGGCTCGCGCGGGTACGCCCGGCCGGCCCGTGGCTCGTCGCGCTGCCGCTCGTGCTCGCCGCGTGGGAAATCGTCACCGCCAAAACCGGCTGGCTGCCGACGCCGTTCTTCGCGCCGCCGCAGGCGCTGATCGAGGTCTACGTCGACGACTGGCCGCGCCTCGCCGGCAGCGCCGCCAACACGCTGAAGCTGCTCGCACTCGGCTTCGCGTACGGCGTCACGGTCGGCTTCGCGGTCGGCGTGTCGATCGGCTGGTCGCGCCGGATCGGCTACTGGGTGCATCCGGTGCTGCGCGTGCTCGGGCCGGTGCCGGCCACCGCGCTGCTGCCGCTCACGTTCTACTTCTTCCCGTCGAGCTATTCGGCCGCCGCGTTCCTGATCGCGCTGGCGACGGGCTTCCCGGTTGCCGTGCTCACGTGGTCCGGTGTCGCGAGCGTGAACAAGCAGTACTACGACGTCGCGCGCACGCTCGGCGCGAACGCACGCTTCCTCGTGCTGCGCGTCGCGATTCCGGCCGCGCTGCCGCACGTGTTCGTCGGCATCTTCATGGGGCTGAGCGCGTCGTTCACCGTGTTGGTCGTCGCCGAGATGATGGGCGTCAAGTCGGGGCTCGGCTGGTATTTGAGCTGGGCGCAGGGCTGGGCGTCGTACGTGAACATGTATGCGGCGCTGATCGTGATGGCGCTGCTGTTTTCCGGGCTGATCGCGCTGCTGTTCGCCGTGCGCGACCGTGTGCTCGCGTGGCAGAAAGGAACCGTCAAATGGTAAGCGCCGCCGTACTCGAACCGTCCGCGGCCACTGCCGCGGCGCCCGCCGTCACGCCGCCGCGCGGCGCGCGCATCGACATCCGCCGCGTGAGCCATGCATTCGACGACCCCGGCGGCACGCTGCCGGTGCTCGACGACGTGTCGCTGTCGGTCGCGGCCGGCGAATTCGTCGCGCTGCTCGGCCCGAGCGGCTGCGGAAAATCGACGCTGCTGCGCCTCGTCGCGGGACTCGACGCCGCGCGTCAAGGCACCATCGCGCAGGATGGCGTGCCGATCGAGCGGCCCGATCCGTCGCGCATCGTCGTGTTCCAGGACCCGACGCTGTACCCGTGGCGGCGCGTGCGCGCGAACGTCTCGCTCGGCCTCGAAGCACGCGGCGTGGCGCGTGCCTCGCAGCATCGCGTCGACGATGCGCTCGCGCGCGTCGGGCTGCAGGACTTCGCGAACGTGTTTCCGCATCAGTTGTCCGGCGGGATGGCGCAGCGCGTCGCGCTCGCCCGCGCGCTCGTCAACGATCCGCGCCTGCTGATCCTCGACGAACCGCTCGGCAAGCTCGAT